>NZ_SCML01000004.1 GCF_005503365.1 Hydrogenophaga sp. 2FB
GGTCTGCTCCATACCCCCCATCATCCGCGTCCGAGGCCAGCCCGTGGCCACCCGCGGCGGGTGGCCTTGCGTCCCGGAAAACCCGCCAAGGCACATAGGTCGTGTGCTGGGACCGCGTCGCGCAAAAGTCGTGCAATCGAACGCACAAAGAAAAACGGGCTAGCTCTTTTGGAGCTAACCCGTTGTTCTAGAACAGTGTTCTGGTGCGGCTGGCAGGAATTGAACCCACGACCCCTTGGTTCGTAGCTACCAGATCATCCGTAAGTTGTTGATTTATAAAGACAGGACGTCTGCTCATTGTACAAAAACTACTCAGTATAGACATGTATTGCAGAGCCCAGTCCCGCAAATGTCCCGCGGCGAAATTGCGCGCGAGGTCACATTGATCAGTTTCTGCGGCCGGAGCGCAAACGTTTTCTGGAAGATGGGCAGGCGCCTGGTGGGTATTGTGATGCGACAAAAATGCGCCCACTCGTTCGAACCCGACAGAGAGATAGGTGTCGATAAGAAGATCGTTATCGCGGTTAATTCATCTGTCGCATATTTTTTAATACATAGTATGTGTGATAAATCGCCATTAGTCACCCTGATCTGAACAGGCGCCTGCCCACGCTCCAAAAGACGCCCGCCCTGCAGCCTCACGAGCTCAGCGATATCACCGCCGAAGCCGTGGCCGATCTGCTGCGCGAAGGGGAATCGCTCAATACGCAGATGAGCTACCGCAGCGCGTTGCGCTATTGGGCCGCCTGGTACGGCATCCGTTTCGGTGGGCAGATCAGCCTGCCTCTGCCGGCGACCTGTGTGCTGCAGTTCATCGTCGACCACGCTCAGCGCACGACGCCCCAGGGCCTGGTGCACGAACTGCCAGCCGAGATCGATGTCGCTTTGGTCGAGGCCGGCTACAAGGGAAAACTGGGGCCGTTGTCCCACAACACGCTGGTACACCCCTTGGCGGTGCTCTCCAAGGCCCACCAGATGCGCGAAGTTAAGAACCCATGCCAGGACGCCAAGGTGCGCGAGTTGCTCTCTCGCACGCGCAAGGCCTACGCCAAGCGCGGCGATCTGCCCAAAAAGAAGGACGCGTTGACCAAGGACCCGCTGCAGCTCGTGCTGGCCGACCGCGCCCTCCTCCTCTTTGCCTGGGCCAGCGGCGGGCGAAGACGCTCGGAGGTGGCCGCGGCCAGCCGAAGCCCCTGGGCCTTCGTCTCGTGTGAGCAAGTCGCTATGGTGTGACGGGCTATTAAACCCGTGCAGGACGGGCTCGTTGGCTCGTTAGAGGCAGCCTTTTCATTGATGTGCTGTCCTCTCTGCGCGCTCCCGGAGTTGGAGAGCTGTCGCGCCAGTGAGCACGGATGGCCGCCGGCCATTCGGCGCAGGCATCCGCAACGTCTGCTAGCGCTTCATCGGTTTGTGCCGCGAGCTCAAGCTCTTCTCCCAGGCCATCGTCGCCATTGATGGCAGCAAGTTCAAGGCGGTCAACCGCAACTTAACGCCCGGCAAGATTGGGGACCGCCAGCGGCAGATCGAACAAAGCATCCAGCGCTACCTCGACGCACTGGAAACACCCGATCGCACGCAGCCCGCAGAGGTGGAAACCAAGACCGAGCGTTTGACGGACAAGATCCAGAAGTGATCACATGCCAAGCTTCTTTGCGAAACGATCGTGCTGTTGCGCTATTAGCGCTTGAGCACGGCCTTCGTTCTGACCGCTTTGCGGGCCCCCCGGTAACCCTGCGCCTGGATCTGGGAGAACAGCGCAGTGCCGAGCCCCGGCTTTGCTTTGGTCGGTGCGCATCGGCCGCCAGCGCCTGCATCAGCGTGGCCGGTGGCCAGGTAGGCGGCTTCGAGTCCCAATGTGTCGTATTTGTTTTCGGCGATGCTTTCTTCGTGAGTCGCCGTTTCATCCGCCGCCTGCACTGCTTGTTCGGCTTGCAGCAGGCTTTCGGCGAGACGTTTCAGCACCTGCTCCTGCAGCAAGAATTTATCCATCATCAAAGGTAGGCATCTCTACCAAGAGGGGGCAAGCTTTGACTATGAAGGGCCACACCAGCCTTCGACGCTTCGCTTTGCTGCAGATCAACTCTAGCTATGGGCACTGTCCTGTCGCCCATCGAAGCACCGAAGGACAGCCAGTGGTCGAAAAAAATGTGATCTCGCGGCGGCATCATGCAGATGACCTTCAGCATGGTGGTCCTGCAGGCCAACACCAGCTTCCGGCTATCCAGAGCATGGTCGGCGCAATCTGTTCGTGCAACGAAAGCAGTGATGTCTCCTGTGTCAATGACCGGTGCGCCACACGCCTCACCGCACGAAGCTTGGCAATTCCTGATTAAGCCCCGGGAAACAACTCGCGGCGAGCTGTGGCAGTGATGGCGGCAACCGCCGGGTTTGAAATCCTGCGTTCGATGGAAATGGCATAGAACTCCTCCATGAGTTCCTGCGCCGTGCCCAGCTCAACCACCAGGTACTGCGCTTCAATCTCGGAAGCCAGGACAGCGGGTCCAGCAAACACCCCGAAACCCTGACGTCCGAACGCCTTGGTGAGGGCGCCATCGTCAAATTCTGCGGCGATACGAGGAACGACCCCTTGGTCGCTCAGCCAAGCGTCCAGACGAGGACGCAACACCGAATCAGGGTTCGGCATGAGCCATGGCAAGCGGCCAAGGCAACTTGGAAAGCGGGCCCGTGCCTGCCTCAGAGAAATCCCCTCGGTCTTGAGCAGTTTGGGTGACGCAAAGAAGCTGACATCCGTTCTCCCAAGCAGGTGGGTAAACGCCTTGACGCTCAAACCAGTCGGCATGGGCACATCCGACACCACCAGGTCCAGCCGGTGGATCGCCAGCTCGGCCAGCAGCGCAGTCAGCTTGCCTTCAACGCACACCATGCGAGCTCTGTCTGGCATGGCCAGTGCAGGTTCGAGTACATGGCAAGCAATGGATTTCGGTACTGAGTCCACCACGCCGACCCGAAACGTGCTCTGCACAGACTCGACTTGATCGGTTTGCAAGGCCTCCTGCAAGGCAGAGCCGATCGCGAAGATTTCGTCCGCAAAACGCTGGACCATGCGTCCCGTATCGGTGGGCTCCACACCACGCCCCACCTTTCGAAGCAGTGGCTTGCCCAAGCGATCCTCAAGCAGTTTGATCTGGCCGCTCAGCGTTTGAGGAGTGAGGTGCAGTTGGGCGCTGGCTCGGGCGATGCTGCCCGTGCGAAGAACTGTCCAGAAATAGAAAAGGTGCTTGTAATTCATTCAGAAGCCTCGCTTTATTCGATGGTTTTTACATAAAAAGCGAATTTATCTCGAATCAACACCCGCCTACAGTCAAGTTGTGTCTCATAACAAGTCTTCGTTCAAGGTCAAAAAACTAGCCAATGTTATGCACAGTGTCTGCGTGGTCAAAGAGGAGTTCCTCATGCAATGTCCCGTCTGTGAATCCATCGCCCTTGTCCTCACCGAGCGCTCTGGCATCGAAGTTGATCACTGCGCTCAATGCCGTGGCGTGTGGCTTGACAGGGGTGAATTGGAAAAACTGATCAAGCGTTCAAACACGATGCAAGCGCCGCGTCGCCAGTTTGTAGATCTGGATGAGCCTGACCCGGGGATGCGCGGACCAAGTCGACGCAAGTCGTGGCTCGGTGACATTTTTGAGTAAGAACCGACTTCAAAGGAGGCATTCATGAGGCCCTACCCCGTCAACAGCGCTCGGGCTGCCGCCAGGTTGATCGCGCTTGCTGTTCTGGCCGATGGCCACCTGAGTACCAGCGAGCTTGGTTTGCTGGAGCGGATGAATGCGGCATGTCGTCTGGGTTTGACTCGCGAACAGTTCAACGAATTGGTTCGAAATCTGTCTGAAGACCTCATGACCTCCTCTTACGCCGTTTGGGGATCAGCCTGCCAGATTGACACAGAGGCCTTGCGATCGGTCATGGCTGAAGTCACCGACCCAGTGCTTCAACAAACAACGCTTGAACTCTGTATTGCAGTGGTTCGAGCCGATTTTCACCGTGCAGATTCCGAAGAAAACCTGGTCAACGCGCTTGCCGAACACTGGCGCCTGGTCAAGCCGGGCCTTCATTTCAGTTAGTTCATCCATCAAGGAGAGCAGCATGCATATCGACGTTCGTACCCCCAACACCAAGCTGTCCCGCGCCCACAGTCTGGAGATCGCTGAGCGCTTGAGAACCACCTTCGCAAAACTGGCGCACAAGATCGTGCGGATCGTAGTCCGCGTGAGTGAGTCATCACGATCGGGCCCGGCTCTGAGGGAGTGCATGGTGGAAGTGCATCTACCCAACGGACAAGTTGCCACCGTCAGTGAACGTCAACGCAAGTTGGGAGCCTTGTTGAGACGAGCCACTGAACGGTCGTGGAAGACGGTCAACGCGTTGGTGGGTCCCCCCCCTGATGTGTCCAAACCGATTCGAGTGCAGTCACGTAGCAATGGGCAACCAGCGTAACTTCATTTCAGTTTGCGTTGATGACCGTCGCAACGGGCTGCATGCTTGGAGCTTGGCTCGGACATCGAAACGGGGATGAGGCGCGCGACGTGGGCCTCATGTCCGGCATCGGTGGCTTACTCGGCCTGGCGTGCTTGGGTACCCTGTAATTGCAATCACATCTGCTGTTCTTGGCGTCATAGAAACACGATGGAGTTTTTGGATACCCCGCTTTTCGGTCAATCCATGAGGTCACCTGTTGCCGATCCATCTGCTGCGGGCACTCCAATCGCTTGGGAGTGGCCCAGAGCACTTTGAGCCGATAGTGCCTAGGGGTTTGTGACTACATTACGCGACTATGAACATACTTATCTTTATCGGCGGTTTGATTTTGCTTGTCCTGGGTGCCAGCTTGTTGGTGCGGGGCGCATCGAAGCTGGCCCTTTCGTTTGGTATCAGCCCACTGGTTGTGGGACTGACGATCGTGGCATTCGGCACAAGTGCGCCTGAGGTGGCGGTGAGTGTGGGTGCCGTGCTGGACGGGAAAACCGACATTGCCATCGGCAACGTGGTGGGCAGCAACATTTTCAATGTCTTGTTCATCCTGGGCATCAGTGCACTGATTGCTCCACTGGTGGTCAACATCCAGCTCATACGACAGGAGGTTCCGATCATGATCGGCGCCAGCCTGCTGCTGCTGGCTCTAGGGCTGGATGGCCGGCTTTCGTTTCTTGACGGGGGCCTTCTTTTTGCGCTGCTGGTGTCCTACACGGTGTTCCTCATCGTTCAGTCGCGGCGCGAAACGCAGATGGCCAAGGACGAATACGCCGGCGAAATCCAGCCTGCGGTACCGGGGGCCTGGGACGATCGTTTGCCGGTTCAGTTGCTGCTGATTGCTGCTGGCCTCGCGGCGCTGGTGTTTGGCTCCGAGTATCTGGTGCAGGCATCGGTGAATTTCGCCAAAGCCATGGGAGTGAGCGACCTGATCATTGGTTTGACCATCGTCGCCGCCGGCACCAGCATGCCCGAGGTCGCCACCAGCATCACCGCTGCCGTCAAGGGCGAGCGCGACATTGCGGTGGGCAACGTGGTGGGCAGCAACACCTTCAACATCCTGGGTTGCCTGGGCGTGTCGGGCCTGGTGTCGGGTGACCTCGGATTGGCCATGGCGCCGTCGTTGCTGGCATTCGACATCTGGGTCATGCTGGCTGTGGCATTGGCCTGCCTGCCCGTGTTCATGACCGGTCGTGAAATAGCACGCTGGGAGGGCGGAGTTTTCCTCGGCTACTACGTCGCCTACGTGGCCTATCTCATCCTGGCCGCACAACAGCACGCTGCGCTTGCTGCCTACTCGGGCGTCATGCTCAGCTTCGTGGTCCCGCTGACAGTCGTGACGCTGGTTGTCGTGCTGATCCGGCGCCCAGTGAAAGCGGGCGGACCATGAGTTCATCATCGGCTCCACTTGGCAATTGAAACGAATTTAACAGCCCACATTTAGCCAATAGGCTGAACCGCACATCCGCGGATGCGCGCGAGTAGCCCAAAGAATGAGTGAAGTCGCGAGTGGGAGCGGCTGAAGTTGCCACTCGCCCCGGGGCTTCGAATCAGGATGGCACATCTTTGTCACGGCCCCCATTAAGAATCTGGTGTTCTGTAGGTTCTTACGTATCCGATCGAGAAACAGGCCCTGTTCGGTTGCTCTTCTTCAGGTCTGTTGCTCTGATTCTGAAAGCCGGTTTTGGAAATCACTTTGCTTTGGTTCTTGTGTGTTACCTTGATTGTGTTGGGCTTGGCGGGCACCGTGTTGCCGATGTTGCCAGGCACTTTGCTGGTGTGGGGTGTACAACCCGTTGATGGTCTCGGCCAGCGCGTTGTCGTAGCTGTCACCCTTGCTGCCCACAGAGGGCTCGATGCCAGCTTCTGCGAGTCGTTCGCTGTAGCGGATGGACACGTATTGCGACCCCCTGTCGGAATGATGAATCAAGGCGCTATCACGCTCAGGTTGTCGGGCATACAACGCCTGCTCCAGGGCATCCAGAATGAAGTCTGTGTGCATGGAACTGAACCGCCCCGGGTTTCGTGGAGGCCGGTTGGTTTAAGTCAGTCCTCCACCGTGGAGGTTTGACTGGCGAGATGCCGGTAGTAGTTTGCCTCAGCCTCGGCTGGCGGGACATATCCGATGGGTCCGAGCAACCTGTGGTGGTTGAAGCAGGACACCCATTCGAGGGTTGCCAACTCCACCGATTCGCGCGTTGGTCAGGATCGGCGATGAATCACCTCGGCCTTGTACAGCCCGTTGATGGTCTCGGCCAGCGCGTTGTCGTAGCTGTCACCCTTGCTGCCCACCGAGGGCTCGATGCCTGCCTCCGCCAGGCGCTCTGTGTAGCGAATGGAGACGTATTGCGACCCGCGATCGGAGTGATAGGTCAAGACGCCATCGCGCTCGGGTTGGCGGTCATAAAGCGCCTGTTCCAGCGCATCCAGAACAAAGTCTGTGTGCATGGAGCGGCTCACGCGCCAACCCACGATGCGCCGCGCGTACACGTCGATCACGAAGGCCACGTACAGCCACCCCTGCCAGGTCGAGACATACGTGAAGTCCGATACCCAGAGCTGGTTGGGTCGATCGGCCTTGAAGACCCGGTTGACCCGATCCAGCGGGCATGGCGCCTTGCCATCACTGACAGTGGTGCGCACCACCTTGCCACGGCGCACACCCTGCAAGCCCAGACGTTTCATCAAGCGTTCGACCGTGCAGCGGGCAACGGAGATGCCCTCGCGGTTGAGCTGCTTCCAGACCTTGTCGGCACCGTAGACCTGCATGTTGGCTCGCCACACGCGCTCGATCTGTGGCGCCAGGACACCGTCATGCTGTGCGCGCTGACATCGCAGGGTCGGGTTGCGATGCTGGGCGGCTTGGCGCCAGTAGCCAGACGGGGCGATCTGCAGCACCTTGCAGATCGACTCGACCCCATAGGCCTGTCGATGCTGATCGATGAAGCCCTTCAGGACTTCAGACGGCGGTCGAGCTCCGCCTGAGCGAAAAACGCGCTGGCCAGCTTCAGGATCTCATTGGCCTTGCGCAGCTCCTTGTTCTCACGTTCGTGTACCTTCAGGCGCTGCAGGTCGGTCGTCGTGACGCCGGCACTGGTGCCGGTATCGATCTCATCGCGCTTGACCCATTCGTTGAGGGTCTGCGGCACGCAGCCAATCTTGGGGCGATGGATTCGATGGCGGCCCACAGCGAGGGGTACTCGCCTCGGTGCTCCTTTACCATGCGAACAGCGCGTTCACGGACCTCGGGTGATAACTTGTTTGACTTCTTGCTCATGGCTCAATCCTCTCAGAGAAAAGAGCCTCCTCAAAATCCGGGGCGGTCATAGTGGAAACAAGATTCACGACGCATCGTCGTGTTCTTTACCGTACCTAAAACAGCGTAGGAAGCCCAGCGGAAAGGAGGTGCGCGACATGACGGCCGACTGGCTGCACCGATACAACTACCACCGACCCCATGAATCCCTCGGCCGCGTCCCGCCCGTCGAGTACCGCATAAAACAGTTCCCCAACCTCTACTACTGACTGGCTCAGGAATTCGAGCGGACTTCAATGCACTGGAATTGTGATTTTTCGGCCCAGATTAATAATAGGCAAGCGGGGCCAAGCTAGTGCGCTCGTGTGAGTTTGGCGCTAAGACGCGTATTGCACCGGCTACTCGGACAAGCCGAACACCTTTGAATCTTACAGATCCAGCACCAGTCGCTGCGAAAGTGAACGGGAGCAACACGGCAGAAAACAATTGTTCTGCGCCTGCTCGTCGGGCGAGAGGTACATGTCCCGGTGCTCGGGCTGGCCGTCGAGCACGCGCGTGAGGCAGGTGCCACAGACGCCTTGCTCGCAGGAGGTGGCCACCACCACCCCGGCATCCGCCAGTGCCTGCGCCGCCGTGCGAGACGAAGGTACACAAATCACACGGCCGGAACTCGCCAACTGGATCTCGAACGCGCCATCGTCCTCGGACGCCACGACGGTGGACGCAAAGTACTCATAGTGCACGTGGTCCTTGGCCCAGCCCAGCCGCTTCGCGGTGCCGATCACGGCGTCCATGAAACCTTTGGGGCCGCAGACGTAGAGATGCACACCGAGGGTGGGTTGCGCCAGCAGCGCTTCCAGGTCGGCGCCCTTCTCGTCGTCGTGGTGAAACCGCACCCGCGGTGCAAAGCCCGACCGAAGAATGCGTTCGCGAAAGGCGGTGCGCTCGCGCGAACGGGTGCAGTAGTGCAGATCGAAGTCCGCCTGCACCGTCGCCAGGCGTTCGGCCATGCAGAGCAAGGGCGTGATGCCAATGCCCCCGGCCAGCAACAACGACTTCTTCGCGTTCGGCTGCAACTCGAAGTGGTTGCGCGGCCGGCTGATCGACAGCGTTTCCCCAACGCGGATCTGCTCGTGCACCGCGCGCGAGCCTCCGCGAGAGCCCGGGTCCTTGAGCACCGCGATGAGGTAGCGGTGGCTTTCGGTCGGGTCGTTGCACAGCGAGTACTGCCGCACGAGCCCATTGGGCAGGTGGACGTCGACATGGCTGCCGGCCGAGAACGCAGGCAGCGCATCGCCTTGTGCATCCACCAGTTCAAGGGCGCAGATGTCCAGGGCTTCGGTGGACTTGCGGGCGACCCGCACGCTCAGGCTGGCATTCGTCATGGGGTGGCCGCTCCTCAGATGCTGTAGGTTTCGTAGGTCGATGGATGGAACAGTTCAGCCACATCCAGCTGCCGCGCCGACAGGCCTTGCGAGTGGTGGTGGCGCACAAAGGTCTCCAGCGTCTTGCGCGATGCGGCTACGCCATAGGGCCAGTAGTCCTCACCCATCGCCGACTTGGCGGCCTTGAGCTGTTCTTCGACGAAAGGCAGAGTGACCTTGGTGGCGGAGGTGTCCCCCAGCAGATCGAGGGCGGCGCTCTTGGCTTGCGAGAAGGCCTTGAAGACGGCCATGGGCAGCCAGGGGTGTTGCGCCGCCAGTTCTTTGCGAATACCCACCACGTGCATGATCGGGAACACACCGGTGCGCTGGTAATACGCCTTGGCGGTGGCGGTGGGATCGTCGAACAGCCAACCAATGTTCGGGTTACGCAAGGCCACGGCGTTGGGCGGGCGCGGCCCGATGAAGCCATCGATCTCGCCACGGTCGAGCAAGACCGAGATGGTCTGGCTTTCGGGTGCGCTTTCCACCCGGATGTCGGGCGGCAGCTGCAAGGCAATCTTCTCGGGCCGAGAAGGCGTGTCGATGCCGCCGCGCACCCAGGTTACGTCGCGCGGATGCACACCATGGTCGTCCTCCAGTATCGCGCGCGCCCACACGTTGGCGGTCAACTGGTACTCGGGCAGTCCGATGCGCTTGCCCTTCAAATCCTCGGGCCGCTGGATGCGGTCCTTGCGCACATAGATGGACGTGTGGCGAAAGGCGCGCGACACGAACACCGGCACCGCGATGTAGGGGCACTCACCGCGCGAGTGCTTCACGAGGAAACTCGAAAACGAGAGCTCCGTGATGTCGAAGTCCTGGCTGCGCATGGCCCGAAAGAACATCTCTTCCGGGTTGAGCAGCATGTAGACGGGGTCCACCCCATCGATCTGGACGCGCCCATCAAAGAGCGGGCGCGTGCGGTCGTAGTCGCCCATGGTGACGGAAAGTCGAAGCTTGTTCATGCAAAGTCGGTGTGGGTGGGGAGCGCGATCAGGGCTTGCGGGAGGAACCGAGCGACTTCACCAGAGGTGTCCAGCGGTCGATTTCGCTCTGCACGTAACGCGTGAACGTGGGCGCATCCCAGTCCTGCGACTCGATGCCTTCCTGTTCCATCAGCTTGCGCACCGGCTCGCTCTTCATGCCACGGCGAACCTCCGCGTTGATCTTCTCGACCAGGGCGGGCGACATGCCATGCGGTCCCGACAGCGAGAACCAGGTGGTCGCGTTGAGCTCCGGGTAGCCCGCCTCGGCAAAGGTCGGGACTTGCGGAAGGTCTGCCGAGCGCTTGGGTGAGGTGATGGCCAGAGCCTTGATCTTGCCGGAGCGGATGAAGGAGCTGGCCGAGGTGTAGGTGATGAAGGCCGCTGGAATCTGGCCGCCCGCCAGGTCGGCCACGGCCGGCGCCGCGCCCTTGTAGCCGATATGGGTCTGTGCGTACTTGGCCCGCTGCGCGAACAACTGGCCGATGAGTTCGCCATGCGTGCCCTGCCCTGGCGATCCCCAGGTGAGCCCGCCCGGTTGTTGCTGCACCAGCGCCACGAAATCATTGAGCGTGTTGACCTGCATCGAAGGATGCACCACCAGCACGGTGGCGGGACCACCCAGCATGGCGATGTGCGTGAAGTCCGCCATGGGCTGGAGGGTCTTGACTTCGACGGGTGCGATGACGTGCGAGCCGATGCCCGAGACCACCAGCGTGTAGCCATCGGGAGGTGTCTTGGCCACCTGGCTCGATCCGATCGTGCCCCCACCGCCCGGACGGTTGTCGATCACGAACGGTTGTTTGAACGCCGTCTGCAGGTGCAGGCCAATGGCCCGGCCCAGCGTGTCGGAAGAACCGCCCGCCGCGTACGGCACGACGATGCGCACCGGCTTGGCGGGCCAGTTGGCCACGTCGCTGGATTGCGCGCTGACGGCGCCGGCGCCCATGGCAACGGCACAGAACAAAAGCGAAGAAGAGAGTTTGCAAATCATCGTTGTCTCCAAAAAATGGTGGGGCTTGCTTCGACCTGCGAATGACTTTATCATCGTTCCACATGCAGGCAAACAGTTCTTTTATGTGGAACAGGAGATAAACCGATGTTGAAAAATGAGCAGAACGAATTGGTCACGCGCACCAGCGCAGGCACTCCCATGGGCGAGTTGTTTCGCCGCTATTGGCTGCCGGCCTTGCTGTCGGAAGAACTCGCCGAGCCCGACGGCCCGCCGGTGCGCGTGCAGTTGCTCGGCGAGCGCCTGATCGCCATTCGCGACACGCAGGGCCGCCTGGGTGTGATGGACGAGTTCTGCGCCCACCGTGGCGTTTCGTTGTGGTTTGGCCGCAATGAAGAGAACGGCCTTCGCTGCCCGTACCACGGCTGGAAGTACGACGTCTCGGGCCGCTGTGTGGACGTGCCGTCCGAGCCCGAAGGCAGCCGCCTGTGCGAGCGCATCACGCTCAAGTCCTACCCGCTGATCGAGCGCGGCGGCGTCATCTGGATCTACATGGGGCCGCCGGAGCTGCAACCGCCGCCACCCGAATGGGAATTCGCCACGGTGCCGGCCGAGCAGAGCTTCACGTCCAAGCGCTTGCAGGAGTGCAACTGGCTGCAGGCGCTCGAAGGTGGCATCGATTCGAGCCACGTCTCGTTCCTGCACAGCGGCGGCCTCAACACCGACCCGCTGTTCAAGGGCGCCAAGGGCAACGAATACAACATGAACGACCTGCGACCCCAGTTCGAGGTGACCGACGCCGAAGGCGGGCTCTTCATCGGCGTGCGCCGCAAGGCCGAGCCGGGTTCGCTCTACTGGCGCATCACGCCGTGGATCATGCCCTGCTTCACCATGGTCCCGCCGCGCGGCGACCATCCGGTGCACGGGCATTTCTGGGTGCCGATCGACGATGAAAACTGCTGGGCCTGGAGCTTCGACTACCACCCCACGCGCGCGCTGAAAGACAGCGAGGTGCAGGCCATGAAGGACGGCGCCGGCATCCATTGCAAGTACGTGCCGGGCACCTACATTCCGTTGGCCAACAAGACCAACGACTACCTGATGGACCGCGCAAGGCAGCGCACGGGCGAGCTCTACAGCGGTGTGGAAAGCATCGCCATCCAGGACTCGTCGCTGCAGGAAAGCATGGGCCCGATCCAGGACCGTACCCGCGAGCACCTGACCGGCACCGACCGCGGCATCGTTCAGGCGCGCCGTTGCCTGATCGCGGCGGCCACCGCGCTGGCCGAATCCGGCACCGCGCCACCCGGCAACGAGCCGCACGTGCAGAAGGTGCGTTCGGCGGCCGTCGTGTTGCCCGAGGGCCAACCCTTCCAGGAAGCCGCGCGCGAAGCCTTGCGAGCGGAGCCCGGCAAACCGCACGCCACGGTATGAGCGAAGCACGTTCCGTGAGGGCCGCCGTGGCGGTGGCGGTCGGTCGCACCGAGATCCACGACATCGAGGTGCCCGCGACCGACGCCAGTTCGGGCACGCTGCGCGTGGCCATCACCGGCGTGTGCGGCAGCGACTGGGGCTACTACCAGAACCTGCCCCGCTCGCGCGGCCCCTTGATCCTGGGCCACGAAACGGTCGGCCATGTCGAGACGCTGGGCGCGCTCGCCGCGCAGCGTTGGGGCGTGAAGGAAGGCGACCTCGTGGCACTCGAAGAGTATTTGCCCTGCGGCCACTGCGAGTACTGCCGCTCGGGCGACTTTCGCCTGTGCAACGCGACTGACTGGCGCCTGGGCGGCATGCGCTACGGCGCCACCGCGCTCAACGTGGCGCCGGGCCTGTGGGGTGGCTATGCGCAAGTGCAGCACCTGCACGCCAACACCGTGTTCCACCGCGTGCCGTCGGGCGTGTCGCCGCAACACGCGGCCCTGGCGCTGCCGATCTCCAACGGCATCGAATGGGCCTACCTGCAGGGGGGCGCCGGGCCGGGGCAGACGGTGGTGATCCAGGGGCCGGGGCAACAGGGCCTGGCGTGTGTGGTCGCGGCGCGCGAGGCCGGTGCGGCGTGCGTGATCCTCACGGGGCTGTCGAACGACACCGACCGCCGCCGACTCGCCCTGGCGCGCGAACTGGGCGCGCACCACACCATCGACATCGAGCAGGACGACCTGCTGGAAACCGTGGCCGAGATCACCGGTGGGCGCATGGCCGACCTCGTGATCGATTGCGCGTCGGGCGGGCCGGGCTCGGTAACGAGCGCGATGCAGTTGGCGCGCAAGAAAGGCACCGTGATCCTGGGCGGTCAGAAGCGGCAGCCTATTCCCGAATTCGATAGCGACCGGATCGTCGCCAACTTCCTGACGGTCAAAGGCATGCGTGGCCACTCCTACGCCTCGGTCGAGCTCGCACTGCAGCTCATCGCAGGCAATCGCCATAATGTGACGGCGATGAGCACGCACACCTTTTCTCTCGACGAGACGGACCTGGCCTTGAGATCCTTGGTCGGTGACGGCGTCGAGGGGGCGATCCACATGACCATCAACCCGCATCAGTGAGCAATACCGAGAAATCCGGCGAGAGCCGCAACCTGTCATCCGTGGCCGCCGCCCTAAGGCTGCTGAAAACCTTCACGGCCGAAGAGCCCGAGCTGGGCATCACCGCACTGTCCAAGCGCCTCGGGGTCGCCAAGAGCACCGTGCACCGGCTGGCGGTGACCTTAGTGTCCGAGGGATATCTCGAGCAGAACCCGGCCGACGGCCGCTACCGCCTGGGTCTGCTGCTCTTCTCGATGGGCACGCTCGTGCGCCGCCGCATGGACGTGGCCGAGGAAGCGGCGCCGCTGCTGCACACCTTGTGCGAGCAAAGCGGCGAAACCGTGCACCTAGCGGTGCTGCATGGCAGCGAGATCCTGTACCTGCGCAACATCGAAAGCCGGCACGCCATCCGCCCACGCTCGTACCTGGGCGTGCGCAAGCCGGCCTTCTGCACCAGCGAAGGCCGCGCGCTGCTGGCCTTCAGTCCACCGATGCTGATCGCCAACGCCCTGCGCGCCGACCTGCAACCGCGCACCGCGCACACGGTGGTGGGAAAGGCCGAACTGCAACGGCTGCTGACCGAAGTGCGCGAGAGCGGCCATGCGATCGACGACGAGGAAAGCGAAGACGGCATGCGTGGCGTGGCCGCGCCCATCTTTGATGCCAACGGCAACGTGTTGGCCGCGGTGGGCCTCGTGGCTCCCACGCAGCGCCTCACCAAGCAGAAGCTGCGCCGCATCATTCCCATGGTGACCGAAACGGCGCAATTGATTTCGTCGCGCTTGGGATACGAAGCGGACTGAACCTGCCATGAAGGCCACGCGCATCCCCGTCTGGTTGATGACGGGCTACCTGGGCAGCGGCAAGACGACCTTGTTGCGCTCCTGGCTGCGCGACGCGGCGCTGCAGGACGCCGCGCTGATCGTCAACGAGATCGGCGAGGTGGGCCTGGACGACAAGTTGCTCGGCCAGGCGGTCGACAGTGCGTCGCTGATCTCGAGCGCGTGCATCTGCTGCACCGGTCTGCCCGGACTTCAAGACGCCCTTGAGAACCTCTGGTGGGACCGACTGCACCGCCGCCGTCCCGCCTACGGCTCGGTGGTGATCGAAACCACGGGGCTGGCCGACCCCCGCTCCGTGATCGATGCTTTCGAGACCGTTCCAGTGCTGCGCGAACGCTACCGGCTGGCAGGCGTCTTCACGGCGGTCAGCGCGGTGGCCGGGCTGGACCTGATCGAAGCGCACCCGGAGGCGGTGGCGCAGGTCAGCGCCGCGAACGCGCTCATCGTCACCAAGTGCGACCGGGCCGACGGTGCCGCTTTGGAGCGCATACTACGCCAGCTCAATCCGCGTGCAGAGATTGTCCTGTCGCGGAACGCTTCCTTGGGATGGCCCAGTGCAATGGCGATGGCCAATGCTGCCGGCAGACCAACCCCAACGCCGCCCTGGCGGGCCCACGTTCCCACGGACCATGGGACCTCGGCCCATTTCGTGCCACTGGACGCACCGCTGACGCTGGCGGCACTGAACGCCCAGGTGGACGCCCTGCAGGGCGACACGTTGCTGCGGCTCAAGGGCGTGATCCGGCTGGACGACGGGGCCTTGCGCGACGTGCAGTGGTCGGTCGGCGACCGCGACATTGCTGTCGCGCCTTTCGCAGGCGATGTGCCCAGGCTGGGGTTGACCTGCATCCGGGCGCTCGAAAACCCCGCGCTCACCACCAAACCACCGCCATTCGTTTTCTGATGGCCGGCGCTGGTCGCGGTTGTTCTATAGAGCGTACGTTAAGCGAAGACTCCAAGGCATCTCGCTCTCTAGGAGACGTCCATGTAAGACCTTCCCTAACCCATCTGCAAGGCTAAACGCGTTGCGTCTCAACAGGTTTGTCAGCGAACCGCATGGAAAAGTCGACGGCCGTGATGTCCTTGATCAGACTTCCCACGGATATCCGGTCCACGCACGTCTCGGCGCATGCGCGGATCGTTTCGAGGTTCACACCGCCGGACACTTCAAGGCTGCAGCGTCCCGCGGCGAGTTCAACAGCCTGCCGAGTCTGATCGAGAGACATGTTGTCCAGCAACACCATTTTCACGCCCGCATCCAGTGCCTCTTGGAGTTGCGTCAAGGTTTCGACTTCGACCTGAATGAACGAGACCGCGACGGACAGCTTGCGCGCCGCATGGAAAGCGGCCGTCAGTCCACCACAGGCGGCGATGTGGTTTTCCTTGATGAGGATGGCATCGTAGAGTCCCATTCGATGATTGGATCCACCACCACAACGCACCGCATACTTCTGCGCCATTCGCAAGCCTGGAATAGTTTTGCGCGTATCCAGGACGACTGCCCTTGTCCCCTCAATCGCCTTCACATAACGAGCAGTCTTTGTCGCGACCGCACTGAGCGTCTGAAGAAAGTTGAGGCAGACTCGCTCTGCGGTCAGCAGCTCGCGG
The DNA here is from genome assembly GCF_005503365.1 of Hydrogenophaga sp. 2FB. Classification (GTDB taxonomy): domain Bacteria; phylum Pseudomonadota; class Gammaproteobacteria; order Burkholderiales; family Burkholderiaceae_C; genus Hydrogenophaga. The sequence continues at coordinate 16,082 of NZ_SCML01000004.1, forward strand.
GCGAGTCCTGATATTTCCACGATCGTTTGCCCCGGGTCGCAATGCTGCCCGTCTTCGTTGAACCATCGAGCGACGGCCGTCGGGGCCACTTGACGGAGTACTTCATCGACCCATGGGCGCCCGCAAATGACGGCCCGCTCTCTGCAGATGATCGTGGCCGTGGCCATCTGTTGAGCAGGTACAAGGGCCGCAGTCACATCGCCGGTGCCCACATCCTCGCTTAACGCGCGTTCGACATCGATTCGGACTTCAAGGGGAAAATTGATTGCGGCAATTGACACGGTTTTCTCACTTTTTGACAGGAATGACGGTTTCATCGAATGAGAGGTTTCGTCGTAACACCACCGGTTTGCCACCCAGACGTGTTTTGCTCATCCAGTGAGAAAGGGCGGCGTCTAGGTAGTCGGCATGGCCCGGAAACCACTGAATCAGCTCATCGCCGAAGCGGCGCACGATGGCCACGTCGCCGTTCGCGCAGAGCGCTTTCACCTGTTCAAGCGTGGCAAGCACGGCGCCATGCTCGTCCATGTGGCATTGACGTGCGGGAAAATCCGTCTCCTCCATCCAGCGATCCTCCGTTCCGAAGTGATCGCGAAGGTGACATTCCAAGCGAGCCAGAGCACCATCGAGTTCATCGTCAGTCGCCTGCATGAGTGCTGAAACAACTTCCACGAACTCCCTATGCGTGTCGTCCAGGGGACCGTAGCCCAACAAAAAGGCATCGGTCCACACCAGTGTGCGAGCGACGCCCGCTTGGGGGGAAATCAGAGCATTGGTCGTCATAGGAGCAGCAGCACAGCGAGCATGACTAGAAGCAAAAGGAGTATTTTGCGGAACAGAACCTCATTCAGGCGCTTTCGAAGCGCCCTTCCCATCAGCAAGCCCACACCCATGGGAACGAGCGCCAGACAGGAGAGCCAGACATCACCCATGCCGATTCGGCCGAAGTAGAGCATCGCAGCGTACAACGGAATGGCGCCACTCAGATAGATGACGCTGATACTGCCGATAAAGGCGTCTCTCTCCAGTTTCAACGCCATCAGATACGAAATCACCAGCGGTCCCGTCAGCGAGGAAATGCCTCCCAGCACTCCGGACGCGGCCCCGACAGCCACGCTTGCCACTGCTTCGCGCCGAGGGCCGATTTCGAAATTGGGTGTGAATGCCATCAGCGCCACAGCCACGAGCAAGGACAAGGCCACCATGAATTCCAGCTGAGAAGGCGACCAGGAAAGCGTCATTTTCACCACCAGCACGGTCATGACGAATTGGGACAGAATCATCCCTGCGAAGCGGCGAACGTTGCGCCGAAGTCCAGCGCCCTCCCGTGACTGAATCAGATTCGACAGCAACACAGGCATCACCATCAAGCCTATGGCCTGAGGAATGGGCAGCCATAAGGACAACAGCGGAACCGTCACCAGCGGCAGACCGACACCGAGCGCACCCTTGACGGTGCCTCCCAAGACAAATGCAGGAATGATCAGCAGCCAGACGGCGTCCGCAGCCATCGATTCTGAGTACCGCTTTCTAAAGAATGAGGCTCATTCCGATTTCAAGTTTGCTGCTTTACCCGCCTTTGCCATCAGATCGTTCTCACGCGCGATCACGCGGCCATACTCGGCCGGGCCAGCGCCAACGGGTTCGATGACGGCTCCTTCAAAGGTCCTTATAACTTCCGGCATCCTGACGACTTCTGCAATTTCTTTGCTGATGCGGTCGATAGCGTCACGAGGTGTACCCGGCGCTGCCAGTACGCCGACCACCACCGAGAAGTCGAAACCGGGTACCGTTTCCGCGATGGCAGGCACATCTGGTGCCTGCGGAGACCGAGCCGGCGCGTTGCTTGCCAGCAAGCGCACCTGATTGCTCTTGATAAAGCCGAGGACTGATGGGAGCGCTGCAATGGAGAAATCCACCTGACCACCCACCAATGCGGGCGTGGACTGGCCGGAACCCCGATATGGCACGTGTCGGACATCGAGATTCAGAGCGACCTTCAGCGCTTCCATCGTCAAATGGTGCGTACTGCCGATTCCGGATGAGCCATAGGTGAACTCGTCGGGCTTGCTCTTCACAAGGCTCACAAATTCTTTAAACGTGCTGACTCCCGTTTTAGGGTGGGCCACCACGAATAGTGGCGAGCGGGCAATCAGCGAAACGGGAAAGATGTCTTTGCCGACTTGGTAGGTCGCTGCCTTGTTGATCAAGGGGGTGATGGACAGCATCGAACCATCCGAGACGATGAATGCGTGGCCATCGCCAGGCGTGCTTTGCAACAGCGTCTGGTATGCCACCACGCCGTTGCCACCGGGTCGATTGTCGACCACCACGGATTGCCCCAGTCGTTCACCCAGGTTCTTCGCAACCACCCTTGCAACCGTGTCTGGGAGACCTCCGGGCGCATACGGAACGATGAACTTCACGGGCTTGGATGGATAGGCCTGCTGGGCCAGGGATGCCAAGGGCGTGAAGCAAATGGCGAGCGTTGCAGTGGCAATGGTTCTGCGTAGCATGTGTCGTCTCCTGTGGTGTCTTGTGTTGCGAACCGGCCGGATGGAAGATCAGATTCATGACGCCGGCAGAACCACCATGAATCAACCCGCAAGCTCTTGGACAGTTAGTCACTTGCAATTTACTTAGAGCTCTAAGATAATGTATTTTTGCAAACTGTTTGACGGTTGTCAACACTGAAAACCCTCCTCTGTGCTTGGGGGTTACCAAGGAGTCCGTATGACGTCTGATCCTTCCTTCATGAACCTTGTCGTGGTCAGCGCCGAGCCCGCCGCCCGCGACATCCAGCGCTTTGAGCTTTCACATCCCGATGGAGATGACCTCCCTCCTTTTACTGCTGGCGCTCACATCCGCATCAAGACGCCGAATGGAGTCACGCGGCAGTACTCCCTGAGCAACGACCCGGAGGAGCGGAACCGATACGTCATTGCCGTCAAGCGCGAAGCCGATGGCAGGGGTGGCTCGATGAGCCTTGTGGACACTGTCCGAGCAGGACAACAGGTGGAAGTGGGCGTCCCCGAGAACCTCTTCGAATTGGATTCGAAAGCTCGCAGCTTTGTGCTCATTGCTGGAGGCATTGGTATCACGCCCATGATGGCGATGGCACGCCATCTTTCAGCGCAAGGAGATCGACCGTTCAAGCTCTACTATCTGACGAGAGACTCGGAGGGAACGGCGTTTCTCCAAGAGCTGAAAAGCGCCGATTTCTCTTCAAACGTGGTGATCCATCACGATCATGGTGATCCCTCTGACGCGTTCGATCTTTGGCCAGTTCTCGAGAAACCAGGCACCGTGACTGGGCGCCACGTGTATTGCTGCGGACCCAAGCCACTGATGGATGCCATCAAGGATATGACGGGGCATTGGCCGAGCAGCACCGTGCATTTTGAGAGCTTTGGCGGCGACACGAAGCCGCACGCAGATGATCAATCTTTTGAAGTCGAGCTCAAGAAGGATGGCCGCCGATTCGTCATTCCCGTCGGGAAATCAATTCTGGACACCTTGCGAGCTGAAGGCGTGCATATCCCCAGTTCTTGCGAAAGCGGCACCTGCGGCTCATGCAAAACGAGGCTGCTTGGGGGTGAAGCCGACCACCGGGATCTTGTGCTGTTGGACGAGGAAAAGGAAGACAACATCATGGTGTGCGTATCAAGAGCCAAGTCGTCCATCCTGGTCCTGGACATATGAGCGATCTTGCTTCCAACGTGGGTAATCCAATTCGCCTTGGGGTACTGGGGCTTGGCCGGGCGTTCACCTTGATGCTGCCCACCTTTCTCAAGGACCCTCGGATCACGCTGGTGGCGGCGTTCGACCCAAGAGATGCGGCAGGGAAACAGTTTGAGAAGACATTCAGCGGTGTCGCACATGCGTCGCCGGATGCGCTCTGCGCAGACCCCAACGTCGAATGGATCTACATCGCGACGCCTCATCAGATGCACGCCGAGCATGTGGCGCTGGCGGCCAAGCACGGAAAGAGCGCAATCGTGGAAAAGCCGATGGCCATCACGATTGATGACTGCACAAGGATGATTGAGGCTTGCGAGCGCGCCGGTACGCGCCTGATCATTGGACACAGTCACAGCTTCAATGCGCCGGTGCTCCTGGCCCGCCGATTGATCGACTCAGGAAACTTCGGTGCAGTGCGATTCGTTCACGCAATGCAGTACACCGACTTCCTGTATCGGCCGCGGCGAGCGGAGGAGCTGAACACGTCACAAGGTGGTGGTGTCGTTTTCAGCCAAGCTGCGCATCAGATCGACATCGTCCGCCTGCTGGCCGGCGGCATGACTGCTTCTGTGAGAGCCACCACCGGCAAATGGGATGCCAGCAGGCCAACCGAAGGTGCGTTCACGGCCATGCTGAATTTTGAAGGTGGCGCTTTTGCCAGCGTGACCTACAACGGGTATGGCTTCTATGACACAGACATCCTTATGGACGGGATCGGCGAGCTGGGTCGCCGGAAGGACCCCAACGCGCACCACAACACGCGGATGCGCCTTTCGGAAGTCGTGGATGAAGCGCACGAAGCAGCGATGAAAGCCGAACGCAACTTCGGTGGTCGACTTTTCGTTCCGCCGGACGCTGCGGCGCCAGAGGCGGCACAGCATTTTGGCCCCACGTTGGTCAGTTGCGAAGGCGGTGATCTGCGTCTGACCCCACAAGGCGTTGAGGTGTTTGACAAGACAGGCCGTCGCTTCATCGCTGCCGATATTTCCGCGGTTCCGCGCGGTGAAGTGATCGATGAGCTATGGGACGTAGCCCGAGATGGGAAAGAACCGTTGCACAATGGCCATTGGTCGCGAGCCACTCTCGAGGTGTGCCTGGCCATTCTGGAATCCAGTCGACGATCCGTGGATATCATGCCGAAGCTGCAAGTAGGCTATATTCCACCCCCTCCTGACCATGCCTGACACCGAACACACCCGACATCTCCTGCGCCACTGGCGCGAAGCGGTCCCTCAGGATCGCTTGGCACATCTGATCAGGGACGTCGCCAGAGCGCAGATGCGGGCTCTCCAGGTGAAGCTTGCCGTCCATGGGGTTTCATTCGGGCACTGGACGTTCCTGCGCATCCTCTGGATTCAGGACGGGCTGACACAGCGCGAACTCAGTGATCTTGCGGGAGTCATGGAACCCACCACTTTCAGTGCCGTCAAGGCTATGGAAGCCATGGGACTGATCGAGCGGCGCCAGCTCGCTGGCAACAGAAAGAACATGCATGTCTTTCTATTGCCAGCAGGGCGCTCCCTGGAGAAATTGCTGGTGCCATTGGCCGAAGAGGTCAACCAAACCAGCGTGCGCGGTATTTCGGAAAGATCGGTGGCGCTTATTCGGAAAAGCTTGCTATCGATGATCGAGAACCTGGCCGCAGAGGAAGAGGCTGCCCTCGGCAAGCCCGGTTCCTCTGTCAAATAGCGTAAGTCTCGTACGTGGCCGGGTGGAAAATCTCGTCAGCCGACAGAGGGCGAGAGGAAAGGCCCTGCGAGTGGTGGTGCCGCAGAAACGCGTCGATGGTTGGACGGTTGCGTGCCACCCCATATGACCAGTAGTCCTCTCCCATTGTTTCACGCGCTGCCTTCAGTTGTTCTTCGACGAATGGCAACGTGACCTTCGTGGCCGACGTATCCGACAGGGCTTCAAGGGCCGCCACCTTGGCTTGCACGAAAGCCTTGAACACCGCCCCTGGCAACCACGGATGCTGCTCTGCCAAAGTCTTCCTCACACCGACCACGTGCATGATCGGGAAGATGCCAGTGCGTTTGAAATAGTCCTTGGCCTCCGAGGTTGGATCGTCGAACAGCCAACCTACGTTGGGATTGGCCAAGGCCTTGATGCTTGGAGGGCGCGGCGCCATGAAACCATCGATTTCACCGCGATCGAGCAGTTCCGAAATGGTCACGCCATCCGGCGCACTCTCCAGTTTCACTCCTTTGGGAAGGCTCAGCGCAATCTTCTCCGGACGGCCGGCAGTTTCGATGCCACCACGGACCCAGGTCACATCTTCAGGCGCGACACCGTAGTCATCCTGCAGAAGCGCCCGTGCCCACACATTCGCGCTCAACTGGTATTCGGGTAAACCGATTCGCTTTCCCTTGAGATCCTCTGGGCGCCGGATCCTGTCCTTGCGGACATAAAGCGAGGTGTGGCGAAACGCCCTTGAGAGGAAAACCGGGATAGCGACATACGGGCAATCGCCTTTTGCCGTCTTCACGGCATAGCTGGAGAACGACAACTCGGAGATGTCGAACTCCTGACTCCTCATGGCACGAAAGAACATTTCCTCAGGATAGAGGTTCATGAAGACAGGATCGACCCCATCAATTTGCACGCGCCCGTCCAACAAGGCTCTGGTGCGGTCGTAGTCGCCCATGGCGACCGATAGTTGAAGTTTGCTCATGCGCTGGCTCAGGTGTTGACGGAGTAGGAAGGCTCAAGATCAGGACGTTCGATGCCGTCCGCCCAAACATAGGTTGTCTCGTATTCGCGCCAGTCAATGGTCTTTGGCACCACCGCCTGGAAGGCGCATACATTCTTGGGGATAGCGTTGCCATTGGTGCCGATCGCAGGCTCGCCCGCTTGAAACGCGCGGACAGCATCCAGCATTTGTTTTCGGAATTCCACGACCGCCATGTCGCTCGCTCCCAGCCGGTCATTCGTGCGATCTGCGATGGGCCCCATCGTGACCCACATCGCGACGTCCTGGTTGGGGAATCCCTTGATGCCCGTGAAGTTGCCGGCTTTCATGGCCTGACGGTCTTGCCAGAATCGGTTTTCTTCATTTCGCAACGGGCGATAGGATTCGTCCAGATCGACCCCCACCGTCTGGCCAAGGAATTTGCGCCAGGTCTCCGTCTCAGGCGTCTGAGTGGAATGCCCCCAAGCGAGAAAATAGAAAGCCGTATTGGTGTCGTCCATCGGGACGTTCACATTCGCCACGTTGTAGAGGTTGTTGGGCGGAATCAAGGCGGAGGCTGGTGCCACGAAAACCGTCGACCGCACATACTCATGCGTGGCCGCGTTCTGGATGGGCCTGCGAATGGCCGCGTAGCGGAAGCCATATCGCGCTCTTTGCACCTGCATCCTTGGGGCCTTGTCGGTCGACGGCCGCAGCCAGGCCTTGTCGGTCGCCTTGGCACCGACAACTCGAGCAGGAACCATGTCGGACGAATGCAGGCTCGAACTGTGAGCCGAGTCGATCGCACCTTCGAGAATTTGCGCCCAGTTGCAGGGCAGCAGAACCTTGGCAATCGACACTCGAGTGTCCTCTGTCGGCGCCCATGGCGGCGGCACAAACTCAGGAACGTTCTCGGCCGCCCCAAACCAGGCCCACACAAAGCCGCCCCACTCTTTGACGGGATAAGCCTTGTGCTTGACTTTTTCGGCAAAGCCACTGGCCGCAGGCTCAGACACCATCTCAAGGACGTTGCCGGTGACATCCATCTTCCAGCCGTGGTACAGGCAACGAAGGCCGCCCTCTTCATTTCGCCCATACACCAAGGAGACTCGTCGATGAGGACATTTTTCGTCCAGCACCCCGACACTTCCGTCGGTATCTCTGAACACCACAAGGTCTTCTCCATAGACGCGGGCTTTAACCGGCGCACCGTCCGGCTCCGATACCTCCTCGATCAAACACACTGGCGTCCAATGGCGACGCATGAGCTGCCCCATGGGCGCCTCGCCTACAACACGGCAGAGCAATTCGTTCTCTTCAGGAGTGATCATGGTGAGACCTCTAAGTGGTTGACTGTCATGGTGCTCATGACATGGCTATGGTTAGTCATCTAAGTATATTGCACTGCATGGCAGTGTGCAAGTGTGAATCTGCAGGCCTGAGCGCGATGAAGATTGCCCACATTGCTGTATCTTTCCTGTTCATTTTTTGACGCGCCTTACCCAGTGAAACTACCGCACAAATTCTCCAGCATCGCCTTCGCTGCGTATATGGCGGGGATCATCGCCTTCGTGATGAGCGCCGTCCTTACAGCCCTGGGCTCCGGCCTCGGAGACGGGTACATTTGGCGCGTCCTGCGCTCTTACGCCGTGGCATTTCCCGTAGCGTTCATCTGCGTGGTGATCTTCAGACCGCTGATCGTGTACCTCGTCAAGAAGACGGTCCATGGCCCGACCATGGCCGGCCCCTCAAGCACCGCCGCCCCTTCACCAAAGGGCGCTGCGGGCCGAGGTCCCACCTCCTGAGTGGTCGAGTGATCAGAAACGAGGCACGCCTCGCAAGGAGACATTGACGTTCTTCGTCTGCGTGAATTCGTGAAGCTCCTGAAGGCATTCCTCGCGGCCGATCCCGGAACTCTTATAGCCACCGAAAGGCGCGCCTGGAATGTGAATGGACGAATCGTTGACCCAGATGTAGCCTGCCTGGATTCCTCTGGCTGCGCGATGTGCCGTCACCAGATCGCGTGTCCAGAGGGATGCAGTCAGGCCAAACTCGACGCCATTGACGATCGCCATCATGTCGGCCTCACGACTCCATTTCATCACCGAGAGGACCGGGCCGAATATCTCTTCGCGAGCCACGGTGTGATGCGGTTGAACGTCCCGAAGCACCGTAGGCTCGATGAAAAATCCGCGCTCGAGACCTCTGGGACGACCACCTCCAAGCAACACTCTGGCACCTTCGGATTTTCCCATTGCGATGTAGGAGAGGCTTTTCTCGTATTGCCCCTTGTCAACGAGTGCTCCCATGGTCGTCTGCATGTGCGTTGCTATCCCGGGTTTGTGGCGCTTCGTCAACTGCGCAGACAACGCTTCCAGAAACCGCTCGTACAGGCTTTCATGAATGAGCAGTCTGCTTGTGGAACCGCAGGACTGGCCGCACCAGGTGAAGTTCATCCCCCGCACGGCGCCATCGACCGCGTCTTCCAGGTCGGCATCGGGATAAATCACCATGGCGCTCTTGCCACCGAGTTCCAGCAGACAGTGCTTCATGGTGTCGGCGGAGGAGCGCAAAACGGCCTTGCCTGCTTGCACGCTTCCGATCAAGCCCACGGCGTCAACGTCCGGATGCTGAGCGATGGCGGCCCCTACCTCTCGGCAGCCCACCACGCAGTTCAATACGCCGGGTGGAACCACACCGTCAAGAAGCTCCATCAGCCGCAAGGTGGACAGGGGGGCTTGTTCAGGGAGTTTCAGGAGGACCGTGTTGCCGGCCGCCAGCAAAAGAAAAATGGGCCCGAAGGCCCATGGCTCAAACGAGCCCGCGTTCGGCCATCGACTGCACCGCGCTGCCCGCGACGGATCGGCCACGCCCGAGGGGTGGTTGTGCACCAGCAGCAGCGCATCGCGGACCACTTCGCGCGGATACACCGAGGACTGGCTCACCTTGCCGCGGAACATCTCCACGTAGTCGAGCACACACATGTCTGCGATGGCACTCCGGGCGACCAAACGTCGAAAGCTTCAGTTCCTTGTGCGGCAGCCGGTAGCTATGAATGAATCGTCCCGGGGCGATTCAGAACTGCGACCTCTGGAAGTTCTCAGTCGTGGCGACGTTGAAGTAGCTGCTGAGTTTCGGATTCGAGAGGCAGACGGAGTGAACCGCCTACATGGTCCGCCCGAGGAGAACAAGTTTTCCGCGTCGTGATCGTCTGAAAGGTTTGCTGCCTTACATTCGGGCTGTTTTTGCAGTCGGTGCTGCTGCCCATGATGGCTGTTCGCGGTTGGAGCTCCTACCTCCGGGCTGTACTCAAGGTACTGGCGGTTCATCGGAATGTCTCCAACCCGGTTTGACCTTCATCCCATCACTTCGCTTCTTGCAGGTTCTCCTTCAAAGCGGTTCTGATCAGTCGCTTGCCGGCTTGATGCTCAAGCGTTCGTTGATCAGGTGCTTGCTTGTTCAAGCGGATGCCATTTGACCTGGTCAAAGGCGGCGCCTTTGGCCAGGACTGTCCACGCTGTGCGCGCAATCTTGTTGGCCAACGCGACGACCGCCACGTTGTAGTGGCGCCTATCCAGCAGCCGTGTGATCCAACCCGATCTCTCCGCCCTGGCAATCACGGCTCTGGCCCCCGCGATCAACAGGGTCCGCAAGTAGGTGTCGCCACGCTTGGAGATGCCCAGTTGCTGGGTCTTGCCCCCGGTGCCCACCTGCCGTGGTGTAAAGCCAACCCACGATGCAAATTGGCGCGCAGACTTGAACGTCGAGAAGTTGCCCACGGCTGCTACCAGAGCGGAGGCCGTTAAGTCTCCGATGCCGGGGATCTGCTGGATCGCCTGCATCTGTCGATCCTCCTGAATCATGGCGCGCAGCCGTTGGCCAATGTGGTCAATGTCAGCAACCAAGGCATCAATGCGTTTGAGTTGCTCCTGCACGCTGACAACCAGATCAGTAGGCAGTTTAGCCAACCTGCGATTTGTTCTGGCGACCAGAGCATGCGCAACTTGTCTGCAACGATTCGAGCCAAGGCACGGTACTCAATCAGCTTACAGGCGGGGGTTAGTGTGTTGCATCGACCGGTTGAATCCGCCGTTCTGAAACAGACATTGAGCTGTTGTACGTTGCCGGTAAAGCTTCCATTGGGGGGAGCCTCGATTGTCGAGGTCGTTGACGCGCTATGCCGGAGTTGACGAAGGCCCGGATACGAACACATCGGCGTGGAAGTCCTCGGAGGTCAATCCCTTGGCGGTCGCCGCGGAGCGAACTGCCGACACCATGGGCGGTGAGCCACAGCAGTACACGACGTGACCGGCCAGGTCGGCACAGGTGGTGTGCAGGGCCTGGTCCACACGGCCTGCGAAGGCCTCGCCCGCAGCATCTGCCGACATGCCGCTCAAGGCGGCGACGAAGCGGAACCCGGGCCACTGTTTCTGCCAGCGTTCGACCGCGGCGCGCAGGTAAAGGCCACCCGCCTCGCGAGCGCCCCAGATGAGGGTGATGTCGCGCTGCACGCGCCTCTTCAGCATGTCGTCCAGGATGGACTTGACCGGCGCGAACCCGGTGCCACCGGCCACGAAAACGATGGGGCGCATGTCGTCCGCGGCGAGCGCCACGTTGCCGAACGGCATCTCGATCGTTAGCAGGTCACCCGGCACGAGTTGCGCCACGCGCGCGCTGAACTGCCCACCCGGCACATGGCGAATGTGCAGCGTAGCGCCATCGCTTTCGTGGGGCGGGTTCGCCATGGAATAACACCGCGCACTGCCATCCTCCAGCAGGATCTGCAGGTACTGGCCGGCCTGGAACTTCGCGCGCTGCCCAGCTGGCAGGCGCAGCTTGAGCACGGACACGTCGGGCGCGGCCAGCTGGTTGCTGTGTACCTTGGCGGTGAAGGTCTTGCGCGCGTTCGGGTCCAGCCGTTTCCACGACACGGGCCGCAGAACCACGTCGCTCTTGGGTTCACACATGCAATACAGCACCTGATCCGGACCGCAGATGTCGTTGCGGATGGCCGCGCCGTTGATGCCCTGGACCTCGCCCGACACGATGCCGCCCACACAACTGCCGCACACGCCCTTGCGGCACGAGTAGGGCAGGTCAATGCCGGCGTGCAAGGCCGCGTCCAGCAGGCTCCGGCCGGGCGCAGCTTCGAAAGCGACCTCGGTCGCTTCAATGGCAATGGAGGGGCTCATGCGACTGCTTGGGGTTGTGTGGCGCCCGACAACAGGGCGATCGTGCGCAGCAGCGCGGTCGGGTCGGCAATGCCTTGGCCCGCGATGTCCATGGCGCAGCCGTGGCCCACGCTGGACAACAGTGCGTCCCCGCCGATGCTCAAGGCGCTCGCCGCATTCGGCGCCAGCAGCTTGATCGGAATGTGGCCTTGATCGTGCAACATAGCCACGTACAAGTCGTGCCCACGCTGAGACAGCACCATGTCGGCGCCATGCGGCCCATCGACCCGGTAACCCTCGGCGCGCAGGGTCGCCATGGCGGGCACCACGATCTGCTGGTCTTCGGGGCCGAACAGCGTGCCTTCAGAGGCGTGCGGGTTGATGCCGAACACGCCGATGCTCGGATCGTTCACGCCCAGCAGGGCGCAGGCGCGCGCACCGGCCCGCACGGCCTGCTGCACGAGTGTGGGGGTGAGCCGGTCCAGCGCGGTGCGCACGCTCTCGTGCAGGGTCACGTGCACGATGCGCAGCCCGCCACCCACCAACAGCAGGAATACCTCGTCCTGCGGCATGCCGCAGACGCGCGCCACCAGCGACGGGTAACCGCTGAAGGCAATACCGGCCTGGTGAATGGCGGTCTCGTGGTGCGGGCAGGCGATCACCACGTCGAAGTCGTCCGCGCGAACGGCCTGCAGCGCTGCGGTGGCGGAGGCAACGGTGGACGCGCCGGCCGCGGCATCGATGCGGCCGGGTACCGCGGCGCTGTCGGACAGCGTGCCCGCCTCCACATGACGGAGTTGCGGCCAGAGCGTGGACAAACCGCAGATGGATGCCGCCCGCTGCAGCACTGCGCCGGGGCCGAACACCGTGATGCGGTCGCGCTGGGCCGGGGCGAGCGCGGCGAGGGCCTTGAGCGCGATCTCGGGGCCGATGCCGTTGGGATCGCCCGCCGCCAGAGCGATGCGGCGCAAAGGTGGCGTGGCGCTCACAGCGGCAAGGCCATCAGCGTGTCGGTCACCGTGCTGTCGCAGATGGCGACGCGCTCGGCCAGCAGCAGCTCGCCAGCTTCGCACTCGAAACAGTCGCGGTATTCGCCGGTGGCAAACACCTCGCTCTGCCCGGAGGCCATGATGCGCACCACGATGAAGGGCGTGCGCGCCTGCGCGGTGGTGTCGTCGGCCGAATCCACCAAGGGCATGCCCAGCAGATGGCGATAGCGCTGGCGCTCGTAGATGTTCGCCTCGCGCAGCGCGGCGATGCGGTCTTCCAGCATGGCACGCGAGTCGGCATAGACGATGCCTGCGGCCAGACCCTCCTGTTCGTTCTCGACGTGGGTAATGCGGTAGTGACAGTCTTCGGTGAAGAAGGCGGGCCAGGCCTCCAGCGCATCGCTGTCGATGGTGTGAGCGTAGCGGGCGTTGAAAGCGGCGATGGTCAGAAGATCGATCATGCTCAGGCCCCCATGTGGTGACGGTAGGCTTTCCAGAAACCACGTACCGAGGTTTCGGTGGCGCGGCCTTCGCTGGAGCCGGACTCGTCTCCGCCCATTTCCACCACGGCTTCCTTGTCACTCGCGCCGGCAATGCCGCGCTGCACGAAACCGCCCACCGCGCCGTCCTCCATCGAGATGAAGCCGGCCGGCCCCACCAGGTTGGACTGCTTCAGGCGCACCTTGCGCTGCTCGGGCGTGTCGTCGGCGTAGCCGAAGTAGGTCCAGTTCAGCTCGGTGCGGACCACACCTTTGGGCAGCACCTGGCGCACCGCCAGGCAGTTCTGGATCTGCTGCAACACGAAGCCCGGGAACACGGAAAGGATCTGCAGCGTGACGCCGTCGTCGTACTCCTTGAAGCCGGCCAGCAGTGTCTGGTCCTTCAGGCGGTAGCGGTCGTTGTCCGAACGCAGGTCCTGGTCCTTGTAGGAAGAGTCCTTCTCGGCCGCGGTGTCGATCATCGAAAAGCTCACGTGGTGGCCGCCCGATTCGTCGACGATGACGCCGCCTTTCTGCGACAACCGGTTCAACTCGAAGGTGGTGAAGAACATGTGCAGCAGGCTGGCGTGGTAGCTGTCCTTGACGTTCTCGACATAGAGCTTCCAGTTGTTGGGCAGGGCCTGCGTGAAGCGGCCGATGACCTGCACCGGCTTGTGCATCACGCGTTCGATGCGCTGGCAGATCTCGTCGCCCAGGTACTCCTCGATGTCGGGCACGTCTTCGGAGAAGCTGCCGAATACCAGGCCGCTGTACACGGCGATGCGCAACTTGCGCGGGCCGTGTTCTTCCTTGCAGAAATCGGGCGGCATGCCGCCCTGGCCCTTGACACCCTTCTCGAACGCCACGCCGGTCAGGTCGCCCTGGCGGTTATAGCTCCAAGCGTGGTAAACGCACTGGAAGTTCTCAGCTTTGCCGGACTTCTCCAGCGCGATCAGCGCGCCACGGTGAGCGCAGCGGTTTTCGAACGCGTAGATCTCACCGTCGCCGTCGCGCACCACCACCACCGGCGTGGTGCCGGCAAACGTGGTGCGGTAGCTGCCCGCCTCAAGCAACTCGGCGTCCAGGCACAGGAAGTTCCAGGTGTTGCCACGGAAGATCTTTTCCTGTTCCTGCTCGGGCACCTGTTTGTCGGTGTACAGCGAATAGGGAATGCGTGTGAGCGCGTCGCTGCGCCAGTGAATGGTCTGTTCCTGCATGTTGGTTTCTCTTACTCCAGCGTCACGTTGGCGCTTTTGATGACCTTGTTCCACTTGTCTGACTCGGCCTGGATGAAGCGGCCGGACTGTTCGGTGGACCAGCCGCGCGGCTCTGCACCCTGTTCGGCGAACCTGGCCTTGACGTCGGGCATCGCCATCGCGTTACTCAGAAGTTTCTGCATGGCGGTGGCCGTGGCCGGTGGTGTGCCGGGAGGCGCCACCACGGAGAAAAAGGTCACAGCGTTCATGCCAGCCACTTTGGATTCTTCGAAGGTGGGCACCTGAGGCAACACGGTTGAACGTACCGCGTCCGCCACCGCCAGGATGCGCAGCTTGCCCGCCGCGAGGAACTGCGCGGACGAGCTCAGGTTGTCGAAGAACACGTCGACCTGCCCGCCGACCAGATCAACCAGCGCGGGCGCTGTGCCACGGTAGGGGATGTGGGTCATTTGGGTGCCGGTCAGCTGCATGAACAGGGTGGCTGTCAGGTGCGAAGTGGAGCCGTTGCCCTGCGAGGCATAGGTCACCTTGCCCGGATTGGCCTTGGCGTAGGCAATGAACTCCGCCACGTTCTGCGCGGGCACCTTGGTGCTGACCGCCAGCACGTTGGGCACGGTGGCCAGCACCGTGACGGGCACCCACTTCGTCGGGTCGAATGCGAGCTTCTTGTACAGGTGGTGGTTGATGGCAATGGGTCCGGGTGGCGAGACCAGGAACGTGGTGCCATCGGGCGCCGAGCGGAACACCGATTCGGCACCGATGTTGCCGCCTGCGCCGGTTCGGTTTTCAACAACCACGCCCGCAGGGAAGTGCGTGCGCAATTTCTCGGCCAGGATGCGCGGCAGCACGTCCGCCGTGCCGCCTGCGGGGAAGGGCACGATCAGCCTCAGGGGTTGGTTGCTCGTCTGCGCCAAGGCACTGCCGATCAGGCAAGACGCCAGCGCAAAGGCTGCGCCGAGGCGGCGCGGGAAGGAATGAAACATGGGTTGTCTCCGCAGTTGTTTTATGGGGAGGCCAGTGTTACCGCTGAGGCGTTCCCAAACAAGGTAGATTTGCGCCATGCGCAAGAATGAACCCAAACAGTTGACGGACGTGAATGCGGCCGACCGCTATTTCGTGACCTCTTTGGAGAAGGGCCTGGACGTGCTCACCTGCTTTGGCCGCCAACACAACCGCCTGACGCTATCGGAGGTTGCACGCCTGACCGGCATGTCACCCGCGTCTGCGCGGCGCTCCCTGCTCACGCTGCATCAGCTGGGCTACCTGGACAGCGATAGCAAGCGCTTCTGGGTGCAGCCGCGTGCGTTGCTGGTGGCGCATGCCTACCTGTCTTCGCGACCGATGCCCTCGCTGGCACAACCGCTGCTGGATGCCTTGTCGGAGCGCACGCGCGAATCGGCGTCGTTGGGGCAGTTGCTGGATGACGACGCGATCATCGTGGCGCGGTCCACGGCGCGCCGCAGCCTGAGCACGGGCCTGGGCATCGGCTCACGCCTGCCGGCCTACTGTTCGGCGCTGGGACGTGTGTTGCTGGCCGGGATGTCCGCGCAGGACGCACTGGCTCGCGTGCGTGGCATGAGGCGCGTGGCGCTGACGCCGCAGACGATCCACAGCGTGGCGCAAGTCGTCGAACTGGTGGATCGCTGCCGGGAAGACGGCTTCTCCACCAACGATGGCGAGTTGGAAATCGGGGTGCGGTCGATGGCGGTACCGGTGCGCGACCGGACGGGACAGGTGGTCGCTGCGATCAGCATTGCGGTGCGGGTGGAGCGCATGGGCATGGGAGAATTTCGCGACGCCTTCCTGCCCATGCTGAACCGGGCGCGCGAGACGCTGGAGGCGCGCCTCTTTCCTGCGTGAGCTTGCTTTACGGCTCTTCAAATAGGGGCGAACGCAGACGGAAACTGATTTTCGGGTGGTGCCGGTGTGCGTGTTGGAGCGCGGCCAGTCTGTCGCCACCCGGGTAACCAACGCGAACCGCGGAATGGCGGGTTTGTGAGGCACAGCGGTCGAACGGAAAGCTGGCCCTGGAATGCCCGGTGACGAACCCCGCCATCTTTCGGGACGTCGGGCTCGAATGACTCAGACCAGACTGAACCTACCTTTCAGAGCGAAAGCTTTTCAACCTGGTTGGCTTTTTTGGATGCGGTGAATTGATATTGGAAGTTCAAGTTTTGGCGACGTTCTTGGATACAAGCCGCTGACCCAGAGCTTTTGAAAGGGCTGTCGCTTCGACTTTCAACATGTCTGCAAAGGTCTGAACGCGATGACGATCGACGCGAACGCCTGGTCCAAACACAGCCAGTGAGCCTGCCACCTTGCTATCTCCCATAAAGAACGGCACGGCAACGGCGACGGCCCCTTTGATCAGTTCATCGCGACTGATCTCATACCCTTGTTCGCGAATCTTCTTCAAGCGATCGAGGTATTCCGCAACGTCGGTCGGCCTCGCTTTGTCGCGACCGATGTAGGTCTCCGGTGAGGAGACGTGAGCAAGGATCACCCGGCCGCTTGCACCCAACGTGACGTCCTCGCGGTACCCCACGCCGCGTTTGAAGCTCAAGGGCTGTCCACTCGCGAGTTCGGCAACACAAATTCGACTGTTGCCCTGATGGACCAGAAGAGAGACGGTCTCTCCTGTCTGATCCCAGAGTCTGCGCATCATCGGCTGGGCAATCGTTGCGATGTCCAGACTGGCGCTCCAAACATGAGCCAAATGAGCCACTGACGGGCCGAGTTCGAACCTCTGCGGATCTCCAGATGACACGATGAATCCGCTGTGCTCCAGCGTGTGCAGGAGTCGGTAGAGCGTGGGGCGGCTGAGACCCACGCGTTTGGTCAGTTCCCCGGCAGTGAGTCGATGGTCGTCTGCGGTAAAGGCCATCAAGATCTGCAGTGCCCTGTCCACTGCTCGGACACCTTCGCCCGGTTTTTCTGGTGGTTCCACTTCCGTTCGCCCGTTCATTGCTGTTGGGGGATGTTACGCGTCCAACTGTCCGCCTGTCGGACTGATTTCTCAACTCTTGACGCAGGTCAATGATGTCCATACCATGGACTTTGTGTCCACTAGATGGACATAAGCAAGCATCAAGAGACTTTGGAGATTCATGTGAACAAAGAAATGTCGGAAACGCTTACCCGGGTCGGACCTGAGACCCGCATGGGCAATCTGTTGCGGCGGTACTGGGTCCCGGCGCTGATGTCGAGCGAAATCGCGGAGCCGGATGGCCCCCAGGTGCGGGTACAGCTGTTGGGTGAAAAGTTGCTGGCTTTTAGGAACACGGATGGACAGGCCAGCCTGATCAGTGAGTTCTGCTCACATCGCGGGGTGTCGCTCTTCTTCGGACGCAATGAGGAAAATGGCATTCGCTGCGCGTACCACGGTCTCAAGTTCAACAGCGCAGGCCAATGTGTCGATGTTCCCTCTGCCCCGCAAGCTTGTGCGCGCATGCATATCAAGGGGTATCCCTGCATCGAGCGCGGCGGAATCGTGTGGACCTATATGGGTCCCGCCGATCAGCAGCCAGAACTGCCGGAACTGGAGTGGTGCACTCTTCCAGCCGAACACGTCTATGTGTCGAAACGGCTGCAATACTCGAGCTATCTGCAGGCCATGGAGGGTGGGATCGATACCGCCCACGTCTCATACGTTCACCGCTACGAGGTTGACTCGGACCCGATGCACAAGGGGGTCAAGGCGCTCGACTACATCAAAGCCGATGGCAATGTGGTGTTCGAGATCGAGAAGACACCCTTTGGCTTGAGCCTGTTTGGCCGACGCAATGGAGAACCTGACTCCTACTATTGGCGCGTCACCCAATGGTTGTTCCCTTGGTTCACGCTGATTGCACCATTTGGTGACCACGCCTTGGGCGGTCACATCTGGGTGCCGATCGACGATCACAGCTGCTGGGCCTGGAGCATCAACTGGCAACCCAACCGACCATTGAGCGAGGAAGAGCTGGATGCAATGAAGGCCGGCATGGGTATCCACGTCGAGTACGAGGCCCCCGGCAGTTTCGTCCCTGCGGCCAATCGGGAGAACGGGTACCAGATGGACCGTGTGGCCCAAAAAGAGCACCGAGCCTACAGCGGAGTTTTTGGCTTCTCTGCACAGGACTACTCGCTGCAAGAAAGCATGGGCTCTATCCAGAACCACGAAGCTGAGCGACTACTGCCCACTGACAAGGCCATCGTGATGGCGCGTCGCATGTTGCACGAAGCCGCCTTGGGACTGGAGGAAGGCCTCATGCCGCCAGCGCTGGATTCAAGTCAACAACGTGTGCGTCCGGCAGGTGTGTTGCTGCCCAAAGAACAGAGCCCAGTTGAGTGGGCCAGGGAGCACCTCGCCGACAGCACAGAGAAGCCTGTCTTCAGCCTCTGAAATCGTTCGCTTTTCCACCCACAAAGAAGGAGACAAGATGAATGCATCCAGGTCACTCATCGCCAGCGCCGTGCTCATGGCATTTGCGGCGTCCCCCGCATGGTCACAAGCTACAGCCGATTGGCGTCCTACCAAGACGGTCCGAATCGTGGTGCCCATCGTCGGCAGCACGAACGACGTGTTGGCCCGCCTTCTGGCGCCCAAGCTTCAGGAAGCGTTCGGGCAACCCTTTGTGGTCGAGAACAAAGGCGGAGCGGGCGGGAACATCGGTGCGCTGGACGTGGTGAAGTCCGCGCCGGATGGGCATACCCTCCTGGTTGGGTACAACGGCCCGTTGGCGATCAACGTGACCCTGTTCGACAACATGCCCTACGACCCCGTGAAGGACCTCGCGCCCATCACCCTTGCAGTGAAGTCACCCCAATACCTTGTGGTGAATCCCGCCACAGGGATCACCAGTATTCAGGACTTCATTGCCAAAGCCAAAGCCAACCCGACCAAGTATTCCTATGGATCGGTGTCACTGGGTAGCGCATCGCACCTGACGATGGAGATGATGAAGTCGGAGGCGGGCTTCCGGATGACTCACATCCCTTACCGTGGTGCAGGACCCGCCGTGGCTGACCTCCTGGCTGGGAATGTTCAAGCAGGCTTCTTTGTACCGGGCAACGTACAAGGGTTCGTCAAGGAAGGGAAGTTGAAGCTGCTGGCCACCTCGGGCACCAAGCGCTTCGACAGTACCCCGGACATTCCCACGCTCAGTGAATCGGGACTGAAAGACTTCGAGGCAACATCCTGGATCGGCTTTCTTGCCCCGGCAGGCACGCCCCCCAACATCATTGCTCGCTACAACCAGGAAATGGTCAGGATCATCAACTCGCCGGAGATCAAGGCACGGCTGAAGGACATGGAATTTGAGATCGTCGCCAGCTCGCCGCAAGAGTTCGGCAACTGGATTTCCACGGAGATCGTGCGCTGGGGCAAGGTCATCAAGGACACCGGCGCCAAGGTGAACTGAGTGACCAGCAACAGTTACCGTTTGGCGAACAAGGTCGCGCTGATTACTGGTGCGGGCGCCGGCATCGGCGCTGCAGTGTCAACCCTCTTCGCTCGCGAAGGCGCTGCCATCCTGATGGTGGATGCCGATGCGCAGGCACTCGCGAGAACGAAGGCCGCCATACTGAATGCTCAGCCTGATGCGAGGGTGTTCTGCGTGCACGCTGATGTGACCGATGAGGCCGCGGCGATGGCCAGCGCCAGGCACTGTGTGGACGTGTGGGGCTCGTTGGATGTTCTTGTCAACAACGCAGCGATGCGAAACTATTCGGCAGCGGCCGATGCAACACCAGGTGAATGGCAAGCGATGGTGGGCGTCAACCTGGTGGGAATGTCCAATTACTGCAAAGCTGCCCTCCCGGCCTTGCGCGCGTCGGGTGCGGGAAGCATTGTCAATGTGTCGTCTTGTTATGCGGTCACAGGACGCCGGGGAATGGGCCTCTACGATGCAACCAAAGCTGCCCAACTCGCATACACACGCACGCTCGCCTTTGAAGAGGCGCCACATTCGGTAAGGGCGAATGCCGTCTGTCCAGGATCCACGCTGACCGATTTTCACGTGAGTCGCGCGCAGGGTGCTGGAAAGAACGTGGAACAGCTCAAGACTGAACGCAAGGACACGTCCTTGATTGGGAGGTGGGCAGACCCTATCGAAATTGCGCGGCCCATCCTCTGGCTGGCTTCCAGCGAAGCCTCCTTCATCACCGGCACAACGCTGATGGTGGACGGCGGTCTGCACATCATGTAATCCCGGCCGTCGCGCTTTTGCGCCCGGGCTGAATATCGTCCTTTCATGTCCACCTCCACTCTTTTTGCACGAGTTCACACCCTGCGCTATGAGGCACCGGAGATCATCAGTGTTGAATTGAGGCCAGCGGATGATGGCGTGCTGTTTCCGTCCCATGAACCTGGCTCACACATTGATCTCCACTTGGGAAATGGTCTCGTCCGGAACTATTCCGTGCTCAACCCGTGCTCAGAATCAGGACGCTATGTCGTGGGCGTTTTGAAGGATCGCAAAAGCCGCGGCGGTTCCAGATATGTGCATGAGAACCTTCGCGTTGGCCAGGTGCTCAAGATCTCAGAGCCACGCAACAATTTTGCGCTGGACGAAGCCGCGCTGCACTCTGTATTTTTGGCCGGGGGAATTGGCATCACCCCCATGCTCTGCATGCTGAACCGATTGCTCGAGTTGGGGCGACCTGCTGACTTGATCTATTGCTCAAGGTCGCGACAGGACGCTGCATTCCTGCAGAACTTGAAAGCAATGACCGCGCGTGGGTTGAATGTTTCGTACCACTTCGACGACGAAGAGGGCGGACCACCCGATTTGCACACGTGGCTGTCGGCCTATTCCCCAGCAGCACACTTTTATGCATGTGGGCCCGCACCCATGCTTGACGCGTTTCAAAGGGAGTGTTCGAACTTGAGCTTCAACCAGGTGCATCTCGAACGGTTTGCTGCGCCTCACGCACCGCAGGCGGCTGCGTCCGATTTCACTGTGGAGTTGCGGCGCAGTGCCAAAGTCATACAGGTCAGTGCTGGGCAGTCGATCTTAGATGCCATGTTGGAAGGCGGTCTGCGGCCCGACCACAGTTGTCGCGAAGGACTTTGTGGCGCGTGCGAGACCAAAGTATTGGACGGTCAGGTCGACCACCGGGACAGCATCCTCACCGCCGAAGAGCGCAGGGCGAACAAGTCGATGATGATCTGTGTATCGCGCTGTAGCTCTCAGCGCCTTGTCTTGGACGCGTAAGTTTTCAGTAGAGGCCCACTTGGCTTGAATGGTGATCGACCGCTTTCTCCCGGCGCGTCGTTTCGCTATAGGTCGGCAGTTCCAGGTCACCTTGCGCTCGACCGGACATTCGTGAACTGGTTGCGGCCACAGCTTGTCGAGCACCCGGTTTCGGTGGTACGGCGGTCATTCGAGCGCTGGCCGTCGAATGCCTGGTGATGAACGCCGCTGTCCTTCGGGACGTCGGCCGCGTGTGACTCAGATCAGTCTTGGGACTAAACGGTTGTCGCGATTGCGGTGCCACTCAGGTCGTACAAGTGGTGCCGAACGAGGCAGTAGCGCGATGGAACTCAGACTGCTTGGCCTGCGGCTTGACGCTGACGTGGTTGGGATCGAAGCCTTCTTCTCGGGTCATCACAGCCCACAGGATGCGGGCGTTTTTGTTGGCCATGGCTACGCACGCCTTCTGCCAACCCACGCGCGCGGTCAATTGCGCTAACCATCGCGAGTTTGGGTCGTCCCGCTTTTCGGCGGTCATCACAGCTGCCTTGGCCCCCTGGATCAGCACTGTGCGTAAGTAGTCGTCGTCGCGCTTTGTTATGCGTCCGAGACGTATCTTGCCGCCGCTTGTGTCCTGGCGCGGCACGATGCCAAGCCAGGCGCCGCACTGATGGCCACTCTTGAACTGCTTGAAGTCACCGACGCCCGCAGTGAACGCTGATGCGCAGAGTTCACCGATTCCGATGATCTTTGCCGCGCGCTTGGCCGCCGAACTGGAGCGCACGTGCTGTCCAATCTGCCTGTCGCACCAGCGCATGTGCTCGTCGAGCTCCCGCCAATGCTCAAACGCACGCTGCATGACCAGACGTGCAGTCGGACTAAGTTCGTTGCTCGCGTCCTCGATCACATCGCTCAGCACAGATCGCAACACCTTTGGGCTCTTCCCAAACGCCAGGCCAAACTCCGTGAGCACCCCACGGATCTGGTTGATGCAAGCAGTGCGCTCTTCCTTCAAGCTTTCTCGCACACGGTGCAGGCTCATCACGCCTTGTTGCTCGCAAGTCTTGATCGGAACGAAACGCATGCTCGGGCGCGACGCTGCCTCACAGATCGCTGCAGCGTCGGTGGCGTCATACTTGCCGCTCGGGCCTTCCATACGGTAGGGGGTGACGAAGTTTCATCCAGTCCCAACGCGCGCAGTTTTCGACCCCAGTAGTGCGCGCTTGAGCACGCCTCCATCGCAATCAGGCAACCTACAGGCAACTGCGTGCACCAGGCGAAGAACTGTTCGCGCTTGAACGCTCGCGCCACCACGCGTCGGCCCGATGCGTCGACAGCGTGAACCTGAATGACTTGTTTGGCAAGGTCGACACCTACCCGCACTATTGGTACTCGTGGTTCGTTCATGGAGTTCTCCTGGTTCGATTTCCGATTGATGATCACAAGCGCTAATCGTGGCGCTTCAGCACCGCCAATGGAAGGAGGGAGAGTCCCTTCGTATTCTCGCGGTAGTCTCCGAGCCGGGATGGGTGGTTGACGGCAATGGTGCACGCGCCGATGTTGTGAGCCGAGGCGATTGGCCTCGATCACGACAGGAGCACCATCATGAATGCACCCCATCCGACGGTCTCACCGTTGCGCCAGCGCATGCTCGAGGACATGCGGATGCGCAAGCTGGCCCCCAAGACGCAGACCGCCTACATCCGAGCGGTGTGGACATCCGGGTGATCCAGGTTCTGCTGGGGCACAAGAAGCTGGAGACGACAGCCATGTACGCACAGGTGGCCACCGGCGTCCTGCGCGAGGTGGTCAGCCCGCTGGAGCAGCTCAGCACCGCGTAGGCCCACCATGGGCACCGCTGCCCTGGAGGTGGCGGACATCTTTCGCACCCACGGGCCGGCCTGGCGGCAAGCCCAGCTCTCCCACCTGAGCCTGGGTCAGCTCAAGGTCATGACAGCCATCGAGCAGTGCCGCAGCGCGGCACTGGGAGGACATGTGCTGCGCTGTGAAGACTGCCAGCGCCAGCAGATTGCCTACAACTCGTGTCGCAACCGCCATTGCCCCAAGTGCCAGTCCAGGGCTGCACAGCGCTGGCTGGATGCGCGCCAGACCGACCTGCTTCCCGTGGACTACTTCCACGTGGTCTTCACGCTGCCCGCACCCATCAGCGAGATCGCGTACTGGAACAAGGCCGTCGTCTACGGCCTGCTGTTCGAGGTGGCGGCACAGACGCTGCGCACCATCGCCGCCGATCCCGGCACCTGGGTGCGCAGATCGGTGCCACCCTGGTGCTGCACACCTGGGGGTCAGTTCAAACACGGGGCGGTTCAAGAGGTTGTTCATGGCCGGGATGCGGCTCATGGGAGGCCTGTGGTTCAGAGCGGAGTGTGGCCGATGCCAGTTGTAGCGGTGCAGGAAGGGCTGCAAGGTGGCCTCGCGCTGCGCTGAACTCTCGTAGGGTTGGGCATAGGCCCACTCGCGCAGGCTGGTCTGCACAAACCGCTCGGCCTTGCCATTGGTCTTGGGTGTGTAGGGCCGGGTCCTGATGTGGCGGATACCCAGCTCCTGGCAGGCGGCTTCGAAGAGCTTCTTGTAGCCCGCGCCGTTGTCCGTCATCACCCGCTCAATGCGCACGCCCAAGCCCGCGTAGTGGGTCACCGCCTGGCGCAGGAACGACACGCAACTGGCGGCCGTCTCGTCGGGCAACACTTGAGCGAAGGACACCCTTGAGTGGTCGTCGATGGCCAGGTGCACCGCGTCCCAGCCTATGCCCCTGTTGCGGTTGAGTGTGCGGTCGCCGGTGATGCGGTGGCCCACTCCCCGGATGCGTCCGAGCTTCTTGATGTCGATGTGCAGCAGCTGCCCGGGTTCTGGCGCTCGTAACGCACCACGGCCACGGGAGCCTGCAGCGCACTCAGACGCGAGAGCCCGACGCGCTTCATGCAGCGACTCAGGGTGGCCAGGCTGCGCCCGCTCTGTTGCGCAATGCGCCACAGCGGCCAGCGCTGGCGGCGCAACCGCTCGAAGTGCTCGCGCTGCTCGGCGCTGGTGGCCTGCGGACATCGTTTGGGCCGCGAGCTTCTGTCGGCCAGACCGTTCATGCCTTCGGCTCGGTAGCGCGCCAGCCACTTGTAGGTGGTGCGTTCGCTCACCCCTGCGGCCTGGCTGGCCTCCCCCACCTTCCAGCCTTGCTCCAGCACACGCTGGCACAAAAGGGCTCGACCGCAAGCGGTCAATCTTGCATGCTTATGTCTGTTCATCCGTTCTCCTGATTCGGTTGGCTGTTGGCGTGGTACCCACAGCTTCCCAAATCCGGGAAGGATGATCAACCTACTGAAACATCACAGATAGGACTGCTTGTTGCTCCACGTTCTTAACCGGGACGAAGCGCATGTTCGACCGCCCGACCGCTTCGCAGATGGCTTCTGCTTCGGCCGCATCGTTCTTGTTTGTCTTGACGTAAGGCTTGACGAACTGCGGAGCCATCAGCCGCACCTTGTGGCGCATGCTCTGCAGCTTGCGAGCCCCGTGGTGCGCGCTGCCGCAAGCCTCCATGCCGATCAGGCAAGGCGGCAGGTTGACGAAGAATGCGGCCATCTGGTCGCGCCGCAGCTGCTTCTTCAACACCGCCTTGCCATGCATCGTCGATGCCGTGGACCTGGAACACGTTCTTGGCAATGACAATGCCAACAATCGTAATCTTCATGGTGTACGCCCCTTTCGGTTCAGGTGGTTGGTGACACTTCCACTGTGGCATGCGAATGCCGATACGGGTCGGGGCGTCCATCCCATTGCTTACGGTTTTTCAACAGCCTGCTAACGCGCCGGGACCGTCACACAGCAGGTCCAGGCATCGGCTTTATCGCGCTCCGGCTTCTGCTAACGCTTCGTTCGCACCGTGGGCATGCCGCCGATGGATACCTGCTGGCGCGGCACATGGCCCTGGACAAGACCCCGCTGTACCACCACGAGCTGGCCATCGCCGAGGACTCCGAGCACGTGGGCTATGACTCGGCGAGCACCTTCAGCACCGCGTTGAGCCGCCACGTGGGCCAGGCGCCGGGCCGCTACGCGAGAAAACGCATTGAGAAGTCGGCGGCGGTCACGTCCTTGACCAGGGCGCCCACCGAGATCCGGTCCACGCCGGTCTCGGCATAGGCCCGGATGTTCTCCAGGTTCACCCCACCCGAGACCTCCAGGCTGCAGCAGCCACCGGCCATGGTAACCGCGGCGCGGATGGTATCCGGCGCCATGTTGTCCAGCAACACCATCGTCACCCCGATGGCGAGCGCTTCCTCCAGCTGGGCCAGGGTCTCCACTTCCACCTGGATGAAGGTCGCCTGCGGCGCCATCGCCGTGGCCGACTGGAACGCCGCCGTGAGGCCGCCGGCCGCGCTGATGTGGTTCTCCTTGATCAGCACCGCATCGAAGAGCCCCATCCGGTGGTTGTGCCCGCCACCGCAGCGCAC
The DNA here is from genome assembly GCF_005503365.1 of Hydrogenophaga sp. 2FB. Taxonomy (GTDB): domain Bacteria; phylum Pseudomonadota; class Gammaproteobacteria; order Burkholderiales; family Burkholderiaceae_C; genus Hydrogenophaga. The sequence continues at coordinate 41,991 of NZ_SCML01000004.1, forward strand.
CGCGTATTTCTCGGCCTGCCGCAGCCCCGGGATGGTCTTGCGGGTGTCCAGAACCCGCGCGGCCGTGCCCTTCACGCGTTCGACGAACACCGCCGTTTTGGTCGAGATGCCGCTGAGGAACTGGAGGAAATTCAGGCAGGTGCGTTCGGCGGTGAGCAGCTCGCGCGCGCCGGCATGGACTTCGAAGATGCGTTGCCCAGGTTCGCAGCGCGCCCCGTCGGGCACCAGCCAGTGCACCTGCGCATCCGGGACCGCCTGCCGCAGGGTTTCCATGACCCAGGGCTGGCCACAGATCACCGCGGACTGCCGGCAGATCACCACGGCGTGCGAGCGTGTGGCGGACGGCACGATCAGCGCGGACAGGTCGCCGTCGCCCACGTCTTCGGCCAGGGTGCGCTGCACGTCGGCTTCGATCTGGCTGGCGGGAATGTTCACGTCCATCGTCGGTTCCATAAAAAAAAGAAAAGGGCCGGGCGCGCCGCTGCCTAGGAACGGCGCCGCAGGACCACGGGCTTGCCGCCCAGCTTGGCCTTGCACATCCAGTGCGCCAGGGCGGAGTCGAGGTGGGTGGCGTGACCCGGGAACCAGTGCTCCAGCGCATCGGCAAAACGCCGGCAGGGTTCCACCTCGCCCTGCAGCAGCAGGGACCGCACCTCCGCCGCCGACCGCAGCACGGCTGCGTGCTCGTCCACGTGGCATTGGCGCGGTGGAAATGCACTCTCCTCCATCCAGCGGTCCTCTTCGCCGAAATGCGCTTCCAGGTGTTCGAGCATCGCGTCGAGCGCGATCGGCAACACCTCGTCGGGCGCGCGCTGCAGCTCGTCCAGACGGGCCACGAACTCCTCGTGCCGGTGGTCCAGCGGCCCGTAACCGAGCAGCCATTCGTCGCTCCAGACCAGGGGGCCTTCCGCGGCCGTGGGGATGGGAATGTGTTCCATGTGGGTATGTGTCGGTCTACTTGAACAGCAGCACCAGCGCCAGCACCGTCAGAAAGCCCAGCAGCAGCAGCCGGAACAGCTTCTCGCTGAGCCGGGAGCGGATCTTCTTGCCCAGCATCAGGCCCAGCAGCATGGGGAGGACGGTGGCGCAGGACACCGCCAGTTCGAAGGCACCGAAGCGGCCGAACCAGATCATGGCCGCATACATGAAGACCGAACCGAAGAGGTAGATGACGCTGATGCTGCCGATGAACTCCTCGCGCTTGAGGTTCAGGGCCATCAGGTAGGTGATGAGGACCGGGCTGGTGAGTGACGACACGCCGCCCATCACACCCGCCGTCACGCCCGCCAGCATGCTGGCCGCGGTCTCGTGGCGCGGCGCAATCCGCACGTTGGGCCGCGTGGCCATCAGCAGCACCGAGACCAGAATCGCGCAGGCGAACATCACGTTCATCTGCTCGGCCGACAGACTGGAGGTCAGGCGCACCGTGAGCACGACCGACACCAGCTGCGACACGATCAGCCAGCGGAAGCGCTTCACGCTGTAGAGCGGTGACCCGCGCTCCACCGTCTGAACCACGTTGGACCACAGCACCGGCACCACCATCAGGCCGATGGCCTGGGATGGTGGCACGAAGAGGGTCAACATGGGCACGGCCAGCATGCCCATGCCCACACCCATCGCGCCTTTGACGATCCCCGCCGACATGACGATGAGCGCCCCCGCCAAAATGAAAACCAGCCACGCGGCGGGCTGGAATTCACTCATCCGATGGACCACGGCGGGCGACAACTGCGCGGCGAGGGTCAGATGCTGTAGGTCTCATAGGTCGAGGGGTGGAACAGCTCGGCCAGCTCCACCTTGCGGGCCGAGAGGCCCTGCGCGTGGTGGTGGTGCAGGAAGGCCTCGATGGTCTTGCGGTTGCGGTCCACGCCGTACGACCAGAAGTCGTCGCCCAGCAGCTCGCGCGCGGCTTTGAGCTGCTCCTCCACGAAGGGCAGCGTGACCTTGGTGGCCGAGGTGTCCGCCAGCAGCTCCAGCGCCTTCGCCTTGGATTCGCTGAAGGCCTTCAGCAGCGCGGCGGGCAGCCAGGGGTGCTGCTGCACCAGCTCCTTGCGCACGCCGACCACGTGCATGATCGGGAAGATGCCGGTGCGGGCGTAGTAGTCCTTGGCGGTCGCGGTGGGGTCGTCGAACAGCCACCCCACGTCGGGGTTGTGCAGGGCCGCACCGCTCGGCGGGCGCGGCGCGATGAAGGCGTCGATCTCGCCCTGGTCGAGCAGGTCGGAGATGGTGCGGCCTTCCGGTGCGCTGGTCACATCGACACCGGGCGGCAGGTTGAGCTTGATCTTCTCCGGACGCCCCGGCGTGTCGATACCGCCGCGCACCCACTTCACGTCTTCCGGCCGGATGCCGTAGTCGTCCTGCAGGATCGAGCGCGCCCAGACGATGGCCGTGAGCTGGTATTCCGGAATCCCGATGCGGCATCCCTTCAGGTCCTCGGGGCGCTTGATACGGTCCTTGCGCACGTAGATCGAGGTGTGCCGGAAGGCGCGCGAGAGAAAGACCGGGATGGCCACGTAGGGGCTGTCGCCGGCCGAGTGCTTGACGAGGTAGCTGGAGAAGGACAGCTCCGTCACGTCGAAGTCGCGGTTGCGCATGGCGCGGAAGAACATCTCCTCCGGGCTGAGCAGCATGTAGACCGGGTCGCAACCATCGATCTGGACGCGGCCGTCGAACAAGGCGCGGTTGCGATCGTAGTCGCCCATGGAGACGGAGATTTGCAGTTTGGACATGGTGTTTTCCAGAGAAAAAGAAGACGGATTCAGATGTCGATCTCGAGCACGGAGCTTTTCGCGCGGGAGACGCAGATCATGATTTCGCTGTCGTGCTGGTCTTCGTCGAGCACGTAGTCGCGGTGGTCGGCCACACCGGCCAGGAGCCGGGTGCGGCACGAACCGCAAGTGCCGCTCTCGCACGAGCTGGGCACCAGCACGCGCGCCTCGCGCAACACGTCCAGGATGGTTTTGCCGCAGGGCACGTCCAGCAACTGGCCGGTCTTGCTGACCCGGACCTTGAACGGGATGTCGGTGTGTCCCTCAGCGACCTCGCTGGTGCCGAAGTCCTCGAAATGGACCGTGCCACTCGGCCGGCCCCGGGCCAGCTCCTTCACCGCGTCCATCAGGCGCCGCGGGCCGCAGCAGTAGATGTGCGCGTCTGCGGGACAGGCCTGCATCTCGGCCGCGAGATCGAACCGGCGGGCGGGGTCCGCGTGGTTGTGGTGGACGGTCGAGTGCGCGATCAGGTCGGGCGCCTGCAGCTCTTCGCGGAAGGCCGCCGACTCGGGCATCTGCGTCAGATAAAGGACGCGGAAAGCCGCGCCTTGCCGCTGCAGCGCGCGCGCCATGGACAGGATGGGCGTGATGCCGATGCCGCCGGCGATCAGCCAATACGACGGTGCGCCCGGCAGCAGCGGGAAGTAGTTCGAGGGCGGCGAGACCGACACCGGGTCTCCCGTCTGGACCTGGTCCACAAGGCTGCGCGAGCCACCGAGGCCGTTCTCCTCGCGCTTGACCGCGATGCGGTAGACCGCCGTCTCGTCCGGCCGGTTGCAGACCGAGTAGCGCCGCGTCAGACCATTGGGGGTCAGCAGGGTGATGTGCGAACCGGGCTCGGCGGGCGGCAGCGCGCCACCGCCGCTGCGCGCCAGCTCGAACAGGTGCACATCGCTGGCGATGCATTGTTTGTTCACCACCTCCAGGCTCATCCAGCCGCTCTTGGCCGTGGACGGGTCTGGCGCAGCGACGACAGCCAATTCTTCAGTGCTCATACAGCAACCGCTCTCTGTTCTTTCAATTCCACCTCGGCGGACCGCTCGGAAGACGCGATGGCCGCCAGACACACCTCCAGGTTGGCCATGCCCCACTGGCCGTCGTGCACCGCCGCCGAGCGGCCGCGGATGGCATCGCCGAGCTCGTCGAGCACGAGGTCGCGCGGGGTCCTGTCGGTGGGGAAGGTGATCTCCTCCACACCGTCCCGGTCGTACACATACAGCCCCTTGGGCGACTGCCGGATGTCCCCGCGCTCGCAGCTCACCAGCGTGATGCCGAAGAACGGGTGGAAAGGCGCCTGGTCCGGAATCACTTTGCCGGCGCGCGCCTGCTTGGCCTGGATCTCGGCGGCCGCGTCGCGCCCGCCTTCGCCGCGACGCTTGACGCTCCAGCCCTGCTCGGGGGCGGGGAAGCCCCATTCCGACAGGCCGTCGAGGATCTCGGTGGTCTGGAAGCCGCCGTAGCCGTTGTAGACCGCGGTGGCCACCGCGCCGTTTTCGAAATCGAGGTAGACGCAGTGCGCGCCGATGGAGCGCCGCTCGCGATCCAGATCGAACGCGCGGGCCCGCACGCGGCGCACCTGGCCGCCACACAGCAGCCGCAGCACGTCGAACTGGTGCGAGCCCTGGCGGAAGGTGACGCCACCGCCCAGGCGGATGTCCAGCTCGTCGGGGCGGCGCGGCCGGTAGATCCAGTCGGTGAAGCACCAGTTGTGGGCCATCCTCACGGCCCCCAGCCGGCCCGACGCGATCACCTCGGCCATCTTGCGGATCGGCAGGTCGTAGCTGTGCGAATGACCGACCAGCAGCGTCACCCCGCGGTCGCGCGCGGCGTGCACCATCACACGCGCATCCTCCAGCGTGATGGCCATGGGCTTTTCGACCAGCACGTGCAGCCCGGCGTCGATGGCCTCCAGCGCCTGCGCGGTGTGGTATTCCGTGGGCGATGCGATGCACACCGCATCCAGGCGCGGGCCCGATGCGAGCAACTGCGCCAGCGTCGCGTGGCCCGGCACGCCGTGCTGCGCCTCGGCCGCCGAACGCGCGTCGTCGTTCGGTTCGACGAAGGCCGCGAGCTCGAATTCCGGGTGTTTGCGGATGGCAGGGACGAAGGCCAACCCGGCATTGCCCATTCCGAGCATGCCGATGCTAAGGGGGGTGGACATCACGGCTCCTCGTTCAGGCCCACGCCTTCGTCGCCATTGCCATCCGGCTGCCGGGCCGCGTCCCGGGTCAGGTTGTCGATGATGGCCAGCAGGGTGCGGCGCGTGGTGGCCAGGTCTTCGCCCGACACGCCCTGCGAGGCGATGGCGTTGACCTCTTCCGCGCAGATGACGATGGCGGAGCGCAGCGCCACGCCCTTGGGCGTGAGGAACACGCGGATGTTCTTCTTGTTGCCCGGCACCTTCTGGCGGAAGACATAGCCCTGCGCCTCCATGCCCTTCAGCGCGGTGATGGTCGAGGGCTCCGTCACGCCGGCCTGCTCGCTGAGCTGGCGCTGCGTCAGGCCGTCGCCGCGCCACAGGATGCGCAGAAGGGTCCAGTGCCCATAGAGCACGTCGTGCTGCTTGAGCCGGCGCGACAGGCTGCCGGAGGTGCAGCGGAACGCGGTCTTGATCAAGTGCGTCACGCGCTCGTCGTTGAGCACGCCGCGCCAGTCGGCGGAGATGGTTTCTTTTTCCCTGTTTTCCTGTTGAGACATGGTGGTCCAGTTGCTGTGTCGTTGTCTGCGTAAAGGGCTTCAATCCGGGCTGATGCAGATGCACTTCTCGGGGTTGATCCTGACATGAAGCGGTTCGCCCACCATGGTCTTGAGCGAAGGGTGTACGCGCGCCATCAGGGAACGATCACCGACCTTGACCTGGAAGTCGATGAATTCACCCAGGAAGACCTTGGCATCGACCGTGGCCGCCAGCACGTTCTCGCCGACCGGGGCAATCTCGCTCAACTCCATATCTTCGGGCCGCACCGAGAGCAGCACCTGGGCACCGACGGCGACCTTTTCGTAGGCGGTGACGCGCAGCACGCCGATGCTGGTCCGCACGTCGCACAGGCTCTCGCCCACCCAGGCCAGGACTTCGCCTTCGATGAAGTTGGTCAAGCCCACGAAATCGGCCACGAAGCGGTTGGCCGGGCGCTCGTAGATGTCGCGCGGCGAACCGATCTGGCGGATGCGGCCCTCGCTCATCACCGCGATCTCGTGCGACAGCGCCAGGGCCTCGCTCTGGTCGTGGGTGACGTAGATGGTGGTCAGGCCCAGGTCGCGCTGCAGGCGCTTGAGCTCGAAGCGCATCCGCTCGCGCAGCTTGGCGTCCAGGTTGGACAGGGGCTCGTCCAGCAGCAGCAACTCGGGCTCCATGGCCAGCGCGCGGGCCAGCGCCAGGCGCTGCTGTTGGCCACCGGAGAGCATGGTCGCTTCGCGGTCCGCGAAGTCCTCCAGGCCCACCACCGTGAGGACCCGCATGACCTTGTCTTCGATCTCGCGGCGGCTGAGCTTCTTCGAGCCCACCTGCAGGGGAAAGGCCGCGTTTTGGAACACGTTCATGTGGGGCCAGATCGCATACGACTGGAACACCATGCCGAAATTCCGCTTGTTGGGGGCGATGAAGACGCCCGTGCTCGAGCAGTAGACCGGCTGGCTATTGACCGTGATCTTGCCCGACACGGGCTTCTCCAGCCCCGCCACCGAACGCATGGTGGTGGTCTTGCCGCAGCCGCTGGGACCGAGCAGGGTGAACAGCTTGCCGCGGGGCACCTCGATCGAGATGTCCTGCGCCGCCTTCACGATGCGCCCGTGGCTGTCCTTGTATTGCGTGTTGAGGTTGCTTACGCGCAGCATGTTGTCTCCAGATTCTTGAACATCAGATTTCCTTCACGCCGAACCGGCGTCCCACGTACTGGGCCAGCACGACCAGCATCAGCAGGGCCAGGATGAACAACACCCCCAGCGCGGACAGCTCCACGAACTGCCCGTTCTCCCACAACTCCCAGATCACGATGGCGATCACTTCGTTGCCCGGGCTGTACAGCAGGATGGACGCCGACAGCTCGCGGATCGAGACGATGAAGACGTAGATCCAGCCGGCCATCAGACCCGGCTTGAGCAGGGGCAGCAGGATGCGGCGGAACATCGTGCCCCAGCTCGCCCCGCTCATCTGGGCCGACTCTTCCAGCTCCTTGTGGATCTGCAGCATCGACGTGCTGTTGTAGCGCATGCCGTAGGGCATGAAGCGCGTCACGTAGACGATCAGCATGATCCACAGCGTGCCGTACACGCCGATGTTGAAGTGCAGGTAGAAGACCATCACCGCCAGGCCCAGCACCAGGCCGGGAAAGACCAGCGGCAGCGAGGCCACGTTGTCCAGCAGCCAGCGACCGGGCATTTTGGTCTTGATCACGATCCAGCAGACCACGGAAGTCAGCAGCATCACGATGGTGGCGCTGCCGAAGGCCAGCACCAGACTGTTCCACACCGAGGTGCCGATGGTGGGGTGGTTCCAGAGGAAGCGGTAGGCATCCAGGCCCACGTTGCGCGCGGCTTCCATGGACGGCACGGCGTAGTAGCTCTGCAGGGACGACCACAGCAGCACGAGGAACGGCAGCAGCACGATCAGGGCGAAATAGAAGATGAACACCGCAGCCGTCACGTAGCGCCATGCGCCGAGGTCGACCACGCGCGGCCGGAAACCCTTGCCCGTGACGGTGGCGTACTTGCTGCCCTTGCCCGTGAGTCGGGACTGCAAGTAGATGCCCGCGGTGGTGATGATCAGCAGCGTGGTTCCGTACGAGGAAGCGAGTCCGACCTGACTAGGGTACTGGTGCACGGCCTGGTAGATCGCGGAGGTCAGCACCTGGGTGCCCACCGGAATGCCCAGCAGCGCTGGTACCTCGAACGCCTCGATGGCGCGCACGAACAGGATCAGCATCGACGCGAAGATGGCCGGCCAGGTCAGCTTGAGCGTGACACGCCAGAAAATCTGGCCGATGCTCGCGCCGCTCATCAGCGCCGACTCCTCGAGCGAGGGGTCCATAGAACGGAAGGCCGCCGTCATCATCAGGAAGGCCATGGGCGAGTAGTGCAGGCCCTCCACCCAGATCATTCCCCACATCGAGTACACGTTGACGAACACGTGGTCGGTGCCGAACCAGCTCTGCAGCAGCATGTTGATCAGGCCGATCTTCGGGCTGCCCAGCAGGATCCAGGAGATCGTGAACATGATGCCGGGAATGATCAAGGGAATGATCGACAGCGCGAAGAACAGCCGTTTGAAGGGCGTGTTGGTGCGCTCGTTCATCCAGGCCAGCATGCCGCCCACCCCGAACGCGAACACCGCCGTGCCGCTGGCGAACAGCAAGGAGTTGCCCATCAGGTGCAGGGTCTCGGTGGAGCCATACGCCTTGGCGTAGTTCTCCAGCGTGAAGCGCGTGGCTTCACCGGCGGCTTCGGGCGTGAAGAAGCTCTGCCAGATCAGGAAGCCCAGCGGCATCAAGGCCAGGTAGGCCACCGCCAGCAGGCAGGCCCCGATGACCAGCCACTGCATGCTCAGGGCCCCGGCCAGCCTCTTCCAGGGGCTCACCCTGCCCAGACTGGCGATGGGGACGTTCAGCGAGGTGCTCATGTCGGGCGTCACTTGGCTTTCTTGACGATCATCTCGTCAAAGGTGGTCAGCCAGGCGTTCTGCATGTCGATGGCCTTGGCCGGGTCGATGTAGCGCAGGGCGTCGTCGCGCAGCACATGCGGCAGCTTCTTGTGCGTCGTCACGTAGCTGGACTCCTGCAGGATGCGCTGCCCCTCTTCGCTGATGATGAAGTCGTAGAACAGGAGGGCCGAGGCCGGGTTCGGCGACTTCTTCATCAAGGCGACCGTGCTGGGCTGGGCGATCGCGGGCTTCAAGGTGAAGCCCTTGATGGGTGCGCCCTTGGCCTTGAGCTGCTCCGGGTTCCAGTTGTAGACCGTCAGCGCCAGCGGCACTTCGCCGGAGGCGACCATGGTGGTCAGCAGCGAGTGGCCCTTGCGCGCGGAGATGCCGTTGGTGGCGACGATGTTCTTGAAGATCTCGCGCCCGCGCTCCTCGCCCATCTCCAGCAGCAGGGTGCCGAACCAGCCGTGGTTGTTGGCCTCAATGCCCAGGCGGCCCTTCCACTTCGGGTCCTGCAGGTCTTCGTAGCTCTTGGGCAGCTCGGCTTCCGTGATGCGGTTGGTGTTGTAGGCGGCGGTCCAGACATCGAGGGTGACGCCAACCCATTCACCGTGCGCCGGCGTCGCCTGCGGGATCAGGTCCGCGGCAAAGGGCGATCGCACGGCCTGCAGCAGCTTCTCGCGATGCGCGGCCTCGTTCTCGGGTGCGTTGTTCTGGACGATGTCCACCTCGAAGCGGTTGCCACGCGACTCCGTGATCATGCGCTGGAGGATCGCTTCGGAGCCCGCGCGCCAGGCGCGGGTCTTGATGCCGTACTTCTTGGTGTAGGCCGTCATCACATTGGTGAGCGCGGGGTACGAGTGGTACACCGTGATCCCGTTTTCCTTCTTGGCGGCCTCCACCAGGCGCGCCTGCCGGTCGGCCCCCTGGTACAGGGCCAGTTCGCTCACCGCGCCCTGGGCGTGGGCCACAGCGCCATGGGCACCGAGCACCACGATGGCGCTCGCGACCAGTTTCATCAGAACCTTATTCATTGCTATGTCTCCTTCATCATGGGTTCAAGGCGGTGCTCGCGTCGCCCTCGACGTCGACACCCCGGATGGTTTCTGCTCCCCTTGGGTGTCACGGAACACCGGAGAAGTTCTCTCGACCCTGCTGCGGGGCTCGGAACACGCGGAAAAGGTCAGGCCTTGTTGCGGGTTGCGCGCCGCTGCAGGTATTCAAAATTGATGGTGTATTGCTCCGTTTTGGTGATGGTGTCGTGCAGGCGCTCGATGCACGCCTGGTCGAACTCGGCCCCGGCGGCCCCCGCCGCGTCGGCCAGCAACTGGATCTCGCAGGCGTTTTCCAGCAGGATCGCCAGAATGGTCGATTCCTCGACGCTCGCGCCCACGACCGCCACGCCATGATTCCGCATCAGCACGGCCTTGTGGGGCCCAAGGGCTTTGGCCACGCCCGCGCCCATTTCGCGCGTGCGGATCAGCTCGATGGTCTCGGTGAACACCGGCAGGCCGTCGACGAATGCCACGCTGGGCTGGCTGATGGGCCGCATCGGCCGTCCGGTGGCCGAGAAGGCCACCGCATGGGTGGGGTGCGTGTGGATCACGCTCATGACATCGGGGCGCGCCTTGTAGATCTCGGAGTGGATGTACACCTCGCTGTGCTTGCGCCCGCCACCACCGATCTTCTCGCCATCGAGGTTGCAGATCACGATGTTCTCGGGGGTGATCTCGTCGAAGCCGAAACTGTGCGGCTTCATGTAGAAGTGGGTGGGGTCGCCCGGGACGCGCACCGACACGTGGCCCCGCGTGAGGTCGCCCTGGCCCGCCGCCTCGAGGATGAGCCCCGAGTCGATCAGCACCTGCCGGGCGTCCTTCGCGCCGAGGCGCCCTCGGGTCTCGGCCAGGTTAGACATGTTGCGCCTCCACTGCGGCTTCGGCGGCCTGCCGGCTCTCGGGGCTCTCGAATACGTTAACCAGGTCCTGCGCGATGGGCGAGTACTTGGCATGCGTGCGCAGCATGAAGCTGGCGAAGCCATCGCTGTTGTGGTGCTTCTTCTTCTCGTTCGGCAGGTCGATGCGGGCGTTGCGCACGGCATCGCGCACGATGCCGATGGGATCCTGGCCCTGCTCCATCTTCTTGATCTCGCGGCGCAGCACACGGCGGTAGGTGGCGATGCCCTTGTCCGACGCGCCCAGGTTCTCCATGGTGCGGTCGGCGATGGCACCCTGGGTGATCCAGGCCATCATGTCCTGGCCATCCACGTTGTCCACGATGAACTCGCCGCTGTCGTCCTTGAACGGTACGCTGTAGGTGTGCACCTTGTCCAGCAGGCGCTGCGGAACGCAGACGCCCGCGGGTGGAACGTAGGCGTTGTACCAGAGGTGCAGGGTGTTCTCGTCGTCCATCGGAACGCGGATCTGGAACGAGTAGTAGCGCGACTTCTCGTCGCCATTGCCCACCGCCAGCATGTTGGGAAACACCACGGGGTGGCCGATGCGCCAGTCATCGCCGTCCTCCGAGTGGCCTTCCAGCAGGCGGTGCTTGGTGATGCCGAACTCGAACTCGCGGAAGTCGATCTTCACGTGGTGAGCGCTGATCGCGACCTTGACGCCTTCCTGCTCTTTCAGAAACTCGTAGTGGTGTCCGTGCAGCCACTCGGTGTGGATCGGATCGAGCGAGTTCTCCATCACCTGCAGCCAGTTCACCGGCAGCTCCGTGCGGCCCAGCATGCGAATCGTGCCTTCCGCGATGAAGCCGTCGAAGCGCGGCAGCAGCGGCGCGGGCTTGGGGCCGAGGTAGGCGAACACCAGCCCGCCCAGTTCCTGCACCGGATAGGCGTCGATCGACATCTTTTCGCGAAACGCGCAGTTGTCGACCTCGTTCGGCTGCTCGATGCACTTGCCCGCGACATCGAACTGCCAGCCGTGGTACGGGCAGCGGATGCCGTCGGCCGTGGGAATGCCGTGCAGGAACGAGGCGCGGCGGTGCGGGCAACGCTCCGCGATCAGGCCCAGTTCGCCCTGGCGGTTGCGGAACAGCACCAGGCGCTCACCCAGCAGCTTGACCGGACGCGTCCACTTGCCCTCCATGTCGGCCACCGCGCAAATCGGGTGCCAGTACCGGCGCATCAGCTCGCCCATCGGGGTGCCCCGCCCCACCTGGGTCAAGAGTTGGTTGCCTTCAGCCGTTTCCATCACTCATCTCCTGTAAAAAGTTGCATCGGATATCAGAAAATACTTAGCTATCAATTTTTTGATGATTCGCAGTGTACAGGCGACAAACACCTTGAATCAACTAGTAAATCGGCAAGATATTTAGGGGTTTTCCCTGATGATTTTAGATACACCCGGTATTTTTACTTAGATAGAAACTTTTCTAACCTGCCTACAATCCGCCGGCCTTTTGCATGGTGCAAAGGGCGCGAGCCCTGACGGGCTCCGACCAACCACTAGGAGATATTCCTCATGAAAAAGAGCTTTATGGCTCTGGCCGTCCTGGCCTGCACCGGCGGCGCCATGGCGCAATCGAACGTCACCCTCTATGGCCGCATCGACGCTTCCCTGGGCTCCACGAAGTTCAACGGCGTCAGCACCACCCAGCTCTACAGCGGCAACCTGTCCGCCAGCCGCTGGGGCATGCGCGGCAGCGAAGACCTGGGCGGTGGGCTCAAGGCCATCTTCCAGCTCGAGACCGGCATCAACGCCGACGAGGGCACGGGCCCCTCGGGCTTCTCCCGCCAGTCCTGGGTCGGCCTGAGCGGCGGCTTCGGCACGGTACGCATGGGCAAGGCCGACAGCATCTACAAGGACATCAACGACCTGGGCAACACCTACAACATCTCGCCAGACTCGCTGTTCAACTCTGCCGCGGAGGCCTACCGCGCCGGCCTGGCCACTTTCGTCAACCGCCCGAACAACCAGATCCGCTACGACTCGCCCGACTTCGGCGGTTTCACCGCGGGCCTGACCTATGCACTGGACGAGGACGTGGCGGGCACACCGCAGGTGACCGCGATCGCCGCGCGCTACCGCGTGGGCAAGCTGGACGTGGGCTTCGGCTACCAGAATGAGGACCAGTTGCTGCGGGCCAACGACCGCAAGCACAGGGCCGTCGCTGCCACCTACAACTTCGGCCCGGCGCGCGTCTCGACGCACTACCAGAACGTCAAGGCCGGCGACAACCGCAAGGACAATGAAGTGGCGCTGGGCGTCGGCGTGCCACTCGGCAACTGGGACCTAACCGCCGGCTATTCACGCAGCAAGGCCGAGAACGCCGCGGGCGCCACGGCCGGCAAAGGCACGGCCTTCGCACTGGCGGCCACCTACGCCCTGTCCAAGCGCACCCGCCTCTATGGCGGCTACCTGGACGGCGAGATTGAAAACGCTGCTGGCGTGACCACCCGCGACTACCGCCTGTACGCCGTGGGTATCCGCCACGATTTCTGAAGCGGCCCAAGGCCTTCCCGCATCCAAGGTTGAAGCCTGCCGGCTCTTTCGAGTCGGCAGGCTTTTTTCGCCGGCGCTCCCAACGGAGAATGGATATACATGGGTTCAAGGCCGGTGGAAGTGGTGCGATCCCACACACCTTTTTTATAAGATCGAAGGCCATGGACATTCGCATTCTGCATGGCACTCATGCGGCGAAGATCGCAAAGTCTTTCCTGAATACGCAGGTCATGGAGAACAGCGAAGATCGAAGTAGGCGATGGCTCAGATGCCCACAGCCGAAGAATTTGCAGCCCTGCAAAAGGCGCTGGCCCAAGCCACTCAGACCAGCGAATCGCTAGCTGGCGAACTGCGCATCACGCGCGCCGAGCGCGACCTGCTCGAGGAGCCGTTGAACAAGTTCAAGCGCCAGTTGTTCGCGGCCAAGAGCGAGGCCAGCGCCGACCACCAGAAGGACATGTTCTTCAACGAGGCCGAGGCGCTCGGCTCGGCGGCCCATCCGGCCCAGCAAGAATCCGAGGCCGACGACAACGCAATCGAGGTGCCCGCCCACAAACGAACCAAGCGCGGGCGCAACCCATCCAGCGCGGATCGTCGTTTTGAGTATTGCGGACGGCACTCCTCAGATGACTCACGCCAGCCGTTTCATGGCAAAACACGTCCTGTCGCTTGCCTGGGCCACACGCAGTGGCGTTGTCGCCGAAACCATGAGACGCGGGCCAGCGTGAAACGCGATGGACAGTTGGGGCAGGCGTGCGAGCACTGACAAGCTCCAGCGCGCAGGACTGGTCGTGATCGATTGACCAGGTTCGGTCAGCACAATACATTTCTAGTCACCGTACGACAGTACGTGAAGGCACATGCCTTCCTTCAACTTGAGTTCACTGATTTTTATGAGTGAACTCCGCCCAGATCAGCGTTGTGACAAGTCTCGAATGAAAAGACTGGTCATGGTCGGCTGGTTGATTCTGATCTGACCCAGATGCCCGGGTCGGCGCACGCAAGTGCGTGAAGGCGAAATCCTTCAATCACCGCGAGCTAGCAGCCATTCACGCGCCAGCTTCGCACCGGCCGCCTTCTGCGTAGGCCACACAGGTATTTTCCGTTCCGCTCTTCGCAAAGCGGGCTCTTCATTTTTTTCCTTTTCATCAATTGGGCAAGTTGTCTGTGCCCAGGCTCGGCTTTGCCTCACTGGGGCGCTTGCGTACTGCCGTGCTCTTGACAAGTGACTGACCTATGCAATCTTGATCAGAGAGAACTACACATGAAAGAAAAACCACGGCCCGACTTAGACGATGAGCTCCCTAGGTATTGCATGAACCGCCAACACGCCATTCAAGCACTTTGCGTCAAGCCAAACTACTTCGACACGCACATCAGGCCGCGCCTGAGAACAACAAAGCAAGGCACTTCTCTCCTGTTCCTTTGCGAAGAAGTGAAGGCGATCGCATACGAAATGTTCAATGCACCCGGCACTGAGATCGCTCGCGCCGACGACATGCAGACAAAACCAGAAAAAACGAGTGCAACACCATGGGAAAAAAATCAACCGGCATCTACAAACGGCAAAACGGCAGCTGGGTCGTCGATAAGTTCGTCGAAGGAGTTCGGGTTTACCAAAGCTTTGGATCGTATGAAGACGCAGAAGCGTGGCTCACCCGGGAACTAGAGGCACTACGGCAGACGCGCGTCCATGGTGTCACCCCCCAGATTACCTTTGACCAAGCTGCTGGGCGCTTCATTGAAGAGAATGCGCATATGGCGTCAGTGGAGTCATCTGGCTATCACCTGAAGGCCGTGATGCCCTACATTGGCGACCTTCTGCTTGAGCAAGTTCATTCAGGAACACTGCAGCCTTTCATTGATGCTCGACGCAAGGCAAAGATCTCACACAAATCGATCAATTTGAGCCTGGGCGCGGTGCGTCGAGTCCTCAATCTGGCAGCGGGAACTTGGCGCGATCCCGAGTCGGGCAAACCTTGGCTGGTCTCTGCCCCCCTGATCACCATGTTGCCTTTGACAGGTCATCAGCGTCCTCCACGGCCGATCACTTGGGACGAGCAGGCGCTTTTGCTGAAGGAGTTGCCGAAGCATCTTCACGACATGGCGCTGTTTACTCTGCACAGTGGCGTGCGAGATGATGTGGTTTGCAATCTCCAATGGGCTTGGGAGATCCCAGTGCCGGAGCTCAACATCTCTGTTTTCGAGACCCCGCCAGAAAACGTCAAGGGGCGCCGCACTTCAAAGCTGGTGGTGTGCAACAGCATTTCCCAGGCCGTGATTGAGGAAGCGCGGGGGCACCACCCGACCCACGTTTTCGCGATGTCTTGGCGCCACCGTGAACTTGGACCAATCAAGGCCATGAACAACAGCGCGTGGCAAGCAGCGCGCTCAAGGGCGGGTCTGGGCGATCTGCATGTCCACGACCTTCGCCATACGGTGGGCATGCGACTGCGTGAGGCTGGCGTCAGTGAGTCGACCCGGCGGGACGTCCTGTGGCACAGCAATCGCTCCGTCACGGACCACTACTCCATGGCCCAGATCCGAGAGATTCACGAAGCTCTGGAGAAGATCACAAAGCCGACCAACGGCTGGAACAAGAGCCTCCAGGCGCTGAAAGCGGAGCATGCGCTGCGGAAAGCCGGCACACGGACTTGAGCCTCGGATGCTGATGATCAATTCCGAGTCCCGCAAAAGTCCCGCAGCAAAGAAAAACGGGCTAGCTCTTTTGGAGCTAACCCGTTGTTCTAGAACGATGTTCTGGTGCGGCTGGCAGGAATTGAACCCACGACCCCTTGGTTCGTAGAGAAAGGGCCAGCCATATTCGGAAGTTTCCGATTCGTTTCTTCGGAGCATTTTCCCTCTGTAGTTTGCACTTCGGTCATTTCGGAATCTTTCGTGAGTTCGCGGTATGCTGTTACCCCAACGTTACCCCGGGGAACACCATGGCTGAGAAACTGGACTTCACCATTCGTGCCATTGAGGCGCTGCCGACCCCCTCAGAGGGCCGCAACGAGTACAAAGACGCGCGGGTGCCGGGCCTGTACTTGAGGGTAACAAATCGCGGCGTGAAGACATTCTCGTGCGTTGGGCGCGCCAAAGGGTCAAGCAAGGTAGAGCGGGTCACTCTGGGCAAGTTTCCCGCCGTTAAACCCGAACAGGCTCGCACGAGAGCGCTGGAGATTGCCGGCCAGCAAGCTGGTGGCGTTAGCCCCGCGAGCTCAGCGCGAGAACGCCGGGGAGAGATGACCGTAAACGACCTCTATACCGAGTATCTGAAGCACGCCAAATTGAGGGTCCGCGCGGCAGAGAACATTGAAATCGTGCATCGCATCTATATCGCCCCTCAGTTCGGCAACCGTCGTCTATCGGAGGTGACCGGAAGAGACGTAGCAAAGTGGCACCAAGGCTTGCCCGAGCTTATTCTTCGCAGGCGCCAGGAGGCTGCGGACGAACGCGAGGCGCTCAAAGAACAAGCTCGGGAAGAGATTGCCGCTCGCCAGGCCAAGAGGCGGCACGGCCCGCTCCCGAAGCCCAAAGCATCTGAAAATCTGTCCACCGTGAAGGTTACTGGCCACGTCACGGCCAATCGTGCGATGGACCAACTGAGAGCCATGTACAACTGGGCAGCAAAGCCTGTTCGGGCCTATTTCACCGGCACAAACCCGGCGTCCGGTCACACCCGCTTTGCGCAAAAGTCTCGTGAGCGCTTCTTGCTCCCCAACGAGCTTGCGCCCTTCTTCAAAGCGCTGACTGAGGAGCCCAACGAGGCGGCGCGAGACGCCATCCTCACCAAGCTCCTCACCGGCGTCAGGCGAGAGAACGTCCACTCCATGCAATGGGCAGAGTTGGACTTGAACAGCGCCGAGTGGCATATCCCCAAGACGAAAAATGGCACGCCACAGACGGTGCCACTCGGGCCGGAGGTCGTCGTTCTCTTGAAAGAGCGGGAGCAAATGGCCAAGGAGGGTTGCGCGTTTGTCTTCCCCGCAGAGCGGAAGAGCAAGACCGGACACATCGGCAATTTGAAGTCGGTGTGGGCAAGGGTTCTCAAAGCCTCGGGCCTGCGCAACATCCGGCAGCATGACCTGCGTAGAACACTCGGAAGCTGGCAGGCAAGGACTGGAGCAAGCATGGTAATCATCGGGAAGACCCTGAACCACAAGCATCCGGGTTCGACCGCTGTCTACGCCCGCCTCGATACCGACCCAGTGCGTGATTCGGTAGGCCGCGCCGTAGCGGCAATGTATGAAGCTGCAGGCCTCAAGACACCCGCAGAAATCATCCAGATGTCCCCTAACAGGGCAGCTTCGCGCTGAGAACTGCTCAGCGCGTCTTCCCCGCCGACTAGGAGGGGAAGTAGGTCCAGCCGCGAAGCCTGGCTTTCTCCGCCAGTACCTGCGCTTTGGCTTTCAGCTTTGCCGAAGTCATGGGCTCCGTAAAGTCGATGACGACATGCTCGGGGAAGGGCTCAGGGTCTGGGCGTGATGGCAAGCCCACCAATGACACCTCCGCAGGTGTCACGCTTACAGTGCCACACGCCGCAAGCTTTAGCACGGTGGTGTAGTGGGCGAAACTGGGCTCTGGAGCAATCATCGCACCGTCGTACACGGACAGCAGACCTTCATCTTTGGGTGTGGGTCGGAAAGCCTGGCTCGTGACCCTTCCCTCTTGAACCCAAGAAGGATGAACTTGACGGTGGAACAATTGGTCGTCGCCTGCCATGCTGTGCAACTTCAGTTTTTCTTGTTGCACTCAAGCACTGCAGAGTTCAAATCAAGCCATCCTACGGGCTCGCCCAAGTCGAGCTCCAGCTCGTGCAGGACCTCACCGTTCTCTGTGAGCACCGAAAGAAACTCCCCTCGCTGAGTCTCAAGGTCCAGCTCGAAAGTGGCGGAGCACGAGCCAAAACTCCACTCCAACTGCACGCCTCCGTGTGGGGTTGGATATACGTATGGGAGCGGCGAGTCTTCAGGCCACAAGGCGGCCCATGCTCTCGAAAGCCAATCGAGTCCGGCCGAAAGTGGGCGGACTCCCTCGCCGTCCAGCCAGCCATCCCGCAACAAACCGATGCTCTCCAGCCGAGCTGGAACATCGAGCGGGTCAAGTGGCTCAATCCGAGTCACTTGCTCAATTCGTTTGCGATTGTCCAAGTGGTCGCGAACCACTGCACCCTCGACCATGACGAGGGACTCACCAAAGACCTGCAGCGCGCCTAGCGCGGCATCGCGCAGCTCGTCGCTAAATTGCCCGATTACCCTCTCTCCATCGACGAGCTTGAGGGTGAACGTCTTGTTCTCAAGGTTCAACTCAGACATCGACCCTCGAACAGACTCTTCAGTCCTGTACACCGCCGCCGACTTCAAGACGAGAATTTTCCGCACCTTGTTGTCATAAACGACTGTGTCATTCGCTGCCTCGCGCGAGAACTCAACCCTCTCGTCGTCCCGCAGCGAACGACCAAACTGGTCGAAATACGCAAGCAACGCCTTCGGCAGAAGGTCATCAATTGGTTGGCCCCGATTCGCAGCGTCGATAGTTGCAAGCACGCGGTCGCGGGCCTTTTCAAACCACGGGGCGAACTGGTCGGGGATGAGGGTTGGATGAGAGTATTCCAAGACCGCGACCGCGCTTCCGTCTTCAACCCGAGTGAGGTGTAGCTCAAAGCTCTGAGCGAAGCCACGGGGAGTCCGCTTTCGCTTCGGGTACTCCTCCAGGTAGAGCCAACGCGCAGCCTGCACCACCAGACCCTCGAACGCCGCCCAGTCCTTCAGGACTTCCACAGGTATCGTGTGGCCGTCGAACCGTTTGCCGACGAGGCGAGGTTTAAGGAACTCTGTTTTCACGGAGTGAGGGGTTTGAAACGGCCTGCTGCTGTGGGTATTACCGCCTATCGTAGCATTCAGCTCAGCAGGAGTGCTGTCTTCACCTTGCGTCACTTAGGCGCCCTCGCTGCTCCCTCATCGCACTGGCCAGGTCTCGTAACACCAGCCTAGTGCCACCCTTCCAGCCGTTGCGGCTAACCCTGGCCTTGCC
Source organism: Hydrogenophaga sp. 2FB (assembly GCF_005503365.1). GTDB lineage: Bacteria > Pseudomonadota > Gammaproteobacteria > Burkholderiales > Burkholderiaceae_C > Hydrogenophaga. The sequence goes on from NZ_SCML01000004.1 coordinate 60,884, forward strand.
GTCGGGGGTCCTTGGACCTGTGGACTGCTCCCACGGCTTCCAACTCTTGATGGCCACGCGTTGCCGCTCCCGTTGTTCCGACGTCCAAAGTCGTGCCGCCATTCAGCGTTCCTTCTAAAAGTTTGGTTGGCTGGTTTTCGATTTCTCCGCACGCCTGCGCGGGTGCATGTGCGCGCGTATTGGTCTCGAAATGCGTGGGCACCCCGTTATTCACCTGCTGCGGACCATTGGAGATGTTTGCCTGGCGAGCGAACACCACGGGAGGGTTCTTGATGGCGGCGAGCGTTTCGAGCGTGGCACGGCATTGGCCTTGAGCCTTCAGTGCAAGGCGCATGTACCGCTCCATGGCCTCCATGTGCTCCCCCACGTTCATGGCGGACCTTCGGGCCAACTCGGCGAAGATTGAGTTGAGAGACACCGCCTGAGCATTGAGCATCTGCTCCGCGCCCTTCAAGTCTCCGTTGTTCACTGCGGTCCCGCTCTCCTTCAGGCTGGCGACCATGTCTGTGAGAGACAACTCGCTCAGCTCCCAACGTGAGAACGTCGTCACCAAACTGGCGTTGGTGACCAGTCCTTGTGTGGCCATGTCAGCGTTAGCCCGGTCCAGCGTTACTCCTTTTGGCATCACCATCGTCAGGAGCCTGCTCTTAGGCGTTTCCGGTTTTGCCGCCACCGCCGGGGTGGTTGTCGAGACTTGCTTGGATTTGGTGGCTTTCATGGATTGCGCAATGCTCCTCTTCATTGACCCAGCAGTCCGCCGATGGGCTTGTCGCTCCCGAGGAGCCCTGCACCTAGCCCGTACAGCGCGCCAGACCGCTCCGCACGCGATGCGCGCTCCTCATTCAACCGCCCCAGCAGACCGCGAAGCGATTGCAGGTTGGCGGCCCCTTCCTGGCCTTGGGACATCAGGATGCGCCCCATGCTGTCGCGCACAGCCTCAGGGGTCTTGACCCTGTTCCAAAGGTTTGCAGCGCCCGTCAGCATTCCAGGAGCGTTGCCATGCGCCGCACTGGTCGCAAAAGTGGCGGTGTCGAGCAGCGGCGCAACATCAAGGTCTCCAGCGCCGTACATGCGCGATGCGGTTTGAGAGCCACGACCGACGCCCTCCAGGCCCTTGAGGCGGGCTTCCTTGGCCACTGCCGCCGAGAACTCGCGGAAGTCCTTCCCGAAGATGGCTTTCAAGCGGTCGCGAGTGGATGGCTCCATCCACATCTTCAGCAGGGAAGTCTGTCCGGACTGGGTGCCCGATTTCTCGCGCAGGGCCTGCAGGGCACCCACGCGAAACGCCTCGGCCTCCGACTGGCTCATGGAGCGCACAGCAGAAGACACATCAAACGTGTCGGCCTTCATGGCGGTCCTGCCCATCTCGGCCGCTTCAATCAACTGGGATGGCCCGGCGTAAGCGTCCCGAGCGAGTTTGTAGACCGACTGTCCATCCACCTGGGGCGCGATGCTGTCAAGCTTGCCGGTGAGCTGAACGCGCGCGTCATCAATGGCGCGGGCCATCTTGTTGTTCCCTTGACGCTTTGCGTTTTCAGCCGCGTCATAGAGAGACTGTTTGAGCGTGTCGAGCATGGCAAAGGGGACGGTGTCCCCCTTCTTCAGTCCGCCCAGGGGAAGGTCTTCGCCGGTCTGCAGGCGATAGAGCTTCTGAGCCTCCCCATGAATGCCCATGGTCTTACCAAGCAACGACATGACATCGTCATCTACCTGCGCAGTGAGTCCTTCGAGCTGACTGTAGTACGGCGCTGCAGCTTGCCGGCGTGCGCTGTCCAATGCCTCGATGGTCTGCTGAAAGCCCGCGCCTCGCGTGCCCAACGCATCATCAGCAGCCCCCACCAAGCGTCCGGCCCTACCGGACTGACGGTCTCGAATGAGCGTCTGCGCCCGGTCCTTGGTTCTGCCTGGCAAGGTAGCGAGCGTGTCGAGAAGCTGCCGCGTGTTCTCTCCACCCGCATCTGCGACGGTGCTTTCCGGCCCGAGCTTGCGAAAACGTGCGTCCACTTGACCAATCGGATTGATTGCACCCGACTCCACCACCGAACCACGACCATCTCTCACCAGCGACTGCGCCACTTTCTGCTGTGCGTAGGTATTGGCCGAGCCGTCCGAGACCCTCTGCGCCACGTTGCGGCCTACCGCACCCACACCCATCTGCACGGGCTGAAGAGCGCCTGCCGTCACCGCACCGGTTGCAGCGCCCTTCGCGGCATCACCCAGCACGCCAGAAAAATTCTCAGCCGTCGAGTCCCCTGCTCCGCTCACAGCACCATATCCACCGCCCGACGTGGCTGCGCGGACAGTATTGGCCCCAACGCCGGTCAGCTTCGTGGCTGGGTTCAACCAGGCCGCTGCTCGTGGCGAGACCATCGCAATTGAACGGTTGACCCCCGCACCCAAGGGGTTCAACACCAGCGTTGGAGCTGCACCCATGAACTGCGTGGCTACGGACCCAATCGGGAACTCCTCCCGGTACTGGTCCTGCACGCCGCGCATGTAGTCCCGAGTGTCCCGATAGTTCTCCTTAAACGGCTTATCGCCCGTGAGCGTCTTGTAGGCTCCACCGACAGCGCCAGCCAGTTCATCACCAAATCCGAACGTCGGCCCTTGGAGGACATTCGACAGACCTCGAACGACAGGATTGCCCTCTTGGCGACCGCTGTGATAGCTCTCGGTCTTGCTCTCACCCATCTGCGCCTGAGCGAAGGCGAGTACTTCAGCTTCACTCGCAGCATCGGGAGCTTCTACCTCGAACACCGCACCGTCAGGACCGGAAATCTCGTACTTGGCCATGGCTTACCTCACGCGCTTGATGGTGAACCCGTTGGCACTAGGCGCAGGGGCGCTCTGCTGTCCGAACAGCGGGTTCGCCGTCGAGTACCGCGTCAGTTCGTCATAGAACCCTTCGTCGATGGAGCCGTTTCGCTTTCTGTACTCGCGACCCAGGCGCGCAACTTCCATGTCTCGCTGAGCCAGCTTCTTCGCTGTCTCAAGCATCAGCTTCCTGCCATCGGGCGTTGTGGCAAGACCGGGAACCATGTTCACCAGGAACTGGCGGTCAGCATCGGACATTGCTCCAGGCATGCCCGCACCTCCCGAGGGATTGCGAAGTTCGAGAGCGATTTCGCCGGACAACGCCTGCGCGGCTTCCTTGTTGGCCATGTTGGGGTCCAGGTTGAACCCGAGCGAGTTGGCCGCCTTCGATACTTCGAGACCAGCGCCTGCAAATTTGCCGGTGTTCACTCCGTCCAAGAGCTGGCCCAACCGGTCGTAGCGGTTCACTTTGGTCTGCGCCGAGAAGCCAGCGTTTTGCATGTTGGCGTACGCGTCACCGAAGAACTTGCCAACCGACTTGGCTTCCTCGCCTTCTTGCTTCAACACCACGTTGGTGTTTGCGGCAGGTGCATGCGAGGTCTGCTTCTTGAGCCCGTCGAGGATGAATCGTTGACGAACTGCAGGGTCCTTGATGCCGGCTGCATCGAGCATCTCTTCGAGGGAAGTTCTCTTCTGCTGCTCGGGAACAGACGCAACTGGCCGCCCGTCAATCCCGTATCGCGTCTGCCCCGGAGAAAGCGTGAACGCTTCGCCCTGTTTGGGAAACAGCTTCTGTTCAAGCACCTTGTCAGCAAACGGAGACGCGGGGTCCATGAGGTACTTCTGCACAACCTCCTGAGACGGAGATTGAAGTTGAGTCGTGCCCGTGAACTGGTCGAGTTCAACGGGCTTGGGCTCCAACAAGGTGGGCAAGCCGGCGCGCCACTTATCCTGGGCCACCTGCTGCGCGCCCTTGCGTTCAAGTTCCTGCATCTGCATGTCGCGGTACTTGCGCTGCGTGGCGCTCTCCTGCTCTTGCGTGACTCGGTCTTGGGCCTGTGCATAGCCGGCCAATCCAGCCAGGCCACCTCGCCCGATGCTGTTCAACGGTTGCCCACGTCGGGCACCGGCCAAGCCACCGAACGCGGCAGAGAGCAAGCCCTGACCTTCTGGGGTGGAGACGAAATCGAGAAGACCCTTTGCCATTTGAGATTCCTTTTGCCTTGCGAATGTTTACTGAGGCGTCTCTTCCCGCTCAGCCCATGGGACCATGGGAATCAGTCGGGACATCTCGGGCACCTCGTGCCACTGCCCCGGCTGAGATGGCAACCGGAAGAAGAAGACCGAGGGGCCTACGTACAACGTCGCCGAAGCCTCTGTGAGCAACGGCATGAGCCAAGGGAATTGACCATTTGCGACATTCACGGCGTACTTCGAGAAGGCGTCATGTCGCTCCGCATCTGTCGTGGGAAGCGGCGTAGGTTGCTGATTGAGCCAATGGCTCAAGACTAAAACTGTCATCTGCTCTCACTTTCTGAACCTTGATTGCAATCCGTATCACGTTCTGCGTCCACCCCGAGAAATGGGCATTTTTCGGGATGCTCTCGGAAGAAGCGGCGAGCCTGTCCCAGAACGTTCTGCACGGTCTTCATGCTGTAGCCGATGGACAAGGCGTTTGATTCCCTGCTCTGGTCTGGCGCGAGTGACAGGGCGTAGGCGCGAAAGCTCTCAAAGAGTTCAACATCGGAGGTCGCCATGCGCCCGTGCTCCTTTTCAAACCAGTCGGCGATTGCGCGATGTCCACGAAGTACCTCCCCGAACAGCTCCTCAGTACGCTTCTTCGGGCGCCCTCTCCGCTTGGGAGTCGCCCGCTCCTTCGGGTGAAAGCCGCGCATGAATGTGGTGACCGCATTCGCGTGGAGCAGCTGCGAAAGCTCATCCTCCAGACTGGAACCCTGGCCCGCATTCATCGATTGGCCACGCTCCTGAAGTCCTCCTCCGGTTCGCTCCTCCCCCCTATAGGGGGAGCGGAGACTTTCGGAGACTCCGGCACTCTCCGGAAACGGAGAAAACGGCGAAGTTCGGAGATTCATGCCAACCATAGCCACCCCTCATTCAGCCCAAGCACGCCACGGGAAAGAAGGCCGGTAATCGCCTCCCTGGCACGGCTGTTTCGCTTGTCGGTAGGGCACGTCAGGCGAGCGGAGCCGGCAGCCACGGCAGCATCGAGTTCGACACATGGTCGCAATGGGGGCGCCCCGGGCTTCCCGCTCTGACCTTCCTTGAACAACGGGCGAAGCGCCTCCAGCACTAGCCGCTGATTGCCCCCCGCCGGAAGTTTGGCGCGCTGCACTTCCTCGCAAACCTTGTCACGCATCACCACGCACGATGTGATGGCGTCCCCGTATTCGTCGGTCCCGAGCATCTCGACTTGCAGCCGGAACGCTTTCACCTCCCCGTCCGCGCCGTCTTTGGACTTCGCCACCCGCCACTCCCTGCGCTCACCCTCTCGCGACACCTCGACCGCTGCATCCATGGCAGCGAACAGGGAACTATGCCCACGGAGCCCACGCGTTGCGTCCTTGCCGGTGTGATGCACCAGCACCACCAGTCCGGCGATGAGCGCCTGCAGGTGTTTGGCGGCTTCAAGAATTTCGCCCATGTCCTTTGAGCTGTTTTCGTCTGATGTGGGCGCGGCTCGATTCAACGTGTCGAGGAACACGACCGCGCCATGAGGAACCACAGCCGCCAGGTCATGCACGTCCCGCAGGTCGGTCAACTTGAATGGCTGGAGGAGCATGTGCAGGGAATGCGGAAGGCCACGCCCCCTGTGAGCCTCCCAAGCTGCGACCCGGAGTCGAAACCCGCCCTCACCCTCCAATGCTGCATAGACCACCGGGGCGGTCTCAGTGCGGCAATCGAACCAGCGCGCACCCTCAGCGATGGCGGCAGCCATGTCCAGGGCGAGGAACGATTTCCCCGAGGCGCTAGGTCCGTACAACCCCGCGAGGCCGACAGCAGGAAGGACACCACGAACGCGCCAGGCCAGCGGCGGGAGAGCAGCAAGGTCAGAAGCGCTCAGCAGCTTGTACCGCTGTGCCGGCGCCTTGGGGGTGGACAGAAGAGCCTCCACCGCATCCATGCCGTCACGCTGGGCCAAGTCATTGATGTCCGAATTCTGCGGCCAGCCTTCGGGCATAGCCATGTACTCGATGCGCAGGTCTTGTGCGAGTGCCTCCGCCTCGGGCTCCTTGCCTACATCCGGAACCACGACTAGGCATGCGGACGGGTCAGCGGCACGCAGCTCGGTCGCAACCGTCCGAACCCTGCCCCAGCCAAAGCACACCACCGCAGGCCGACCAGTCGCCTTCCACGCGGCCCATGCCTGACCGATGCCCTCGCACAGGTACACCAGCGCGCCAGGAGCGAGGTCGCCAACGACGTGCCACCCCTGCAAGCTCGCCCCCGGTAGATTCAGCTTGGCCGGCCTTCCGGCCGCCTTCAGGCGTGCAGCCGTCTCTGGTGCCGCGATAAGCTGCAGGCTGGAAATGGAGCCATCCGCACGCCGAACAGGAACGACCAGCGCCCCCGCCATGCGCTCGCCAGCGATGACCAGAGAGTCACCGTCAGGCACCACGCGCAGGCCATCGGGGACGCCCTGCTTCTGCTGGATGTAGGAGTGCGCCGTCGTAGCGGCCTCACAGCGTTCCCAGACCTCGGAGGGGTCTGCCCCATGCCGCGCTCGGTTCGGACGCTCCTGGGACCGTCTGGGGGCCAATGCACGGCCAGCCATGGGCTTCTGGGCATCCACGGTCCAGATGAGCTAGAGGGGTAAGCGACTCGGCGCACTTATGCCAAATTGTTGAATTGCGCCGATCTGTGACTGGGTCAGTGTTCAGTGGAAGACAACAGCTACTTCCTGATAGGGAGAAAATTCCCATTCTTGACCTATATCGCCAATTGGTTCACCCGCTGCATCAGTTGCTCGGCACTTTCCTTGCGTTCGCTGTAGCGGTCCACCAGGTACGGCGCCGCGTCGCGCGTGAGCAGGGTGAACTTCATCAGTTCCTCCAGTACGTCCACCACGCGATCGAAGTAAGCCGATGGCTTGAGGCGGTCGTGTTGGTCGAACTCTTGAAAGGCCTTGGCGATCGAGGACTGGTTGGGAATGGTGAGCATGCGCATCCAGCGTCCGAGCACTCGCATCTGGTTGACCGCGTTGAACGACTGCGATCCGCCGCTGACCTGCATCACCGCCAGCGTCTTGCCTTGCGTGGGCCGCACCGCACCCAGCGCGAGCGGTATCCAGTCGATCTGCGCTTTCATGATGCCGGTCATGGCGCCGTGGCGCTCGGGCGAGCACCACACCATGCCCTCGGCCCAGGCCGCGAGCTCTCGCAGCTCGACCACCTTGGGGTGAGTCTCGGGCGCGTCATCGGGCAGTGGCAGGCCGCTGGGATTGAACACGCGCGTCTCGGCACCCATGGCCTGCAGCAGGCGGGCCGACTCTTCCACCACCAGGCGGCTGAACGAACGTTCGCGCAGCGAGCCATAGAGCAGCAGGATGCGCGGCGCGTGCGTTGAGGGGTTCGCGGGGCGAAGACGTTGTGGGTCCGGTGTCTGGAAATGTTCGGCGGCCAGTTGCGGCAAATCAGCGAGAGGCATGAATGCGTTTTCCAATGTCGTCGTGTGATGTGTTGAGGAGTGTGCACGCCGGTCTCCAGGCGTTGACCAGTGCCACCAGCGACAGCATCACCGGCACCTCCACCAACACCCCGACCACGGTGGCCAGCGCCGCGCCCGAGTTCAACCCGAACAGCGAGATCGCGACCGCCACGGCCAGTTCGAAAAAATTGGACGTGCCGATCAGGCACGCCGGCCCGGCAATGTCGTGACGCAGCTTGAGCCACTTCGCGCCCCACCAAGTGATGAAGAAGATTCCGTACGACTGCAACACCAGCGGCACCGCGATGAGCGCAATGACCAACGGCTGCGCGACGATGGTCCGCGCCTGGAAGCCGAACAGCAGCACCACGGTGGCGATGAGCCCGGCTACCGACCAGGGCTTGAGCCTGGCCACGAAGGCGCCCAGAGCGTGATCGGATTTTCTGCCCAGCAGGTGGCGCGTGGCCATGCCGGCCAGCAGTGGCAGCACCACGTACAGCACCGTGGACAGCAACAGCGTTTCCCATGGCACGCTCACGTCGGTCACGCCCAGCAGGAAGGCCGCGTGGGTATTTCGGACCAACGTGACCGCTGATTTCGGTATCGTGACCGAGGATTTCGGCCCATCGTGACCGACTCCGTTTTCGGTTCATCGTGACCGGCCGTTTCGGCAACGTGACCGATCATTTCGGTCATCGTGACCGCCGTTTCAGCCCACGTTTTTGTGGGATCTGAAGCCAGGCGGTGCTGCGTAGAGAACTCAACCCGGGCGTCCTAACCTCGACGGCTTTTGCCTTCAGGAGCCGGATGCCCAAACCTCGAATTTCTCTACGCATGATCAAAGACGTTATCCGCCTGAAGTGGCAGGCCGACCTCTCTCACGAGCAAGTCGCCGCCACCCTCAACATCTCCAAAGGGGCCGTGGCCAAGTACGTTGGCCTGGCCCATGCTGCTGGCCTGGATTGGGAGACTGTCCAGGATTGGAGCGAGCAGCGACTGACCTCCGCCCTGCTGCCCAAGGCCACCACCTCCCAGCCCTACATCACCCCCGACTGGGGCCGCATCCACCGCGAACTCGACCGCAAGGGCGTGACACTCATGCTGCTGTGGCAGGAGTACGTGGAGGCCCATCCCCATGGTCGTACCTGGCGCTACACCCAGTTCTGCGGTCACTACAAGGACTTCGCCCAAACCCTCAAGCGCTCGATGCGCCAGCACCGGCGCGCCGGCGAGAAGCTGTTCATCGACTTCGCTGGCTCCACGGTGCCCTTGCGCGATGGCGCCCGTGCCCAGGTCTTCGTCTCGGCCATGGCCGCCTCCAGTTGCGTCTTTGCCTGCGCCACGCCCGCGCAGCGCCTGGATGACTGGGTCGAGGGCATGGTGCGCGCTCTGCACTTCTACGGGGGTGTGCCGCAGCTCATCGTGCCTGACAACGCCCGTGCCGTGATCGCCTCGCCAGACCGTTACGAGCCACGTGCCAACGAGACGGTGCAGGACCTGGCCCGCTACTACGGCACCTCGGTGTTGCCTGCACGCCCGCGCGCGCCACGCGACAAGGCCACAGCCGAGAGCTCGGTTCAGGTCGTCACACGCTGGATCCTGGCCAGGCTGCGCCACCAGCGATTTGAGAGCGTCGCTCAGGTTGACGCGGCCATTGCGCAGCTGCTCCCCAGCCTGAACGAGCGGCCGTTTCAGAAGCTGGCGGGCAGTCGCGCCAGCGTGTTCGCCGAGCTGGACGCCCCAGCCCTGATGCCGCTGCCGCAGCAACCCTATGAACTCGCGCGCTTCAAGACCGTGAAGGTCCATATCGACTACCACGTCGAGATCGACGGTCATCGTTACAGCGCACCGCACCCGCTGGTCGGTCAGACGCTGGAGGCTCGCATGACCGGACGCGGCATCGAGTTGCTCTTGCGCGGCCAGCGCGTGGCCGCCCACGCGCGCAGCGACAAGCGTGGGGGTTTCTCTACCGTGGAGGCACACATGCCCGCGGCCCACCGCGCCCACATGGAGTGGACGCCACAGCGCCTGATCGAATGGGGGCAGCGCATCGGTGTGGCCTGCGGTGAGTTGATCACCCGTTTGCTGCAGACCTACAAGCATCCCGAGCATGGCTACCGGTCTTGCCTGGGTTTGCTGAGCCTGTCCAAGAGGTACGGCCCGGTGCGGCTGGAGGCCGCCTGCGAACGGGCGCTGGCCTTGGGCACATTGCGCTACAGCCATGTGCGTGACTTGCTGGCCAACAACTGTGACCAGATCACGCCCCAGTCCGAGTCGGACTGGACCAGCCCGGCGCACGCCAATCTGCGCGGCCCGGGCTACTACCAGTGAGGTGGCGCCACCGCCGCCGCCACCGCCACCGCCACCGCCCCCATGGTTTCTATCTCCAATCCACGGCTTCAGGACATCATCACCATGCTCAACAACACCACCATCGCCCAGCTGCGCTCCCTCAAACTCGTGGGCTTCGCCGATGCCTTGCAACAGCAACACGAACAGGCCGACTGCCTGAATCTGTCCTTTGATGAGCGCCTGGCCTTGCTGGTCGAGCGCGAGGTCTACGCCCGCAGTGACCGCAAGCGAGCGCGTCTGCTGCAACAGGCGCAGCTCAAGTACCCCTCGGCCACCTTGGAGGACGCCAGCTTCGAGGGCATCCGGGGAATGGACCGTCCGGCCCTCATGGGCCTTGCGCTGTCCACCTGGATCGATCGCGGCGAGACGGTGACCCTGGCCGGTGCCACAGGCTTGGGCAAGACTTGGCTGGCGTGTGCGCTGGCCCAATACGCGTGCCGGCAAGGTCGCTCCGCGCTGTACTTGCGCGTGCCTCGACTGGCAGAAGAGCTGCGCATCTTGCATGGGGCCGGCAGCTTCCGACGCTGGCTACAGCAACTCGCCAAGATCGACGTGCTGGTGCTGGACGACTGGGGCATCGGACACCTGGACGCCGCCACGCGTGCCGATTTGCTGGAGGTCATCGATGACCGGGTGGGGCAGCGCGCCACCATCATCGCCCACCAATTGCCCATCGAGCATTGGCACGCCTGGCTGGGCGACCCCACCGTTGCCGACGCCATTCTGGACCGGTTGCTGCAGAGTTGCCGGCGCTTCAGCCTGGACGGTGAGTCGCGACGAACGGGCCGCACGGCGCGCACTGCAACTGTTTCAAAAACGACCATCAAGGACCCCCATGAAGACCTGACAGCCTCTCCAAAACCGTAAACTCAACCCCCTACGCAGCACCGCCAGCATCACGGCGGTCACGATCGCCGAAACGGGCGGTCACGTTACCGAAACGGCGCTGAGAACATCGCTCTGACCACCGGTCACGATGCGCCGAAATGACCGGTCACATTCGCCGAAATACGCAGCCGCGATGGGCGCATACGCCACGACCATGATGAGGTCGTTCACCGAGACCTGCACCAGGGTGTAGTTGGCATCGCCTTTGACGAGCCGGCTCCAGACAAACACCATCGCCGTACACGGCGCGACGCCGAGCAGGATCATGCCGGCGATGTACTCCTTGGCCGACTGCGGATCGACCCAGGGTGCGAAGAGGTATTGGAAGAACAGCACGCCCAGCGCTGCCATGGTGAAAGGCTTGATGAGCCAGTTCACCACCAGGGTGAGCACCAGGCCCTGGGGACGCCTGCCGACGCCCTTCACGGCTGACCAGTCGATCTGGATCATCATCGGGTAGATCATCACCCAGATGAACACGGCGACCACGAGGTTGACGTGCGCGATCTCCAGCGCTGCCACCGCCTCGAAGATGCTTGGCAGCGCCAAGCCCAGGCCCACGCCTGCAGCGATGCCTAAGGTCACCCAAACCGTCAGATAACGTTCGAAAAGTCCCATACCCGATCACCTTGAAACGAAAACACCCAGGGCGCAGATGGCGCCTGGGCGTGGATGTCAGAAATTCAGGCCTTGACGTGGCCGATGCTGGTGAGTTCCTTGTGCAGCGCGAGCTTGTCCAGCTTGTCCATGGGCAGAACCATGAAGAGCGAGATGCGACGGCTCAGCACCATGAAGCTGTCGTTGAACGCGCGACGGATAACCTCTTCACTCCCTTTCGCGGCGGCTGGGTCTTCAACCCCCCAGTGGGCTGACATCGGTTGGCCTGGCCAAACGGGGCATACCTCGCCAGCCGCTTTGTCACACACAGTCAACACGAAGTCCATCACAGGCGCATCAGGACTCGCGAACTCGTCCCAGTTCTTGCTGCGCAGACCCGTCGTCCTGAAGCGGTTGCGCTCCAGCAGTTCGATGGCGTGCACATTGACCTGGCCGGCGGGATGGCTACCCGCGCTGTAGGCGTGGAAGCGGCCAGCGCCTTGCTGGTTGAGGATGGCCTCGGCCATGATGCTGCGCGCCGAGTTGCCGGTGCAGGTGAACAGGACGTTGTAGGTGGGTTTCAACATGGGGATCTTTCAGTGTGGAAGTTCAGGGACAGTCGGTGCAAACGACCTGGTTGACTTCGCATGGCTGGCCTTCGCAGCAATGCGCGGTGAGAAAGCCCAGCAGCCCGTTCATCTGCGGAATGCTGGCGCGGTAGATCAGGTGGCGGCCGTCGCGCTTGCTGCTGGCTAGTCCGGCATACACGAGTTCCTTGAGGTGGAAAGAGAGCGCGGTGGGCGAGCTGCCCAGCGCTTCAGCCATCTGGCCGGGCAAGACCCCCTGCGGCCCTGCGACCACCAGCATGCGGAAGATGCGCAGGCGCGTTTCCTGCGCCAACGCCCCGAGGGCGCGGATCACTTCGGCTTCATCCATGGTGCAGTCCTTGATTTTTCGCGAGGGTATCGGCCTGCTTCTTCACAGGCAGTTGCAGGGTGAGCAGCCAGCAGATCACCAGCATCACGGCCGATCCCACCAGCGCGTAGAGCAGGCCACCCCACTGGTACAGCAGGCCGGACAACAGCGTGCCCATGAAGCGTCCCAGTGCGTTGGCGGCGTAGTAGAAGCCCACGTCCTCGGCGGCTTTTTCCGAGCCGGCGTACGCGAGGATCAAGTAGGAGTGCACCGACGAGTTGACGGCGAAGGCGAAGCCGAACAGGCCCAGACCGCCGACCACCACCCATTCCAAGTTCGGCACCCGCAGGTAGACGGCGATGGCGATGCCGACCGGGACCAGCGCCAGCAGTGCGGACCACAGGCGCGCGGCAGGCACCTCGGCGCTCAGGCCGTCGGCACTGCGGCGCACCAGTTGCGGCGCGAGCGCCTGCACCATGCCATAGCCAATCGTCCAGGCGGCCAGAAAACCGCCCACCATGGTGAAGGTCCAGCCTTGTGAGTACAGGAACACCGGCACACCTACCACGAACCACACGTCGCGCGCACCGAACAGCACGACGCGCGCCGCGGCCAGCGCATTGATGCCGGCGTTCTTCGCGAACAACTCCTTGGCTGATTTCGATGCCTTGCTCTTGCCCATCATCGCGGGCAGTGAGGTGACCACCCCGATCAGCACCAGCGCGAGCAGGCCCGCCATGCACCACAGCGACACCTGAAAGCCGAGCGATTCCAGCAGCAGCCCGCCCAGAAAGAAGCCCACGCCCTTCATCGCGTTCTTGCTGCCCGTGAACCACGCCACCCACTTGAACAGTTGGCTGGAACCCTGCTCTTTGGCTTGCGAAGCTGTGACCTTGATCGCCGACTTGCTCGCGGTCTTGGTCAGATCCTTCGCCACGCCGCAAATGCCTTGGGCCAGCACCACCCAGGCGACCGACATCGCGGCCGTCCATGCCGGATCGAGCATCGAGAGCAGTGTGAAGCCGATGATCTGCGTGACCAGACCCACGGTGAGCATGCGCGTGATGCCGTAGCGCGTGGCGAGCCAGCCGCCGATCAGGTTGGCCAGCACGCCCGCCGCTTCGTACAGCAGGAAGAGGAACGCGAGCGCGAACGGCGAGTAGCCCAGCTTGTAGAAGTGCAGCAGCACCAGCATGCGCAGCGCGCCGTCGGTGAGCGTGAAACCCCAGTAGGCGGCGGTGACGATGGCGTAGTTGCGGGCGGCGTGTTGCTGCATGTCAGATGCCTGCGGACTGCATGTGGCAGGCCAGGTCGACCATGCGGCAGGCGTAACCCATCTCGTTGTCGTACCAGGCGTAGACCTTGAGCAGCGTGCCGTCGGTCACCATCGTGGAGAGCGCATCCACAATGGAACTGCGCGTGTCGCGTGCGTAATCGGCGCTGACCAGTGGCCGCGTCTCGTAACCGAGGATGCCCGCCAGCGAGCCCTTGGCCGCGTTGGCGAACAGCGCGTTCACCTCCTCGGCGGTGGTCTCGCGTTTGAGCTCGAACACACAGTCGGTCAGCGAGGCGTTGAGCGCCGGCACGCGCACCGCGTGGCCGTTGAGCTTGCCCTTGAGTTCGGGGTAGATCAGCGCGATCGCCGTGGCGCTGCCGGTGGTCGTGGGCGCCAGGCTCATCAGCGCGCTTCGGGCGCGGCGCAGGTCCTTGTGCGGCGCGTCCACCACCAGGTTGGTGTTGGTCGGGTTGTGCAGCGTGGTGATCTGGCCATGGCGGATGCCGATGGCCTCGTGCACCACCTGCACCACCGGCGCCAGGCAGTTGGTGGTGCAGGATGCAGCGGTCACGATGCGGTCGCGCGCGGGCTCGTACTGCGTGTGGTTCACGCCGACCACGATGTTGAGCACGCCCCCCACCTTCACCGGCGCGGCCACGATCACGCGCTTCGCGCCCCGGTCCAGGTGGCCCTGGATGGTGTCGGGCGTGAGGAACTTGCCGGTGCACTCCAGCACCAGGTCCACGCCCAGATCGCCCCAGGGAATCTCCGCCGCCGTGCCGTGGGCGCTGAACGACATCCGCCGTTCACCGATGCGGATGGCGTCTTCGCCCTCGGCGGCGATGTCGGCGCGCCACTTGCCCTGCACGCTGTCGAAGGCCAGCAGGTGGGCGGTGGCGGCGGCGCCGCCCTTGAGCTCGTTGAGGTGCACCACCTCCAGCCGGTTGCCCGCGCGCGGGTCGTCGCTCTGCCGCTCGGCGGCCCCCATGGCGGCACGAAGTGCCAGACGCCCGATGCGGCCCATGCCGTTGATGCCAACCTTCATGCGGTTCTCCGTTGGGAAGTCAATACAATTATTCAATAAGTATTGAACTATTGCATAAACTTGTGACAACGGCGTGACGAGGGTGATGGGGGTCGGACAGCCGCCGAAGGGGTCTTGACCTTCCCATGGTGGCAAGGTGCATCCTTCACATTGTTCACAACCCTGCCTTCACGGAACGCACCATGACCACCCTGATGAACATTGGCGAAGCGGCCAACGCCGCCGGCGTCTCTGCCAAGATGATTCGCCACTACGAACAGATCGGCCTGCTGCCCGCAGCCGAGCGCAGCGAATCGGGGTACCGCCTGTATGGCGGGCGCGAGGTCTCGGTGCTGCGCTTCATCCGCCAGTCGCGCCGGCTGGGTTTTTCGGTGGCGCAAATCGCCGAGCTGATCGGCCTGTGGAGCGACTCGCAGCGCAGCAGCCGCGAGGTCAAGGCCGTGGCGCAGCGCCACCTCGCCGATCTGGAGGAGAAGCGCCGCGAGATCGAGCAGATGATGCAAGGTCTGTCGGTGCTGGTGCAGGCCTGCCACGGCAACGACCAACCCCATTGCGCCATTCTGGACAAGCTCTCGCTGCACAGCCCCGCCCAGCACCAGCCCGACCACAAACCGCAGCTTCGGAAAGGGCGCGTCTCGCGCGACGAGGCCGCGGCCGGCAGTTCCAGCACCATCGACCTCATGGCCTGGGGTGTTCATGTGCACCACGCCGACAAGCCCACCACCTTTTGACGTCAGGGAGAACAAGACATGGACACACACGCACACCACCACAACAACAACCATCACCACCACCCTGCGGGCCACGCGGCCACCCCGCCGCCCGCGCCGCCCGGCCCGCCCGGCACGCACTACACCTGCCCCATGCACCCGGAGATCCGCCAGGACCACCCGGGCAACTGCCCCAAATGCGGCATGTCGCTGGAGCCGGTCATGCCCGAACTGGAAGCGGACGAGAACCCGGAACTGGTGGATTTCCAGCGGCGGTTCTGGTGGACCTTGCCCCTCACGGTGGTGGTCGCCGTGCTGGCGATGTTCGGCCACAACCTCGGCTGGTTCGACATGGCCACACAGAGCTGGATCGAGCTGGTCCTGACCGTGCCGATCGTGCTGTGGGCCGGCTGGCCGTTCTTCGTGCGCGGCGCGCAATCGATCGTGAACCGCAGCCCCAACATGTGGACGCTGATCGGCCTGGGCACCGGTGCGGCGTTTGTGTACAGCGTGGTGGCCACGGTGGCGCCGCAGGTGTTTCCCGACTCCTTTGTGTCGATGGGACGCGTGGCGGTGTACTTCGAAGCGGCGGCGGTGATCATCTCGCTCACCCTGCTGGGTCAACTGCTGGAGCTCAAGGCGCGGTCGCAAACCTCGGCGGCCATCCGCTCGCTGTTGGGTCTGGCGCCCAAGACCGCGCGGCGCATCTCGGCCGACGGCCAGGAAGAAGACGTGCCGCTGGCCCACGTCCATGTGGGCGACCTGCTGCGCGTGCGCCCCGGCGAGAAGGTGCCCACCGACGGCACCGTGGTCGAAGGCAGCAGCGCGCTCGACGAATCCATGCTCACGGGCGAACCGCTGCCGGTGACCAAGCGCGTCGGCGACAAACTCATCGGCGCCACGCTCAACACCAGCGGCGCGCTGGTGATGCGCTCCGAGCACGTGGGCTCGGACACCGTGCTCTCGCAGATCGTGCAGATGGTCGCCATGGCGCAGCGTTCGCGCGCGCCCATGCAGCGCATGGCCGACCAGGTGGCGGGCTACTTTGTCATGGGTGTCGTGGTGGCGGCGCTGCTCACCTTCTTCGGCTGGGGCCTGTTCGGGCCCGAGCCGAGCTGGGTCTACGCCCTTATCAATGCGGTGGCCGTGTTGATCATCGCCTGCCCCTGTGCGCTGGGCCTGGCCACGCCCATGTCCATCATGGTGGCGACCGGGCGCGGCGCTACCCACGGCGTCTTGTTCCGCGACGCCGCTGCCATCGAGAACCTGCGCAAGGTCGACACACTCATCGTGGACAAGACCGGCACGCTGACCGAAGGCCGTCCGAGCTTCGAACGCGCCGTGGGCCACGGCAACTTTCCGGAAGACGAAGTCTTGCGCCTCGCCGCCAGCCTGGACCAGGGCAGCGAGCACCCGCTGGCCGCCGCCATCGTGGCCGCGGCGAAGCAACAAGGGCTCACGCTGGACAAGCCCGAGCAGTTCGATTCCGAGTCCGGCATCGGCGTGAAGGGCGTGGTGGGTGGCCAGTCGCTCGCCCTGGGCAACACGGCGCTGATGCAACAGCAGGGTGTGGATGTGACGCCGCTGGCCGCCGAGGCCGAGGCGCTGCGCGCACAGGGCGCCAGCGTCATGCACCTCGCGGTGGACCAGGCACTGGCCGGTCTGCTGGCCGTGTCCGATCCGATCAAGGCCACCACGGCCGCTGCGCTGGCGTCGCTGCGCCAGGCGAACATCCGCGTGATCATGGCCACGGGCGACGGCCTGACCACCGCACGCTCCGTCAGCCAGCGCCTGGGCATTGACGAGGTGCACGGCGAAGTGAAGCCCGCCGACAAGCTCAAACTGGTGGAGAAACTCCAAGCGGAGGGCCGTGTGGTAGCGATGGCAGGCGATGGCATCAACGACGCGCCGGCACTGGCCCGCGCCGATGTGGGCATTGCCATGGGCACGGGCACCGACGTGGCCATGAACAGCGCCCAGCTCACATTGGTCAAGGGCGACCTGCGCGGTATCGCCACGGCCCGCGCCCTGTCGGTGGCCACGATAGCCAACATGAAGCAGAACCTGGGTTTCGCCTTCGTCTACAACGCGCTTGGTATTCCTCTCGCGGCAGGCCTGCTGCACCCGTTCACCGGCTGGCTGCTCTCACCCATGATCGCTGCGCTGGCCATGAGCCTCAGCTCCGCGTCGGTGATCGGCAACGCGCTGCGGCTGCGTGGCGCGGTCATCCGGGAAGAGTGAAGCAGGCGCAGACATCCAACTGAAAAGACCTTCTCTCCAGCATTGGCGAGAAGGTCTTGAAGGTCTGGCTCGAACGCAGTGCAGGCTTGACCGCTGGAGCGCAAGTGGTCCAGCCTCAGTTGCCGTGGCCTTTGTTCAGCAAGACATGCAGACGGGCCACTTCGTTGCCCATCGTCGTGATGCTTTTCCCATCGGCCGTCTGGACGACTTCACCCTTGCTGAGGTGAATCACACCACCGAACTTGCCTTCTTTTGCCATCAGTCCGTCCTTGAAGACATAGAGCTTCTCGCCGCCCTGCAGCGAAATGACCTGCTTGGCCTCGGACTGGGCTGCGTCCATCGCGAAAGCGGGCGCCATGGCGGCCATTGAGAGGACGAGAATGTTGAGCTTGCGAATCATGAGTGTCTCCTGGGACAAGAATCACATTGGTCGAATGAATCAATGCGGTACAGCGTACAAGTCCAGTTTCACCAAACACCCCTGACCGCATGCTTGCGAATGCATTACATCTTGGTCAGTGCAAAGTCAGGATGTCTTGCAGCAACTCAATTGACCGCCCTCTTGGATCGGCGGGCAGGGCACCGTTCCGTAGGAGCAGTAAACGCAGCAGTCGCCGGCCTTGGGACGAAGGACCGCGTGGCATTTCTCGCACGCATAAAACCACTGGCAAGCGTCGGTGGGCATGGCTTCGGCTTTGCTGTGCCCGCATTCAGGACAGGTCAACACCGAAGTGCGTATCACCTCGGTCAAGGCCTGACTCCCGTGACGGTTGACGGGAAGCCGGCGTCCTTGGTCGCCCGGGTCAGGGCTTCCAATGAAACCTGGGTATCGTCGTAAACCACCGTGGTCTCCCGCCTGCCCAGGTTGGACTTCACGTCGACCACGCCGCCCAGTTTCGTCAGCGCCTTCTTGACCGTGATGGGGCAGGTGGCGCAGGACATACCAGGGACGGAGAGCGTGGCGATTTGCTGCGCTGTCCACACAGGCGCACTCAGCACAAATCCGACAGCGATCAAGATGCGTTTCACAGGCAGGCCCTTCATCAGTAGAACCAGTGGGCGATCAGCGGGAATCCCATCGCGGCGACGAGCAGCAGCACCACGACACCGAAGAGCAGTTTGTATGTGCGGTTGACGCGGGGAATCGCGCACACCTGGCCTGGTTCGCAGGCAGCCGCTGGCTTCCAGATTCTTCTTGCTGCAAAGAACAGCGCCACCAGCGATGCCCCCATGAACAGCGGCTGATAGGGCTCCAATGCCGTCAGATGGCTGATCCATGCTCCCGAGATGCCCACCATGATCAACACCAGTGGGCCGAGGCAGCAGGCCGATGCAAACAGGGCGGCAAGACCCCCAGACAGCAGGGCTTTGCCGCCCTGGTCGGTTGCGGGATCGGAGGTGGTGGGATGAGATGGCATGGGGTAACCTTAGTACCGTACCCAAGTACGGAGTCAAGCGGCGTGATCAACCCCCACACCCCCATCGAGACCGGCATGACGATTGGCAGTCTTGCCAAGGCTGCCGATGTCCATGTCGAGACGATCCGGTTCTATCAACGCAAGGGATTGATGCCCGAACCGCAGCGCCCATCGGGAGGGATTCGGCGCTATGCGGAAGCTGATCGATCTCGACTCCATTTCATCAAGACAGCCCAGCGCCTTGGATTCAGTCTGTACGAGATAGCGGAGTTGCTTCAGCTCGAAGACGGAGCCAGTTGTGCCCAGGCCCGAGCTAAAGCGCAGGTCAAGCTCCAAGACGTGCGGGCCAGGCTCGAGGACTTGCGACGAATGGAGGGAGCGCTGGAGGGATTGGTTCGCCTGTGTGGCGCTTCCAGAGGCAAGGTTCGATGCCCGCTGATCGTGGCCTTGAAGGACGATGCGTCGTTGAGTGCCGGAGCCGGCGTTTGCGCTTGAGACTAGCGCGTTGCCTCATTTCTAGCCACCAAATCCGGGCACAAAAAAAAGACAGGGCCCGGTTGAAATAACCAAGCCCTTCGCGAGAGGTGTCTCAGTAGGTCGGCGAGTCAGATCATTTACCGGATTGAATGTCGGTGACGATCATTTTTCCGGCGTCCTGAATGACGACGAACTGAATCTTCTGTCCCACCTGGACCTTGTCCAGCATGGCCTTGTCCTTGACATTGAACACCATGGACATCGGGGGCATGTCCAAGTGTTTGATCTCGCCGTGCTTGATCGTGATCTTGCCGTTTTCCTTGTCAATCTTGCGAACTTCGCCGTCGGTCATACCCGGTGTGGCTGCCGTGCCTGTCTTGCCTTGGTCCACGCCCATCTTGTTGTGGTCCATGGTCATCTGTGCCATCGACGGCAAGGATAGTGAAAGCGCGGCAGCAGCGAGAAGTTGCGCCACTGTTTGGGTACTTTTTTTCATGATGTCATTCCTTGAATCAAGATTTCGCGAAGGGTTTATTTGGCAACGACCTTGATCTTGCCAACCATGCCTGCCTCGTAATGGCCAGGCAGCAGGCAGGCGAAGTCAAACTCGCCGACCTTGTTGAAGTTCCAGATGATCTCCCCTTTTTTGCCAGCCGCCACGTGAGCCATGTAGGGCTCGTCGTGTTCCATGCCGGGGAACTTCTTCATCAGCGCCGAGTGCTCATCGAGTTCCTTCTTGGTTCCCAAGACGAATTCGTGCATCACCTTGCCGTTGTTGACGTGAACGAACTTGATCGTTTCGCCTTGCTTGACCTCCACGAGGTCGGGCGTGAAGCGCATGTTGTCCGTCATGCGGATCTCCACCGTGCGTTTGACGGCATTCGGCAGGCCGCCGATGCCCCATTCCTTTTGCTCCATTTTCACGGGAGCCGTTCCCTTGGCATGTTCTTTTTCGCCATGGGCAAATGAGGCCGTTGAGGCTGCAAGAATTGCGGCCACGATCAGGGTTTGAGTGATTCGCATACGAGGGTTCCTATCGACGGGTGGGGGGTGATATGAGGGAGGGAGGTGAACAACGTGATCAGTGCTTCATGGCCGCGCCACTGGGCTTGACCGCTGTCGCCTTGGCAGGCGCTGTGTCTGCGCTGGCCTTCGGCCTGACAGCTGGCAACGGTGCGCCGGTCCATTCGTGCGCAACGGTGCCTTCAGGGAATTTGTAGGGCCCTGGGTCCTTGTAGTCGCCGGGCTTCTGATCCTTGCGCACCTTGAACACCGTGAACATG
The DNA here is from genome assembly GCF_005503365.1 of Hydrogenophaga sp. 2FB. Taxonomy (GTDB): domain Bacteria; phylum Pseudomonadota; class Gammaproteobacteria; order Burkholderiales; family Burkholderiaceae_C; genus Hydrogenophaga. The sequence goes on from NZ_SCML01000004.1 coordinate 81,565, forward strand.
CCACCCATTTCAATCGGGCCAAATTGCCCAGTGCCGGTCATCATGGGGGCGGTGTTCTCGGGAATAGGCATCTGCATTTCGCCCATGTCGGCCATGCCGCGTTCGCCCATCAGCATGTAGTCAGGCACCACCTTCTGGATCTTGTTGACCAGACCACGGTGGTCCACGCCAATCATGGTGGGCACGTCGTGGCCCATGGCATTCATGGTGTGGTGGCTCTTGTGGCAGTGCATCGCCCAGTCGCCTTCCTCATCGGCAATCAGCTCGATCTGGCGCATCTGCCCGACCGCCACATCGGTCGTCACTTCGTACCAGCGCGTGCTGGGTGGCGTCGGACCGCCGTCAGTGCCCGTCACCAGAAATTCGTGGCCGTGCAGGTGAATCGGATGGTTGGTCATCGTCAGGTTGCCCACGCGGATCCGGACGCGGTCGTTCAGGCGCACGTTGAGCGTGTCGATGGCCGGGAACACCCGGCTGTTCATGCACCAGATGTTGAAGTCGGTCATCGTGGCGGTTTTGGGTGTCTTGCTGCCGGGCTCGACGTCAAACGCATTGAGCAGGAAGCAGAAGTCGCGGTCCACCTCGCTGATGTGGGGGTGCTTGGCCCTGGGGTGGGTGACCCACATGCCCATCATGCCCATGGCCATCTGGACCATTTCGTCCGCGTGAGGGTGGTACATGAAGGTGCCCGGGCGGCGCGCTTCGAATTCGTACACGAAGGTCTTGCCCACGGGGATGGCGGGCTGGTTGAGGCCGCCCACACCGTCCATGCCGTTGGGCAGCCGCTGGCCATGCCAGTGAATGGTGGTGTGCTCGGGAAGCTTGTTGGTGACGAAGATGCGCACCCGGTCGCCCTCGACCACTTCAATGGTCGGGCCCGGGCTCTGGCCGTTGTAGCCCCACATGTTGACCTTGAAACCGGGCGAGACTTCGCGCACCACCGGCTCGGCCACCAGGTGGAACTCCTTGACGCCGTTGTTCATCTTCCAGGGCAACGTCCATCCGTTGAGCGTCACCACAGGGTTGTAGGGTCGGCCGGTGGTCGGCACCAAAGGGGGGGCGGTTTCCACGGAGGTCTGGTAAACGGGTTCGGGCAAAGCAGCCATTGCAGACCTCGCGACGGCCAAACCGGCTACCGAAGCAGCAGCACCTGCGAAGAATTGACGACGTGAATTGAGGAGGCTCATGCTAATTTTCTTTCCGTGCTTTCAATGCGTTCAGTGACCGGCAGCGTTCGCGGGCTCACCCCCGCCACCGCCCAGGGAGACAAAGCTGTCCGGAGCGCCACCTTGAAGAACCCACTGCAGGTCGGTCTCTGCGATCCAGAAGTCCCGCTGCGCTTCGATGGCGCTGGCCACCGCTTGCGACTGGCTGGAAACCTCTCCTAACAAGTCCCACACGCTCTTGAGCATGCCGTTGTAGTGAAGAACGGATTCTTCGGTGATGAACTCACGCACCTTCAGCACCTCCTCGCGTGCACTCGTGGCCAGGGCATGACTGGACAGGTAGGCCTGGCGCGCCTGGCGGGCATTGGCCCCGTTTCTCATGCCCTCTGCACGCGGCAGTTGTGCCGCGATGGCCGCAGCCCGTCCGTCCAGAACCTGTAGCGACAGAGCCTGGGCAGGCAAGTCTGGCAATTGATCTGGGAGGGCGACTGCGGTGTGCATTCCCGTGAGTCCCAGTGTCCTGATCAGAGCAGCCTCGGCCTGCGTGGCAGCATAGTGCGCTCGTCGCACATTCATCCGGGCGGACGACTGCGCCAGTTGAACCTGGGCCTGCTGGAGCTTGCTCCAGTTGCCCACGCTCACCATCCGGCGACCCAACTCGTTACCGGCCTCGGCCGCCTCCTGAGCATTGCGGTGTTGCTTGAGCACCTGACGGGCGGCGACGGCTTGAAGCCACGCCTTGCGGCCCTGTGCGGCGACTTCCAGCAGCTCACCCAGATCGTCCACCTTGCGCTGCAGGATCGGATCAAGCTCGGTCCACTGCCCTTTGGCAATCAGATCCACGTTTGCTGAACCGATGCGGTTCATCGGCGTGACCAGTTCACGGTGAAACAGCCATGCTTGGCGCACTGCGTCTTCGGGTGACATGAGGCTCAGACCGGCCACAGCCTGTTCCTGGCTTTGCGCAGCGGGCGCATTTTCTTTTTCCCATTTGAGAATGTCCGCATGGCCACGCTTGTACTGCCCAACGGCGTCGTTTGCCTCACGCCAGTTCTTCTCGGCGGGCGCGGGTGCGATCTGGGCAAATACGACCAAGGGGAGGGACAGCACAGCCAGAGCGATTGCCCGCAGTGCTGGGGAGGGATAACGTCGATGTATCACTGATTTGCTCCTGTAAACCGTTTCAAGCTGCCGGCAGTTTGCAAAAGGCACCCCGTCGGGAACCTTTCGGCTTCCTTACAAAGTTGTCAGGTCCGGTTTCGAACTGCCGCTGACGGCGAAAATCCCCTCGCTAGGAGTGCACGTGAAAATTCTGATTGTTGAAGATGAACCCAAGACAGGTGACTACCTCCGCCTAGGTCTGCGCGAAGCCGGCTACGCCGTTGAGTGGCTCACCAACGGGGTTGACGGGCTGCACCATGCTCTGGAGGGCGACCACGACCTCATCATCCTGGACGTCATGCTTCCAGGCATGGTTGGGTGGCAGATCCTCAAGGATTTGCGCGAACAAGGTCGCCAGATGCCCGTGTTGTTCCTGACGGCCAAGGACCATGTGGATGACCGTGTAAAAGGGCTGGAACTGGGTGCGGATGACTATCTGGTCAAACCTTTCTCGTTCTCCGAGCTTCTGGCACGGGTGCGCACCCTCCTGCGCCGGGGGCGCTCGGGTATGGAGCCCACCACCCTGCAGGTCGCGGATCTGAAGCTGGATTTGCTGCGCCGTCGGGTTACCCGCGCGGGCAAACGCATCGACCTGACCGCCAAGGAGTTTGGTTTGCTGGAGCTGTTGATGCGCCGCAAGGGTGAGGTTTTGCCTCGCTCGCTGATCGCCTCTCAGGTGTGGGACGTCAATTTCGACAGCGACACCAACGTCATAGAGGTGGCCATGCGGCGACTGCGTGCCAAGGTGGACGATGGGTTCGACTGCCGTCTCTTGCAGACGGTTCGAGGTATGGGTTACGTGCTAGAAGAGTCGGAGCCATCTTGATGATCCGGCGCTTGACCCTCACCGCCCGCCTGACTGTTCTCTACACCCTGGTTTCAGCCTCGGTTCTCCTTGGCCTCGGAGTCCTGGTTGCGTGGTCCACCCATTTGCACTTCGTCGATCTCGACCGTCACTATCTGCAGGACAAGGTGCAACTGATCCAGAGGATCGTGGATGAGACGCCAAGCACCGCCGAGCTTACCGCCAAGCTTGATGAAATGCTGGACAGCCACCACGGCCTGTTCATCGCAATCACTCGTGACAATGAACAACTGTTTGGGACAAGCCGCATCTCTTTTCCACCCGAGCTCGCCGCTCGAAGCACCATAGGCCAGCCCATGGACTGGGCCGATGGCGAACGACAATTGCGCGGATTGAGCACTGAGTTGTCGACAGACCAGGTGCCTGGCGGACTTGCAAGTTCAATGAAGCGCATTCGCTTGTCACTCGCCCTGGACACGCAACACCACGACCATTTCATGCAGGTATTGCGCCAGCAGTTGGCGATATACGTGCTGATTGCCACCCTGCTCAGTGGTTTGCTGGGTTGGTGGGCTGCGCGCCGCGGCCTGGCCCCACTGCGGATCATGAAGGAGCGAGCGCTCAAGGTGACCGCCCACAAGCTCGACCAGCGGATGCCTATCGAGGCGGTGCCTGTCGAGATGGCAGAACTGGCCAACAGCCTCAACACGATGCTGGAGCGATTGGAACTGGATTTTGCGAAGCTGATGGAGTTCTCAAGCGACCTCGCACATGAGCTGCGCACACCCATCACCAACTTGTTGACACAGACCCAGGTATCCCTCTCACAACGCCGCGATTCAGACACCTACCGCGACATCCTCGCCTCCAACGCCGAAGAGCTCCAGCGCTTGGCGCGCATGGTGTCCGACATGCTGTTTCTTGCGAAGACCGACCACGGCATCCATCTCCCGAATCGAGAAAATGTCGCGCTGGACGGCGAGGTAGCGAGCCTGCTGGATTTCTACGATGCCGTCGCTGAGGAAAAAGAGGTTCGCCTCAGAGTGGCGGGGTCCGGCTCAGTGGCGGGCGATCGCCTGATGATCCGGCAGGCCATCAGCAACCTGCTCTCCAACGCACTGCGGCACTCGCACCCTCGCAGCGATATTGAACTGGCCATCAATCCTATCGAGGACGGCATCACCTTGTGTGTGACCAATTCGGGCGACCAGATCGATGCTTCTGATCTGCCACGGTTGTTCGATCGGTTCTACCGAGTAGACAAGTCGCGCACCCATCCTTCATCGGATGGCGCTGGCCTGGGCTTGGCCATCACCAAGGCCATCATGCTCGCCCATGGCGGCAGCGTATCGGTCACCTCGACAGCAGAAGAAACGAAATTTTGTTTGCGGTTTCCGCGTCAGCGCTGAAAGGGCTTTGTCACTCTATCCACCGCCAGCCTTGCCGAGCTGGAGGCAACCTACATCATTGCCTTTGCCGATCATTTCTGTTTCGCGAGCCAATTGTCGAACTGTGCAATCTCCTTCTTTTGCGCTGCGATGATCTGCTTGGCCATGGCCTTCATTTCGGGAGACTTTCCATTCTTGAGTTCCATCTCGGCCATGTTCAGGGCTTGTTGATGGTGAATCTTCATCATCATTGCGAAGTCCTTGTCGGTGTTGCCGGTCATCGGCATCCTCTGCATCTCCTCCATTCCCATCATCATGGAGGCCTTCATGTCTGCAACACCAGCTCCACCCTTGTGCATGTCCCCCATGGGCGTGCTCACCGAAGGGTTTGTTGCCGGTGGGCTTTGGGCCTGAGCGGAAGCCGACACCCCCCAGAGTGCTGTCAGTGCGACGAGACACAACGCGTGCAATGGAACAAGCTTGGCGCGTTTCATCAGGGACTCCTTAAGGATGAGTTAGGTAGAGGATCATTGCCAAAGCGACGCAGTCTGACTGTGCGCCTTCGCACACCCCGATATGGGCGGGGCACCAAATGGCATGCCTGACCGACCAGCACGTGTGGCGGGCGGGGAAACAGGCATTAGCCTGCGCGCTCAAAGTTTTGACAGATGACGAGGACCTCTCCCCCCGAACAATTGCGCGAGCGTTGGGCCTTCCTACAGAAAAATCGTCCCCCCAACAATCGGGATTCGTGACCTCAACGAAACATGGTTTTCTCATGGCATTTGAAATGCCACCCCGACATGGTCTCTCGCCATAGAATCCCGTCCATGCGTCGTTTTCTAGCCCTCGTTCTGTGTCTGCTGATCCCTCTGCAGGGGTTTGCTGCGCCGCAGAAGATCGAAGAGCCGCCGTGTCCGATGCAGGCCATGATGGCGATGCAGCCGGACGTCGGCAACGCGGTGGACGTCAACGCCCAGGCAAATGCCTTGCCTGACTGCTGCAACGACCTCGCCACCTTCGAGCGCACCGGCCAGGCCTGCAAGACCGGTCAGGCCTGCACGGCGCCCGCCGTCTGGATGCCGCCGGTCGCCGTGCCGCGGTTCGAGCCCCTTGCGGCCGCGGCCCCGCCAACGCCGATCCTGCGCGCCCGGGCTCCCGGCGCGCCCGCCAGTCTCTGGCGCCCGCCCTCCCTGATCTGACCTCCCCGCACAGCGCAGACCGCCCCGACCCGGGCGGTTACTGCCATCGCGCGTTGACCGGGCTGCTGCCCGCGAGCGCACGCTTCGGAGCTCAGACATGGACCACCGCGCCTCTCTCTCGCCCTCACGCGGGCGCCTCGCCCGCTTTTTCAGACACCCGTCATGGCGCCGGCCCCTTCTGGCCACCGTCATCGCCGGGCTGGCTTTCTCGACGACGCCCGCCGCAGCGGCCACGCCCGAACCCCTGAGTCTGGACGCGGCCGTGCGCTCGGCGCTGGCGCATTCGCGCGGCTTGCAGGCGTCCGACGCCGCCGCCGCAGGCGCGCGCGACATGGCCGTCGCCGCCGCACAGCGGCCCGACCCGGTGCTGCGCCTTTCGCTCGACAACCTGCCGGTGAACGGGCCTGACCGATTCAGCACCACACGCGACTTCATGACCATGCGCTCGGTCGCGCTCATGCAGACACTGCCCAACGCCGACAAGCGACGGGCGCGCGGTGAACGTTTCGAGCGCGAGGCCGACGCGGCACTCAGCGAGCGCACGCAGCGCCTGGCCGAGCTGCAGCAGGCGGTGGCGCAGGCTTGGCTGGAGCGCCGCCTGCAAGAGCAGCGCGCCCGGGTGTTGCAGGCGCAGATCGACGAAGCCCGCGTGCTGGTGAACACCACCGAAGCCACCACCCGCGCTGGCCGCAGCACCACCACCGACTGGATCGCCGCGCGCGAAGCGCTGGCGCAACTGGAGCAGTCCTTGATCGGCGTGCAGGCCAATGTCGCCAACGCGCGCCAGACGCTGGTGCGCTGGACCGGTGGCCCGCCACAGCAGCCACTGGCCGAGTTGCCGGCGATCTCGCACACCACGCTCGACGCGCACGCCTTGACCGGAAGGGTGGAGGAGTTGCCCGATCTGGCGGCGCTGCGCTCGCGCGAGGCGGTGGCGCGGGCCGAGGCCGAGCTGGCGCGCCAGGAACAACGTCCCGACTGGACCGCCGAACTCATGTTCAGCCAGCGCGGTTCACAGTACTCGAACATGGTGTCGATCGCCGTCTCGGTGCCGCTGCAGTGGGATGCGCCGCGGCGCCAGCAGCGCGAACTGGCCGCCCGGCTGGCGCGCGTGAACGGGCTGCAGGCCGAGCGCGAGGAGCAGGCGCGCGAGCGGCGGCTGCAGGTCGAACGCTGGCAACAGGACTGGCACGCCGGCCTGGCCCGACTAGCGTTCCTGCAACGCGAACGCCAGCCACTGGCCGAGCAGCGCACGGAGGCCGCGCTGGCCGCCTACCGGGGCGGGCGCGAGGGCTTGGGTGCGGTGCTGCAGGCGCGCCGCCAGGTGCTCGAACTGCAGCTTGAGCGCATCAACCTCGAACGCGAAACCGCGGGCCTGTGGGCGCAACTCGAGTACCTGATCCCCGACACCGCGGCCATGCAGGCCGTCCGCCCGGAGTAAAACCATGAAACAGACAACACACTTGAAGTGGGTGGCCGCCGTGATCGCGCTCGCGGCCGTGGGCAGTGGCGCCTGGTGGCTCGGCATGCAGCAGGGCATGGGGGCCCGTGTTCCAACCAGCACGGGCACCATGGCCGACGGCGCTGCGCCCGCCACCACCGACCCCAGCCAATGGACCATGGCGCAGGGCGAGGACGCCACGCGGCGCCACATCCAGAGCGGCTTGAAAGCCGGCGACATCGACCCGTTGACGGGGCAGCGCATCCTCAACTACCACGACCCCATGGTGCCGGGCAAACACTTCGACGCACCCGCGAAGTCGCCCTTCATGGACATGATGCTGGTGCCACGCTACGCGGGCAACGGCGGGGCGGACGCGAGCAGCGTCACGGTGAGTCCGCGCGTCCAGCAGAACCTCGGGCTGCGAACCGTGCCGGTGGTGCAGGGTGCGTTGGTGTCGGAGATCACCGCCGTCGGCAGCGTGGCCTGGAACGAGCGCGACCAGGCGCTGGTGAGTTCGCGCGCCATGGGCTATGTGGAGAAGCTGCACGTGAACGCCGTGCTCGACCGCGTGGCCGCAGGCGCGCCGCTGGCGGAGCTGTACGTGCCCGACTGGGTGGCCGCGCAGGAGGAATACCTGGCGCTGGCGCGCACTGGTGGGCCAGGCCTGGAGCCGTTGCGCGACGCCGCGCGCCAGCGCATGCGCCAGGCCGGCATGGAGTCGGCGCAGATCCAGCAGGTGGTGAACAGCGGGCAATTGCAACCGCGCGTCACGCTGCGCGCGCCCATCGCCGGTGTGCTCACCGAGCTCGCGGTGCGCCAGGGCAGCACCACCACGCCCGGCATGGTGATCGCGCGCATCCAGGGCACGCGCACCGTGTGGGCCGAGGGCGAGGTGCCCGAGAGCCAAGCCGCGCTGCTGCAGCCCGGCGCGCCGGTGAAAGTCACAAGCCCCGGCGCGCCAGGGCAGAACTTTGAAGGTCACCTGCAGGCCTTGTTGCCCCAGGTGAACCCGGCCACGCGCACCGTGCGCGCGCGCCTGGAGCTGGCCAACCCGGGCGGGCGGCTGGTGCCCGGCATGTCGGTGCAGATGCGTTTTGCGCGCTCATCCGCCGACAGCACGCTGATGGTGCCGAGCGATGCGGTGATCCACACCGGGCGGCGCAGCGTGGTGATGCTGGCCGCCGAGGGCGGTCGCTTCAGTCCGGTGGAGGTGGTCACCGGGCTGGAGAGCGGCGGGCAGACCGAGATCGTCTCGGGCCTGCAGGTGGGGCAGCGCGTGGTGCTCTCCGGGCAGTTCCTGATCGACTCCGAAGCGAGCCTGCGTGGACTCGAAGCGCGGTTGAACCAGGCGCCCGAGGCCGCCGCGCCGCCGGGGTACCGCACCGACGCGGTGATCAACGCGATCAGCGGCGACACCGTGAACCTGACGCACCCACCGATCGGTGCGCTGAAGTGGCCCGAGATGACGATGGACTTCCAACTGCCACCGCGCGAGCGCCAGCCGCGCAAGCTCGAAGCCGGTGACCGGCTGCAGATCGAGTTCCACCTGCAGGAGGGTGATCTGCCGCAGATCACCGAGATCCAGCGCGTGGCACCGGAGCCGCGCAAATGATCGCGCGCCTGATCCACTGGAGCATCGCCAACCGCTTTCTGGTGCTGCTGGCCACGCTGATGCTGAGCGCCTGGGGCCTGGTGTCCCTGCAGCGCACGCCGCTCGACGCCCTGCCCGATCTGTCCGACACACAGGTCATCATCCGCACCACCTGGCCCGGCCAGGCACCGCAGATCGTGGAGAACCAGGTCACCTACCCGCTGACCACGACCATGCTCTCGGTGCCCGGCACGAAAGCGGTGCGCGGCTTCTCGATGTTCGGCGACAGCTTCGTCTACGTGCTGTTCGACGACAGCGTGGACCTGTACTGGGCGCGCTCGCGCGTGCTGGAGTACCTGAACCAGGTGCAGGCGCGCCTGCCCGCCACCGCCAGGACCTCGCTCGGACCGGACGCCACCGGTGTGGGCTGGATTTACCAGTACGCACTGGTGGACCGGACCGGCCAGCAGGACGTGGCGCAGCTGCGCGCGCTGCAGGACTGGTTCCTGCGCTTCGAGCTCAAGACCGTGCCCGATGTGGCCGAGGTGGCCAGCGTCGGCGGTATGGTGAAGCAGTACCAGATCGTGCTTGACCCCGACCGCATGGCCAGCCTCGGCATCACGCAGAAGATGGTGGGCGACGCGGTGGGCCGCGCCAACCAGGAGGCCGGTGGCTCGGTGCTGGAGCTCGGTGAGGCCGAGTACGCGGTGCGCGCCAGCGGCTACCTGAAAACGCTGGACGACTTCCGCGCCATTCCGCTCACGACCACGCCGGCCGGCGTGTCGGTGCGGCTGGGCGACGTGGCGCGCGTGCAGACCGGGCCCGAAATGCGGCGCGGCATCGGCGAACTCAATGGCGAGGGCGAGGCCGTGGGCGGTGTGGTGGTGATGCGATCGGGCAAGAACGCGCTGCAGACCATCCAAGCCGTGAAGGCCAGGCTGGCCGAGTTGCAGCGCGGTCTGCCAGCGGGCGTGGAGATCGTGCCGGTGTACGACCGCTCCGGCCTGATCGAACGCGCGGTGAAGAACCTGGGCGAAAAGCTGCTGGAAGAGTTCATCGTGGTCGCGCTGGTCTGTGTGGCCTTCCTGTTCCACTTCCGCAGCGCGCTGGTGGCCAGCGTGTCGCTGCCGCTTGGCGTGCTGATCGCGTTCGGGGTGATGCAGCAGCAGGGCATCAACGCCAATGTGATGTCGCTCGGCGGCATCGCGATCGCCATCGGCGCCATGGTGGACGCGGCGATCGTGATGATCGAAAACGCGCACAAGCACCTGGAGCGCTGGGCGCACCAGCACCCCGGTGAAACGCTGCGCGGCGAGGCGCACTGGAAGCTGATCGCCACCGCCGCGGCCGAGGTCGGGCCAGCGCTGTTCTTCTCGCTGCTCATCATCACGCTGAGCTTCATCCCGGTGTTCACGCTGGAAGCGCAAGAGGGCCGGCTGTTCGCGCCGCTGGCCTTCACCAAGACCTACGCGATGGCCGCGGCGGCCGGGCTCGCGGTCACGCTGATCCCGGTGCTCATGGGCTACCTGATCCGCGGGCGCATCCCGGCGGAAAACGCCAACCCGCTGAACCGCGGGTTGATCGCGCTCTACCGGCCACTGCTCGACGCCGTGCTCAAAAGACCGAAGCTCACGCTGGCGCTTGCCGCGTTGCTGCTGGCCCTGAGCCTGTGGCCGCTGCAACGCATTGGCAGCGAGTTCATGCCGCCGCTGGACGAGGGCGACCTGCTCTACATGCCCACCGCGCTGCCCGGACTCTCGGCGTCCAAGGCGGCCGAGCTGCTGCAGCAGACAGACCGCCTCATCAAGACCGTGCCCGAGGTGCAGAGCGTGTACGGCAAGGCCGGGCGCGCGGACACCGCCACCGACCCCGCGCCGCTGGAGATGTTCGAAACCACCATCCAGTTCAAGCCGCGCGACCAGTGGCGCGCCGGCCTCACGCCCGAGGCGCTGGTGGCGGAGCTTGACCGCACCGTGCGCGTGCCCGGCCTCTCCAACATCTGGGTGCCTCCGATCCGCAACCGCATCGACATGCTGGCCACCGGCGTCAAGAGCCCGGTGGGCGTGAAGGTGGCCGGGGCCGACCTGGCCACCATCGACCGCCTGACCCGCCAGATCGAACAGGCGGTGAAGGACGTGCCCGGCGTGAGCAGCGCGCTGGCCGAGCGGCTCACCGGCGGGCGCTACATCGACGTGGACATCCGCCGCGCCGACGCCGCGCGATACGGCCTGAACATCGCCGACGTGCAAGAGATCGTGGCGGGCAGCGTGGGCGGCATGAACATCGGCGAGACGGTGGAGGGCCTGCAGCGTTTCCCGATCAACCTGCGCTACCCACGCGAGTTGCGCGATTCGCTGCCCAAGCTGCGCGCGCTGCCCATCGTCACGCCCACCGGCCAGCGCTTGGTGCTGTCGGACGTGGCCGACCTGCGCATCAGCGACGGCCCGCCCATGCTGCGCAGCGAGAACGCGCGTCTCGCCGGTTTCGTGTACGTGGACATCCGCGGCCGCGACCTCAGGGGCGCGGTGCTCGACATGCAGCGCGCCGTGGCCACTGCGGTGGAGTTGCCTGCGGGCTACTCGGTATCGTGGTCGGGGCAGTTCGAGTTCCTGGAGCGCGCCACCGCCAAGCTCCAGCTGGTGGTGCCGCTCACGCTGCTCATCATCTTCGTGCTGCTCTATCTGGTCTTCCACCGGTTCGACGAGGCCTTGCTGATCATGGCCACACTGCCGTTCGCGCTGGTGGGCGGCGTGTGGCTGTTGTGGCTGCTCGGGCACCACCTGTCGGTGGCCAGCGCGGTCGGCTTCATCGCGCTGGCCGGCGTGGCGGCCGAGTTCGGCGTGATCATGCTGATCTACCTCAAGCACGCTTGGCAGGAGCGGCTCGATGCCGGGCTGGATGGCGACGCCTCGCTGCTGGACGCGATCCGAGAAGGCGCGGTGTTGCGCGTGCGGCCCAAGGCCATGACGGTGGCCACCATCGTGGCCGGGCTGCTGCCGCTGTTCTGGGGCCTGGGCACGGGCAGTGAAGTGATGCAGCGCATCGCCGCGCCCATGGTGGGCGGCATGATCAGCGCGCCGCTGCTCTCGCTGTTCGTGGTGCCAGCGGCCTACCGGCTGATGCGGCGGCCGCGTTGATGGCTTCTGGGAAGTGGCTACACCGCTGTCTAAAGAATGCCAGGCTTCAGCACCTCGCGCAGGGAATGGATCTTCTTTGGCAAAGCACAAGCGCATCACGCTGGTCGATGCCGGCAGCGTAGACGCCCGATAGAAGGTGAGCGGCCATGCCGATCTTGCGCGTGATCCCTTGAAATGTCGTCTTCGGAGCGACGCGTGTTGGAGCACGGTGGCATCGGGGGCTGCGCATTCGATGTGAAGGGACGACGCCGTTGCCGAAAGCACGGGTTTACAGGTGCGAGTTGACTGCTGACATCCCACTGGTTTGTAGCCGATGCCGACTTCATTCACCGGCAATCTCCTACAGACTGGAACTTTGGATTGTGGTCAACTATTTTGTCGACGAGCGACAAGAGCAAAGGATCGTGACGGCCTTTTGGACCGTTTCTGTCAGGGCAAGGAGAAATCAATGAAGAGCAACAAACATGATTCCCCGCATGGAAGCATGCAACACGAAGGCATGAGCCACTACGCGTGGTTCGTGGTCAACATGGTGCTTAGCTTGATCGTCATGTATTTCGTCATGTTTTCCATGATCGATGGCTGGTCTGATTTCCGTAACAACCTAAATATGTTCTACATGGCTCTGACCATGGTCGCCCCAATGGGCGTCATCATGCTTCTGACCATGCGCGGGATGTATGCGAGGAAGGCGCTCAATTGGGTGCTTCACGCTGTCTTCGCCGTGGTCTTCATCGCGGCACTGGCCGCCACGCGTCAGCAAAGTGCGATCGGCGACAGCCAGTTCATTGCATCCATGATCCCGCACCACTCCGGCGCCATCCTCATGTGTCGTGAAGCGCGCCTCCGGGACGTTGAGCTTACTAAGCTATGTGAGGAAATCGCGAGTGCGCAGCGCAGGGAAATCGAGCAGATGAATGCAATACGGGCTCGGCTGGAGTCAAGGGCGCGGAACTCGTAGACTTTTCGTGAAGTGACGATGAGGATCATGCTGCACGCATTTGGAATGCTCTCAGGCGGAATACTCAAGTCAGTTCAGGCGATTGATCAAACGACTCGTGAATCGCTCCAGGATGAACTGACCTCACGTATCGGAGTGTCGTTGCCACCAATCAGCGGTGTACTTAGCCGGTGCAGGCCCCAGCATCCCGCAACGTGAAGAGAACCTCATGGCTGAAAGCAAAGACGACGACATCAGCGGCCTGGATTCAAGCAATGAGGCGGATCGCAAGATTCTTCAGTCCGTGTTGCTGATCAACCTGAGTCAGTCTGCCGCAGGCATCGGCCTTGGCATTTGGGCTGCCTCGACCGCGCTGATCGGCGCCGGGCTGGACAACCTAGGCGACGCGTCGGTCTACGCGGTTAGCCTGTACGCCGTCGGCCGCGCGGCAATGGTCAAGGTGAGGGCGGCTCAGTTGTCGGGCTGTTTGCTTATCGGCCTCGCCGCGTTGCTGCTATTGGAAGCCCTGCGCCGCTTCGCTGGCGGGGAAGAGCCTGTCGGCCCGGCCATGATGGCCATGGCGGCGCTAAATGCGGCTTTAAACCTGGTGTGCCTCAGATTGCTGCGCCGCCACCGCGGGGAAGATGTGAACTTCAAGGCGTCAGCGATCTTCACCAGCAACGACTCCATCGTCAACGGCGCGATTGTGCTGTCCGGGGCGCTGGTGATGGCGTTCGGCACGAACATCCCGGATCTGGTGTTGGGCATCGTCGTAGCTGCGATCGCAGCGCGTGGGGGGCGGGAAATCTTGCGCGCAGCATCGGAAACACGTAAGACAAGCAGATAACGGTTCATTTGCTTCGCACTTTCTTGCGCTGGCTGCAGCGGTGAGCTCGAGCAGTTCAGCCACTTGTAGGTAGTCTCGCAGCCACCTCATTCCGGCGCCTGGCGTTATACGGTCGGCCGGCTGGTTTCCATGTCTACGAGGGCACTTGACTCTGTAGCAGGTACAGGGTGTGCAATACCTCTTAGAAAGCGAGAAACCTCATGACCAGACCCGAACATATACGCGATCAAACGTCTAACGATTCCTGTGGCGCTGCCGCATGCTGCTCACCGGTCGAGGCGCCAGTCTCCTTCGATGCGGATACCTGCTGTGCGCCCGCTGCGGTCACCTCTGCGCCGCCGGGCGGCCTGCCTGTGGCGAGTTGCTGTTCGCCTCCGGTCCTGACAGGCAGGGAGCTGGCCGACAGCGAGCCGGTGGCGCCAAACACCTTTCGCATCTCGACGATGGACTGCGCGGTCGAGGAGTCCGAGATCCGTCGAATGGTCGAGCCGATCTCTGGCATTCGAGGTTTGCATTTCAGGTTGCCCCAGCGAACGCTGCGGATTGATGGCACAGAGGACGCCGTCACCGCCGCCTTGACGGCTATCCGCAAGGCCGGCTTCGCGCCCGAGGCCATGACGGCGTCGACGGCAGCGGGCAGCGCCGCCGACGATCACACACATGACCACGCGCCCGGCGCCGGCTACGCGCGCTACGCCGCCGCGCTGGTCTTCGCGACGGTCGCGGAAGGCATCTCCTACTTCGCCCCCGAAACCATGGTCTGGAAAGTGGCGGGCATGGTGGTTGCTGCCGTAGCGATCTGGCTGGCAGGTCTCGAAACCTACACCAAGGGATTGACCGCGCTGCGACACGGCAAGCTGAACATCAATGCGCTCATGTCGGTCGCGGTCACGGGGGCGTTCATCATTGGCCAGTGGCCCGAAGCGGCGATGGTGATGGCGCTGTACGCCATCGCGGAACTCATCGAGGCGCGTGCCGTGGACCGTGCGCGCAATGCCATCAAGGGCCTCGTGGACCTGGCGCCCGACGACGCGGAAATCCTGCAGCCGGACGGCAGCTGGAACCGCATCAAGGCCACCGAAGTCGCGCTGAATGCCATTGCACGAGTCAAGCCCGGCGAGCGCGTCGCGTTCGACGGTGTGGTAACCAAAGGCAACAGCAGCATCAACCAGGCCCCCGTCACGGGCGAGAGCATCCCGGTGGACAAGGAGCCGGGCAGTCAGGTTTTCGCGGGAACGATCAACGAAAACGGTGAGCTTGAGTTTCGTGTGACCGCGGCGTCCAGCAATTCCACCCTGGCGCGCATCATCCATGCCGTGGAGGAAGCACAAGGCACCCGCGCGCCGACGCAGCGGTTCGTGGACCGCTTCGCCGCGGTCTACACACCGGCCGTCTTCGTCATGGCACTGGCGGTCGCCGTGCTGCCGCCCTTGCTGCTCGACTGGCCATGGCTGACCGCCATCTACAAGGCGCTGGTGCTGCTCGTGATCGCCTGCCCTTGCGCTCTGGTGATCTCGACGCCGGTAACCGTGGTGAGTGGCCTTGCAGCCGCCGCACGCCGCGGCATCCTGATCAAGGGCGGCACCTACCTCGAAGACGCCCGCCTGCTCAAGGCCGTGGCCCTGGATAAAACGGGCACCCTGACCGAGGGCAAGCCGAAACTGGTGGCCTTCAAGGCATGGGGTGCCACGGACGAGGGTCAGGCACAGCGCTGGGCAAAAGGCCTCGCAGCCCGCTCTGACCACCCCGTGTCCAGGTCCATTGCGGCGGGCATCGAAGGCGCGGCAGCGGATGTCGATCGGTTCAAGGCGTTGCTGGGTCGTGGCGTTGAAGGCACAGTGGACGGCAAAGCCATGGTGCTGGCCAATCACCGCCTCATCCGCGAACGCAACCAGTCCGACGAACAACTCGATGCCGAGTTGCTGACCCACGAAGCGCAGGGGCGTACCGTCACCTTGCTGGCGGACGACACGGGTGTGCTCGGCCTGTTCGCCGTGGCCGACACCATCAAGGCCAGTTCGGTGGCGGCGGTGGCGCAACTCAAGCAACTGGGCGTCACCCCTGTCATGCTGACGGGCGACAACACAGCGACTGCACATGCGGTGGCGCGCGAGTCGGGCATCGACGATGCCCGCGGCGGATTGCTGCCCGAAGACAAGCTCTCGGCCATCAAGGCCATGCGCGAGCGCTACGGCCCGACTGCCATGACGGGTGACGGCATCAACGATGCACCGGCATTGGCCCAGGCCGACATTGGCTTTGCCATGGGGGGTGCCGGAACGGACACGGCGATGGAGGCGGCCGATGTCGTGATCATGAACGACAACCTGGGACGCATCGCGGAGACGATCCAGCTGAGCCGCCGCACGCATGCGATCCTGTGGCAGAACATCAGCCTGGCGCTCGCCATCAAGGCGGTCTTCTTCGTCCTGGCGGTGTTCGGCAGTGCAACGATGTGGATGGCCGTGTTCGCGGACATGGGCGCCAGTCTGCTCGTGGTGGGCAACGGCTTGCGCCTGCTGCGTCGTGCACAGCCTGCAGCGGTCGAGCAGACCACAGGCCGTCTGGCTACCCACGAGGCATGAACGCCATGAATGCCGGACTCTCTGGACCCGCCCGGACATTGTCTGTTCTCTTCACCATGCTGGAGGAAACACCGCCGACGAATAAACACCACCGCTGGCAGCTGCTGGAGGCCGCTCACGTGGTTGGACAGGGACAGTTCGTCCCGCACCTGCAGACGCACGCCTTGATGCTGCGTGAGGCCGTGCGCCAGCGCGACGGAGGTGAGGCGGCCGGACAGCTGTTTCGCCTTGCCTTGGTGCCCCTGGGACATCTGACAGGTCGACTGCCCATCGGCAACATCGGTCGCGCCACCGTCAGTGCTTTTCAGCCCATGGAAGTAGCGCCGGCCACCGCAGAACTGATCGCCCAGGCTTCTCGCCGCGCAGATATGGAGAGACGCGGCGACACGCGACTGTAGATTCCGAACTTCTACAATCACCCCATGCGTTATGTCGTGTTGGTCTTCATGTTCCTGCTGCCGCTGCAGTTCTCCGCAGCAGTTGCGGCGGGCTATTGCCAGCACGAGGTCAGCGCAGGCGTTTCCCACCCAGGCCACCATTCACACGATCATGCACTTGCCCAGGGCAGTGAAGTGCGAAGCGAGCCTGCGAAATCAGCGAAGGTCAGCGGCCTTGACCTGGACTGTGGAACTTGCCACGCCAGTTGCGCTTGGGCGCCTGTAACGGCCCTTGAGCCGATGCCGAAAGCGAGGCAACTGGTGGTGTATCCGCACCAGCTTGGCGTCATGAAAAGGCCGCGCGGGGATCGTCCCGAGCGGCCCAAATGGAACGCCCCGGCCAGACCGGGGATCTCGCACCGCGCCTGACGGAACAGGCGCATCGGGCGCATCAAGCTCTCCCCCCCTCTGTCCGAACCCCAACCGTTCCTGCGAGCAAGCTCGCAGGCAAGCTTGTGCGATGTTTCCAGAGGATTTCTTCATGACGATTCCATGGCTGAAAGGCCATCCACGCTGGGCGTGGTTCACGGCTGTGGCCGTTTTACTGCTGGTCGACCAGATCACCAAGGCCTACTTCGCCGACTTCTTGGCGCTCGGTGAATCGATGCGGGTCACCGATTGGCTCAACTTTGTGCATGTGCTCAACACGGGTGCCGCTTTTTCGTTGTTGGCCGATGCAGGTGGATGGCAGCGCTATTTCTTCATCCTGATCGCTTTGATCGTGGTGATTGCCGTGTCCTTTGTCTGCCTCACCCGCCGGGCTGAGGTGATGGACCGCTGGGTGGGCGCGTTTGTGGTGGCAGGCGCCGGAGGCAACTTGATCGACCGCATTCAAACGGGCGCGGTGGTGGATTTTCTGGATTTCCACTGGCGCCAGATTCATTGGCCGGCGTTCAACTTCGCCGATGTATATGTGGTCTGCTCGGTCTTGACGTGGAGCGTTCTTGCATTGAGCGCTCCAAAGAGAAAAACCGATCCTTCATTGTCCGAAGGAGGCTCGTCATGAAGATGCGCTGGCTTTTCATCCTGCTGGCATGGCTGATCTCGCTTGTCGCCACATTCGGTGCACTCTTCATTGGTGAAGTGATGTTGATGGTGCCCTGTCAGCTCTGCTGGTATCAGCGGATTTTCATGTTCCCGCTGGCCATTGTTTTGGGCATCGCTGCCTTCGCTGAAGACCGGCGTGGCGCCATCTATAGCCTGGTGCTGGCGCTGGGCGGCGGTGCCGTCGCGCTTTACCACTCGTTGTTGATCGAGGGGTGGGTGCCAAAAACCTGGGTTCCCTGTGGCCCAGGGCCTTCCTGTACCGATCAAAAACTTGTCATCCTGGGCAACGTCCAGATTCCCTGGTTGTCTCTGGCCGCCTTCGTGGCCATCACCGCATTGCTCATCACCTATCTCAGAAAGACCCGCACATGAACTCAAAGAAATTTACCGTCGGAGCGCTACTGGCCATTGTGCTGGTGGCCTTCCTGTTCGGCGCGTACAACTATCAACGCCGGCTACAGAACTCCCAGATGGAGAAGGTCGCGCAAGATCAGGCCCGTCTGGTGCGATTCCACTCTCCGACCCTGGGATTGGCCCAGGCACCCGTGACGATCGTCGAGTTCTTCGACCCGGCCTGCGAAACCTGCCGTGCCTTCTATCCCATCGTCAAGGACATCATGAGTCAGTACCCGAACGAGGTGCGCCTGGTCATTCGCTATGCGCCATTCCATCAAGGGTCCGATCAGGTGGTCAAGCTGCTGGAGGCCTCACGAAAGCAAGGAAAGTACTGGCCGGTGCTGGAGTCGGTGCTCGCCGCTCAGCCGCAATGGGCGGACCACGGCAATCCCAACGTGCAGCTGGCGTTCCAGGCAGCGGCGCAAGGTGGCCTGAACATCGAGAAAGCTCTCGCAGACAGACAGTCTCCAGACATCGATGCGATCCTCAAGCAAGACATCGAAGACCTCACCGCACTCGAGGTAACGAAGACTCCCACCTTCTTCATCAATGGCCGCAATCTGCCCAGCTTTGGCGAGCAGCAATTGCGCGCACTGGTGGCTGAAGAAGTATCGAAGGCAAAAAAGTGACCCCCAATCCTGGAGTGACAAGCTGTGAGTGAAACTCTGCAAAACGTTCAACGTCGAAGCCTGCTGCTGGCTGGAGCTTCTCTCCCCATACTTGCCACGCTAGCCGCCTGCTCACCGGAACCCGTTTCGTTCCAAAGCACCGACATCACGGGAGCATCATTTGCGCAGTCCCTGCGGTTGAAGGACCACAACGGTGTCGTGCGCACCTTGGCAGACTTCCAGGGCAAGATCGTGGTGATGTTCTTTGGCTTCACGCAGTGCCCTGATGTGTGCCCAACCTCCATGGCCACATTGGCCGAGGTCAAGCGCCTTCTGGGCACGGATGGGGAAAAACTCCAGGTGGCCTTCATCACGGTGGATCCGGAGCGAGACACCCCGGAGTTGCTCAATGCCTACATGCAGAGCTTCGATCCCACGTTTCTTGCTTTGCGCCCAGAGCCTGCTGAACTCGAGGGTGTCGCGAAAGACTTCAAAATCTACTACCGCAAGGTGGACGGACCGACGCCTACCTCGTACACCATGGACCACTCCGCGGGCAAGTACATCTTCGACACCGCGGGCCGTGTTCGGCTCTTCTCGAATTACGGCACCACACCCGAAGTGATCGCGCAGGACATCAAGGCCCTTCTCAAGAGCAGTGGAAATTGACGGCTGGCTCTGTGGCTCGTTCCGTCAACCGCAGCAGCGCCTGGAAACGGCACTGCTTTGCGCGGCCCGCTTGGTCGCAAGCGCCGAGTCGCTAAGGCTCAGATCCTGAAGGATCGTGCACCGGGCCGCTGGCCCGCCTGCACACTGCTCGGTGCACGCCGTCACGAACCTGCTCAGGCTGCGTTCAAGGGAACCTAGTTCCGCCAGCTTCGTGCGCACAGCATCGAGATGGACCTGGGCGATTTCGCGTGCTTCCACGCAATCTTTGTCATCGCTGGAGGCAAGCGACACCAATGCCTTCGTGTCATCGACAGAGAATCCGAAGTCCCGGCAGTGCCGGATCAGCGTGAGCAATTCTTGCGCTTCCGTGTCATACACCCGGTGGCCACTGGGCCGGCGCATGGCTTCAGGAATGAGGCCGACTTCCTCGTAGTAGCGGATCGCGGAAACGGCCAGCCCAGTGCGCTCAGCCAGCGCTCCGATGGTCAATTGGGCGGAAGGGTTATTCATCAGTAGTCCTTGCATCTCAAGTTGCTTGAGGTTCTAGAGTCAGTCTATCTGAACTGCTCTTTCGAAGGTAATGCGATGAAAAAACCCCTTCTCACCACCCTCGGCCTGGCCGGCGCCTGCGCGGCGTGCTGTGCTGTGCCCCTTCTCGTGCCCCTTGTCTCGGGTTTGTCGGTGGCGGGACTGGTCGGACTCGACTGGGAGCGACTGGCCATGAGCCGAGAGTACATGGCCATTGTGGTGGGTATCGCGGTTGCATTCGCGGTGGCTCTGGGACTCTGGCTCGTCTGGCGCCAGCGCGCGTCAAGAGCGTGCGCGGCCCCGGTAGTTGCACACAGCAGTGCAGCCGCACAGCCTGCATCCTCATGCGGGTGTAGCGGGCCCGCAAAGCTCACATCGACAGGGAGTTCGCTGTGACCCCCGTTGCGACACCTCAAACCTCCATGGCGTGCAGCCTGGACAACGACAAGCTCTCCAGCAGGCTCGGCCGCATTGCGCTCTTGGCCAAGCGCCACTTGCAATCCGAACGCCAGGATGGCCAAACGCTGCAGCTGCAGTACGCGAGCGCAGCGACGGACGAACTTCGGAGCATCGTGGAGCTGGAGCGCCAGTGCTGCCCCTTCCTGGTCTTTGACCTGAAGGAGGCGCACGGCGCCATCGAACTCGCAATCACTGCGCCGACGGACGCCGGCACGTCCGTCGCCACGATCTTCGACCACTTCCGCGGGGCCATCGCCGACCAGCCCACGCGCAGCTGCGCCGGCAGCGGATGTGGCTGTGCTGCCTAGTTTCCCCACCTACATGACCCAGTTTCGACATCTATTGCTCTGGCTCATCCTGCTTGCAGGAATGCCGCTTTCCGCTGCGGCGAGCGACGTCGTATCTACGCCTCAGGTTCACACGCAGTTGTTGGCGCACGCCCCCGAAGGGCTCGGCGCGGGCAAGACAGCCTGGCTTGGTCTTGTGATCAGGCACCAGCCCGATTGGCACACCTATTGGAAGAACTCAGGGGACTCCGGTCTGCCCACCCAGCTCACGTGGCAATTGCCAGCCGGCGTCACGGCGGGTGAGATCCAATGGACCACGCCCAAGCGCATGGTCATCGGGCAATTGGCCAACTACGGCTACGACGGCACCGTCTTGCTGGCAGTGCCACTGACGATCCCCGACGATTTTGGCGGTCAAGCGCTGACCGCGAAGCTCAAGGCAGACTGGCTGGTCTGCAAGCAGGAGTGCATTCCCCAGTCCGGCGAGTTCGAGCTGACCGTGCCCGCGAACGGATCATCAACAACCCACGCCGCCTTGTTCGAGAAGGCATTCGCCTCCGCACCAAAGCTGCTTGCGGGTGTCATGGCGCAGGGGGAAGTCCAAGGTGAGGTGCTGACCATCACCATGGGCGGACTGCCCGCCGCATGGACCGGCAACACCTTCGAGTTCTTTCCCGAAGACCCTGGTGTCATCGAGCCAGCGGGCGCCATCACAGCATCCCGGCAAGGAAGCGACCTGGTGCTGCGCATGCCCTTGTCTGCACAGCGAAGCGAAAGTCCGGTGGCCATGAAGGCTGTCCTCGCCCGTCCCGGCGACGAGGCCGGCATCGCCATCCAATTCCCCGTGTCGGGTTGGTTGGACTCTGGCGCTGCGCCCGGAGTTGGGACCGCGTCGCCGGAAGCCGCGGCTGCGGGCGGGACTGGACTGTTGCTCGCGCTGGCACTGGCTTTTGGCGGAGGGCTGCTTCTCAACCTGATGCCCTGCGTGTTTCCCATCCTGTCGCTCAAGGTGCTCTCGTTTGCCCAGCATGCCGGAGACCGCAAGGCTTTGGTTGCAGGTGGCCTGGCCTATACCGCGGGCGTCGTGGCTTCCTTCGTCGCGCTGGCTGGCCTGCTACTTGCGCTTCGGGCGGGTGGTGAGGCGTTGGGCTGGGGTTTCCAGTTGCAATCGCCGCTGGTGGTCACGGGCCTGGCGATTCTGTTCACGTTGATCGCGCTCAATCTGCTGGGTGTCTTCGAGTTCGGCTCCTTCATGCCCAGCGGTTTTGCGACCATGCGTGCGCGCAGCCCGTTGCTGGATCATGGCCTGACGGGGGTGCTGGCTGTCGGTGTCGCCTCACCTTGTACCGCGCCGTTCATGGGCGTTGCCCTGGGCGCCGCACTCACCATGCCCTTGCCCCAGGCGCTCGGCGTGTTCGCGTCGCTGGGTCTGGGCATGGCGGCTCCCTACCTGCTGGCAAGTGCCTGGCCGGGGTTCTCCGATCTGCTTCCCAGACCGGGCGCGTGGATGAGCCGATTCAAGGTGCTCATGGCCTTCCCGATGTTCGCCACCGTGGTGTGGCTCGTCTGGGTGCTGGCGCAGCAGATCGGCGTGGACGGCGCGGCGGCCGTGCTGGCCCTCCTGGTTGCCGTCTCGTTTGGCGCGTGGACCTATGGCCTTGCCGGTGTCGGACCAAAGCATGCGCGGTTCTACAAGCTGGCAGGCGGCCTGGTGGTTGCCTCGGCCTTAGTTTGGGCGTGGCCCCTCATGGGAGCGAAGCCCGATGCCATTGCTGCTACGGGTGCTCCGGCATCGGCGTGGCAAGCGTGGACACCTCAGGCGGTCGCTGAGGCACGGGCGGCAGGGCAACCCGTCTTTGTGGACTTCACGGCCGCCTGGTGCGTGACCTGCCAGGTCAACAAACGAACAACGCTCAACGATACAGCGCTGCAAGCCGAACTCGCAGCCAAAGGTGTGCGCCTCTTGCGTGCTGACTGGACGAACCGGGACCCCGTGATCACGCAGGAGCTGGCCCGATTGGGGCGCAGCGGCGTTCCCGTCTACGCGCTGTATGGCCCGGGTGCTGCGCAGGTTGTACTGCTGCCCGAAATTCTGACCGTCACCAAGGTTCGTGAGGCCATTGCAGGCTGGCCCGCCACTTCATCCATCCCAAAGGAGTCCCTATGAAAAACCTGATCGCCGTCGCCGCTGTTCTCATGGCGGTGTCTGCCGCTCCTGTCGTGTATGCACAGGCGGTCGTTGGACAACCCGCTCCGGCCTTTCAAGCGACCGATGTCAACGGCAAGCCCGTGCAGTTGTCTGATTTCGCGGGAAAGCACGTTGTGCTGGAATGGTTCAACCCGGGCTGCCCGTTCGTGCAGAAGCACTACAACAGCGGCAACATGCCCGCCACGCAAAAAGCGGCCTTGGCCAAAGGGGCGGTGTGGATCTCCATCAACTCGGACGCGCGGGAGCCGGGCGACAAGAAGGCGGCCACCACCTTCCCCAACTGGCTCAAGGACAATGGCGCATTGCCCACCGCCGTGATACTCGATGGCGCAGGCACCATCGGCAAGGCGTACGGTGCGCGGGCAACGCCACACATGTTCGTGATCGATCCGACGGGCAAGCTGGTCTATGCCGGTGCCATCGACAGCAAGCCCAGCACGAACCCGGATGACATCCAGACGGCGACCAACTACGTCGGGCAGGCGTTGAATGAGTCGATGGCCGGCAAGGCCGTGAGCAAGCCCAGGTCCCAGGTCTATGGCTGCAGCATTCACTACGGCTGGGGGAATGCCGTAAAGAATCTGCTCAGGCCGGCGGGTTAATCTCGCAACCTGCAAGATGGGGACTTCCATCGTCTTGCGGATTCAAAAAAGCTCTTTGCGAGACATAGCTTGGCCTGATCCGAAAACCACAGAATATGCAAAACACAAGAGATGCGCTGGAACGGCATCAGGTTTCGATTTACTTCGTGGCGGTTGTGATCGCCACAGTTGTGGCCTTGACCATCTCAGGCACTTCGGTCCTTGAAGGCGCCATCAATCCAGCCCTTGCGCTGATGTTGTACGTCACCTTCCTGCAGGTCCCGGTCGCGGAACTCAGGCGCGCGTTTGGGCAGGTGCGTTTTCTGTCTGCGCTGCTGGTCGCCAACTTCGTTGTCATTCCGCTGCTGGTCGCAGGTCTGATTCATTTCCTGCCGGGAGACCCCATGCTCAGGCTGGGTGTGTTGCTGGTCCTGCTCACACCCTGCATTGACTATGTGGTCACGTTCGCCCACCTTGGCCGCGCAGACGCGCGCCTGCTGCTGGCGGCGACGCCTGCCTTGCTCATCACACAGATGATCCTGTTGCCGGGATACCTGGGCCTGTTCCTCGGCGAAGATGCGGCCCGTCTGGTCAAGGCGGGGCCTTTCATTCACGCATTCCTGTGGTTGATCGCTGTGCCATTGGTGCTGGCGGCATTGACCCAGCTGTGGGCAGCCAGGAGCGAACGAGGAGCCCGCGCTTCGGCCCTGCTGGGCCTGCTTCCCGTCCCAGCAACCGCCATGGTGCTCTTCATCGTGGTCGCCGCGATGGTGCCGCAGCTGGGCCCCGCAGCGGGCGCAGCCTTGCGCGTGGTGCCGATCTACATCGCGTTTGCTGTCCTGGCTCCCCTGCTTGGCTGGTTGATAGGCCGCTTTTTTGGGTTGGAAGCCACGGCCGGACGTGCCGTTGCCTTCAGTACCGGCACCCGCAACTCACTGGTCGTCCTGCCACTGGCGCTTTCCGTGCCGGGAGCCATACCCATCCTGCCGGCCGTCATCGTCACGCAGACACTCGTGGAACTCTTGAGTGAGCTGGTGTACGTTCGCTTGATTCAGAAGTTGAGATGTGACCTCTGACTGAGGAAACGTCTCCATGTCCCACACAGCGGCTTCTGCCGTTAAGGTTCGGGTTCGGGTTCGGGTTCGGGTTCGGGTTCGGGTTCGGGTTCGGGTTCGTCAAGCATGTAACCCATGCCTCGAACCGTTCTCAACAGCTTGGCGTCGAATTCGTCATCGATTTTTGATCTTAGGCGCCCCACTGCCACCACTATCACATTGCTTTCGCAGTCGAAGTTTATGTCCCACATGAGCGAAGCAATCAAGGACCGAGGCAACACTTCACCACGACGTCTCATAAACAGCTCGAGAAGCCCGAACTCCTTAGTGGTCAGATCCAGCAAGCGACCAGACCTAGACGCCTTTCTACGCACTAGGTCCAACTGCAAGTCAGCCACTTGGAGTGTGGTGGACTCCTGGGACTGGGCACCTCTGCGGAGAACTGTTTTGATTCGTGCCAAGAGTTCCGAAAACGAAAATGGCTTTGCCAGGTAGTCATCAGCGCCCAACTCGAGGCCTTTCACGCGGTCCTCTATGCTGTCTCTGGCAGTCAAATACAGAACGGGCAAGTGAGGCTTCTTTCGCCTCAAAGAACGAAGGACCGACCAGCCATCGATTCCTGGCAAGTTCACATCCAACAGAACGAGATCGTAGTCACCTTCCGTGGCCTCAATCAAACCATCGATGCCATCACGCATCAATTCAGTGTAGTAGCCGGCCTCTCTCAAGCCCTGCTTCAGGTACTCGCCCGATTGGACTTCATCTTCCACTATGAGTATCTTCATATTGCGACTGTCTCCAAGGGCGACAGTTTGGCAGTTGAAGGACGCCAATCATCGGAAATGACGAACATGTAATTCAGCTGACACTCCGCCAGGTAGTGACGACGATGCAAGTGCTCTCACGCGATGGAGCGTGAGACGTTCGAGCTAGGCCAGCCGTCCAGACGAGCCTCTGCGGTTGATATGTACTGTCTCCATTGCTACGAGCTCATGGCCTTGGCAAGTCCCAAGACCATGAGCGACGCATCATGTTGGTTGGTGCGAAGAGGACGGCAGAACGGGAGACGCCAATTCGTCTTCAGCCTCGTCATCTTCTTCACGCCGATACGCCATCCGATATAGGACCGGCAGCACCAACAGCGTGAGTGCCGTTGACGACAAGATGCCTCCAATCACCACTGTTGCGAGCGGTCTTTGCACCTCTGCACCGGTGCCAGTTGCGATGGCCATGGGAACGAAGCCGAGCGATGCCACCAAGGCTGTCATCAGCACTGGGCGAAGTCGCGTCAAAGCGCCTTCGAAAATCGCGTCATCTAGTCTCGCGCCACCCTCCCTGAGATTTCGGATAAACGAAATCATGACCAGCCCGTTCAGCACGGCCACGCCAGACAACGCAATAAATCCGACAGCAGCTGAGATGGATAGGGGAATATCCCTCAGCCAAAGCGCGAGGATGCCGCCCGTAAGCGCAAAGGGAATTCCGGTAAACACGATGAGCCCATCTCGCACGTTGCCGAACATAGCGAACAGCAAAACGAACACAAGGAGGAGTGCTACCGGGACCACGATCTGCAAGCGCTGCGTGGCGGATTGAAGATTCTCAAACTGTCCACCCCAAGTGGTCCAATATCCAGTTGGAATGACCACCTTCTCCTTCAGAGCGGCGCCGGCTTCCTCCACGAACGAACCCAAGTCGCGTCCGCGCACATTGGTGCTTACGACGATTCTTCGCTTCCCATCCTCTCGGCTGACTTGATTCGGCCCGGGGGCCAAGTCAAGTGTCGCCAACTCTGACAGCGGGATAAAGCTCACACGAGAGCTTCCGTTCGCCTGCGTGGTCGCCGGGAGCGTCACTGGCAGACGGCGGATTGACTCCAGATCCCCTCGCATTCTTTCGGGTAGTCGCACGACGATGTCGAATCGGCGGTCTCCCTCAAAGAGAGTCCCAGCATTGCGGCCGCCAATGGCAGTAGCAATGGTGTCCTGGATGTCCCCCACATTGACGCCATAGCGTGCCGCCTTACTTCTGTCGATGTTGATGGAGAGCATGGGCAGGCCCGTGGTTTGTTCCACGTTAACCTCACTCGCTCCGTTGATCGACCCAAGAACTTCAGCGATTTCCTGGGCCGTTTTGTTCAGCACGTCCATGTCATCACCGAATACTTTGACGGCCACATCCGCGCGCACACCCGAGATCAACTCGTTAAAACGTAGTTGAATCGGCTGCGAGAACTCGTAGTTGTTGCCAGGGATTTTGCTCACTCGCTCTTGAACAGCTTCAACGAGTTCCTGGCGCGTCCGCTTAGGACTTGGCCATTGATCCTGAGGCTTCAACATCACATAGGCGTCTGAGATGTTGGGCGGCATAAGATCTGACGCGATCTCGGCGGTCCCAGTGCGGGCGAAGACGCGCTCAATTTCAGGGAACTCTG
Organism: Hydrogenophaga sp. 2FB; assembly: GCF_005503365.1. Classification (GTDB taxonomy): domain Bacteria; phylum Pseudomonadota; class Gammaproteobacteria; order Burkholderiales; family Burkholderiaceae_C; genus Hydrogenophaga. The sequence continues at coordinate 108,541 of NZ_SCML01000004.1, forward strand.
CCACCAACGTTCGCTCAAGTTGCTGCTGCATCTGAACAGACTGAGACAAACTGGTACCTGGAATTCGCAGCGCCTGGATAGCGAAGTCACCCTCGTTGAGGCTGGGTATGAACTCACTGCCCAAGCGAGTTGCCAAAAGCCCCGACAACACAACGGCCACAGCTGCAGCGGTCAGAACGACGGCCTTCGCGCCCATGGCTCGCTTGAGCAATGGGTGGTAGGCGCGACGAGCCCAACCCATAAGACGGTTTTCCTTTTCACCAACCTTGTTGCCAATAAACATGGCCACAGCTGCAGGGATAAACGTGATTGAGAGAATCATGGCACCCAACAGCGCGATCACGACTGTCAGAGCCATCGGATGGAACATCTTTCCCTCCACGCCTGTAAGGGCGAAGATGGGCAAATAGACGACCATAATGATGAGCTGGCCGTAGAGCAATGGCCTGCGAGCTTCCTGAGATGCGGCGAACACCTCGTGGAATCGCTCCGCCTTGGTCAATGGACGACCATGGCGCTCCTGGGCATGCGCAAGACGACGAATGCAGTTTTCCACAATCACCACCGCACCGTCGACGATGATCCCGAAGTCCAGCGCTCCGAGACTCATTAGGTTGGCGCTCACCTTCTGATTCACCATCCCTGTGAAGGTGAAGAGCATCGAGAGGGGGATGACCAATGCGGTCAGCAATGCCGCTCGGATGTTGCCCAGGAAAAGGAACAACACCGCGATAACGAGTACGGCACCCTCAAACAGGTTCTTCTTGACCGTAGAGATCGCCTTATCCACGAGAACGGTTCTGTCATAGACCGTAATCGCGTGTACACCTTCTGGAAGGTTTTGGTTGATCTCCTCCATCTTCTTCGCAACAGCTTGGGCGACCGTCCGACTGTTCTCTCCTAAGAGCATGAACACAGTGCCCAGCACGACTTCGCGACCGTTGTCCGTGGCTGCACCAGTTCTCAAATCCTGGCCAATCTCGACCTCCGCGACGTCGCGGATTCGAATCGGAGTTCCGCTATTGTTCGCGAGAACGACATTGCGAAGATCCTCAAGGCTGCTGACTTGACCAGGCGCTCGAATCAGATATTGCTCGCCACGTCGCTCGATGTAGCCGGCGCCCACGTTGGCATTGTTGCGCTCAAGAGCTTGAACGACGTCAGGCAAAGTTAACCCGTAGGCCAGCAGGCGCTCTGGTATCGGCGCAACCTGGAACTGTCGCTCATAGCCGCCGATGGAGTTGATCTCGGTCACACCTGGCACATTGCGCAGCTGCGGTTTGATGATCCAATCCTGAATCACACGTAGGTCGGTCGGCGTGTACGGTTTACCGTCCGCATTCGTCGCCCCTTCTTTGGCCTCCACTGTCCAGAGGAAGATTTCGCCCAAGCCGCTAGAAATTGGTCCCACAGCAGGGTGAACGCCTTCCGGCAGAGAGCTGACGGCTCCCTGCATTCTCTCGTTCACCAACTGGCGTGCGAAGTAGATGTCGGTGCCATCTTTGAAGACCACGGTGACCTGAGATATGCCGTAGCGCGATATGGAACGTGTTTGCTGAAGGCCAGGTAGCCCAGCCATGACCGTCTCAATCGGGAACGTTACGCGCTGCTCTGTCTCAAGAGGAGAGTAGCCAGGTGCAGCCGTGTTGATTTGCACCTGGACATTGGTGATGTCCGGCACGGCGTCAATGGACAACCGTTGGAAGTTGTACACCCCGAGCCCAACCATTCCGAGCACGGCCAACATAACCAACCATCGTTGTTCGATGGCGAAGCGGATGATGCGTTCAAACATAGTTGGCGGCCTTTAGTGCGCGTGCGTCGCCGAGCTCTTGCCCTGCTCAGACTTGACAACGAAGCTGCCGTCTGCGGCATAGGACTCACCAGCCTTCAGGCCATCTAGAATTTCAACGCGCTGACCGTCAGTGCGTCCGACACGGACAGGTTTTGCGACGAATCCGCCATCAACCTTTGTGAAGACCGAGGTCTTGTCTTCCACTGTTTGAAGTGCATTTGCGTCTACTGTTACCGCAGATGCCTTGTCATTTTCATTGGTAAGCACTTCAACGGTCACGAATAGCCCAGGCCGCCAGGCGCCCTGCGGGTTGCTCAACTCAACCCGAGCGGGAGCTGTTCGAGTTTGCGCACCAATCAGCGATCCGACGAAGGCAATCTTCCCCTCAGCAACGACATCTGCGGCATCGGCCTTCACTCGTACACGCTCACCAACTCGAACCTTGGGAAGGTCACTTGCTCCCACACTCATCTCAGCCCATACCGTTGAAAGGTCGGACAAAGTGAACACGTTTGCATCCTCGCGCACCGCCTCGCCGATGGCGATGTGCTTTTCCACAACCATCGCATCGAAAGGTGCCCGAAGCTCAACTCGACCTAGAGCCCCGGAACCGACTGACGCCCCTAGAGTTTTCAGTTTTTGAGTGGCATTTGCCACTGCAATTTCTGCTTCACGTAGCGCTTGGCGGGCTTGCAATACATCCTGCTCCGGCGAGATCTTCTGCTCCCACAGGGTGTATTCACGTTCGTATGTTGTCTGTGCAAGCTCACGGCGCTTTGCCGCCGCTTGAAGTTCAGACCTGACCTCTGACACGGTGGAACTGGAAACCACAGCCAAGATTTGGCCGCGAGACACCTTCTGTCCAAGATTTGCGCTCACACTCTCGACGACGCCTGCTGCTCGGGGCACGATGTGCGCGGTGCGGTCCTCGTTAAATCGTATCTCTCCAGGGAGCTGCAGCGTGGTCCGAATCACAGCAGGACCACTTTCTTTAATCACGATACCGGCTGCCTTTACCTGCTCGTCCGTCAAAGACACCTTTTCATCTTCGTCTTTATGTTCCTCTTCGCTTGCGCCGCCAGGTGATTTGCCATGCTCAGTGGAAGCGTTGGACCCACCTACCTCCTTGGCCTCAGCTTTTACGGCACCTCCTTCAACCTGTGAGCTTTCTTCCTCATGGCCATGGCCATCGCTGTCGCCATGGCTCTCTCCGCCTCGCAGGATGAGGGCTCCTCCAGCTGCGCCCAACACCAGGATGATGGCGATGATGATGAGCTGCTTTTTGTCAGGTCTAGCATTCATAGATGATTTGGTCGTGGCCATGGCGGGTTCAATTTTGAGGAACGTTGTTTCCGAGGAGCCGAACGACATCTGCTGCCGCTCGATGAGATTCGCCCAAAGAGCGCAGGTACTGGGATCGCGCTTGTAGCAATGTCCGTTGAGCATCGAGAACGTCGAGGTATTCGAACTTTCCAAGCTCAAACCCTTGCGCGGCGGCATTGAAGGCGAGCTGCGCACTGGGAAGGATTTCCGCACTGACGGCGGCCACTTCTTGTGAGGCGATTTCCATTCGCTGTCTTGCAATTGCGAGATCGGCTCGCAAACGCAACTCAAGGGCTCGGGCATCGTCTTCCGACTTATCTCTCCGTCGTAGCGACTCGATGATGTTTCCGCGATTGGTGTCAAACACGGGCAGTGGAATCGAAACCCCGACGATGGCCATCGAGCGACCGTCCTGCTGAGAACGCCGCATGCCGAGGTTTACGGCAATGTCTGGCTTCCGCTTTGCCTGTTCCAGATCCGAGAGCGCTGACAGTCGGCTCGTCTCAAGTCGCGCTTGTCGCATCGTCGGTGAGTTCTCCACGCGAGCCTGCAGGACGTCGATTGGAGGGAGGGTTGGAAGAAGTAGAGCATTTCCATCCAAAGTGTCGAAGGGCACCCCGCCAGCCAGAAGCGCACGCAACTCTTGAAGCTGCGCTGCCAGCTCACCTTGCGCCTGGACAAGTTCGAGACGTACGTTAGCCTCTGCGACCTTCGAGCGTGTCTCCTCCAGGGGAGACACTTTCCCAGCCTGCACTCGCTTGGACGCAGCTTGGCTGCCGGAGCGAGCGATGTTCAGAGACTCTTGCGCCAACCTCACACGCTCCTGGGCTAAAAGCGCAGAGAAGAACGCAGATGTAACGTCGGCCTTCAATTGAGCTTCAGTCGCCTCGCTCTTGACGCGAATAGCTTCTAGTGAGCGCTCCGCCGCGGCAACGCTCGCTGAGCGTTTCCCGCCAAGCTCCAGAGGCTGGCTCCAGGTGACTGTTGTGCTACGCATACCCGATCGGAGGTCCTCCACCTCTAGATCAAGCGAGGGGTTTTGATAGACCCCTGCCTGCATGAGCGCGCCTTGAGCAGCTTCTATCTCGCGTCTGGCAGCGGACGACGTGGGGCTGTTGTCGAGGGCAGCCTGCAGTGCGGCACCCAACGTCAGTGGCTGCACCGATTGCTTTGAGGACGCCACTCCCACTGGTGGAGCGCTATTGGGAGCGACTTGCTGTGCGTTCGCTCCAACTCCGACGAGCATCGCAAGCCCTAAGGCGAGCGACATGGGTTTCCTGGTCATTTGGTTTCTCCCGTTGACCTACATATCAATGAACGCATCGAGGCTGCACGGCAAGGCTTTGTTTGGAGCACCAGCGGATGATGCAAAGTCGCGGCCGCCATCAGATAGCATGTATGTCTACGTGCTCAACTGGCTCAGAGCTTGTCAAGCAGTGAGGTGCTGCCTCTTGGGAGCAAGATCTTTTCGACGGATCAGCCTCTACGGAGGTCCGAGCACGTCGCTTGGACAAGAAGACCTGCTACCGGCGATAAAGCTGGTTTCTGGCCACGTAAACGCGGTAGTCGTTGGCAACGAAACCCGAAGGCGCAAACTGCTTCAAGTTCCAAGACCGACCATCAAGACCGTTGAAAGTCCAAGCAAACGTCTTTCCGCCTGCATCCTGAAACAAGATGGTTTCGCCATATGTGACGCTGGCGGACTTCGTGGACGTCACATCCACAACACGTACGTTCTTCGCTTCCACTGCAAGTTGCCCGTAAGGAGACTCGCCGCTACGAAGCGTGTCGGCCGAAGCAGCAGTTGTCAGAAGAAGGGAAGATGCAAGGGTGATCGCAGCAAGAGCGACTTGGAGTGTTTTCATCGGAGCCTTAGATTCAGTCAGAAAGGAAGCCAAATTTCTCTTTTTGGCACTGACGGAACTGTAGAACTGCCATCTCCACAGTTCGAAAACCGGTAAATGACAAATCAGTCATATTGGGTGCAATGGCTCAGGGCAGCATGAACAACTGATGGCATCAAAAGGGGTAAACCGTGGCGACAGACGGGCTCGTAGAACTCTTCAGGAAGCGCTGGGGGATTACTGTCCTGCGGTCTCGTCGAAGTGGAATTCCGCAGTGGCGCCTGTGAGCGGACCTTAGACCTTCCCATGACCAAGTTGCTAGCTGCTACTTGTTTGCTGGGTCTCCATGGTGCACCCCGTTAAGCGCATCGCTTCTGCACCCAGAATTGATACATCCCAACAAAGGTGTTGGGGTTTTCTGTTTCGAACTTGTGCCATAGATGTAGGTCATGGACCGAGTCATCTTCAGCAAAGCGCGTCCGGAATCTACGAAGCACGTCTGGCTCAACATGCAAGCCTACGAAGTCGAGCGACAGTCCATCCAACAGCGCAGCAATCGCCGGCAAAGTTGTGCGGTGCTCCTGCACGTGGAACAGCAGGTCGCGGCACGCACTCAAGCCGTAGAAGTCGCCGAACGCAGCGAGCTGGCCAAGTGCTTCCGGACAATCGGCCCCCATGATTACGGCGCGACACTCTCGGATACCTTGCGGGGTGGCGGGAAAGCCCTGATGGACGATGAATTGGCGCGCGGCAACCACCGGCGAGCGAGCGATCTCACTGTACAGCCCGACTAGCATGAATCCACCTGGACGCAGCAGTTGCAGCAAAGAGCGCCAACCCGCTTCGGGGTCTTCCAGGTGGTGCAGAACCCCTACGGACTCGATAAGGTCAAAGCGCCGGTTAAGGATGGACAGCCGCAGTATGTCGGCTTGGGCGTACTCAACATTCCGTAGTCCAATTTCATGAGACTTGCGCATCGCATAGGCAAGGCTGCTTGCACTCAAATCAATCGCGAGCACTCGCGCATTGCTGTATAGGCTTGCACTCTCAGTAGGATGACGCCCGCTTCCGCATCCGGCAATGAGAACGTCGACCGAACCGCTTGTTCTCATTGGCCGGAAGCGCGCGTGTGGAATTTGCGTGCGCAGCCGGTCTTCCAACGCGAGGGGAGCGGGGACCAGAGAGGGCTTTACCCAGCGGGGGTAGGGATTCTCTTCGTACTGTTGCTGGACCTTGCAAGACGTGTCCTGATCTACCTCCGTAAGCCTTGGCAAGGCAGCCCGCCAATCCACCTCCTGCCGCACTTCATCAATCTGCTGGCGTATCACACACCGGAATGAGTCAGGCCAAGCCATATCCCTTATGGCATCGGCAAATGGCATTGAAGTGGGCTTCCCCCAGTTTCCCGGACGGTTTGCTTAGCCCATTAAGCCTTGCTCAAAGTCGACTGGGCTGAGGAAGTCTAGCTTTGAGTGTTTGCGCACCGGGTTGTAGAAGCGCTCGATGTAATCGAACACGTCGGACCTGGCTTCTTCCCTTGTCCGGTAGATCTTGCGACTGAGCCGTTCGGTCTTCATGGACGAGAAGAAGCTCTCCATCGCGGCGTTGTCCCAGCATTCACCTCGACGACTCATGCTGCAGGTGATGCCTTGTGCCTTGAGCAACTGCTGGAAGTCGTCGCTGGTGTACTGGGTGGATTCAACTGGTCGTTGCAACACCTTCAACCAGGAGGTGTTTATGGGACGACCCGCAGGATGGATGACGCAGTTGACGGGGAGGGACGCAATGCGCTCTCCTGGTGCGCCGTCGCTTCGGCGTGAGACTGAGCGGCAGTTCTGGAAGCAGATCGCGACCGGAATCACGAGCGAGAAGGCGGCAGAAGCCGTGGGCGTGTCGCAGCCGGTGGGCACTCGCTGGTTCCGTCATCGTGGCGGCATGCCATTGTTTCTGTCCAAGCCCGTGTCTACGAGGTATCTGTCATTCTCGGAGCGAGAGGAGATCGCACTCTTGCGAGCTCAAGACGTTGGCGTGAGGGAGATCGCTCGTCGTCTGGGACGTAGTCCATCGACCGTCTCACGGGAGCTGACGCGCAACGCTGCCACGCGAGGCGGGAAGCTCGATTACCGGGCATCAGTCGCGCAGTGGAAGTCCGAGTTGGCGGCCAGACGGAACAAGCCGGCCAAGCTCGTGAAGAACCCGCGTCTGCGCCAATACGTCCAAGAACGGCTGGAAGGCAAGATCCACGATGCCAAGGGAAGAGAGATTGAAGGGCCTCGGCAGGCTGCGTTCATCGGGCGCAACAAGCCCCATCGCGGGGACCGCAAGTGGGTCAATGGCTGGTCGCCAGAGCAGATTTCAAACCGGCTGCTGCTCGACTTCCCGGATGATCTGTCTATGCGCATCTCGCACGAAGCCATCTACCAGGCCCTGTACATCCAGGGCCGAGGCGCCCTGAAGCGCGAGCTGGTGAGCTACCTGCGCACAGGGCGCGCTTTGCGCGTGCCCCGGGCCAGAGCCCAGGCCAAAGCGTGGGCACATGTCAGTGAGGAGGTCATGATCTCCAGCCGTCCTGCAGAGGTAGAAGACCGTGCAGTCCCTGGACACTGGGAGGGAGACTTGATCATCGGCTTGGACAGGTCGGCCATTGGTACGCTGGTGGAACGGGCGAGCCGCTTCACGATGCTCGTGCACCTGCCGCGTGAGTCGGGATATGGACTGAAGCCCCGCACGAAGAACGGTCCCGCGTTGGCAGGTTACGGTGCCATCACCATGGCCAATGCCCTCAAGAGAACGGTGACGAAGCTGCCTACCCAGCTCTGGCAATCATTGACCTGGGATCGCGGCAAAGAGCTGTCCGACCATGCACGGCTGACCATCGAGTCAGGGGTGAAGGTCTTCTTTGCCGACCCGCGCAGTCCATGGCAGCGCGGCACCAACGAGAACACGAACGGCCTGCTGCGCCAGTACTTCCCCAAGGGCACCGACCTGTCTCGGTGGAGCGAGCAAGAGATTGAAGCCGTGGCATTGACACTGAACAACAGGCCACGCAAGACGTTGGACTGGAAGACACCAGCGGAAGCACTGAATGACTACCTAAAATCCGTCGCTTAACCCGGTGTTGCGACGACCGGTTGAATCCACCCTGACTGCCCTGGTCCGAGTGATGCATCAGCGAGCTGGGTTTGCCGCGCCGCCAAAGAGCCATCAACAAAGCGTCGCTCACCATCTTGGCCTGCATGGTGTCGCTCATCGACCACCCCACGATGCGGCGTGAGTACAGGTCCATCACCGCTGCCGCATACAGCCATCCCTCGGCCGTCCAGATGTAGGTGAAGTCGGCAACCCACTTCTGGTTCGGACCACTGGCCTCGAAGTCGCGTTGCAGATGGTTGGGCGCGATGTGGTTCTCAAGCCTGCTGCCTGTATCGCCAGGTAGCCTGCGTCGCTTGTGGCGGGCTTGCAGCTTGGCCAGGTGCATCAGCCGGATGACCCGGTTCATCCCGCAACTCTCGCCCAGCGCTCGAAGGTCGTGCCAGACGCGGGACTGCCGTAGGTGCGGTCGCTGAGCTCGAAGCTCTCTCGGATGAGGCGGGTGAGCCTGGCGTCGTCCTGGCTGCGCTGGCTCGGCGCTCTGTCCATCCATTCGTAGAAGCCGCTGTGAGAGACCGCCAGAACCCGGCACATGGTGCGGGTGGGCCAGACACTACGATGCCGCGCGATGAAGCCGTACTTCACTGCGGGTCCTTTGCAAAGTAGCCGAGCGCTTTTTTTAGGATGTCGCGCTCCGTGGTCACGCGACGCAATTCGCGTTGCAACCGCTCCACCTCCGTGGCGGCCTCACTGCGCAGCGGCCGGTTCGGCCTGAGGTCCAACACCCCACCACGCTCCTGGGTGACCCAACGCCTGAGCACGCTGGTCTGAATACCCAGGTCCCGTGCAATGTGCGTAGCGGTGGCTCCAGGCTGCTTGCACAGCTTCACTGCCTCACGTTTGAATTCGTCCGTGAAGCTCCTTCGGGTTCTTGTCATGCCTATCTCCTGAACACATCATGTCATTGGATGTGTCCGGGAAACTGGGGGAAGCCCAAAGACAATGGCTTATAGCTAGCGAGCGCCAACAAAACTTGGGGCGCCGGTGCGTTACCAGAGTCGATGGCCAGGCTCGCGTGCTCTACAAGTCTGTTGACCTTCTCTGCCTCTTCTACGCTCAGGATCCAAGCGTACTCGTTGATAAAGCATTGTTGTGCCAACGCGGAACGTAAACTCAGCAACGCATCATCTATCGCTTCGAAATTGAGAGCGTCATCCAGAAGCGTCTCACGAACCATCGTCAGCCAACGCTCAAAGATGCGATCGCAAATTGTCGCACTCTCGAGTAACGTGAGAAAAAGCCTGTCTTCGTTCCAGTCGGCAAGGGATTGCACAACGCTGGCCGCTTTCGATACTTCTTCTCGTACACCTGGCTCGCACAGTAGAAACTCGATGGCGGCAGGGGCGAGTTCCTCAGGCCGGCGCCAGGCCTCCGCAATTGCACGCGTCAGCAGCGGGCGTAAGTGAGTTAGGCCTGGCGTGACGCGCAGGCGCTGCATGCATTCGGCAAGGCCAATCTTCACTTCTGTTGCCTCTCGAATGGCTAGCGCCTCTTGGTAGCTAGTCAGGGCCTGCAGTGGCTGCCCCAAGCGGTTAAGCACTAAGCCCAGGTTGCAATGGGCCTCGAGAAATCCTGGCGCAGACGAGATGGCTTGGCGGTAGTGAGAGGCGGCTTGTTCAAACTGGGCGTGCCGCATGTGAACGAGCCCCAGGTAATAGTGGGCTTCCGGGAACTGCGGGCGCGCCAGCGCGGCCCTCTTGAAGAGTTCCAGAGAATAGCGAACATCTCCGTTTTCACAAGCCAAGACGCCCAACAGATACAGCGCATCCGGCTGCGCCGCATCGAACCGAAGGATCGTTCGACACAGGCTCGCAGCTGCAGGCGCCTGTCCTGACTCGACAAAGCTCCATGCCTGATTCAATGCATCGACCGGGCTGGGCGCTTGTTCTGCGTCAATGGGAACGCAGTCAGCCAACATGCAGCAATGCTTGTACTTTTTCCCGCTGTAGCACGGACACGGCTCGTTACGCCCAGCTGCGCTCATGTTTCCCCTCTACATAGGACGACATGCTCCACGATTTCAGTCGTCCTCAGCCAATAGCGGAAAGACAACCTCACCCTTGAACCAACGCTCCTCGCAGGATGGGTCTGTCAGTGCGATGAGAAGTGCCTCACCGAGCTCGTGGATGGAAAGGGAGCTCTTGGCCTTCGCATACGCTTCTCGAACACCACTGATGAGCGCCAATGACTTAAGCGCCAACTCGCCATCTTCCAGCGCACTGATTCCTGGTCTCTTGCACTCCTCGACATCCAGGGATAAGTACTTCCTGCACGTTGACGGTCTGTCTTCGTAGACGGAGCAACGGTCGTCATTTAGCAAGGGGCAGTTCATCCAGTGCTCTGCCCTACGGACACCTTGTGACCTTTGAACATGAAGACGAAGTCGCTCAGTCACTAGGCTTAGCTGTTCGTCTGGTAGCGCCCGCAGCCTTCGAGCCAGAACAAAAACCTCAGGCGGGAAGACTTCAATACGGAAGTTGCAGCAGTACGAGCACCCGGGTTTGCAGTCGAAGCGCACATCTGGTCTCGCTTGAACTCTTGTTACCAGCTCGTCTATCTGCCCATGAAGCGTGTGAATCGCATGGATGGCGAAAGTCTTGTTCTTGTTTGCCGAAAGCATCTGGCGATAAGTCTTCTGCTGCCTTTCGGCGATGGCTCTGACTTCGGCTTGACGCTCCTGGGAAAGAAACTCCACGGATAGTTGTCCTGGGATTGAAGGCACGGTGTCAAACCGCACCCGAGAACAAAGCCATCGGCCCTGAGATCACAGTGGACGTGGACCGAGTGAACGTTTACAAACTTGGCGGTCCATCGGATCGCTTCACGGTTGCCAGCGGCAACTGTCATCTGTTGGACTTAATTTAGAGAACGCACCGGCACAAACCGACATCCGAACGATGACAAATGCGTCACCTTCTGCTTATGTGTCAGAAGAGCCAAGTCGCTTTCAACCTCGCTCTGACCGGTGGAAGCGGTCCGTGCCAGCAGTGGGCACCTAGGTCGAACGGAGAAACGGCCGAACATGCAATGGGGAGTTGCACGAGGGGAGTTGCTTTCAAGTTGTTGAATCGAGCTATTACCGACAAAGACGCTAGCGTTTTATCAAATTCAATGAAGTTTTCTCTTGGTGAAACGGTATGCCATAGGAAGCTGTCTACGTCGAGTCCCGTGCCCTAGTTGCTTGCAATCAAGGGTGGGGGTCAAAAGCTCCGACTCGGCTTTTATCTGTTCATCACCACTTGAAAGCTCACTCATGAAAACAATCATCTCCCCCAAGACTCTGGCCGTCCTTACCTTGGCTGCGCTCCCCATGCTCGCCAGCGCACAACTGAGCGCGAACGTCAGTCTCGTCACCAACTACAAGACACGCGGTCAAGACCAAGACGTGCGGGAAGGCAAGCTGCGGCCTGCGTTGCAAGGCGGCTTTGACTACGCCCACGCAAGTGGTTTCTATGCCGGAAACTGGAACTCGACCGTCAACTTCCAGACGAGTGCCACGGGCCCGACTGCGAACCTGGAAAGCGATCTCTACGCCGGCTACAAGTTTGCAACCGGCGGGCTCGGCTGGGACGCCGGTGTTCTGCGCTATCACTACACGGGCGCCAGCGCTGCGAACACCACTGAGGTGTACCTGGGCGTGGGTTGGGGCCCTCTGAGCGCCAAGTACTACCACACCGTTTCTGACGACTATTTCAATGCTGCGGGTGCCGCGCTCGGGTCGGGCTTGAAGGGCAAAGGCACTGGCTATCTGAACGTTGCTTACGCTCAAGAAATCGCGCCAAATTGGACCTTGAAAGCGTCGCTGGGCTACACCTCATACAGCAGCGACATCGCGCTGCCCAACTACGTTGACTACAGCGTTGGCGCCGCCTACGACCTGGGCGATGGCTTCTCCGTTTCGGGCGCCATGGTCGGCGCGACAAAGAAGAACTCGTTCCTCGGCAAGGTGGATGGCAAATCTGTGAACGCGAACACGATGGTCGTTATGTTTACCAAGTCCATGTGACCCTCTAGGGTGGACTTAGGTCGAAAGAAAGGCTGACACTGCCGCCCGAAAACGCACGATAAAAAAGGGCTCAAGAACCGTAAGGTTCTTGAGCCAATTCCACGGGGAGCATCTTATGCGCCGCAGTACAGACCCCACATCTGACACTGCGACTGTTTTTATCAGAACGAGTGACGAACGCCGACGGAGTAGCCGGTTGCAGTGTCACCAGCAGCGATGAGCGGCGATGCCAGGGAAGACGAGGAGACTGCGAAGCCGCGATTGGCGTTGCTGTCGTTGCTCACACGAGCGAGCAGACCGTAGAAAACAGTGCGCTTGGACAGCTTGTGGATGTAGCCAAGACCCAGTTTCGAGGAGTCGGCGTCGACTTGGTTGCGGGTGTTGAAGCGCGTGTAGCCGATACGGAACTCACCCGACTGGCCCACCGGGGCCGACGCACCCAAGGTGTATGCATTGACACCCCGCCCCGCGCCACGCTCGGTGGCAACCAACAGCATGGGCTTCACGAAGCCGAGGTCGTACGACGCGCCGAGGTTGAGCGCTTTGTAAGTCACCTCCTGGATAGCAGTGCCTCCCTTCAGCTGTGCATAACCCAATGCGATGTCGAGCGGGTTTGATTGATAGCCCACGCGAGCGGAGACAAAGTTGCCACGGCTGTTGTTCGGCTCGCTGCTGGCTCGTTCGCCCAATCCGTATTGCACCTGGCCGTGGAAGCCGCCCATCTTGGGAGTCAGGTAAGAAACGATATTGCTTGCGCGCTTGGAGTGACTACCCTCTTGCGTGCCAGCAGCTACCGTTGCGTTGCCGAGCATGTTGTTGGCACCGCTCCCAGCCACTCCGATGTCGCCGAACGGGTCGAAGGTCTCGACGTTCAGATAGGACGCGAGCTTATCCCGGCCAAGTCGAACCTCGCCAAAGTCGCCCATCAAGCCAATAGTGGAGCGTCGATCAAAGCGAAATGTTGTACCGCCGTTGTCAACGGCAACGCTGCCTTCAAGCCAAAAGCTAGCCTTGAGACCTCCGCCCAGGTCTTCCACACCTCGAAAGCCGAGCCGGCTGCTAGATTGTTCACCGCTGGAAAGCCCCGTGACGCTCGCAGTGTCGCTGGACAGTCGCGTCACGGATGCGTCGACAACACCGAAGAGCGTGGTGCTGCTTTGCGCAAACGCCCCTGCAGAGGTTGCGAGAATCGAAAGGGCGATGAGAGAGTGTTTCATTTCGTCTATTGCTGTGCAGTTGAGTTGGACCGTGTTCCGATGCGAACTACATCGCAAGGACTCGGTGGAACGACAACCCAAGTCGGGCTGACACAACTGATTAGACCGACGCAATGTGACAAAACGGGGACGAAAACACTCCTGGCGAGCTTTGCACCATGGATAAAAATCATATAACTTGAATGTGACGTGAACATGACTTTTGCGATATGTTTTCGGTGCACGTGTCCGCCGTTCAAGAATCAAGCATTCACGAAGTTCTTCGCATCCGCCATGCGATCAAAGTTCTGCTCTGTTCTCTTCAACTCAGTCGTATAGAGCGACCATCACGTTATGTCTGAAAAGCTTCGCCTCGACCTCCCTGTTCTTCTGCCGAGCATTCCTGGTGAAGCAGATGCCTGCGTTCAGCGGCTGCAACAGCTGCTGCGCAATCGGCCTGGCGTCGACGATGTACATGTCCGACTTGGCGTCGAAGAGAAACCGCCGCAGCTATGCATCCACTATGACCCGGACCAGCTGTCGTTAACGCGCATTCGGGAACTCGCGAAAGCCGCTGGCGCAGAAATCTCTAGCCGCTTTGGCCACCTGCAGTGGCAACTTGACGGGATGAACCATCAAAGAAAGGCCGGGTTCGTCGTCGACCGTCTGCAGAAGATGGAAGGCGTTCTTGAAGCTAACGCAAACGCCTCAGGGCTCCTGCACATCGAGTTTGATCGCGAAAAGACCTCGGAAGATGTGATGCGTGCCGAACTCTCAAGCCTTGGCGCGAGCCCGCGTGAGGGAGAGGAAGACCACAGCGCTCATAGCCACGACCACGGGGACCACAAACACGCATCCGGCGGCCACGAAGGGCACCAGCATGGCGGCGTGTTTGGCGCGAACAGCGAAATGATCTTCGCACTGATTTGTGGCGCGCTGCTTGGTGTGGGAGCGGTCACGGAAAAGCTAGTCACCGGCGCACCATCCTGGCTTCCTCTAGCCTGTTACGTCGCTGCGTACTTCTTCGGTGGTTTCTACACTTTGCGAGAAGCCATCGACAACTTGCGACGCAAGCGATTCGAGATTGACACCCTGATGCTGGTCGCAGCTGCCGGCGCAGCCGCTCTCGGCTCATGGGCTGAGGGCGCTCTTCTTCTGTTTCTGTTCAGTCTGGGCCACGCACTTGAAAGCTATGCCATGGGTCGGGCAAAGCGTGCCATTGAAGCATTGGCAGAACTGGCGCCTGACACGGCAACCGTTCGCCGCGATGGGCAGGTATCCGAAATTGCGGTGGAAGAACTCGTGGTCGGTGACGTCGTCCTGGTGCGACCCAACGAGCGCCTTCCCGCTGATGGATTTCTTCTGGTCGGTACAACGAGCATCAATCAGGCGCCCGTCACTGGCGAGAGCATGCCCGTTGACAAGCGACCGGTGGATGATGCTGCCGTCGCTCGCGCTAGGCCCGACTCCATCGAATCAGTCTCCCGCGTGTTCTCGGGCACCATCAACGGTGCGCATGCCATCGAAATTGAGGTGACTAGGCGCTCCACAGATTCGACACTGGCCCGAGTGGTCAAGATGGTCAGCGAAGCGGAGACGCGCAAGTCTCCGACACAGCGATTCACGGACCAGTTCGAACGCATCTTTGTACTTGCTGTTCTGTTGTTGGCGTTCCTACTGCTGTTTGCCTGGGTGGTCGTAGACGAGCCATTCCGCGATAGTTTTTATCGCGCCATGGCGGTTCTTGTGGCTGCGAGTCCATGTGCGTTGGCAATTGCGACGCCTAGCGCGGTGCTGTCAGGCATCGCCCGCGCAGCGCGAGGCGGCGTTCTGATAAAGGGGGGCGCTCCTCTTGAAGAGCTCGGCTCCCTCAATGCAATGGCATTTGACAAGACCGGCACACTGACGGAAGGCCGCCCGCGAATCACTGATGTGGTGACAGCTGAAGGTGTCACCGAGGCGGAACTGCTCGCTGTGGCGGTTGCAGTCGAGTCCCTGAGCGACCATCCGCTTGCTGCCGCGATAGCGAAAGATGGTCGTGAGCGCTTGGGGCAGCAACCCATCCCAACCGCCAGCAATCTCGAAAACTTGATTGGACGCGGGGTGACTGCCACCGTGGGCGGGCAGACAGTCTGGATTGGCAAGGCAGAACTCTTTGGAAGCGATGGCATCGCCCCCTTGGGTGCTTCGGCCGCATCCGCCATTGAACGTCTGCGTGAAGCAGGTCGCACATCCATGGTTGTGCGCAAGGGTGAGCGTGATCTCGGCGCCATAGGACTGCTTGATACCCCACGCGAAGGCGCACGTGATGCACTGAAGCAGCTTCGAGAGCTCGGCATCACCCGCATGATCATGATCTCCGGGGACCACAAGAAGGTGGCAGAAGCGGTCGCCCGCGAGGTAGGACTCGACGAGGCCTGGGGCGACCTAATGCCCGAGGACAAGGTGGAAGCGATTCGCAAGCTTCGCGAAGAAACCAAGGTGGCAATGGTTGGCGATGGCGTCAATGACGCGCCCGCTATGGCCAACGCGACCGTGGGCATCGCTATGGGAGCTGCGGGCTCAGATGTGGCACTTGAAACCGCCGACGTGGCTCTCATGGCCGACGACTTGAGGAACCTTCCTTTCGCCGTAGGCTTGAGCCGCCACACGCGTTCGGTAATTCGTCAGAACGTCTTTGTGAGTCTTGGCATCGTTGCGGTTCTAGTGCCTGCGACCATCATGGGTCTCGGCATTGGAGCAGCCGTTGCCGTTCATGAGGGTTCAACACTTCTGGTCGTTTTCAACGCACTGCGCCTTCTGGCCTACAAGGGCCGCGACAAGAAGTAGAACGGGCACACACCATCCGTGTGCAGACCGTCTACTCCAAGCGGCTGTCGTGGCATACCGTCCCGACAGCTTGGATTTGCTCATTTTGAGCGATGAACGCTCAACTGCGATACAGCGGATTGCGGCTCACAAAGACGCGGAACTCCTTGTCGGAGAAGCCAGCCGGGGCAATCTTGGCAAGGTCCCAGGAACGGCCGCCAACACCATTGAAGGTCCACGTGAACTGGTTGCCTCCATTGCCGCGAAAGACGACGGTCTCACCGTAGGAAACATTGGCGTAGCTGGACGTACTCAGGTCGATAACACGTGCCGATGTCGTAGCAGGAGCGGGTTGGCCAATCAGCGCCTGCTCCTTGCTAGAAAGGCCTGCAGCGGAGGCGCTGGCCAGCGTGGCTGCAATTGAGACTGCGAAGGCGGCTTGACGGAAGGAATGGAGTTTGGACATGCAGGACCTCATAAGTGATTTGGAACGCCTCTCGTGTGAGGCAACAGCTGCCGTTTCGGCACTGAGAAGCACTGTATGAGTTGGTCCGCAACAACATGAAGTCATCAAAATGACAAATCAGTCATATTTGAAAACCATGCTGAACAGTTAGCGCACAGCCGATAGGCTGAGCGACATAGGCCGCCCGTTGAACTGTCTTCACTAATGAGGCCGAGCGGTTGTCGACCTACTTGGCGAACCGCTTCAGAAGGATACCCACGCTGGTGATGCCATTGCTCGATGCAGCCATGGTTGCGCCACCATGCATACGCGCAATAGCCGCAACAATCGAGAGGCCGAGACCGTGGTTTTTGCTAGCGCCGCTGCGTGATACATCGGCTCGGAAGAATCGGTCAAACATCCTGGAGAGGGTCTGCTGGTCAATCGGAGCCCCACTATTTTCGACGAGAACTGTCACCTGCTCGAAAGCATCGGGCTCAATCCTCACCACTAGGCTTGAGCCCTTTGTGGCATAGCGGGTGGCATTGCTGACCAAGTTGGAGAACGCGCGCTGTAACAGCTGTAGGTCGAACTCTCCATCGACGTCCCCCTTCACCTCAAGGGTTAGTCCAGCATCATCGAGGGTAGCTTCGTGATACTCAGCAACACGTCGCACGACTGCCGCGAGGCTGGGGGTTGATGTGCGACGCGCAACTGCCCCCCTGTCCGCTTGCGAGAGAAACAGCATGTCGTGCACTATCCCAGCGATGCGCTGCAAATCCTCCAGATTCGAACCGAGCAACTCACGTATCTCGTCCGGACTCTTGGATGAATGCATCGCCAGTTCAGCACCGCTCATCAACGTCGTCAGTGGTGTCAACAACTCGTGGGCCACGTCAGCGTTGAAGCCCTCCATTTGTTCGTAAGACTGGTCGAGACGGGCCAACAAATCGTTGAATTGCGCAATCAGCGGAGCGAGCTCGTCAGGCTGTCGTGAACCATCCAGTCGGTGGTGCAGCGTTCCTGCCGTGAGCACTTGTACCTGGGCCGAAAGTTCACGCAAAGGCCGCAGACCTATCCATACCAGGAAAGAACCGCCGAAGGAAATCAGCAGTACGCCTCCCACCGCCGCCCCAAAGAGAATCAATGCGATGCGCCGCAACACCAGAGCGTCGCCACCTACATCCAGCGATAACTCTGTGCGAAGCATTTGCTGGCCAGGCTTCGGGGAGTCGAGGTTAAACTGAATCACTCGTCGCTCACGCCTCGATGAAGGCAGCAGTTTTTCGTGGAAGATTGCCCCATCTGCCTGCACCACAGAAAGCCCGAGCTGGGGATGGCCAACCACGAAATCGTCGAGCTCGTGCTTGAGCTTGACATCATTGCCAGTGCGGGCGGCCTCGGTGGCAAGATACGTGAGAAGGGCCTGCTTCTGACCCAACTCCTCCAGCTGGCGCGCCTTAAACGCGTAGTGTGTGGCCCCGTACACCGTCGCGCATACGATTAACAGCCCTCCCAAGCTCTGCCACGCAAGCCAGACCGACAGCCGCCGTCCTAGCGAATTTGCGCCCTTCTGATTCATTCTTGTCGGGGTTCCAGTATGTAGCCGACGCCGCGAACCGTGTGAATCAACGGGCTGTCAAATGGTACATCCACTTTGCTACGCAAGCGTCGGACTGCAGCGTCCACCACATTTGTGTTGCTGTCAAAGTTCATGTCCCACACTTGCGAGGCTATTTCGGTTCTCGAAAGTACTTGACCTTGCCGTCGAAGGAGCAAAGAAAGAAGGCTGAACTCTTGAGATGTCAGGAGAATCTTCTGCCCTCGGCGACACACCTTGCGACCGACTAGGTCAACTTCAAGGTCAGCCACGCTAAGTGACGTGAGTTGCTCCGCCCCTGGTCCCGTCTGCTCTCGTCTCAACAACGCCTGAACCCGGGCAACAAGTTCAGAAAATGCAAAAGGCTTGACCATATAGTCGTCTGCACCAGTGTTCAGACCGCGCACTCGGTCTTCCACTTTTACTCTGGCAGTCAGCATTAGCACCCGCGTGCGCTTACTCTGGCGCAATGCGGCCAACAAGCCAAGCCCGTCGATGCCGGGAAGCATCCCATCCAGAACGATGAGGTCGTAGTCGGACTCCATCGCGAGATGCAGGCCATCAATGCCGTTATGCGCAAGATCCACCACGAAGCCCGCCTCCTCGAGCCCTTTTCGAAGGTACTCCGCTAGCTTGACTTCATCCTCAATCACCAACAGTTTCATGTGCATCAAACCCCAAAAAATGGTCAACCCAGGTGGCGCACAGAGATGTGCTTAGCACGCCGCCTCTCAGGTGCGATGATTGGACACCTTTTTTCAATTGGCGTTCCCGCCAGGAGATGGCCAGACCACTCGCCGCCCAAGATGCTGCTGAACCACGAATCGCCGGTAGGTCTTTGCGTTCGGAAGCAAACCCGCCTTGCTTGTACAGGGGGTGGCCACCTTCCCATATGGAGCTCGTGGAAGTGTACGTATCGCAAAACCCTTGTCAGCGGTACGGCCAAGAGTGGCAAAGCGCAATCTTCCAGGAAAGCAGGACCATTCACTTTTGATACCGACGCGACAAGAGAAGGCTTTAGCCTGAAAGGCAAAAGGCCTCGCATCCCTGGAAGGAACTTGAGGCCTTTCTATTCCGCAGTTGACTCTCGGCCCGTCGGGCTGCCGAGAGTGAGCGAAGCTTAGAAGTTGTGGCGGATACCCACGGCAACCGAGCTGAAATCGGCACCGGCGACACCAGTCATGTATGTAGCGTTGCTGTTGTTGTTTACACGTGTGTAGTACCCGTAAACCTTCGTGCGCTTGCTCAGGTTGTAGTTGTAGCCCAGCGTGTATTGGGTAGCATCGCTGTCTACGATGTTCTCGTATTCGCCTGCGCGGCCCACGTTCACATGAAACTCCGAGGCGCCAACGCTGTAGGCAGCCGCCAAGCGAAGGTTGTTGCGCGTTCCAGCTCCGGTAGGCCGAATCTGATTTGCGTCATCGTTGCGCTGGTAGTAGCCACCAAGCGTAAATTGGCCAACGGAATACAGCGCGCGCAAAGAGAGCTGCTTGTTGCTGTCAATGACGCTGTACCCTGCGCCAAGGTCCAGCGCACCCATGGCGTAATTGGCAGCGAAGTCGTAGCCGTTCTTGCCACCGGTACCGGGCGCTTGCTCATGCAGAACGACCGAACCTTCTGCAGTGAAGCCACCGATGTTGGGGGTGCGGTAGGCAATCGTGTTGCCAGTGCCGGGGCCACCGAACCACACCGGGTCGTAGTACAGGGCGTCAGACGAGGAGCCCGTATCGTGGTTGTGCAGGCTGACGTAGTCGGCAGAAGCGTAGTACGAGGCGGGGAAGAAGTTGCCCAGGCGAACGGTACCAAATCCGCCCGACAGGTTCACTTCGCTGTGGCGACCGAAGAGCGCACCACTGCCAACACCGGTGTCCGACTGGAAACCGCTTTCCAGCTGGAAGCCAGCAGTCAGACCGCCACCGAGATCCTCAACGCCCTTGAAGCCAAAGCGCGAGCTGTTGTTGGCCACAACCGTGGTCTTCACACCACCCACATCTTGGCGTTCCACCGTGGTATTCACACGGCCGTACAGCGTCACGCTGCTTTGGGCAAAGGCGGCGGTGGTCCCGAGGAGGGCGAGCACGACCAGTGCCGAACGATTCGTCTTGTTCATGAGATTTCCTTTACGCTGATAGCTCTATTCAGAGACTAGTTGGGGGGATGAATCGCACCTCGTATGTTGGCCAAAAATGTCACCGAAGACGAACAACCAAAATTGATGGCTGTCTGACCAAGCGCATGACGACGGTGCGTACCCGTGACTATGTTCACGTCTACGCATGAACGCTCCCCCCGCGCCTAGTTGAGGAAAATTCGCTAGCGATTTGCCCGGAAACAAGCGCAATTCGTTGCCCCCTTCGCACGCACCAACCCACACCGCCCTTCCGACGTTGTGTTTTTCCGTCACAACATACGAGAAGCTCCAATCGTGAAAATAACAATTTGGTGACGATATCGTCATCAGAGCGAAAGCTCGTGGAAACCAGCATCTCGATAGATTCCTCGACAGGTTTCTATGGGAGTTCTGAAGAACATGCGACGTCAAGACGTTCAACTGCTGGCCCTTGCGAGACAAGGGGACTTGGATGCGCTATGCGAGGTTGGGCAACGCTACTTGCAAGGTATGCAGGGCTTTCCCCAATACACGGACCTAGGCCTTAAATACCTATCTCACCCAGCACTTTCTACTTCGGAGCGCTCCGCCAGGATAATTGCGGAAGGACTTTCGCTTGGCGACATCGTCCGGCGCGACCTGGCCCTCGTACTGGCCGCCGCAGCAAGCGCTGGTTCAGCAGCTGCTTGCCTCAAGCTGGGTGTATGGCGTGGGTTGACGCAGTGGGACGAGGAGCCTGCTCTTGAGCTATGGGAGCGAGCCCAATCCTTAGGGAGTGAGACGGCCTCGAGGGCTCTAAACGCGTACAAGAACTCCGATGACAACCGTCTCCTATCGGCACTGACAACGTTTGTTGAGGAGCCCGAAATTGCGACAGAAAGCACCGTCGCACACGCACTCTGTGAGGCCACCCGTGCAGTTGACTCTGCGCTCGTCATTCAACGTCTAAATTTCGCTATCGCGCTGCCGTTGGAGCGGGGCCCTGAGTTGTGCGATGCAATTTGTGATTCCCTGGTCTTCCTGCAACGCAACCAGGTGTCTCTACCCGAACTTGACAGTGCGACGCTTCATGCCGTCCTGGAGGACTGTGTGGCCCGAAGAAACGCCGAAGCGGCTTTGCTTTTGGGGCGCGCGTCTTGCGGCATAGACACTGCATTTGCGTTGTCCGAGAGTCTTGTGCCCAGACGGAATCTTCGAGGGGGTACCGCGCTACTACTTCGTGCAGCGGACGCCGGTTTGAGTGAGGCCTGGCTGCTCCTCCACAGAGTTCACTCGGACGGCCAAGGCTCCGTGGCCAACCCTCAGGCAGCTCTCTTTTTTCTTGAGAAAGCAGCAGCCAGTGGAAACGCCAATGCGCAACGCCAGCTTGGCGCCATGATTCTCAAATCAGCTACTGGAATCGCAGAGCAGGAGCTTGGGCTCCACTGGATGTCGCAAGCTGCAGGCCAAGACGACGCAATTGCGAAAAGTCTGCTGCAGTCGTTCGTTCTTCCCGTGCAAGGAACTGACGACGACGCTCTACATGTCATTGAGGAACTACAAAAGATCGACCCCTGGGTCGCGCATCGCTTGCGCGTCTCGAGGCATTTTGGGTTGACCAAAGCTGAAGCAACGTGTGTAGACGTGGTGTCCGGCGTCAGGTCTTGGGGTCTCGTTGTTTCAAGCGGAGCAGCAGACCGCAATCAGAGAACCAGATTTGGCCGAGCTATACCGGCGCTAAAGGGTCAATTTATCGACAGCTTACGAGAGTCCGCCGAGTTCTTCCGACTCGCAGGCGAGGGCCCAGTGCTGTCCAACGCCGAACAGCGACAGCGGTCGCAGAAGCTTCGATACCGACTTGACCGCAGCGGCGTCGACGAGTCCATGTTTTTCGCACAAGTCCCGACATCGACTCTCACTTCACTTCGACACGGATCCAGCTGGGCGCAGGGGGTACGACAAACCTTGCGAACCGCGATTGCCCATTGAACGCCCCTGTCCTGACAAAAAAGTAATGCTCAGGCAGCGCTTTCGTCACGGCTATCTGGGTAGCTTAGGGGGGTACGCATGTACTCCGAAGCAACCGTGCTGTTCGGAAAATCAAAGAAGGAACAGATATGAAAACGAAACTTGCCATCGTGGCTTTTGGCCTCGCCTCCACCTCCGTCTTCGCTGGGCACGCCGCCGTCGAAGCCGCCAAGGAAATCATCCCACTCAAGGACGGAGGCAGTCTCTACATCTTCCCTGATGGAAAGATGGGCAAGGAGAGCCGGGTAGGTACCGCCGTGTATCTGAAGAAGGGCAAAATTCTGGAGACCACAGATGGTCGATCAATCCCTGTCACGAGCAACGAAGTGGCCCGCATGGACTATCTTCTGAACAAAGACCACAGCAACAACTGAAGCAAGTTCACCTAGTGCGATGGGGACATCACCTTCTCAAATTCGAGAACAAAGGTGTTGACCCCAGCTAAGGACGTCAGTTTGACTTGACCGTGGTGGGCTCTCATGATGGCTTTGGTGATAGCAAGGCCTAGGCCCAGACCCCCGGCATCTTTCACCTTCGGCGACGAGAGTCGTACGAAGCGGTCAAAGAGCGACGCTTGAGAGGCAACGGGAATCTCTTCTCCCCTGTTGGCAATCGCCAGACTGGCCTTGCCTTCAGCTGTGCTGATGCTGATATCGATGGTGGATGCGGGCTGCGCATATTTGACTGCATTTGACAGCAGATTGCTGATTGCGCGACGAATCATCAGACGGTCACCTTGCACGCGCGCGGAGCCCTTGACTGCAAAGCTCAGCGCCTTTTCGCTTGCCGTAACGTCATAGAAATCAACCAACGATTGAGACTCCACATCGAGCTCGATTAGTTGGACAGATGGCAGAGCGTGCATGTTCTCCGTTCGTGCCAGGAAGAGCATGTCTGAGATAGTGCGAGCTTGGTCTTGCAGTTCTTCCGATATCGTCTCAATCGTGCTTCGGTACTCGTCACTGGTTCGTGATTGAGCCAGTGTGACTTGCGCGACAGTCAGAAGGTTGCTGACTGGCGTTCGCATCTCATGTGCCAGATTCGCCGAAAAGGCGCTCAGGCGGGCAAAGTCGCTTTGGAGGCGATCCAGCAAGCCGTTCAATGAGTTAGCAAGATCGCGCATCTCCTTTGGCCAACTCTGTGCCGAGATCCGCTCCGACAGCCTATTTGCATTTATTTGCTCGGCTCTTGCTCTCATCGTAGTAAGGGGCTTGAGGCCGCCTCGGCTTGCTAGCCAGCCGAGCATCGTGCCCACCATCACCGCGAAGCACACATACCCCAACGTCTTCATGGACAACACGTCCAGGAAGTCCGTGTGCTGGCGTGTGTCTACTGCGGCTATCACTGAGAGCTTCTTTGAGCCCTCTCCACCGAGGCTGACTTCGAAGCGTTTGGCATGAAAGCTGTGGGCTGTCCTTCGCCAGTCTTTGACCTCCCCAGCGTTGGCGAACTCTTCTGCTAGGCCCGCTGGCAACTGCAAATCTCGATGTTCAAATAGGTCACCAGTGTCGCTGAGCACTTTGATGTAGAGCCCAGCATGCCCGGGCATGCTTGTGGCAAGCCACCCCCTCAGCTCATCCTCTGTCCGGCTATTTCGCGCCGCCTCAGCGACGAGCTGGACCTTACCCTGCAGCAACAGCTCGTCCAGCTCGTGAAACCGGCTGCTTGTTTCCCGAAAGACCAGCCACGAGAATCCGGCTAAGACTACCGCCAGCACGCAGGCGAATAGAATCGTCAATCGAACGGTCAACGACATAGTTCTCAAACACTTTCAGGGCTCGGGTTCGTCAAGCACGTAGCCCATGCCACGCACCGTTCTAAGCAGCTTGGCGTCGAACGCGTCATCGATTTTTGATCGGAGCCGCCCCACTGCGACAACAATCACATTGCTCTCACTGTCAAAGTTGATGTCCCACATCAGCGAGGCTATCAAGGTGCGCGGGAGGACCTCTCCTCGGCGCCGCATGAAGAGCTCAAGTAGCCCGAACTCCTTCGCTGTCAGGTCCAAGCGGCGGCCCGCCCTGCTAGCCCGTCTACGCACGAGGTCCAACTGCAAGTCGGCCACTTGGAGCGTTGTGGCTTCCTGGGACTGGGTACCTCTGCGCAACACCGTCTTTATGCGTGCGAGAAGCTCGGAGAACGAAAACGGCTTGATCAGATAGTCGTCTGCTCCCAACTCAAGACCTTTGACGCGGTCTTCAATGCTGTCTCTCGCGGTGAGGTACAGAACCGGCAGATGAGGCTTCTTTCTCCGCAACGAGCGCAACACCGACCATCCGTCAATTCCAGGCAAATTCACATCCAACAGCACTAGGTCGTAGTCACCCTCCGTAGCCTCGTGCAAGCCGTCAACTCCATCCCGCATCAACTCGGTGTAGTACCCCGCTTCTCTCAGACCTTGCTTGAGGTATTCGCCCGTATGGGCTTCGTCCTCCACGATAAGAATTTTCATATGGCGACCGTCTCCAAGGCTCGGCAGTTTGGCACGTGAAGTTCTTCAATCCGGAATGTGACGAACATGTAATTCGGCTGACAGAGCGCTGTTGCACTGCAATCCCCAACAACGTCCTGGCCGAGGGAAGCCAGACCCCTGCGGTGCTATGGCAGTCGGCAATGGAGTTGCTTATCGGTAGGCCTTGCCTCCAGAGTGGAGGAAGTCGTGCAAAACCGGGGCTGGTCATCCTGCGATTGCCTAGTGGCTGGAGTACGCCCCTAGCGAGGGTCAGGCACAGCTTGCCTTCGACCCGCACATCTGCTCTCGCCTGCAGCCTGCGAGCGTCTTTTCGAACTATTCAAAGAACCGCTGGCAGCGAACAGATGGATCCGGTCGACGGGCGAGCTATTTAGCCGTGCAGGCGGAAGCTCAACGGCGATACAACTGATTTTTGGTCACGTAGACCCGATAGTCCTTGCTCGTGAAGCCGGCAGGCGCGAACTGGGCAAGATCCCAAGACCGACCATCCAGACCATTGAAGGTCCACGAAAACTTCTTGCCACCCGCGCCTACAAAAGAGACTGTTTCCCCGTACTTCACGTTGGCGAACTTGGTTGCTTCAACGTCCACGATTCTTGATCCAGCGTCTGCGCTGGCCGACTGGCCTTGGACAGACTGACCATTGCGGAACGTTTCAGCGGCAGACACTGCCCCCAAGGTGCTGGTAAATGCGACTGCGAATGCTGCGCTACGGAGTGTTGAAAGTGCTTTCATTTGGAACCTCATTGGTGAATGGAACGGACCCTTGAGCTAGGCAGGGCTGCCCTCAAGAACCGACGCCAACTTTAAAAAACAGGCACCTACAGCATCAAGATCGAAGAATGACAAATCCGTCATGTTGCTTGGGAGGAAGGCGAGTTCATCTCTGCGCGCATGCGAAAGGGCACGCAGACGTTGCAGACCAACCAATCCGCGTGCGATGAACCGCCCCGGGACTGAGCTGACCCCCAGAAGTTGGACAAACTTCAAGGGGGTTCATGAAGAAGTGACGTGCCCCCGAAAAATCTGCACAGGTCAAAACTAGAGGTACGGTTGCTTCCCAAGGCCTCGAGAGGGGCAAGGGGAGGTGATGAAGAAGTCCCGATTCAGCGAAGAGCAGATCGCATATGCGCTGCGAATATCCGACGGCGGTACGCCAGTGGTAGACGTGTGCCGCCAGATCGGCATCTCAGAGGCCACGTTCTACACCTGGAAGAAGAAGTACGAGGAACTGGCGTGAGCGAGCTGCGCAAGCTCAGACAGCTTGAGGACGAGAACGCGCGCTTGCGGCGCATCGCTGCCGATCTAACGCAGGACAAACAGATCCTGCAGGAGGTCGTCAAAAAAAAGCTCTGAGGGCTGCCAAGCGCCGCGAGCTGGCAGCCTGGATGCAGGAACGTTTCAAGGTTAGCATGCACCGCTCTTGCCGACTGGCGCTGCTGCAGCGTTCGAGCTGGTACGCCAAGAGCGCGGCGCGCGATCAGATCGTCCTGCGTCAGCGTATTCGAGACCTAGCGATGAGCAGGCCCCGGTTTGGTTATCGGCGTGTCCTGGTGATGCTCACACTCCGCTACATCCCATCGCCCTCCCATCACTCGCCTCGGCTTCGACGGGAACAACGTGTTGAGAAACTACAGCTAGCGCGGTCACGGCAATGTGGGCATGTCGACGGTGCCCCAACGCGATCAGCCACTTTTGCAGCGGATCGTTGGGATGTTTGTCTTTCCATACCCAGACTGCGCGTGCGCCCTGAATGAAGAGGCGCCGCAGGTAACTGTTCCCTCGCTTGCTGATGCCCACGAGACGGGTGGTGCCACCTGTCGAGAGTTGCCGGGGTACGAGTCCGGCCCACGACGGAAGGTCACGGGCCCGTTTGAACTCACTGCCATTGTCCACCGCAGCCACAATCGCCGTGGCCAGCAGCGGTCCCACGCCAGGGATCGATTGCAGGCGCCGACACAACTCACTCCCACGCGCCAATTCGCCGATCTTGTCGTTGAGCGACTCGATGGCCTGCTCTGTTTGATTCCAGGCCAAGAGCAAGATTCTGAGCAACTCACGCATCATGGGCGTCAGGTCAGTCGACTCATCCGCCACCAACCTGGGCAGGATCGTGCGCAGCGCATAAAAGCCCTGCGCAATCTCGATGCCGCGGTTCAGTAGCGGGCCTCTGATCTGGTTGATCATCGCCAGGCGTTGACGCACCAAACGCTCGCGCACACGGTGGAGTGCCTGCACGTCCATCTGCTCTTCGCTGCGCACCGGCACGAATCGCATGGTCGGCATGATGCTCGCCTCGGCAATGGCCAAAGCGTCATTGAAGTCATTCTTCTGCGACTTCACAAATGGCTTCACATACTGGGCCGGCAACAACTTGACCGTATGCCCGAACGTCATGAACTTGCGCGCGAAGTACTGGGAACCGCAGCAGGTTTCCATACCAATCAGACAGGCGGGGTGGTGGGACACGAACTGGATCAGCTGCGCACGGTTGAACTTCTGGCGGTGGGTGATGTGGCCAGACTCATCTTTACCAAGCACGTGGAACCAGCGCTTGCCCAGATCGATGCCGAGAACGGTGGTACTCACTGCAATCTCCTGTGGATGTTGAGGGCGTCACGATAGAAGAAAGGGGCGGACTATTCCATTAGTGGCCGATGCGCTGTTCGATGGCCGCAAGCTGCGCATGCTCACGGTGGTCGATCTATTCACACGCGAGTGCCTGGCCATCGATGTCGGGCAAAGCCTCAAGGGAGAGGACGTCGTGCGCGTGCTCACGGCCATCACCCAGGAGCGAGGGCTGCCGCGCACGATCAAGTCGGACAACGGCAGCGAGTTCACCTCCAAGGTGATGGACAAGTGGGCCTATGAGCGACACGTCGAGCTCGACTTCAGCCGTCCGGGCAAGCCAACCGACAACGCCAATGTGGAGAGCTTCAACGGAAGGCTGCGTCAGGAGTGTCTCAATGCCACCTGGTTCATGTCGATCGACGACGCTCGGGGCAAGATCGAGGCATGGCGGCAGTACTACAACGAGAGTCGTCCCCACTCCGCGCTAGACTGGTCGACACCCGCCGAATTCGCCCGTCGTCGCAGGCAATTGCCTGCAACGACGATCTCAGAGGAGCCGGAAATCCCTACTTCCGTGCGGTACTGAATCGGGTACAAGGTCACTGCCGCAGGCCCCCTGCCGCCGAGCACCTCAGCCCAACGGAAGCACCAGGCTCACTGGCTGATTCGCATCGCTCCAGCGCCGGTCGTAGGCGGTGGTTGTTGTAATGCAGGCGTGCCCCAGGAAGTGCCGTACTTCGTTGAGGTCAGCACGCTCACGCAAAGCGAGCGTGGCGGCCGTGACCCGCAGCGCATGCGCAGAAAACCGCTCCCCCACCACTCCGATCTGCGCCAGGTAGGGCTGCACGATGCGCTGGGCCACAGCACCGGCAGTGAGTCCAGCAGACTTGACTGCCGTGTCGAGCCTCCTCTGCCGCCGCGACTGCTGTGAAGCGTTGGTCTGCAGATTTTGAAGACTCTCCGAGCCGCGCTCGAACGCCGCGGTGTGCGGCTCGATGTTTGGGGGCGTGCTGGCACGTCGCCCGGTGCCCTCTCTGTCATTCACTAGCCCACCCTCCTCCTCGATATGTCGACCTTGAGGATTGAAATCGCACCCGACACCGGAATGACGGCGGACTGCCTTCATACGCACGAACAGCCGCTCGTCGCTTTGAGGCTCCGCGCCCCTCATCGCCAGGTAGTGCTGCACCCTGTCGCGCATGAGGGGTGCGGCGGCAATGAACCGTGTCTTACCACCTTTGCCCAACACTCGCACGTGCGGCACACCCGCGCGCTGACAATCAAAATCTCGCACGCGAAGGGTCACGACCTCCTCGCGGCGCAAACCGCCCAACAGCATGACGGCCAGGATCGCACGGTCTCGCACGCCCTTGAGCGTGTGCGCATCAGGCGCCTCCAGCAAAGCCTGGGCTTGCGCCAAAGATAGAGCTGGCGTCTTTCCCTCGTGGCTCTCCAGGCGCGGCCTGCGCACGCCGCGTGCCGGGTTCGTGGAGATGAGCTGCTCATCGACCAGATGCTCCAGCAGCGAGGACAGGGCTGCGAGCTTTCGACGTTGGGTGCTCGGCGACAGGCCCTGGGCCTGCAGGTGGTGGCGCCAGGCCAGCACATGGGATCGCGCGACCTGAAGCAACTCGGACTGGGTTTGCAGCCCTGAGAACATGGCGAAGTCCCGCACGTCGGCCGCGTAGGCGCGCCGGGTGCAGACGCTGGAAAAGTTGGCGAGCCACTGATTCTCGATGGCCATGAGGCCCAGTTGTGCGAAGCGGCTGGCTGTGCTGTCGCGCTCGGGGTCGATCACAGGGTCGCGCACGGGATCGCAGTGGAGGCCGTGGACGCGGGAGGGGATCCGAGAGGGATTGGGGTCGAAGAGTTGTTCGCGAGGGTACATCGATGGTGGGTGTCTCCCCTCCCCTGCAATGCGCAGAAAATTGTGGGGTCCCTGTATCGATAACATGTGTTTTCAATACGTCAAGGGCAGGAGCCGACGCTTCACTGCAGATCTCAACTTCATCGCTGTAGGGCACCCGACTGCAGTTTGAATTCGCTGCACGCATGTCCCAGATCTTGCACCTGCGCTGGGAGTGGATCGACCTCCCGAACCGGCGAATCGTCTGGCCGGACAGCAAGACCGGGGACATATCCAAGCCGATCAGTGAAGAGGCGCTCCGTCTGCTGACCAATGCGCCGCGTATTGCTAATTCACCGTTCGTGTGCCCGGCCCCCAGGTGGCGTCCCAGGTGCCCTCCCAAAATGTGCGGTTCTGCAGCATCAAGAGGCCCCGCAACTGATCGCAGTGCGCCTGCGCATATGCAGGGAGCGCTGGTCCGCCGTGGCGCCACCTCAAACTGTAAACGGCCCGCTTCTCAAACTCTCGGCATCAAAATACGCCAACTCCGCCATCAGGCTCCGACCTCTCGGGCTTCGGGGCCAGTGTAAATTTCGTGCCTGTCGGATCGAAAGTCACCAACCTGTAGCCATGCTCGCAGGCCAGTTCATTCATCGAATCATCCGGCCCCACCAGCAGGTGACAAACCTTGCCGCCGAAGCCGCGAGGCTCGCAGGCGCGGTAGAGGTTCAGCTGACGCAGCAGGTTGCCTGCCGTGGGCCAAGTGCTTTTGACTTCGATCAGCGCTGCGTGGCGAGGGTTGTCCCTCGTCCATGAGTGCAGCTTGTCGTTTATTTCGATGAAAGGGGGGCGGACTCTTTCATAGGCGATACCGATGTCGATGAAACCCAGCAGGCGGTGCGTCCGGCCTTCGTTGGAGAAGTCATCGAGCAGGACTTCCAGCCGCTTCGCCCGGATCCGGAGGGGCGACAGGCTTTTCCAGGATGGCCGGATACCCGTGAGGCGTTCGGCCTCCAGGATGTCGACCACCCGATTCTTTTCATACGGAGTGTTCGAGCGCAACGAGAACGTGGCGTTCTGATCGAACGGTTTCAACAAAGGCCAGCCGTGAAGGCCAACCAGAATCTCTTCCAGCGTCCGCTCATCCGCGAACAGTGCTGTCATGATCTGGTCGTGTTCAGGCCGATCCACTTCGGCATCGAACATCTGAAGCGTTTGGCGATCTATCTTCTGTCGGGCGGCACCTGCCATACAAGAACTCCAGTACTTGGTTGATGTGGCGCACTTCACTGGTCCTCATGCATGGCGCATGCGTTCGTGGGTAGGGCCTTCCTTACTAAATCGAACGGCCGAAGCGCCTGCGCATGATCGCCCATGGATAGTCCGCGTGGCCGTGGCGAACCGCTGCGCCCTGCGGAATCAATCAACCCGAAGCCGCCGCTCCCGCAGCTCCCGCAGCTCAATAGTTCAGTAGGAAAACCGTTCTCTGAGACAGCATCCCAACTACGGGGCTGATCCGTCAGCATCCGGTACTTCGTAATAGGGTACCAGTGGCGGATCTTCGCGACTGCCCGGCGCCATATGCCGAGATCGAATGGTGATATTGGTTTCTTCAGGCACAGCGAAAAGCTCCTTGTCGATGAGGATGAACTGCGTATCCTTCAGTTCATCGGCGGCTAACTCATAGACCATGCTGTAGAAGGCTTGGAAGAGTTCCCTGTTCTCTCTCTCGCTGACGTTTTTCATCGCGGAATCGAGCATCAACAGCGTTGGCAAAGCCGCCCCCGTCTTTGTCGCGAGGCGATGAATGGCCAAGGCATAGCAGGCCTTGAAGATGCTCTTCATGCCTCCGCTTCCCATATTGGCGAACGATGTCACCGCAAAATCCGCAGCATCCGTAGGCGCGACCTCCGGCACTAACGTCTTCGGGTCAATGGTCACCTTGTAGGATGCATTCAGACCAGGGAAGGATGACCGAACCAGGCAGTCGAGGAACAGCCTTTCCAGATCTTCCAGATTCGATCGGTCCTTGAAAGCCTTCTCGCGTTCGCGCACAAGCTTTGCCCTGAGTTCACTTTCTTGTCCTTGAAGGGCATCTGCAGTCTCCAAAAATTCAGCGAGTCTTTCCGGCAACTTCCGATACGAAATCAGCGAGCCCACCTGCTGCTCCAGAACGGTTGCCTGCCTTTCGAACTCGATGGCTTGAGACAAGAAGGCAGAGTCGTAGTCACGCATGCGCTCGTTCAGGCTCTGATCTACAAGCGCCTTCTCGATCTTGGTTCTCTCCAACTGCCGAGCGATGCGCTTCTCTTGCTGCTTGAGTCCCTGCAATGTTTCCTGCAACTCTGACAGTCGAACCTTCAGATCGGCTTCAACCACTTCATTGCTCATGTGGTTGTGCGGATGCTCGCTCTCTGCCTGACCACATACCGGGCAATGCCCTTCAGCCCGTACTGGTAGTGTCAGCGTACAACGCGGACATTCGCTGAAATCCACGGCAGCAAGCAGGCTGCGGGCTGACTTCGTTCGGCTGAAGCGAACAGAAAGCATTCGTAGCTCATTCAAGTGTCTCTCGGTGTCCTCGCCGCGCTGTTGCACGGCTTGCAGCATGTCTTCCAGACCTTGGGCATCGTTGCTGAGCGAACGCCCGCTCTCCCTCAACGCGTCGACAGCATGACCTCCACCGCCACGCTGCTGCCGAGCGGTGGCGGCAGACTCGCGAACCCTGTCTCTCTGCGCACTCAGCATCTCAATGCGCGCATCTATTTCCGCGGGATTCGAGAATCCCGATTCCTCCAGAACCTTTTTCAAGGCTTCCGCCGCAGCACGAGCCCCCATTTTCTGCTCGTGAATTGCCTGCAGATCCCCCTCCAGGGCAGCCACTTGATCTTGGTGATATCCCAGGATGAAACGCATCGCATCGACGCTCTTTGCGCGTCGCACCCAGTCCCCCTCCATGTCCAGGCGGAAGAAATCGCTGTCAATTTCGTCCTGATCGATGTAGCAGAACCTGAGCAGGTCGCGCAGGCTCAGCCTGACCATGCTCGGCTCAGCAGTGCGGCGTCCCTTGCGAACCATCGGCGCTGGCAGGTCTGCGAGGTGAAAGACCAGATCGGAAAGCACCTCGATCATGGTTCCTGGCACCGCGATACCTTCCGCCTTCCGCGCAGGAATAAGCACTTCGAGCGATTCCTCACCTTCTTTCCAGGTCGCGACGACGTTGCTGGACCCTCTTTCGCGATAGATCGTCAGGCGACGACCTTCGACTTCGAGACTGAGCACTGCTTGAACAAACTCCAGCTGCAGAGCCGGCGTGAGATTGATGTCTGCACCAAGACAATAGTCAATTAGACGAGCAATGCTCGACTTTCCCGCGCCGATCTTCCCCCAGAAGAAATTGACGTGGTCAAACTCGATACGTTCGACAGATTTTCGAAAGTGCAGTTCAAGAAATTTGAGGTTGACTCTCATATCGTGATGGGGTCGCCCCACCTCATGTTCGTGATTTCAGGGAAGGTGGCGTAGACGAAATCCTTGAGGCCACTGCCACTCATCGACCCGAACGTTCGCGCCACAAGACCGGCGCGCACCGACAAATCCTCAAGGTCTGTCGATGTTCCGAGAGCTTTGGCTACATCGTGTCCGGCATCGGTGAGCCACAGTTTGACCGTCCGCCCTTCCACGCCCGCGCGCAGCAGGCCCTTTCCAACCAGTAGAGCAATCCAGCGCCGATACCTGTGGTCCCATGGCCCGTAGCGAAAGCGCACCATCTTCGATTCAATGGTCGTTCTCTCGAACTCTTGGATGTGTGCCGGTTCGGTCGACTTATCTTTGGCGATGAGTGCTCGTTCCAGACAATTCGGATACCGCAGCAGGAAGTCCAGTTTCGCAAGCTTTGTCACACCCTCAACAGGCTTGTTAGACCGTCCAGAATGGGCCTCGAAAAGCATAAGCAAGCGCGCCATGTGCAGGTGGTCATCCAGCTCTGTTTTCGCCAAGGCCTGTACGAGTTCAAGTGCCATCGTCATCTCCTTCAACGATCGGCACACCCCACGTAAATTTGCAGCTGCCGGAAAGCAGACCCGCGACACCACGGAGCGTCTCGGCCCGTTCGTTCTCCACACTCGCTCGATCGTGGCGAGCCAACTCTTCCGTTCGTTGAAGAATGCGTTGGTAGATGAGAAGGCCCTTGCGTCGCTCGTCGGTTTCAAGGGCGGCCAAGGCCTCGGCGTTCTGGCATTCAACGAGCACCACGCTCTCAAGCTGCCTTGTGGTACGAAGTGTTGCCTCGGGGTCAATGAGCGCACGCTCCAACAATCGTTGCTCGGCTGCCATCGCTTGCAGCCAGACTGAATCGAAGTACGCGCCCACGTAGCCAGCGTTCATCTTCTGCCTCAGGACCTCCATCTGCCCCGATGCCTTCCCGAGCTGCAAAAGGCCCCCGACATCGGCGTATCGGAAACCACCTGCCGGATCTTGCTTAAGAATCCCCTCAAAGTCCTCAACGGAAACGCGCTTACCTCGGATCGCCGCAGTCGGCCTTCCGTCTGATTGAAGTATGGACGCGTAGAAGTCGAGGGACGGGACCGAGAGAGCGCTGGCTTTTCCGATAAGAAAAAATATCTCATCGCGGATCTTGCAGAGCCTCTCCATCGTGAACTGCGTGCATGCGGGAATCCCCGCCACCACCGTAGCCAAGTGATCTCTAAAGCCCTCCAAAGGTGGACCCTTCTGAAATTCAAGTTTGCGCAAGACTTTGAGTATGAGTTCAGGTGCGATGCCTGTCGCAGCTACGAGAACGTCAAAGGAGGCCTTGTAGGGAGATGGAATGCCGTTGGCATCAACGGCAAGCCGACACTGATCTCGAACCCTGACTGGGCTGCTTGCCAGCGTGCTTGGTGTCACTGCCGTTTTGGCAGGGATGTATGGCCTTGCATTGGAGAAGAAGACGTACTGCTCAACCTGAGACGCGTACTGTGATTCGTGCTCAGCAAACTTTCGGACTGCATCTATGAAGCCAGAGTCGCCGCACTTCCAAGTCGCACCCTGGGCCGAGTTTGTCTTGACCTGAATCGCATGAAAGGCTCCTGACGGGAGTTCAGCCAAGAGGTCATCATGATGCTCACACCAGACCGCCAGATAGTCATTCAGCGATGCGAGTGCGCCGGCAAGCGCCACGACGCCGGCCGCCCACTGGTACATGAAAAGCGCTTGAGTCTCATCGCCCCGATCACTTTGGAGGGTCGCCAGTCCGTCGGACTGACCAGGAACACCCAAAGCAGATGCTGAATTCTTCCCTCGTGCCATAGCCTCGTGTGTCCTCAGATCATTTTGTCTTGCCCACTCATTTCGTCGAATCGCGTTTCAACCCTGCGAATGGGTGGCGGGCTCCGATCATTATGCGTCTTGTTACAACTTGATTTTGCGCGATCCGGCAGACGAGTACCTCTGGCGGGTAGGTGCATCCCCGGCAATGCAGGGCCGCACTCTCCGTGCTCCGCATTGAGCCCCTTCAGGTCTAGACCTATCGGCTTCCATCGCCGATGCCTTCGCGGCGTGGCCGCTGCGCGCTGCGCTTGCCAATGCAGGTTGGTATGGGGGAGCTTGCTATTCCCCTCATGGTGTCACCCCGTTCTCGCGTTAAAGGCCTGCGCGCACGTTGAGCGCTGGCGTCCTGCCAGCCGTCTTCGAGCCTTGAGCGCTGCGCTGCGGCGTGCCGGTTCCGGTCTCGGGCAATCCTGCCCGATCACTGGAGTTCGCCAAGGCCCGGGACTTCATCAATCAGCGCGTGCGCAGGAGCGGCGAGATCGACGAGGTCCAGCGCTCGAAGAACCACAACAAGTCCAAGGTCCGCGCGCGGGTCGAACATGTCTTCGCTGTGGTCAAGCGGCTGTGGGACTTTGCCAAGGTGCGTTATCGAGGTCTTGCCAAGAACGCCACGCGCTCGTTCGTGGTCCTGGATTTGGCCTACATCTACATGGCGCGAACGCGCCTCATGGCATGAGTGCGCCCGCAGCGCACGTCAAGTGCGCATCTCGGGGCGCAAAGGTAGCGGTTTGCTGCGAATCTTCCCGACTTTCCTGCCTCGGTCACGACCGGTCAGGTGCATCGCTCAATTCGATGGTTTTTTCAGTCCAGCCTTAAGTACCCGGCTTAACGAAGTAGCGCCGTCGCTTTGCCTTATAGCTGTCTGGATGGAAGTGCGTGGGCAGCCAGTCGTCGGTCCGCACCTTTAGGTAGCCGGCCTCGGGGTCGGACTTGCCCGCCTCGGTCAGCACGCGCGAGACGTAGCGCGCGTAGTGGTGGTCGAAGACGCGCATGAACTCGCCGAAGTAGATGTCGGCCACGCGCGTGTCGCCGCGGATGACCAGCATGTTCTCGTCGTTGATACGCTGCGAGGGCTTGCTGAAGTTGGCCGAGCCGGAGATCACCAGGGGGTCCTTGCCCAGCGGATCGATCAGCATGAACTTGTTATGGATGTAGCGGTTGCGATTGAGGGGATTCGAGCGTTCACGCAGGAAGTTCGCCAGCGCGCCGCTTCCGAGGTAGGAACCCGCCGCGAAGATCAGGTCTCTGTCCCGCCCGATGGTCTCGGTCTCGCCTAGCGGGTCGTCCTTGACGACGTAGCGCAGCACGTCGTTGTCCACGTTGAGCACCTGGGCAAATAGTGGATCGATGCTGAAGGCGAAGGTCATGCAGGCGATTTCCTTCGCTTCGGCCAGGCGGTCGGCATACCACTGCAGAGTCTCGTTGCTGTCCTTGTCGTCGCGCGGCGAGAACACTGGTGTCACCGAGTTCTTCGGCGTCTTCTTCTGCGGCAGCGGCGTCACCGCCGTCAGCGGACCGCGCAGCTTGGTCGGCGTCGTTTTCTTCTGCGCCAGCAGGTCCCAATAGTCGAGGTACTTCCGCGCCACGACGCGGTCCCACACGACGTGGCCTACGTTGGAATGGCCGAAAATGCCACCGTCGGAGATGTTGGTCGATCCAGTCCACACCGCGACCGGCCCCTGCTCGTCCACCAGTACGATGAACTTGTTGTGGCGAATGCCTTCGCTGACCGTGCGGGGGATCGTTGCGCCGAGTTCTGCTAGGCCGGCATTGCCGATGGTTTCTTCGTTGCTGACCTTGTAGGTGCTTTCGCCGTCATAGACGATCTTCACATCGGCGCCACCTTCGATCGCCTTCACGAAGGCGTTGGCCACAGGTGCGTAGTGAAATTCATACAGCGCTGCGCGCAGTGCCATGCCGTCCTTCGCTAGGCCGATGAAATCGATCAGGGCCTCGAACAGTCCGCGAGACAGCCAACGCATCTCCTCGGTACGCGGGTTGTTGGCCTCGGGAGCGCGGTTGCCAAACTCGCGCGCATAGGCCTGCGAGCCGATGACGCCGCGGTTGAAATGGACGTCATGGCGAGGGGCATCCGAGCCGGCGCTGGCCGGTTCGATGGTCTCCTCCGCGGTCACGTCGAGCGTGACCGCGGCCGCGTTGTCGAGTTTGGTGTTTTTGACCATGCCGAAAACCGGGACGATACGGTATAGGTAGCGGCACCCCGCCTTCGCGGTGTAATCGGCCCACTGGAAGGACTGCACCGGATGCTCTGCGGTGGGTACCGGCGTCCCCGGCGGTAGGCCCTTGTCCTTGTATTTGAAGCGCTTGATGCCGCGCATCCAGTAGCGCTCGATCTCGTCGCCGTGTTTATCCAGTTCGGTGCGCTCGATTGCATAGCCCAGCAGGTCCGTGCGGGTCGGCTTCTTGCCGTCCAGCGTGTCCCAGGCCAGCACCACGACGTAGGTGCCAGCATAGGCGGACGCCCTCAGGGCTGAACTCTTGGCAGTTGATCGCATTCGATTCTCCCTTCGTTGATCGAGAACGGGCGTACACGTCCCAACGCTAGAACTTGATCGAGAAGTCCGGGTTCGAAACCTGCTCCTTGATGTAGCTGACCCCGTCAACCCGCAAGCCCTGCTCGTTGACGACGGTAATTAGCCCACCTTAGTTCGCTGCGTAGTTTGGCAGCTCTTCAAGACGTTCACCAGTCTACTTGGGCTTTTCGAAGTTGATCCGGTCGTGCTTGACGATCCGTGTGGCCGCAGTAGCAGCTTTACGGCACTGTGCTCAAAACCTGCTCCGGGTCGGCAGCGGCAGTTCGCTAAATCATCCAGCGGACGCTCGAGCCGCCTCAAGCCGCAACGCTACAAACAACGTCAGCATTGCCGCCGTGACCGGTCATCGGGCCAGTGACAAAGCTGGCGCCTGGATGATCGCGATGTAACCATGAGCGTGAACAGCGAGCGCGGCCCCCAACGGCCGGAGACGCTGGAGGCTGTGTGAAAACCCTCTCCCAGCCTGCATATGAACTCGGTAGAGTTCACAGACATATTGGACACGGGGGTCAATATGTCGAGATACATCGAAGGTCAGGACAGGCAGCAGGTCACGTTGTTGCCGGAGTGCCTGGATGACTTCATTGCAGAAGACAACACGGTTCGGATCGTGGACGTCTTCATCAATGAGTTGGACCTGGTCGGTTTGGGTTTCGGTGGCGCAAAGCCGACTGCAACGGGCCGGCCTTCTTATCACCCCTCAGTGCTGTTGAAGCTCTACCTGTACGGTTACCTCAACCGCATCCAATCCAGCCGCAGGCTGGAGCGCGAGTGTCAGCGCAACGTGGAGCTGATGTGGCTGACGGGTCGGCTCGCACCTGACTTCAAGACCATCGCGGACTTCCGCCGCGACAACGGCAAAGGCATTCGCAACGTCTGCCGCCGGTTCGTGATGCTGTGCCGCGAATTGAAGCTGTTCACCGACGCCGTCGTGGCCATCGACGGCAGCAAGTTCAAGGCCGTCAACAACCGCGAGCGCAACTTCACGCCAGGCAAGATCGAGCGCCGCGAACGTGAGTTGGAGGAGAGCATCCAGCGCTACCTTGATGCCTTGGAGACTGCAGATCGAACCCAGCCAGTTGAGATGCAGGCAAAGACCGAGCGCCTGCAGGGCAAGATTCAAAAGATGCGCCAGCGACTGCATGACCTTCAAGTCGTCAAGGCGCAACTGGAGACGGTGCCTGATCGGCAGATCTCCCAGACCGATCCTGACGCACGAGCCATGACCACCCACAGCGCCAAAGGCACGGCCATGGTGGGCTACAACGTGCAGACAGCGGTGGACACGAAGAATCATCTGATCGTCGCCCACGAGGTCACCAACAACGGCAGTGACCGTTCACAACTCAGTGCGATCGCTTTGGCCGCGCGCGATGCGATGGGCAAGCGCAGATTGATGGCCATCGCTGACCGCGGCTACTACAACAGCATGCAGCTCAAGGCTTGTGACGACAGCGGGATTGCAGCGCTTGTGCCCAAGCCCATGACATCCAATGCGCGGGCCGAAGGCCGGTTCGACAAGACAGATTTCATCTACATCGCTCGCGACGACGAGTACCAATGCCCTGCGGGCCAGCGGGCGATTCGCCGCTTCAGCCGCGAAGAGGCTGGACTGCAGATCAGCATCTATTGGTCCAGTGCCTGCCCTGGCTGTGCCATGAAGTCGCAATGCACAACGGGCGACTACCGACGCATCAGGCGATGGGAGCATGAGGAAGTCATGGACAAGGCCCAGCAACGGCTGGACCAGATGCCCAACGCCATGACGGTGCGCAAGAGCACCGTAGAACATGTGTTCGGAACGCTCAAGCACTGGATGGGCTGGACGCACTTCTTGACCCGTGGCATCAAGAACGTGGCAACCGAGATGAGCCTGGCCGTGTTGGCGTACAACTTCAAACGCGTCCTCAGCATCCTAGGCTTCGAGGGGACCAAGAAAGCGATGCGGTTGTTGGGTGCATAGGCGCCCTTTGCGCTCGCTTCATGCCCCATTTACGGCCCCGAGATGGCTCCAGCATCGCCTTGGCGCCACTCAGCCGACGTCAATTCGCAGAAACAGACAAATCTGCAACCGACGCGTGACTCGCTCGGGCTGCCAGAGAGTTATCACACGGCCTCGCTGCACAACAGCCCCTCAGCGATGAAGTTGTGAACGAGAGCGGCAGGCCGAAATCGCCCGAGTACCCAATCTCGGCTTTACCTGCTTGGTTTCGATAATCGGTGTTTTTGATACCTACGACCGCACCACCTGCGATGGTTCGCCCCGTCTGCTTACGACCACGGCAGTGATCGGTACAGCCCCTGCACCCGGGCCATGGCCTCTTTAAAGTCCGGGAGATCGCCCGCGACATCGTCCTTGAGCCCCTCGTAACCTTGCCTTGCCATGCGCACGACCGCCTCGTCGTCCATCGACAGCGGACCCGGCTCGATCCCCTTGGAGCGACACGAGTCCACCAGCATGTGGTGAATGCTCGCCAACTCCTGCTCTCCCAATGCATCGACCAGGTCCGACGAGTCCAGCAGCAGACACACGTCGTAAACATCCTGGCGACGGTTGCGCCTTCGCACGGGCTGCTGTAGCAAGGAGCGCAGCTTCTCGGCGACGATGTTGTGCAAGCTGTAGCTCTGGATGGTGGTGCCGCCATCGAGCTGCAGCACCTCCACCCCGAAGACGACCTCGTTGTAGCTGTAGGCGATTTCCACCACCTGAGCGGAGTTGCGAGCGAGAAGGCGTTTCATCGCACTCTCGCTGCCCATGTCGGCGTAGCCGATCTTCAGCGCCAGCGTCTGGTGGGTCTTGTTCTCTCCCTTGGGCTCGACCTTGCTGGACTGCACGCGGCACGCTGTTGCATAGGGCAAGCGGTCTGCGGCAGCGGCCAAGTGCCGCTCCAGGTCGTCGACCAGCTCTTGCGCCTCTACGGCGACATAGGGCGCGGTGGTGGAGAAGTCGATGTCGCGGGTGTAGCGCGAACTGTCGTAGCGAATGGCCATCAACAGCCCGCCCTTCATCACCATCCTGGCCTGCAGATGCTTGGAACGACCGATGCTCTCCAGGATGATGTGCACCGCCTCCCGAAAACCTCTCTGGGGTTTGTCGGGGGCCTGCTGCACCCAGGCCTCCATGTCCACCTCGTTCAACGTCCTCAAGAGCCCTCCCCGGCCAGGTCTTCTCCAGCCTGCCCTTCCCCGTCGCGGCCATCAGTCAACAACGAAGGCACATTGATCGACAGTTTCCAGGTCTCAGAGAACGTCGGGGCGTATTCGCCCTGGGGATCCAGCATGCGCGAGCCGCCACGCTGTGCGAAGTCCTTCCAGCCGTCGATGCGTGGATGTTGGATCCTGCAAACCGCCTCCAGCAGGTAGCCAGCTCGCACCTTCTCGATGGGCTTACCGTGACGATCGATCTCATCCAGGATGAGGGATAGGTACTGTGAGCCGTACTCGCGGTACGCATCCACCACGTGCTGCATGCCCCCGCAGTTGTCGGGCTCGCGCACCATGTCCAGAAACACCCTGCCGACCATGGCGACCCTGATCGCGGGAGACTTGATGGTCTTGAATCCTCCGCGGCTGGAGCGCCGCATCAGCTCGACACGCACACCCTCAACCCGCTCGAAGCCCAAGTACTGCAACATCGGCAACCTGGCTGCGCGGTAAACCGCCAGGCGTTGGCCGAGATCCCTGGCCATCCTCTCTTCAGCGTGCTCTCTCCACTCCTTGTCTGGAGGGGTCGTCAGGTAAAGGATTTTGGAGAAGCGATCCGTGAGCCCGTGAAACTCCATCGCACTGAGGTGGGTCACACAGGCAAACGGATCCACCGCACACGCGACCTCCATGGCCGAGGGCTTGGGGCGGCCAAACAACTGGAAGACGGCACCGGGCTTAAAGTCCTTGGCCGGCGAGATCAGGTGAAAGGAGCTCAACCGGTCCACGATGGCCTTGTACAAGTCCGGCTCGATGACGTCATCTGTGTCGGGCTGCGTTGCACACAGCAGAACGCCCAGATCATAGGCGGTGACGACCGGCCGCTCCCACGTCGCCAATCGGTCTGCAATGCCCTCTGCAGGACCGATGGCGGCGGCTAAGAATTTTGGTTTTGTAGGCAAGCGCTGTAAAATTAACGTCCTTAGGACGTTAATTTTACAGCGCTTGATCTTCGAACGCAATATTACCCGTTTGCAATTTTTACGTGGTCGGCCTAAAATCTGTCCTCAGGACAGATTTTAGGCCGACCACACTACCTATTTCTGGCCAGCCCGGTCATTGCGCCGTCTTTGGCAGACGACGTGTACTGCCTTGCCATTCGAAGCTGTCGCCTTTGGGCACACG
Organism: Hydrogenophaga sp. 2FB; assembly: GCF_005503365.1. Classification (GTDB taxonomy): domain Bacteria; phylum Pseudomonadota; class Gammaproteobacteria; order Burkholderiales; family Burkholderiaceae_C; genus Hydrogenophaga. The sequence goes on from NZ_SCML01000004.1 coordinate 149,927, forward strand.
TATGAACCCTTGGTTCTTGAGCTTTAGACCAGTTACCTCGTAACCGTCGGTCTTGAGAAACGGCTTGTCAACTCCGTTGAACGAGGCGTTGACTGTGTAGCTGCATTTGACGGCACCTTTGATCGCCTCTTCAGCCTTTGAACCCATGAAGGCAGCGGCACGGGTCAGTTGCTCCATCTCCTTCCTGGACGGGGTTGTGCAGTCGAGGTCCGTGATCTCAACGGTCTGCAGCTTGAAATAGCCATTACTGGCCGTCTTGGTATGCCACGCCTTGACGTCTTCTGCGGAGGGGTAACCGTTCGATCCAGCGCCACATGCGCTCAGCACAGCTGCGACGCCCAATGTGCTCAGGCTCGAGCGGCAGGAGGAAATGACTTTCATGGGTCAATTACTTTGGTTGGTTTATGAACAGAGGCGCATTCGGCTTCCTCTCTTCAGAATCTCAAACAAAGCACCGGAGTCAAGAGACCCAGGACAGATTTTCTTTTCGGTGATCGCTGGCCAAACCACTCGCTACAGCAGTGAGCCATAGACGGCAGGGCCAACACCCTGCCACCCCAAATCGGCTGAGAAGGCCGGGTCATCGAGATGAGCACCGGCCTCACGAGAACTGTGACGTCGTTCTCTGCAACTCCGAGGATATACGGCTGAGGTGAACTGAGAACCACCCAAATCCGATCCTCTCCTGCTCCAATCTCAACTTGGGTTGGATGCGATCGAAGCGCAGTTCGTCATAAACTGCAGCCTCCTCCACCGTCAGGCTCGACAGCTCGTGGCGTGCAGGCTCAGTCTCCTCGCCCCATTGCAAACGATGTGCGAGCAGCGTCTCACTGTCCATCAGGAAAGACGATGCGTGGGGAAAGTAGCCACGCAACTGATGAAGGATGGCAAAGCCATGGGTGTCGATGTCACCCCAGTAGTACAAGTGGCTTCGGTGCAGCCATGCAGCCCGCGCCAACGGTTCCCAGCCGTAGCCCGCACCAAACACAACGATGGCTCTCGCCACCGGCGGGAAGGCAAGAAAATTGGTCTCGTTTTCCGTGATGAATACGTGATCAACGGGCAGCGCGAGCGCAGCGAAGCTCGAAGCGTCCAGCGTGATATCCGGCAACCCCTGGCAACCCGACAAGCTGGGCAGGGTTGGATCGAGCAATCGGAACCGAATCCGCACCGGCTTGTCCAGGAAGCCGAAACGGCGGGAGAACTGTGATGTCCCGCTCGCACTGTTGTCAATCATCTCGGGCGGCAGCGCCAGGTCCAACAGCTCGGTCAACACCCCCCGGTGGACCTCGATGAATTTGCTATCCACACCTGGCGCGTCCACCTGCCGCAGGTAGACGCCGGGACTTGGATGAGCCTGCAGCCAATGAACAACCTCCAAGAGGCGATCCCACCGATCGATCAGATCCAGGGCCTGCAGCGGACGCCGGGACATCCAATCCAGCAGCCTGGGTTGCGCGACCGCAGTCCGTTGCCACATCGCCTCGAAGCGTTGTGCCTGGTTGACTTTTCCGACCAACGCCAAAGCCGCTTGAAGTGTGTCGACCCAAACCGCAGATGGCAGACGCTGGGTACCCTGTACCCGATGGTTCCAATTTCGCCACTCAATGCGCACATAAGGGGTGGCGGCGAAGGCGCTCAACCAGTCCCGCACGGCCTCGAAGCGATCAGAGAGATCGCCAGCGCTGGGCACCTTCAGCGACAGACGTACGGGCCAAATCGGAGAACTCGAAACCGACGATCGCAGCAAGTCCCCACGATCCCACAAGCGTTGAACTTGGGCACGAAGGTCTGCCGTCGTCGTCCAGTTCATGTCGCCGCGCCTCCAGCAGTTCTGGTCGCGACACTTCCTGCCATCTGGCTTTCTGCCTGAATTTCCGCCTTCTGCGCGCGATATTCTTCGATCGACAGGCAGCGCAACTTGGAATCCCGCCCTCCTTCGTTGTGGACGAAACCAACGCTGGCCACGAAAGGTTCGATGATGTGGATCTTTTGCAGCGGTGTAACGATCAGCAGTTGCAGATTGAGTTGCTGGAACAAGCGAAGCCCGTACTGCGCCGACTCGTCCGAGCCGCGCCCAAACGCCTCGTCAATGACGACGAAGCGAAATGACCGCGAACGCACGGCGCCCCACTCCAGCCCGAACTGGTAGGCCAGGCTTGCGGCCAGCACTGTGTAAGCGAGCTTCTCCTTCTGCCCACCGGACTTTCCACCCGAGTCGGAATAGTGTTCGTGCTCCACACCGTCAGCACGCCAACGCTCACTCGCAGAAAACAAGAATCCGTTGCGCACGTCGGTCACCTTGGCGGTCCAGCGCCGGTCGGCATCCGACAGCCCCTCTCGCCCACGAAATCGGTCAATGATGCCTTTGACCTGCAAGAACTTGGCCTCCGAATACTGTTCATCAGATGAACCCGTGAGCGCACCCTCGGTGCAAGCGCGCAGATCCTGCTGGAAGTCACGGATCTCCGCATCAGGACTGGGCTGCGCCACCAGAACGATGTAGCGGCCGAGGTTGTAGTCGATCACCTGAAGCGATCGATTAATCAGGTCGACGCGCTCCTTGATAGTCTCCCGCTCGCGGGCGAGCTGGGCGTTGAAGTTGGCGATTTCATTGATGGTGTTGACATTGAGGAGCTCCTTGAAGCGGGCTTCAAACCGCGGCAGGTCATCGCTCTTCAATCCATCGAGCATCCGTTCGTACTCGAGCAGCGCTGCCAGGCTCACATCCATCTCGACCGTTTCTGCCTTGAACTCTTCCTTGAATCCGCGCATGGCGTTCACGATGCGCTCAGTCAGTCGGGCCAGGCGCTTGTCCTCCGCGTCGATGCGCTCCTGCAGCCATCGACGCATGTCTTGCTCACGGTTGTCGCAGGACTCCACCGAGAGCTGATGTTCGCCGAGTGCCTGAACGCGCCAGTCGTTCAATCGATCAACCTGGGGGCTATCGAGCGGCATGGCATCACAGACTGCACTGGCCAGCGTCTGCAAATCTTCTGCCGCCGTGTGCTTGGCTCTCACCTCGCCGCGCTTGCCCAACGCATCGCCATGCTTGGTCTCGGTTTCGCTCAGTCTGACCTGCACCTCCTTTAACTGGCGTCCCAGCTCCTGCAGGGTGTCCGACGCAGCTTCAAGTCGCGCGCGCTCCTCTGCGAGAGACGCGATCTGGCGCGCCAGGCTCATCCAATCGATGTCTGCGAATCGCGAGAACTCCTCCAGGCGGGCCAGCGTCTCCAGTCGGCCATTCAGCTCCGAGCGTGCATCGCCAATCTCACCAATGCGCTGGCCCAGTGTGGCCAACTTGTCTTGCAGGCGCTCGCGTTGGTCACGCAAGGCCCGCAACTTGTCAGCGTTGCTCCAGCCCAGCACGTAGCGGCTGCGGTCGTCGATGCGGCTGCGATCGTCCTTCTCATGGCGGCCCGACGGATCCTTGATCTGCCCCGACCGCGTGATGGCGCGGGTCTCACGGCGAAACTGCTCTCCCGAATCGCAACAGGCAACGTCAAAACGATTGCGAAGCTCATGCTCCAGCCACTCGTAGTGTGGCGAATCGGGCTTGACGACGAGCTTTCTCACAAGCGACTGCGGATGAAGGCCGGCCCCCTGTCCAGGCTTCTTCGGTCGCACATGGAAATACACCAAGCGCGCGCCCAGGTGCTGCCTGTCTACCCATTCCGCGACGGCCTTGTAGTGCGCGTCCGGAACCAGCAACGCGACGCCGAAGCCACGCAGCAGCCGCTCTGCGGCACCCTCCCATTCGCGCTCATCCTCGCGCACCTGGAGGAGCTCACCCGCGAAAGGCAGGTCGCCTTCGTCAATCGAAAGCGCGGCGCACAGCGCATCACGGATACGAACCTGGGCAGCATCGATGTTGCTCCTGCGCCGCTGAAGACTGTCGATCTCCTCGGACAAGGCCGTGTGCTCTTCACGTCCCTTGCGAAACGCAAAATCCTCCTCGCGCTCTCGGTTGTCCAAGTCTGATATTCGTTCGCGCAAGCCTTCCGCGCGAGAAGCAATGGCTTGTTGCTGGGCGAGGAATATCACCTCATCGGGTGGAGATGTCTCGTCAATGCGGGCAAGCAAGGTGCTGTGGCGATCGGCCTTCTGCTGGCGTTGGGCTTTTTCGTGCCCCAGGCGGCGAATATCCGCGGCCAGTTCCTCCAGCCGGTTGCCGCCGTTCTCGCGCAAGTTGCGCTCCAGCTTCGCGATCTCCGTTCGCTCGGCTTCGCGCTGGGCGCCCCAACGTTCGAGTTGCGCATCAAACCTGGAGGCGTCCTCTGCAAGCAGCTTCAGCCGCCGGTCCAACAGCTCAACCTTGAGTCCTGCGAAATACGGGTGCAGCGCTTCTCGCCCATCGCGCCAGCCCTGGATTTCCGCGACCAGTGCATTGTGGCGACGCCCGTCCTCGACCAATGGTGCGAGCAGCTCAACCTGGCGTTTGGTCTTGAGCACCGCTTGATGGGCGCGGTTCAGGTCGTCAAAGTGGCGGATCAAGGCCTCGATGCGGCTGCCCACATCAAACGGCTCCAGCATGTGGTTTCTCACGAAGTCGGTGAGGTTGCCCACCGATTTCATCGAAACCGTCTGGTGAAACAACTCCAATGCCTGCTCGTGCTCAATACCGAAACGACGACGGAACCAGGCGCAGTATGGCGGGAAGCTGTCGAACAACTCACAGCCCGAAGCGCGCAGTTTCTTGCGCAAGGCGGCGATGTCGCTGCCGAAGTGGGCGAAATCCTCAGCAATGCACATCGGGCGCTCGGTCGCCACGAACAAGCGAGCGGGTTGGCCTTGAGGGTCCTTCAACCAGAACACTTGGGCCAGGGTCACCGCCTGGTCATAGCCCTCGTTGCGGAAGACGCCCAGGATGACCGAATAGCTCGACGCATCACGCAGCGCCACGGGGCGGGCACTACCGGTGACCTCGTTTCGCTCGCTCTTGTAGTGGCCAAGCACGTACGAGCGCAGGCTGCGCTCGCGGGCATCCGCTCCAGCGGCCTTGTTGTAGGCCACGCGGTGCGCGGGCACCAACAACGTGGTGATGGCATCGACCAAGGTCGACTTGCCCGAACCAATATCGCCAGTGAGCAGGCCGTTGCGACCTTCGAGGTTGTATCGCCATACCCGCTTGTCGAAGGTGCCCCAGTTGAGCACCTCCAGTTGGCGCAAGCGAAACCCTACCCGGGTGTTGTCGTCCACAAAATCCAGTGACAGCGAAGGCGACTCAAGCATCGGCCGCCCTTTCGGTCTGGGGCTTGCCGGAGACAGCGCCGGCCAACGCCGTGCGGTAGACCTCCAACCGCGCGTCGAAGTCGGCCAGCCACTGCGCGTCGACAAAGGCTTTCAGAATGCGCCGCACTTCGTAGTTCCCCTTGTCCAGCCCGCTGCCGGCTGCGGGTTTGAGCCGACGCAGAAAGCCCAGATCGACCACCTTGGTGATTGTCGCGTCCACTTGATCGATGAGCCGAGCTTCGTTCGTCCCATCAGGCAAGAACACCCGAATCAGCTCGGACATCTCTTCGCGCGATAGAACCAAGCGGGTGTCACCCCCGCCAGCGTCGAACTCTGCCATGCGCTTTCGCAGCAACGCCAGCATCAAGCTCACGGGGTAGGACAGGGGGCGCCGCGCGACGAGCCGGGGTAACCGAGGTGCGCCCTCAGACTCGTCTGGGTCGGGGCGGCTCTTGAGGAACGCGTAGCCCTCGGCTTCATCCAGGACCAGGTCGAGCAGCAGCACCGCCGCTTGTTCCCGCACCCGCGCCTGCAAACGAAAGAGGCTCGCCCACAAACGCTCATCATCTTCGCGATAGAGCACGCCCTTGAGCAGGTGCACCATCAGTTGCGTCAACTCGGGCACAGCCGGCAAGGCGGCCAGCGCAGCACCCGACAACGGGCTCTCGTGTAGCGCTTCAGTCATGTTCTTCTCCCTTCCAAGCCACGACGACGAGCGTCATCGCGTGAAGATCACACGGGGCAGACGCGCCTCGCGCGTCACCGGTTCACCCATTGGATTGCTCGCCATCCACTGGATGGGCTCTTCAACACTTTCGTCGACAACAGCGCGCAAGCCGTCCACTGATGCTGCGCCACCGCCAACGACATCACCATCGTGGGCCAACTCCAGATAGGCCACCAATTCGGCCAGCCCTTGGTGCAGTGGTTCGTCGTTGATCAACTCACGCAACGTGATCTGCGGCCGCGCGCGAAGCGCCTGCTGGACCGTTGCACGCAGGCGCACCTTGTCAACAACGATCTGGTCGAACAATCGAGCGGTGTTGATGTCGTCTTCTGCTTGGTCCGCCTCCAGCGCGAGATCAACGAGACGCGGTTTCACACTCAGTGTGAACATGGGTCGCTCCAGTGGCAGCTCGACGTCTGCCCCCATAGCGTCGATCGTCAACAAGCCACCGGTGGGCGCAGCAGTCCGCAGGGCCAGCGCCTTGCTCTCAATGCCGTGCAGCAAGTCGAGGATGCGCCGATTCTCCAGAAAGGCCCGGTCGTCCAGAAACCGGCGCAGCTGTTGCGATAACTGAGCCACGGTGCGCTGCGTGTGTTCCCCGGCTTCTAGCCAGTCGTGGTGCACGCGGCGGGTGCGCGGCTCGGGTTTCAACGCAGCCACGACCGGCAGCGCCAGTATCTGATCCAACCTCGCGGAGAGTTCCTCCTGACGGCTGCTGGACATGAGAAAGTCCCAGAAGGCGCGGAAACTGCGGCCCTGGTCCGAGTCGCCAATCGCATCGCGCTCGCCCATGATCTCGTCGAGCAACGCTCCTTTGGAGCCTTCCCACAGGGCAATCTTCTCGCGCACCTTGCGATCGAGCAGGCGAAAGTTGTGCTCCACCTCGCGGAAGTCGGACAGCAGTTCTCGGGCGAGCTGTTGAAACTGCTGGAAGCGGTCCTTGACCGCTGTGTCGTCCAACACAGGCGTATCGCCGGCCAGAACGCGGGCAATCTCCACATCAAGCTCATCACGCTTCTTGCGCAGGTTGTCGACTCGTTTGATTGGATCAATCTCAGTGCCAGCGCTGATCTGCTCCAGCAGGGCGAACAGCGTCAGCAGGCGTGACTCGGTTCCCACGAACGCCCGTTCGGTGAGCGACGCTAACCATGCAATGGCTTTCTCGGTAGCCGGTGTCAGGTCGAACTGCGCCTCGTCGGTACCAGGTTTGTAGAACTTTCGAAGCCAGCCCTTGTCGGCAGCTGCCCAGTCGTTGAGGTATTCCACAGCCCCTTTGGGGTAGGCCTCGGATCCGAGTTGCTCGCGCAAGACAAAAAGTTCGTCCTCCAGCGCCTCGGCCAGGTCGGCCTCGCTGATGACGCGCTCGTTCGGCGCCACGAAGACCCGGTGCAGGAAGTTGGCAACCAGCGGCGCATGCGGCGAGGCCAGCAACCTCCAGGCGGGGTGGCGGTCCCGGAGCGTGACGAGAGTAGCGTGGTTCACAGCGGTCCACTCACGGGCTCAATCCTTCCACAGGTGTCCTTGGCGCGGTTTCAGTTGGGTCCAAACTTAGGCCGCAAATTTTGCCAAAGTATCCCATTGCCCGATCAGACACTAGCTTGCGGCCATTGCGCAAGCAACACCGTGAACATCATCCCAATCGTGGGCGACAGAACTTTGGTCGGAGGCTCTCTGGTAGCGGCTCTCGGATGCGCCCGCGGTGCTGATCCAAGGCGCCCAATAGAAGGGGTATCGAAAACACCCATTATCAATACCAACTGGCCAGCCAGAAAAAAGCTCTAGCTTTCATACAAGTATGGGATGCGGCGCAGGCTCTGTCGTACGATGCGGGCATGACTACCTTTGCCGAAACCCTCAAAAAAGAGATCGCCCGCGTGGCCCGCAAGGAACTGCGCGAGGAAATCACGGTGCTGCGCAAGCTCGGCGTGACCCAACGTTCCGACATCTCGACGTTGAAGAAGGAGGTCAAGTCGCTTCAGTCGAGTTTGAAAAAACTGGAGAAGTTGCTCGCGGCGCCCTCTTCCTCTGGCTCCTTGGCAAAACCTTCGCCGACGGCCAAACCCACTCCCGATACACCCCGGGGAAAGCCAGGCCGTAAAGTAACGTTCACTGCGGAGCGGCTGAAAGCCCAACGCGCCCGACTCGGCCTCACACAGGAACAAATGGGCCAACTGCTAGGGGCCTCTTCCTTGTCGATCTGGAAGTGGGAGTCTGGCGGCGCTGTTCCGAGGACTTCACGTGTTCCCGACATCTTGAAGAAGATTGCAATGGGCAAGCGCGAAGCCCTGACGTTCATTGAACAGCGGGTGGCCTGACGACCCAGCCTGCTGGGAAAATCGGCTGGGTCCGGGCAACCTGGCCTCGCGTATGTGCATTTGGGGCAGGTCTGCACCCACCCGTCTTCCTCAGCAGAGGAAAACCTCTACGCCGTCATCCGGTTGCACGCCACCGAGCAGGGGAGTGACCATCACGCGGCCAGGAAGCAACTTTTGAAGCAGCGCGTGGACACCATGGAGCACATCCCACTTGACGCCCTCCTCAAGGCCCACGGTAAGAACGAAGCGCTCGTTGTGTGGCATTTCAATCCCCAATGCGGCACGTCCCGTCAACCACGCACGCTTCACACCCAGTTCCAACAACCCTGGGGCGATGCCGGGCGTGTTCTGAACCATCTCGATCAGCTTCTCGATGCGCTGTTGTTGCAACTTGCTCATCATCGACACCGAGCTGAGATACGCCGTGGAAATGTCCTTGCGCCAGTGGCCCAGAGCTTCTGACACATTCTTGTAGGCATGGTTGACCAGTTCACGGTTCTGTTTGAACCACGCTGGCGACTGCTCACCCTCAGCCGGCGGACGGTGGCCAGTGATGTCCTCGAACATGTCGGCGGCAAACTGGTGACGCAGACCGTGACTCGCAACACCCATGGCTTTCTTGTTGATACCGTACTTGCGCAGCACGTGGTAATACTTGGTCCGCGCCTCTTCCATCGTCAGGCGCGGGTAGCCCATCTCACCCTTGTTGTTGTGCTCGTCAGCCCAGGCGCGCGCGCGCTCAAGAACATCGCGCTGTTTGGCCTGCTTCACAGGATCCTTCATGAAGGGCACAAAGCGACCCAAACCACCCTTCGTGCCCAGTTTGATCGCAATGCCTTCACGGCGCTCGGCCTCACGTGGGCGAAAGCTCAGCGCCTCTTTGACACGCAAGCCGAAGTGCAGCTCGAGCTCGAACAGGAGTGCCTCCTGAGGATTTTCGACCGCGACGACTTCAATGATCGCGTGGGCATCCACCCCGGCAGCCTTCCAGCTCTTGCTGCCGTGGGTCACTTGCGCACGCGTCACGGCGGATTTTTCGACACCTTTCGCCTCCAGTGCCTGGTAGAGCTTTTCGCGCTTCGGGATCGCACCCTTCTTGCCGATGAGTTCGCAGAACTTGCGGATCACCGTCAACTTGTTTTGAATCGTCGAGCTACTGTGACCCAGTTCATTGGCCCAGTACGCAGCCAACGCCACAGCGTGACGCCACCCAATCTCGTCGATGCGCTGAATATGCATGTTCAGCTTCTTCAGATCGTTGACGACGTTTTTTAGTGTGCTTCCGAACGCCGTGCGCGTCTTCTCAGCGACGACTCGCTTGCGACCGATGAACGACTGAAGGTCCAGATCGTGCAGGAAAAACACCATCTGTCGCAACGGGTCGTTGGGATGTGCCTTGATCGCGTCGAGTGAGCGTGGCTTTTCACTTCCCGGCCCTCCCCTGGTAAGTGTTTCCGCACGCGACTTCAATCGGTGTGCGCGACGTTTGCCGCGACCATTGCCTGATGCTTTCGCCATTTCTCTTTCTCCTGTTGTGACTTTCGTCGTGATGATGGTTAACACCTGCGGGCGCCCAACGCACCCGCATGCCTAAACCTTCAGGCACGCCCAAACCGCCAGATCGCTCTGGCTTTTCATTCGTCTTTTTGCTACTGGTCGCCCGGTACAAGGCCCCTGGGCAAAGCACGTCAGTCTTCGGTGATTTCCGTTTTTCGTTAGCAAGCTGTCCTGTCGGCACAGGTGGAATCCCCGTGTGACCCCCATCCTTTTTTGATGGGCACCCCGACGCATGGACATCCTCGGGGGGGTACTGTCTTGTTCAGACAGAGCCTTGTGGGTGGGCTAGACCAGAGCAGCTATTCACTACCCAGGTGAACTCACTTCACCGCCAGACTGATTTGGCGGCGTTGTCCCTTGCTGCTTGTCCAACCTGCCCCTTCTTAGGCCCTGTGGGCTCCCGGCAAACGCGCCAGGCGGGAGGTACTTGTGACGAACCACCCGCAGGTAGTCGTCAGAGCAAAGTCAAAACGTGAGTTGATCGATACGCTTGCGCGTCCACACTCGCTCCGTAGCTCAGAGCGTTGGCTGGCGGCTTCCATATGAAGGCCTTATTAGCTTGCTGTGGGCAGTCCCCATTCGGGGTCGCCACTTCTGAACCGCGTCGCGGGCTCAGCAGCTGGTCTTTATGCGACCTGTTTTGCGACGCTCCATACAGAGCGCCGTCTTGGTGTGCGACTTCCAACGTGGGAAGTCGGCTTGTTGCCTTAGGACACTCATGGTGAAGCGTCGGCTAGCGGTTTTCCCTGTGTAGGGAGTGGGACATCACTGGGATGTCTAAGTACCAGAGGTACAGGTGAGCGAATAGTAGATGCTGTTTGCAGTCTTGTCTTGTGATGCGGACCAGTTGGGGATAGGTACCGCTCAACGTAGTCTGCCCGAGCCCTTGTCCACAGATGGCAAAAAATTCTCCCGCAGCGTGTCATTCATGCCAAACGGCAAAAAAGTCCTTTCAGATCAGAAGTCTTCATATCACTCTGGTTGCCACCACTCCTGCAGACACCCAAAGTGGGTTGTTTGAAAGTGCCCTGTTGATCTCTCGCCGTCAACACGATACTTGAACGCGTAAAACGATCCGTCGATTGAGGCAACAAGAAATGGCAGCCCTGCCCCTAGCTCCCTACATAAATGGAGCCACCTGATTGCGCGTTTCGACAGGATGGTTCACGCCGCAGTGAGGCGCGATTCTTTGGCTGACCCACACGTTGTGACCGTCCATGGCCACCCGTGGCCTCACCTTCGAAGAAACCAGCTTCAGCCCCGCGTGCGCACTGTGCGTCGAAGCCGCACTGGCCTGCCATGGCCTCCTGCGGCCCCTACTGTGACGTTGTTGTCGGGACTCGCCTCCCACGAGAACACTTTGTGGTCGCCAGTGGCCTCGGGTGGCCCACCCTGGCCAATACAACAGCGTGGACAAGGGTCGCCTCGCAAGAGTTACGGTTTATGGCCTGCACTGGCCCGACTTGGCCTCCCGTGGCCAACAACTGGTCCGCATCGCTTGCAGAGGTGCGAAGGCCCCAACAGAATTCCCAGCAGCACAATTTTGTGCAAGTAAGAAACCTGGAGAGACCTATGAAACGCGACGCACATCTGATCACTGTTCCCGCACGAGCCATCGACGTGGGCTACGTCAATACCAAGTTCACCTGTGGCCACAAGGTGGCACGAGGTGTCCCGATCATCCATGCGGACCTGTTTCCGTCGATCACCGCCACCTTGCGGGCGGGCGCCACTTTCCGACATTCACCCGGCACCCTTGGGGCCGACGGATGCATCAGCGAAATCGATGGGGTGCCGCACTTTGCCGGTCGTGGGGTCGAGATGCACCTCAAGGGGCTCCAGCCACGCCACGTCATGAAGGACTACTGCACCTCTCCCTCCTACCTCGCGCTCATGCAGGGGGCTATGCACTACATGCTGGTCGATGAAGGCAATCCGAAAGAGATGACGATTCAGCACCTGACCGTAGGACTCCCCCTCAACACCTTTGACGAATACGAGAACCACCTGCGCGAGCTGGTCATCGGTCGGCACGCCGTGATCAGCCCAGATATTGAAGTGGGTGCAAGGCACGTAACGGTGCTGGACGCCTCCGTGATGGTGCAACCCCTCGGAGCCCTTTACTACTACGGCCTCACGCACAAGGACTTCGAGATGAGCGGGTGGAATCTCGTGGTCGACGTGGGCGGCGGAACGATTGACTTTCTGGCGGCCTACGACAAGGTCCCCAACTACGAACGCTCGGGTGCTCATCCAGAGTCGATGCTGGCGTGTGCGTACGAGGTGGCCAAAGCGATCCATCCGGACCTGAAGAACCAGTACGGTGTCATTCAGGCGATTGACATGGCCATCCGCGACAACCGTGAAACCGTTCGTATTGGTGGCGAGGACTACGAAATGGCCCGCTACAAGGGTGCCATCAACGAGGTCCTTCGACGTGGATATGAGGCGATGCTCAACACGGCAGGCGCCTTGAACGACTTCGACAACATCTTGGTATGTGGCGGCGGTGGCGCGGTGTTCTTTGAGTTTCTCCGCGCACATGCGCCTGAGCTGCGCCGTCGCCTGAGGATGGATGGTGGCTCAACCTTCTCCAACGTGCGCGGTTTCCAAGTAGTGGCCGACTACTCTGCGAACGAAGCCTCCGCAAACCGTTGATCGAGGGAGCACGTCATGGTGCAACGAAAACGATCAGAGAAACCAGGTGAAGCTCTGAGGGTCAGGGTCACCATTCCCCCGGATGGGGTTGGGGTTCTGGACTATCTCAAGGGGATCAGCCCTGCAGGTCTCAACATGGAGATCCTTCAGTTGGTCCACTTGGGCTACCAGTTCCGAATTGCCATGGGCCGCTGGAGCTTGCCGCCCTCCGGCCACCTGCCTCACGCGCCAGCTGCAGTTGAAGCCTCAGCGGCACCCCTGCATATATCGGTACCTACTTGCGCATCACAGAGTATCCAAGTAAGTGCTGCCGAACACATGGAGGAAGGAGCATCGGTTGCCAGCCCGCTCGATTCGAAATTCAAGAGCATGTTTGGGCCAGCGTACGAACGAACGAGGAACAGAAAGGCGGCAGCCTGAATCGGGCCAAGAGTGGGATGAAGGGGTGACGACGTCCCTCCATGAACGCAGTCACAACAGTTCGTGGTGATGTGAATACTTCAGAGGGACTCTTCACCGCAACCCATGCGAACACGCTCGCGCCGATTCTCCTCAGCAAGCTCTGCGGTCGCTCTGTTCAGCCAACGGATTCCACATATGGCCACCAAGATCCCCACAGCCATAAATATCTTTAGCAGATCTGGCGCCGTCATTTGAACTCCTGGTTGAACGCAATCATTCCAAAATATTTTAGGCGCCCATGCTCAGAAAGCAAGCTGAGCGCTGCGGAAGAGCGTGCATCTGCGAAGGGCATCACAACTTGGTTTGGTGAGGACTGACAGGGGCACTCACAAGGTGGTTCATTCATCGGATGTACTCAGCTTGCCATCGGCCTGCTAGGCGAGCTGCAGTCGACAAAAAATGACCGCCCCGCCTTGACATCAGGTCCTCTTGTGCGAACTTGGTCTGATCAATCACACGCAAGAGGAACGAATGACTCTCACACACCAAGAAGCGATTCGGGCCACGGCCTGGCGCCAAACCCTGAGACAGCACTTCGACGTTGCCGCGCTGAATCGATCTATCACCGGGGCGCCCCACTGGCTCTTGAAGTCGGTGTGCGGACGCAACCTGCTCATGCAGAAGCTGCGTCAATTGCGGCCCGGCCTGGGATTCTCGCTCTGGGCGACCCGCAGTGCATTGGATCCCCTGCTCGAGGCAATGGTCGACGAGCTTGGGCTGCGCACGATGCCGGAACCTAGCAACCTGCAAGAGCAGATTTGCTATCTGCGTTGGGCCGCTGCACGAATCATCTCGAGGGAGCCACTGCGCTTGCTTGGCCGAGGTTCCCTCCTCACAGGAGCTCGGGCATGAACTCCACTACCTGGCTGGTGCTCGGATTCTTGATTTTTGTTGGCGCAATCGCGTTTCAAGGTAACAGCAGCGCGAGAGGCCGATCATCACACTCTGATGACGACGATGACGACTCCTACAAGCAGATTCAAGATCAGATGGAGGAGGACCACCTGTACCGCCTCTGGCAGGACAGCGACTACTGATTCCGCCATGAAAAAGCCCGCAACGATAAGCCAAAGCCAAAAGGGGTGCGACTGGATTCGTGCGAAACAGGCCACCCTTCGGGCTGGAGAGATGCCATGAACGAAAAACCACAACCACCATTTGTGTGGTGTTTGAGCGAGATGGAACAAGGACGGCAAACCAGAGCTAATGGGAGCACGTCCCTTCACACAGGCGAGAACGCGATGGATCCCGGCGTACAAACCGCAGAGGATCTGGACCAACTTGCCGTCACGGCGACCCGGCTGGCCTACCGGCACCGCCAAAAAGTCACTTTCAATGAACTCTTGGCGATTCCCGCAGTGTTCAGCGAGATGGAGCATGTGGACGAAAAAAACAGCCCAGCTGTGCCGCCGCGCTCGACACATTGGGACATGGTTCAGGATGCCCTGCAAAATTGGGCACCCGAAGGCGTACGCACAAATGTCCTGCGCCGACTACCGTGGGTAAGCGAGCTTGAGCACTGGGAGCCTGAGACCACCCGCTTCTTGCTGGAACACGCGCTACCCGGAGGTGCGACGTTTCAGCATGAGCTGGCACTACCAGCACATCAACCCGCACACAGCCCAGCATCGAGCCTCGGCTTCATCCTGCTGGTGGCAAGCAGTGAACGAGGCTGGCCAACGCGATGGCTCCGCCGTGAGCAGGAGGGCGCGCGTCTCATAGCTGTCCTGAAATTTGTGCTCGAAATCGAAGGGGTATGTGTCGCGAAAGTGGGTGCGGTGTTACCCGCATCGGAAGCACTGACACAGGGTATCTGCGACTGGTTGACGCTGGAGATCGAGCTCTCAGGCCATGACACCTGGGATCTTCATCTCGACAGATGTAATGCAGATCGCAGGTGGATCCAGCTCGCGCGAGTTGGCGAGCCCGCGTCCAAGCTTCGCGTCCCCCTCCGGTCCCATCTGATTGGCTCGACGGGCCTGTCACGAATCGCCTCCCACATGGGCCTACTAGCCCCGCGCCACCCCGAGGTACGGCAGTGAAGCGCAGTCTTGAGATGTATCTGCCTGCGCTTGGCGTCTGTGGACTGACACTTGGCTATGTGGCCTGGCCTGGGACCGCGTGGGGAGGCGCCCTCAGCACCCTGCTGCCTTTCATGTGCGGACTTCAGCCAACGCGTCTGCGAGCTTTGGCAATCTCCGCTGGCTACTACCTTGGCGCGCTCGGCCCGTACGCCATCGGTGGACTCCTGGTCACACAGGACATCGATAGAGGGGAAAGGCTGATGACCACTTGCCTGGTTCTGGCCTTCTCTGCAGCGGCATGGTCGCTCACTGGTGGCCACCACACAACTACATTCCGGCGGTTCATCACATTGGTGGGCGTGTGGTTCGTGACACTCATCACGCCCATGAGCGGATGGGGTTTGGCACATCCGAGCCTGGGTTGGCTATTCATCGGCAAAGGCGGGATGGGCGTGCTGACCTTTGTCGCTACTGGCGTATTGACCTCGTTTTTGGTCACCGCCATCCGCAGAGAACGTGAGAAGCAGGCACCGGTGAGCGTGATCTCCGGGCGATCGCTC
Organism: Hydrogenophaga sp. 2FB; assembly: GCF_005503365.1. Lineage (GTDB taxonomy): Bacteria > Pseudomonadota > Gammaproteobacteria > Burkholderiales > Burkholderiaceae_C > Hydrogenophaga. The sequence continues at coordinate 165,462 of NZ_SCML01000004.1, forward strand.
GCAGTTGCCATCTGCGCCACTGTGATTCTGGGCGGAACCTTCGATCAGACGGCTGCGCCAAGCCACTTAGGTCCTGTCGCAGCAGTGTCCGCCAATCGAACTCAGGGGGAGCTGTATAGCCCCGACGTGCAGCGTGAAAAAGCCCTGCGGCTTGAGGCGCTGCTCAGCAAGCTCGCCCTGGTTAACCTGCAGCATGAACCGATCCTGCTGGTGTTCACACCCCAAGGGTACTTCGGGGTGAATCTGTCCACAGACCGGCAGGTCGTCCTACAGGAACTTCGTACGGCAGTGACGCGCCACAAGATCGGATTGGTCGTGAACATGGCGACTACGACCTTACGCCCCCCGGCAACGTCTACTTCGGAGTGCACCGCCATGCTGCCGAGCACGATGGCAAACGCAGTCAAGTTCCGGAGCCAAACCTGCAGGGTCGAGGTGATAGCGACGGACCCATCTGCTCCAGCTCCCAGTAGCAGCGCTGGCGGGCGGGCGCCGCCAGTACGACTTGAAGTTGCTTATCAACAGTGGCCCCGGGATGAATTGAAGCCCTTTCTGGAACTCTGGCATGCAAGCGCGGCAGCAACCCATCCAGCGCGGATCGTCGTTTTGAGTATTGCGGACGGCACTCCTCGGAAGACTCACGCCAGCCGTTTCACGGCAAAACACGTCCTGTCGCTTGCCTGGGCCACACGCAATGGCTTTGTCGCCGAAACCATGAGACGCGGGCCAGCGTGAAACGCGATGGGCAGTTGGGGCAGGCGTGCGAGCACTGACAAGGGCCAGCGCGCAGGACTGGTCGTGATCGATTGACCAGGTTCGGTCAGCCCAATACATTTCTAGTCACCGTACGACAGTACGTGAAGGCACATGCCTTCCTTCAACTTGAGTTCACTGATTTTTATGAGTGAGCTCCACCCAGATCAGCGTTGTGACAAGTCTCGAATGAAAAGACTGGTCATGGTCGTCTGATTGATTCTGATTTGACCTAGATACCTGGGTCGGCGCACGCAAGTGCGTGAAGGCGAAATCCTTCAATCATCGCGAGCTAGCGGCCATTCACGCGCCAGCTTCGCACCGGCCGCCTTCTGCGCAGGCCACACGTCCTTTTACTGTCCCGCTCCTCGCAAGGCGGGTTTCTGATTTTTTCCTATTTCATCACTTGGGCAAGTTGTCTGTGCCCAGGCTCGGCTTTGCCTCACTGAGGCGCTTGCGTACTGCCGTGCTCTTGACAAGTTACTGACCTATGCAATCTTGATCAGAGAGAACTACACATGAAAGAAAAACCACGGCCCGACTTCGACGGTGAGTTCCATCGGTACTGCATGAACCGCCAGGGCGCCATTCAAGCACTTTGCGTCAAGCCAAGCTACTTCGACATGCACATCAGGCCGCGCCTGAGAACAGCAAAGAAAGGTACTTCTCTCCTGTTCCTTTGCGAAGAAGTGAAGGCGATCGCATACGAAATGTTCAATGCACCCGGCACTGAGCTCGCTCGCGCCGACGACATGCAGACGCAACCAGAAAAAACGAGTGCAACACCATGGGAAAAAAATCAACCGGCATCTACAAACGGCAAAACGGCAACTGGGTCGTCGATAAATTCGTCGAGCGCGTTCGGCTTTACCAAAGCTTTGAATCGTATGAAGACGCAGAAGCGTGGCTCACCCGGGAACTAGAGGCACTACGGCAGACGCGTGTCCATGGAGCCACCCCCCAGATCACCTTCGACCAAGCTGCTGGGCGCTTCATTGAAGAGAATGTGCATATGGCGTCAGTAGAGTCATCTGGCTATCACCTGAAGGCTGTGATGCCCTACATTGGCGACCTTCTGCTTGAGCAAGTTCACTCCGGAACACTGCAGCCTTTCATCGATGCTCGACGCGAGGCAAAGATCTCACACAAAACGATCAATTTGAGCTTGGGCGCGGTGCGCCGAGTCCTCAATCTGGCAGCGGGGACATGGCGCGATTCCGAGTCGGGCAAGCCCTGGCTGGTCTCTGCCCCCCTGATCACCATGTTGCCTTTGACAGGTCATCAGCGCCCGCCACGGCCGATCACTTGGGACGAGCAGGTGCTTTTACTGAAAGAGTTGCCGAAGCATCTTCGCGACATGGCGCTGTTTACCCTGCACAGCGGCGTGCGAGATGATGTGGTTTGTAATCTCCAATGGGCTTGGGAGATCCCAGTGCCGGAGCTCAACATCTCTGTTTTTGAGACTCCGCCAGAAAACGTCAAGGGGCGCCGCACTTCAAAGCTGGTGGTGTGCAACAGCATTTCTCAGGCCGTGATTGAGGAAGCACGCGGACATCACCCTACCCACGTTTTTGCGATGTCCTGGCGCCACCGTGCACTGGGACCAATCAAGGCCATGAACAACAGCGCGTGGCAAGCAGCGCGCTCAAGGGCTGGTCTGGGCGATCTGCATGTCCACGATCTTCGCCATACTGTGGGCATGCGACTGCGTGAGGCCGGCGTCAGTGAGTCGACCCGGCGGGACGTCCTGTGGCACAGCAATCGCTCCGTCACGGACCACTACTCAATGGCCCAGATTCGAGAGATCCATGAGGCCCTAGAGAAGATCACGCAGCCGACAAATGGCTGGAACAAGAGCCTCCAGGCACTGAAGGCAGAGCATGCGTTGCGAAAAGCCAGCAAGCAGGTGTAGGGCATCGGTTGCAGAGGAGGATTCCGAGTCCCGCAAAAGTCCCGCAGCAAAGAAAAACGGGTTAGCCCTTGTGGAGCTAACCCGTTGTTCTAGAACGTAAATTCTGGTGCGGCTGGCAGGAATTGAACCCACGACCCCTTGGTTCGTAGCCAAGTACTCTATCCAACTGAGCTACAGCCGCGAAGCCTTGCATTGTAGCAGCATTTTTTGGACTCTCCAAAAAGCGCAAAAACAAAAGCAAATCACGTTCGACGAGAACAGGCCAAATGGCCGGTCACATCCGTTCGATAGACTTGTGGACGAGTCTTGGAGCGGCGTTCAAGCCAGTCACATCGATGAACGCGCCTAAGGGAAGGGCTCACCATCCGATCCTCTTTCACGGACTACCCTCTCCAATGCACGCGCTCAAACACCTCGCCTATCTGCTTCTCGCCACGGCGTCCACACTCAGCGTCGCTCAGAGCAGCCCTCCCTCGAAACTGCATCCATGGCAAGCACCGCCGCCGCGTGCGAACTCCGAGGCCTACTTCACCAATCTCAAGGACGGCGACAGCATCGAGACGCCGTACGTGCTCAAGTTCGGTCTCTCGGGTGGTTGGGGTCTGGCGCCGATTGCCATCAAGGGCAGTGAACGCAGTGGTCACCACCACCTGCTGGTCAACCGCGACCTGCCGCTGAACTTCAAGGAAGCCCTGCCGTTCAACGACCAGTACATCCACTTCGGCAAAGGCCAGATGGAAACGGTGCTCACGCTGGCGCCCGGCACGTACACCCTGCGCATGCTGCTGGCCGATCAGAACCACCTGCCGCACTTCGTCTACAGCAAACCCGCCAAGATCACGGTCACGAAAAAGAACGACACCGATCCCAAGACCTTGTCGGTCAAGGGCATTGGCCTGCAAGTGGCGCAGCCAGTGGTGAAGCCGCCGTTCCGCGTCCAGTTTCACGCGTCGTCGTTCAACGTGGCGCAACGCGCGCAGCGGCTGGAAGGCAGCGGGCATTTCCGCCTGACGGTGGCGCCCGCCAGCGGCGCTCCGGCCGTCATCGATTTTTTCGATGGCCAGACCGAAGTCTGGCTGGCGCCCCCAGCGGGCAACTACAGCCTCAAGCTGGAACTGCTGGACAACATGGACACGAGCAAGCAACTGACCGCACCCACCACCACGCAGGTGCGCGTGGAGTGATGGCCACGGCGCTCAACGTGGCTTGAGCGCCGTCACTTCCACCTCGATCTTCATGCGCGGGTCGAGCAGGCCGGCCGTGATCATCATGGCCGCCGGCCGCGCGCGGCCCAGGTGCTTGCGCAGCACCGGCCAACAGGCTTCGAACAACGAAGCATCGGGCAGCACGTAGTTCACGCGCACCACGTCGTCCAGGCTGGCACCGGCCTCGCGCAGCGCCGCCGCGATGTTCTGAAAACACTGTTCGGCCTGCGCCACCACATCGTCGGCGATGGTCATGGTGGCGTAGTCGAAACCGGTGGTGCCCGAGACGAACACCCAATCGCCCGCGACCACGGCGCGCGAGTAGCCGATCTGCGCTTCGAAGGGCGAGCCGGAGCTGATGCGTTGGCGGTTCATGCGATGCGCCTTTCAGTTCACGCCACTTGCAAACGCACACCGTCGGCGCGCGCCGCGGTGATCTCGCCCACTTCGGCCACCGCGGCAAAACCTTGGGCACGAAACACCGCGAGCACGGCGTCCACCGCCTCGGGTGCGCAGGCCACGAGCAGGCCACCGCTGGTTTGTGGGTCGCTGAGCAAGGCCTGGTCCACCGGTTGCAGGCCTGCCCCAAGCGCCACCTCGTGACCGTAGGCCGCCCAGTTGCGACCCGACGCACCGGTGACCATGCCGCTCGCCGCGAGGCCGCGCACGCCGTCGATCAAGGGCACGCGTGCCATGTCCAGGCGCACCGTCGTGTTCGAGCCGCGCGCCATTTCCAGCGCGTGACCGGCCAGGCCGAAGCCAGTGACGTCGGTGAGCGCATGCACGCCGTCGAGCGCGGCCAGCGCCGGGCCGGGGGTGTTGAGCTGCGTTGTGTTCGCGATCATCTGCGCATAACCCGCGGGCGGCAGCGCGTCTTTCTTGAGCGCGGCGGACAACACGCCCACGCCGAGCGGCTTGCCCAATACCAGGCGGTCGCCGACTTTCGCATCGGCGTTGCGCTTGACGCGTCGGGGGTGCACCAGGCCGAGCGCGACCAGGCCGTAGATGGGTTCGACCGAGTCGATGGTGTGGCCACCCGCGATCGGGATGCCGGCCTCTCGGCACACGCTCTGTCCGCCCGCGAGGATCTTGCCGATGGTGTCGGTAGACAACACGTTGATCGGCATGCCCACCAGGGCCAGCGCCATGATGGGCGTGCCACCCATGGCGTACACGTCGCTGATGGCGTTGGTCGCGGCGATGCGACCGAAGTCGAACGGATCGTCGACGATGGGCATGAAGAAGTCGGTGGTGGCGATCAGCGCCTGCTCGTCGTTGAGGCGGTACACCGCCGCGTCGTCGGCGGTCTCGATGCCCACCAGCAGCTCGGGCGGGATCGGCATGCCGCTGGTGCCTTTGAGGATCTCGCTGAGCACGCCGGGTGCGATCTTGCAGCCACAGCCGCCTCCGTGCGAGAGGCTGGTGAGGCGGGGTTCCTGGCGTGTGGCAGGCGCGGTGGCAACGGTCATGGTGATGGGGGTTGGGCGGTGGTTCAACCCGCCATTGTGCGTGCGGACGCCGATGCTATGCCGGCGCCCAGAACACGCTGAACCAGCCGTTCGCGTCGGTCCAGTGCCGCGCCTCGCCAAAACCGGCTTCGCTCAGCAGCGCCATGAAGGCCTCGGGTTCCCACTTGTAGGAGTTCTCGGTGTGCACGCGTTCACCATCGTCGAAGTGGCGTTCGCCACCGCGCCAGCGCACGGTTTGCGCGCCGCTGGCCTGCAGGTGCATTTCGATGCGCGATTCGTCCGCGTTGAAGAGCACCTTGTGCTGCCATGCGGCCGGTGCGAAGTCTGCGCCGATGAGCCGGTTCACGTGCCGCAGCAGGTTGCGGTTGAACGCGGCGGTCACGCCCAGCGCGTCGTCGTACGCGGGTTCGAGCACGGCGCGCGGCTTGACGCGGTCCACACCGATCAGCAGGCCACCACCGGCACCGCCAGCTTCGCAAACTGCGTGCGCCTGGCACAGCAGCGCGAGCGCTTCGTGCGGCAGGAAATTGCCGATGCTCGACCCGGGGTAGAACACGATGCGCGCCTGCTGCGTGAGCCCGCGGTCACCCAACCAGTCATCGGCAGCAGGGCCGAGGTCGAAGCGGCTGGAAAAGTCCATGCCCAGACCGAGCATGGGCAGGTCGGGCTGGCGCTGTTGCAGGGCGGCGAGTGTGTCGCGCAGGTAGTCCACCGAGATGTCCACCGGGACATAGGCCGACGGTTGCAGCACCGGAAACAGGCGCGCGGCCTTGGCGCAACTGCCCGCGCCCAGATCGACCAGCACCGCGTCGTTCGGCACATGGCGCGCCATGTCGGCGCCGTGCTGCGCGAACACCGCCGCCTCGGTGCGCGTGGGGTAGTACTCGGGTAGTTCGGTGATGGCGTCGAACAGGCGCGAGCCGAGCGCGTCGTAGAAGAACTTCGGCGCGATGCGGGCCGGCGTCCGCAGCAGGCCGGCGATCAGCTCGGGGTGGGAAGCATCGGGACGCAACTGGTGCGTCTGGACGAAATGCGGCGCCTGGTCAATGAATCGCATGGCATGTCCTTAACGTGCGAGGCGCAAGCCGCTGAATTGCCAGCGCGCGTCGGTGGGAAAGAAGTTGCGGTAGCTGGCGCGCAGGTGCGACGCCGGTGTGGCGCACGAACCGCCACGCAGCACGGTCTGGTTGACCATGAACTTGCCGTTGTACTCGCCCACCGCGCCCTCGGCGGGCTGGAAGCCAGGGTAGGCGCTGTAGCTGCTGCGCGTCCATTCCCACACATCGCCGTGCATCTGCAGCAGGCCGCTGGCGTCGTTGCGCGCGGGCAGTGGATGAAACGCGGCACTGTCTTGCAGGTTGCCTTGCACCGGCAAGGGGGCCGCGGCGTTTTCCCATTCGGCCTCGCTGGGCAGGCGCGCTCCGGCCCACTCGGTGTGTGTGGCAGCGGCCCAGTGCGCGAAGGCGTCGGCCTCGAAGTGGCTGACGTGCGTGACCGGCGTGTGCGGGTCCAGCGGCGCTTCGCCGTGCAGCGTGAACACGCTCGGCAAGGCGTTGCCGTCTTGCGGCAAGGTCCAGTAGAGCGGCGCGCGCACGCCTTGGGCGCGCACCCAGTCCCAACCCGCGGCGAGCCACCAGCGCGGGTCGGTGTAGCCACCGTCTTGCACGAAGGCCCACCATTCGCCGTGCGTCACCAGGCGGTTCATCAAGGCATAGGGCTCGAGCCATTGGCGGTGGCGCGGCAGCTCGTTGTCGAAGGCGAAACCCTCGCCGGTGTGGCCGATCTCGATCAGCCCGCCCTGCTGTTCCACCCAACGCGGTGCGACGTTCGCCACCGACACCAGCGGCCAATGGCGCTGGTACGCCGGACGCAACGGGTTGAAGGACAGGAGGTGCTTGACGTCGGTGAGCAGCAGTTCCTGGTGCTGCTGCTCGTGGTGCAGGCCGAGTTCGATCAGGCGCAGGGCTTCAACGCTCTCGGTGCGGTCTATCAGCCGCGCAATGCGTTCGTCCACCTGCTCGCGCCAGCGCCACACCTCGGCCAGATCGGGGCGCGTGATCAGGCCACGTTGCGGCCGCGCGAACTGATCACCCACGCCGTTGTAGTAACTGTTGAAGAGCACGCGGAACGCGGGGTCAAAAGGCTCGAAGCCGGGCTCGAAGCGTTCGAGCACGAAGGTCTCGAAGAACCAGGTGACGTGCGCCAGGTGCCACTTGACCGGGCTGGCGTCGGGCATGGACTGGGCCTGGCAGTCTTCGGGCGAGAGCGGCGCGGCCAACGCGCGGCTGCGTTCACGCACCGCGGTGTAGTGGCGGGCCAGCCCCGCTCGGTCACTCTGAACAGGCGCACAAGGCGCGGCGACCGGGCGTGGCGTGGGATTCATGGTGGTCAACCTCGGGGCTTGAGCCGCAACAGCTGGCCGTCACGGTCGTCGGTGAGCAGGTAGATGAAGCCGTTGGGGCTTTCGCGCACGTCGCGCACGCGTTGGGCGAGATCGGGCAGCACTTTTTCTTCGCGCACCACACGATCACCCTCCACCACGAGACGCGCCACGTACTGGAACTTGAGCGAGCCCACGAGCAGGCTGCCTTTCCAGTCCTTGCCGTAGCGCTCGCTGGTCACGAAGGCCATGCCGGAAGGTGCGATGGAAGGCACCCAGTACTTCAGCGGTTGTTCCAGGCCGGCCTTGCTGGTGATGCCGTCGCCGATCTTGCCGCCGCCGTAGTTTTCGCCGTAGGTGATGATGGGCCAGCCGTAGTTCTTGCCGGCCGCGGCAACGTTGACTTCGTCGCCGCCTTGCGGGCCGTGTTCGACGGTCCACAGACGGCCATCGGGACCGATGGTGGCGGCCTGCATGTTGCGGTGGCCCAGGCTCCAGATCTCGGGCAGCGCGCCGCTGCGGCCCACGAAGGGGTTGTCGGGGTGCGCGCTGCCATCGGGGCGCACGCGCACGACCTTGCCGTGGTGGTTGTTCAAGGTCTGCGCGTCGGCCATGCGCTGGAAGCGGTCGCCCAGCGTGAGGAACAGGCTGCCGTCGTCGGCCTGTGCGATGCGGCAACCGAAGTGCAGCCGGCTGGCGAACTTCGGCTTCTGGCTGAAGATGACCTTCACGCCGTCCAGCGATCGGTTGTCGGCGGAGAGGCGGGCCGAGGCCAGCGCGGTCGAATTGCCGCCCAGCCCGGGTTCGCTGAAGCAGAAGTGCAGCGTGCGGTTGCGCGCGAAGTCGCGGTCGGCGACGAGGTCGAGCAGGCCGCCCTGCCCCACCGCGTCCACATCGGGCACGTTCTTGAGCGGCTCACCCAGGCGGCCATCGGCGCCGATGACGCGCATGCGGCCAGGCCGCTCGGTCACGACCATGCGGCCCTCGCCGATGAAGGCCACGGCCCAGGGGTTTTGCAGACCGCGGGCGACCACTTCGGTGGTGACGGTGGGCGATGGCGATTGCGCATGCGTGGCAAGGGCAAGCAGCGCTCCCGAAAGAAACAGCAACGGCAGCAGCGGGGAGTGGGTGCGTGTCATGGTGAAGGGAAGATGATGGCGGAAAAATGGGCGGTCATCTGTTGGAGCGCGCACAGAGCGAGGGTTCCCGGCCTCATCCCAGAGGATTCACGCCCAACAGCCAGGCATGCGCCCACCCCAGGAACACCGCGTAGATCGCCAGCCCGCCGACCACGGCGATCACGTCGTTGGCGCCGCTGCCCGGCAGCGCGGGCGGGCTGCGCAGCAGACCCGCGGCGGCGCGCCGTTTGACCGAGATGCGGTCGGCCACGGCCCAGGCCAGAAAGCCACCGAACAGCAACACGTCGGCCAGCGTGCCATTGGCCAGCAGGTGGGCCAGGGCCCAGCATTTCACCGACAGCAGCATGGGGTGCCGGGCGGCACGCTGGATGCGCCCGGGCAGGTAGGCCGCGATCAGCAGCACGAACACGGGCAGCATCAGGAGCAAGGCCAGGTGCCGCAGAGCGGCGGGCGGTGTGTAGAGCTGCACCGGCGCCTGCCGCGCCAGACCGTAGCCCCAGACGATGAGCGCCAGGCCCACGAAGGACACCAGCACGTAGACGCCCTTGTAGGTGTTCTCACCCACGCGCAGCGCCAGTGCGTTGCGCCCGCGCGGCGCCACGATGGACACCGAGTGCACGCCGAGGAACAACACCAGGCCGACGATCAACCACGTCATGGCAATCCCCTTCGCGGCAGCGGAACGTCCGCCACCCAAAGGGGCCACTGTAGCGCCGATGGCGCGGCGGTCAACCCGCCGGCGTGACCGCGCCGGGTGGGAGCGTTCTGTCGGTGGTGACGAGCCAGATGCCACCGCACACCAGCAGCAGCGCCAACGCGTTGCGCCAGGCCAGCACCTGCTCGCCCAGGAACAGCGCGGAGAGCAGCGCGCCGAACACCGGAATGAGAAAGTTGAACACCGCGACCTTGCCCACACGGTTGTATTTGAGCAGCGCGGCCCAGATGGCGAACGCCGCCGCCGACAGCACGACCATGTAGCCCAGCAGCACGGCCGGCGCGAGCGACATGCCGTGCAGCGCACCGCCGAACGCATAGCCGCCGAGCAGCAGTGCGAGGCCGCCGATGGCCAGCTGGTAGCCGGTCATGACCATCGCGTCGATGCGTTGCGACAGGCGCTTGCCGTAGATGCTCGCGGCCGACAGCACGAAGGCCGCGATGACGATGAAGCCGTCGCCCAGCAGCGTGAAGCCCTCCTCCAGCCCCTGGCCACCGCCGCGCAACGTGACCACCATCACACCGCCAAAGCCGATCACGCAGCCCAGCGCCTTGCGGCGGTCGAGCCGGTCGTTGTGGTAGATGAAATGCGCCAGCAGCACGCTGAAGAAGGTGCCAGTGGCGTTGAAGATGGAGCCTTTCACGCCCGTGGTGTGGGCCAGGCCGACGTAGAAGAACACGTACTGCACGGCGGTCTGCGTGAGGCCGAGCAAGGCGATGGGGCCCAGGCTCGCGCGCGGCAGCGCCAACACAGGCCGCCCCATGGCGCGCGCGATGCCCAGCAACAGCACACCGGCCAACAGAAAGCGCCAGCCCGCGAACACGAGCTGCGACGCGGTGTCCTCGCGTCCGATCGACAACAGCGCGTAGCCGCTCTTGATGGCGGGGTAGGCGCTGCCCCAGAGCAGGCAGCACAGCGTGGCCAGCAACACCACGTTGCGCGGCCGGCTGAAAAGGGCCGCGCCGCTGGCGCCGCTCAGCACGGCCGCCCTTCCCGCGCCTGCAGCCACGCGGGCGCGTCCTGCAGGCTGACGGGGCGCAGGAAACGGTCGAGCGCGGCGTCGCCCACCGACGTGGTCATGGGCTGGGTGGACGCGGGCCAGGGGCCGCCATGTTGCTGCGCGGCGGTGACGGCCACGCCCGTGGGCACACCGGCGAACAGCACGCGACCAGCGATGGCCATGGCGCCGCGCACCAGCGAGCGCGTGTCGTCGGACTCTGCCTCCGCACCCCACAAGGTGACCGTGAGGCTGCCCCCCACGGCGGCCAGCACCGCGAGCACCTCGGCCACCGAACTGGCGCGCACGACCAGGCTGGACGGGCCGAACACCTCTTCGTGCAAGGCAGGCTGTTGCAGGAAGCGCGCGGCGCTCACCTGCAGCAGTTGCGGGCCGGGCGCCTGGGCGCTGCCAGGCTGTTGCACCAGCGGCTGCGCGCCGTGTTCGATGAAACGCGCCACGCCGGCATCGAACGCGCGGCGCATGCCGGTGGTGAGCATGGCGTGCGGTTGCTGGGTGGCCAACGCGGCGGTGAGTTGCGCGACGAAGCGGTCCGACGCGGGGCCATCGATGAGCACGAGCAACCCCGGGTTGGTACAGAACTGGCCGCAGCCCAGCGCGATCGAGCCGGCCAGCGTGGTGGCCAGCTCGTCGCCCTTCGCTTCCAGCGCGGCGGGCAAGGCCACCACCGGATTGACGGAGCCGAGTTCGCCATAGAACGGAATCGGCCGCGGGCGTGCCTTCGCCTCGGCCTGCAGCGCCGCGCCGCCGCGTGTGGAGCCGGTGAAGGCGCCCGCCGCGATCAGCGGGTGGCGCACCAGGTCCACGCCCACCTCGATCGCCGCGCCTTGCACCAGGCCCACCAGGCCTGCGGGCAAGCCCTGCGCCTGCAACACGCCACGCACGAGACCGAAAACGCGCTGCGACAACAGCGGGTGGCCCGGGTGCGCCTTCACCACCACCGGGCAGCCCGCGGCCAGGGCCGAAGCGGTGTCGCCGCCGAGCACCGAGAACGCGAACGGGAAGTTGCTCGCCGCGAACATCGCCACCGGGCCGAGCGGCACGCGCTGGCGCAGCATGGCCGGGTGGCCCACGGGCGGTGCACCGGCCACGGCGGGGTCGTCCAGGCGCTCGAACGGCACGCCGCGCGTGGCCATGTCGGCGAAGCGGCGCAGCTGGAACGCGGTGCGGTCGACTTCGCCGCTCAGGCGTGCGGTGCCCAGCGCGGTCTCCACATCGGCCAAGGCCACCAGCGCCTCGCGATCGCCTTCGAGCACGGCGGCCAGCGCGTCGAGCAGCGCCGCGCGTTGCGCGCCGGTGCTGCTGCCCCACATGTCGAACGCAGCGGCGGCGGCTTGTACGGCAGCGTCGATGTCGGCGGCCGTGGAAGCGTTCAGGGGTTCACCGTGGGCAGCGCCGGTGCGCGCATCGAAGGATTGCAGAAGGGTCATGGCAGAACGATGAAGCAAGAGGGTGGGAAGGAAGCAGACAGGAAAAAGGCGCGGCCAGGTGGGCCGCGCCTGCGTGGGGAGGACGTCAAGCCGGCTGAGAGCGGCGCAACCGTTCGCGCGAATTGGTGAGATGGATGCGCATGGCCTTGCGGGCCGCTTCGGCGTCGCGCGCGCGGATCGCCTGGTAGATGCTCTGGTGCTCGCCGTGCACGCGTTGCAGGTACACCAGCCGGCCTTCGGGTGCGCTGCTGGCGGTGTTGATGCGGGTGCGCGGAATGATCATGGTGCCCAGGTAGGTCATGAGATCCGCGAAGTGGCGGTTGCCGGTGGCGCGCGCCACCTCCATGTGGAACTGGAAGTCCGAGGGCACGGCGTCGGAGTCCTCGGCGATCGTGGCTTCGAACGCGGCCAGCGCGGCCGCCATGTTCTGCAGGTGCGTGTCATCGCGGCGCTGCGCGGCCAGGCTGGCCGCTTCGCTCTCCAGGCTGATGCGCAGCTCCAGCAGCGAGACCACGTCGGCCACGGTGGCGAAGTCTTCCGGCGCAATGCTGAAGTTGCGCTGCTCGGGTGGCGCCATCACGAAGGTACCCACGCCATGCCGCGTTTCCACCAGGCCCGAGGCCTGCAGCCGCGAGATGGATTCGCGCACCACGGTGCGGCTGACCTCGAACCGGTTCATCAGCTCGGACTCGGTGGGCAGCTTGTCGCCGGGCTGCAAACGGCCCTCGCGCATGTCCGCGGCCAGCGCGTCCACGATTTCAGGCACCAGGCCGCGCTGTCGGCGCGGACGGCTTGGGGTCGGAGGCCGAGCGGCCACGTCACCTAGGGTTTTCACGGAGAGCATCCTTTTTTTCTTGACACGCCGGGGTCGGCGTTCACACAATCCGCGCAGTTGTCAGACAACCGACAACAGACAACGAAAGATGAGCGGACTGTAGCAAACCCCTCGCGAAAGTCCAAGCCTTTTTCCCCCTTCCCGCTCTTTCAAACGCCTGCCGACCCCGATCATGGAAAAACCTCTGAAGACCCATCACCGGCTGTTGCTGACCGGTGCCGCCGGCGGCCTCGGCACAGCACTGCGCACGCGCCTCCAAGGCAACTGCGACGTGCTGCGCCTGTCGGACCTCGCCGATGTCGGCGTGGCCCAGGCGGGTGAAGAAGTGATGCTGGCCGACCTGTCCAACGCCGACGAAGTCAACGCCATGGTGGCGGGTTGCGACGCGATCGTGCACCTGGGCGGCATCTCGGTGGAGGCACCCTTCGCCGCGATCCTGCAGGCCAACATCCTCGGCGCGGTCCACCTGTACGAAGCGGCGCGCCTGCACGGTGTGAAACGCATCGTGTTCGCCAGCTCGAACCACGTGACCGGTTTCTACAAACAGAGCGAAACCATCAACGCCGACCACCCTGCCCGGCCCGATGGTTTCTACGGTCTGAGCAAGGCCTTCGGCGAAGACCTGGCGCGCCTGTACTTCGACCGCCACGGCATCGAGACCGCGTGCGTGCGCATCGGCTCTTCGTTCCCCGAGCCGAAGGACCGCCGCATGCTCGCCACGTGGTTGAGCTTTGACGATCTGCACCGCCTCATCACCGCCTGCCTCAGCACGCCGGTGCTGGGCCACAGCATCATCTTCGGCATGTCGGACAACGCGGTGACCTGGTGGGACAACAGCCGCGCCCGCCACGTCGGCTATGTACCCAAGGACACGTCCGACGTGTTCCGCGAAGCCGTCTATGCGCGCACCAGCGCCCCCGACCTGAACGACCCCGCCGCGATCTACCAGGGCGGCGGCTTCGTCAAGGCCGGCCCGTTCTGAACACCGCCATGACCGCTGCACAAGCCGAACTGGTGCTCGACGCGCGCAACGGCGTGGGCGAAAGCCCCGTGTGGGACGCGCAGCGCCAGTGTCTGTTCTGGGTCGACATTCCCGGCCGCGCGCTGTGGTGCTGGAACGCCCGCACCGGCCAGGCACGCCACTGGCCCACGCCCGAGATGGCCGGCTGCATCGCGCTGGCCGCTGGCAGCGAGGCCACGCCGCACGGCCGCTGGGTGGCCGCGATGGAAACGCGCGTGGCCGTGCTCACGCCGCACGACGACGGCACGCTGACCGAAGACACACCGCCGCTGCACACCGTGCAACACCCGCAACCCGGCATGCGCTTCAACGATGGGCGCTGCGACCGGCAAGGCCGCCTGCGCGCGGGCACGATGGTGATGGACATGTCGCTCGCCGCACCGGCGGGCGCTGTGTTCGCGCTGGATGGCGCAACGCCGCCGCGCCCACTGCGCAACGCGCTGATCACCCCCAACGGCATGGCCTTCAGCCCCGATGGCAAGACCATGTACCTGTCGGACTCGCACCCCGACGTGCAGACCATCTGGGCCTTCGACTACGACACGGACACCGGCACACCGCACGGCGCGCGCGTGTTCGTCAACATGAAGCCCCTGCCCGGCCGGCCCGATGGCGCGGCGGTGGATGCCGACGGCGGCTACTGGATCTGCGGCAACGACGCCGGCCTGGTGCACCGCTTCACGCCCGATGGAAAGCTGGACCGCTCCCTGCCCGTTCCGGTGAAGAAGCCCGCGATGTGCGCCTTTGGCGGCAGCGGGCTCGACACGCTGTTCGTCACCTCCATCCGCCCCGGTGGAGACCTGAGCGACCAGCCGCTGGCAGGCGGTGTGTTCGCGCTGCGCCCCGGCGTGCGCGGGCTGCCCGAGCCGCTGTGCAAGACAACCTGACCCATCACCGATTTCCCATTCCGACAAGAGGCCACAGGCCCCCACCAACGTTTCCATCCACCAACCGAAAGTGCCGAGGACGACATGAACTTCAAACCCCTTCTGACCATAGCGGCCGCTGGTGCCGCGCTCTCCGTGCAGGCCGCCGATCTGCGATCGGCCGACGTGCACAACAGCGACGACTACCCCACGGTCGCTGCCGTGCGGCACATGAGCCAGCTGCTCGACCAGCGCAGCAACGGCAAGTACAAGATCAAGGTGTTCAACAAGAGCGCCCTGGGTTCCGAGAAGGAAACCCTGGACCAGGTGAAGATCGGCGCGCTCGACATGAACCGCGTCAACATCAGCTCGCTCAACGCGATCTGCCCCAAGAGCCTGGTGCCCACCATGCCCTTCCTCTTCCGTTCGACGGAACACATGCGCGCGGTGCTCGACGGCCCGATCGGTGAAGAAATCCTCAAAGGTTGCGAGCACCAGGGGCTGGTCGGCCTTGCGTTCTACGACAGCGGCGCGCGCTCGATCTACGCCAAGAAGCCGGTGCGCAGCCTGGCCGACGTCAAGGGCATGAAGATCCGTGTGCAGCAGTCCGACCTGTGGGTGGCCGTGGCCAACGCCATGGGCGCCAATGCCACGCCCATGGCCACCGCCGAGGTCTACACGGGCTTGAAGACCGGCGTGATCGACGCTGCCGAGAACAACGAACCGTCGTACGAAGGCTTCAAGCACTACGAAGCCGTGAAGTTCTATTCGTACACGCAACACTCGATGGCGCCCGAGATGCTGGTGATCTCCAAGGCGGTGTTCGACAAGATGTCGCCCGCCGACCAGGCCCTGTTCCGCGCCACCGCCAAAGAGTCGGTGAAGTTCCAGCGCCAGAAGTGGGACGAACAAACCGCCAAGGCGATCGAGATCGTCACGAAGGCGGGCTCGGAGATGGTCAAGGACGTGAACAAGGCCGAGTTCCAGGCAGCGATGAAGCCGGTGTACGACAAGTTCATGACCACGCCGGACCTGCAGCGCCTGGTCAAGTCCGTGCAGGACGCCAAGTAAGCCTGCCCCGCCCCATGCCCACGCGGTCGCCGACCGCGTGGGTGGGCTTTTCTTCCGTTCTCCGGATCCGTTCATGACCGCACCGCTGCTCCTAGATCCCGCGTCCCGGCGCCAACCCGCCAACCTGCCCCTGAACCGGATCTGCGCGCGCATCAGCAAGATCTGCCTGGTGCTGGCCATCATCGGCCTGATCACGCTCATCCTGTCGGTGCAGACCCAGGTGGTCGGCCGTTATGTGTTCAACGACACCCCGACCTGGACCGAGGCACTGGCGCTGCAGCTGGTGCTCTACATCACCGCGCTGGGTGTGGCCGTGGGCGTGCGCGACGCCGGCCACATTGGCCTGGAGTCGCTGGTGTCGCTGTTGCCCGAGTGGATGCGCCTGAAGGTGGAGGTGCTGATCCACGCACTGGTGGCGCTGTTCGGCGCCATCATGACCTCGAGCGGCTGGATGTGGACGAAGCTCAAGTGGGACGAACTCGATCCCATGCTGGGCCTGCCCGCCGGCCTGGACTACCTGGCCCTCGTGATCGCGGGTGCGCTCATCGTGCTGTTCTCCTTCGAACACATCGTCGCGCTGTTGCGCAACGAAGAAGTGATTCCTGCCTGGCATTGATGCCTTTTCCCTGAACACAACAAGACACACACATCATGGAACTGGCCGTCCTCTCCGTCACATTTTTCGTCCTGCTGCTGATCGGCGTGCCCGTGGCGTTCTCCATCGGCCTTGCGTCGATTGCCACCGTGTTCTATGCCGGCGTGCCGATTCCCATCGTCTTCCAGAAGATGGTCGGTGGCATGCAGGTGTTCTCCTTCATGGCGATTCCCTTCTTCGTGTTCGCCGGCGAGCTCATGCTCTATGGCGGCATCGCCGACCGCATCGTGCGCTTCGCGAACAGCCTGGTGGGCCACGTGCGCGGCGGCCTGGGCATGAGCAACGTGGTGGGTTGCACGCTGTTCGGCGGCGTGGCCGGCTCGGCGCTGGCCGACGTGTCCGCCATGGGCTCGGTGATGATCCCGCTGATGAAGAAGGAAGGGTACGACGCCGACTACGCGGTCAACGTCACCACCCACTCCGCGCTGGTCGGCGTGCTCATGCCGACCTCGCACAACCTGATCATCTTCACCCTGGCCACCACCGGCATTGCGTCGGTCAGTGTGCTCAACCTGATCCTGGCCGCCATCATTCCGGCGGTGCTGCTCACGCTGTGCAACCTGGCCGCCGCGTACTACGTGGCCGTCAAGCGCGGCTACCCCACGCGCGGCAAGTTCCCGGGCTGGGGCGAAGTGCTGGCAGCGTGGCTGGGCGCCCTGCCGGGGCTGCTGATCGTGGTGATCATCCTTGCCGGCATTCTCTCGGGCGTGTTCACCGCCGCCGAATCGGCCGCCACCGCCGTGCTGTGGGCGCTGCTGGTCACGGTGTTCGTCTACCGCTCGCTGTCGTGGAAGGATTTCCTCAAGGCCTGCGCCAAAGCTTGTAAAACCACCGGCGTGGTGCTGCTGCTGATCGGCATCTCGTCGGCCTTCGGCTACTTCATGGCGCTGTACGAAGTGCCGCAGAAAACCGGTGAGTTGATGACCTCGGTCTCCGACAACCCGCTGGTCATCTTCCTGATGATCAACATCCTGCTGTTCATCCTCGGCACCTTCCTTGACATGGCTGCCACCATCCTGGTGTGCACGCCGATCTTCCTGCCGATCGCCATGCACTTCGGCATGGACCCCGCGCAGTTCGGCATCGTCATGTTGATCAACTGCGCGCTCGGCCTGAACACGCCGCCGGTGGGGGTGACGCAGTTCGTGGGCTGCGCGATCGGGGGCATATCGGTCGGGCAGGTCATGCGCTCCATCCTGCCCTTCTACGGCGCGCTCACCGTGTGCCTGTTGCTGGTGACCTACGTGCCCGCGTTCTCGCTGTGGCTGCCCGGCATGTTCGCCAAGTAAGCGCTTCCCGTCCCATGACCTCCCACGCCATTCGACATGTGCGCGTGACGCCCATTGCGTTCCGCGATCCGCCGCTGCTCAACGCCGCCGGCATCCATGAACCCTGGGCCTTGCGCTCGATCATCGAGATCGAAACCGATTCGGGCCTGATCGGCATCAACGAGAGCTACGGCGACCTGCCCATGCTCGAAGCGTTGGCCAAGGCCGCGCCCGCGCTCACGGGCCTGTCGCCCTGGGCGCTCAACGAGATGGACGTGCGCGTGGCCGCGCTGGTGACACCGGAGCAGACCAGCTCGGAGTTCCTCGGCACGCAGGTGTCGCTGGCACCCGGCACGCATGTGTCCAAGACCGTGGCCAAGGTGGTCAGCGCCTTTGAAGTGGCCATGATGGACCTGCAGGGCCAGCTCGCCAACGCACCGGTGGTGGACCTCCTGGGCGGTGCGGCGCGCGCGGCCGTGCCCTTCAGCGCCTACCTATTCTACAAACACGCTGAACACGTCGACCGCCCCTACGCGCCCGACCCCTGGGGCGAGGCCCTCACGCCCGACCAACTGGTGGCGCAGGCGCGCCGCATGATCGGCGAGCACGGCTTCCAGAGCATCAAGCTCAAGGCCGGTGCGCTGCCACCCGCGCAGGAAGCCGCTGGCATCCTCGCACTGGCAAAGGCGTTCCCCGGTGCGCCACTGCGCATCGATCCGAACGGCAACTGGACCGTGGCCACCAGCCTGGCCATCGTCGAGCAGTTGCAAGGCGTGCTCGAGTACTACGAAGACCCGGCCCCCGGGCTGGACGGCATGGCCGCCGTCGCCAAAGCCTGCGATGTGCCGCTGGCCACCAACATGGTGGTGACCGACTTCAACGAATTCCGCCGCAACGCCGAGCTGGGCTGCCCGGTGAAGATCGTGCTCAGCGACCACCACTACTGGGGCGGTCTGCGTGCCACGCAACGCCTCTCGACGATGTGCCAGACCTTCGGCCTGGGACTGTCGATGCACTCCAACTCGCACCTGGGCATCAGCCTGGTGGCGATGACGCACCTGGCCGCTTCGGTGCCGCTTCTCTCGTATGCCTGCGACACGCACTACCCGTGGCAGGACGACGAGGTGGTCACCGGCGGGCGCCTGCGTTTCGAGGCTGGCGCGCTGAAGGTGCCGACCACACCGGGGCTGGGCGTGACCATCGACCGCGAGGCTCTTGCCCGCCTGCACGACAACTACCGGCATTGCGGCATCCGCAACCGCAACGACCTGGCGCAAATGCAGAAGCTCGACCCAAGCTTCACCGGCCACCAGCCGCGTTTCTGAACCCTCCCTTCACCAAGGATTCACCGTGTCCCTGAACCGCAGACAACTCATCACCGCCACCGCCGCGATCGCCACCGTGGGCGCACCCGCCTTCGCGCAGAGCGGCTTCCCCAACAAGCTCGTGAAGATCATCGTGCCCTACCCGCCCGGTGGCTCTTCGGACATCATCGCGCGCTCGATCAGCCAGGCACTTTCCGAAAGCCTGGGCCAGACCGTGGTGGTGGAAAACCGCGCGGGCGCCAACGGCAACCTGGGCGCCGATCTGGTGGCCAAGTCCGCGCCCGACGGCCACACGCTCTTGCTGTGCGACGTGGGCGCGCTGGCGATCAGCCCTTCGGTCTATACCAAGCTGTCCTTCGACCCGAGCAAGGACCTGCGTGGCGTGACCATGCTGGCCTACTCGCCGCACATGCTGGCGGTGCACCCCTCGGTCAAGGCCAACAACCTCAAGGAACTGGTGGCCCTGTCCAAGACCACCGAACTCAATTTCGCCGTGACCGCCGTGGGCAGCGCGCCGCACGTGGCCGGTGTGGCCGTCGAGCGCGCCACTGGCGCCAAGTGGACCTACGTGCCCTACAAGGGTGGATCGCAGGCCGTGGCCGACACCGTGGCCGGCCAGACACAGGTGATCATGAACGGCATGCTGGCCACGCTGCCCAACGTGCAGAACGGCCGCCTGAAGGTGCTCGGCATTTCCAAGCGCACGCGCATGCCGCTGGTGGGCGAGGTGCCCACCCTGGCGGAGCAAGGCGTCACCGATTTCGAGTCCGGCACCTGGCAAGGCGTGGTGGTGCCGCGCGGCACACCCGCGGCCATCGTTGCGCGCCTGAACGCCGAGCTGATCAAGGTCATCCGCAGCCCCGACGTGCGCTCCCGCCTCACGGGCCAGGGCGCCGAGGTGGTGACCATGCAACCGGCCGAGCAAGACGCCTTCTTCGAACGCGAGCGCAAGCGTTGGGGCGCCGTGGTGGCGCAGGCCAACATCAAGCTCGACTGATTTATTCCCAGCAAACAGAGGACATCACGTGAATCCCCAGGATCTCAAATCCATCGTCAGCAGCGGCCTGCTGTCGTTCCCCGTCACCGACTTCGACGCACAAGGCGATTTCAACCCCAAGGGTTATGCCGAGCGGCTGGAGTGGCTTGCCCCCTATGGCGCGAGCGCGCTGTTCGCCGCAGGCGGCACGGGCGAGTACTTCTCGATCGCCGGCGCGGAGTACGGCCAGATCATCAAGACCGCGGTGGACACCTGCCGGGGCAAAGTGCCGATCATTGCCGGTGCCGGCGGCCCGACGCGCAATGCCATTGCGCACGCACAGGAAGCCGAGCGCCAGGGCGCGCACGGCGTGCTGCTGCTGCCGCACTACCTGACGGAAGCGGGCCAGGAAGGCCTGATCGCCCACGTCGAACAGGTGTGCAAGAGCGTGAAGTTCGGCGTGATTGTCTACAACCGCAACGTCTGCAAGCTCACGCCCGAGTCGCTCGCGATCCTGGCCGACCGCTGCCCCAACCTGATCGGGTTCAAGGACGGCGTGGGCGACATCGAAGCCATGATGTCGATCTTCCTGAAGATGGGCGATCGCTTTTCCTACCTGGGTGGCCTGCCCACGGCCGAGGTGTACGCGGCAGCCTACAAGGCGCTGGGCACGCCGGTGTATTCGTCGGCGGTGTTCAACTTCATCCCGAAGACCGCGATGGACTTCTACAACGCGGTGCGCACCGACGACCACGCCACGCAGCACCGCTTGCTCAAGGACTTCTTCATGCCCTACCTGGACATCCGCAACAAGGGCCAGGGCTACGCGGTGAGCATCGTCAAGGCCGGCGCGCAGCTCGCGGGCCACGGCGCGGGCCCGGTGCGCGCGCCGCTCACCGATCTCAAGCCCGCCGAGCTCGAACAGTTGGATACGCTGATCAAGGCGCTCGGCCCACAATAAGGGCATGACCGCCGCGCCCACCACAGACCCCCGCCTGCTCGATTCCCCCCGCTTCACCGGCGAGGTGGACGGGCGCCCCACCGCCCTCTTCTTCCTGCGCAATCCGCGCGGCATGGTGGTGGCGGTGACCAACCTGGGCGCCAAGGTGCTTCAGATTGTGGTGCCCGACCGCACGGGCGCATGGGCCGACGTGGCACTGGGTTACGACGACCTGGCCGGCGTGATCGGCGGCTCGCCCTCCATGGGCGCCTTCGTCGGGCGCTACGCCGGGCGCATCGGGCAGGCGCGCTTCACGCTCGACGGGAAGGAACACCGGCTGGACGCCAATGCCGGGCCGCACTGCATCCACGGCGGCCCGCGCGGCGCGCGCCATTGCGTCTTTGATGCCACGCAGATCGACGCGCAGACCTTGCAGTTGCAGCACCGCTTCCTCAGCGCCGAAGACCGCTTCCCCGGCACGCTGGAGCTGCAGCTGACCTACCGGCTCGACGACGACAACGCACTGGTGCTCGAACACACCGCGACCGCGCTCGACGAGCCCGGGCCCGCGAGCTTCACCAGCCACATCTATTTCAACCTCGACGGCGTGGACCAGGGCCAGCGCATCGACGGCCACACGCTGCAGGTGCCTTCGCGCGAGGTGCTCGCCACGGATGCCGACGGCATCGCCACAGGCGAATGCTTGTCGCTGGACGGCCACCCGCAGGATCTGCGTGAAGCGGCATGCCTGGGCGCGCTGCCCGACATCGACCTGAGTTACCTGCTGGAGCCGAACCCCGCGGGCAACCTGCACCTGTGTGCCCAGCTGCGCAGCGAAGCCAGCGGCCGCACGCTGGACGTGTGGACCACAGAGCCCCTGCTGCAGGTCTACACCGCCGGCCAGCTCGGCGTGGCGCCCAAGCCCGACCTGGGCAAGGGGGGCGTGCAACACCGGCCACGCTCGGCCGTGTGTCTGGAGCCCCAGCATTTTCCGAATGCGCCGAATTGCCCGGCGCTGCCGCAGAACACCGTGCGCCCGGGCGCACCCTACCGCGCCACCACGGTCTACCGTTTCGGCATCAGCTGAGTCGCGCGATCACTGAAAGGGAAAGCGGTCCCTGCGCTGGCATTCCGGTGGTTCGCCGTAACCGGCGGAGCGCACCTTCTGGTCCTGCGAAATCTCGACCTGGTACCAACGGCAGAACGGGTTTTCGTAGCGGTAGTTCCAGACCACGCCGCGCGAACGGCCCAATCCATACACCTCGCCGGGGCGGCCCAGCACATACCGGACCTCGTCCTGGCTCATGCCGGGATTGATGTTGAGGAAGTTGCGTTCGTTCAGCACCTGTTCGGTGCGAACGACACGTCCCGCGGGATCGAGGTAGACGAACCAGGTGTGCCGACCGAACGGACCGCGCGGGTACTCCAGCCGGGTTCCGCCTTCGACCGTGCGGCGTGTTTCGGGTGGCCCCATCTGGGCCACGACCTCGTCGGCGGTCATCCCGGTGGGATTCGCAGACGGCGCGTAACCGCTGCACGCGGTCAGAAAGGACACGGCGGCCAAAAGCCCGATCGACAAGCGCATGGTGCTGGCTCCTTGGTCCATGAGCGGACGAAAACGTTGGACAACCCATGCCCGGACGAGTTCCACGCGGTGGCCCATCACCGTGCGCCCAGAAACCCGGCCAGTCCGCCTTCGGGCTCGAAGCGGTGGTTGCGCATCACCACGCGCGTGGGTCCCGGCCAAGCCCGCTCGGGCACCGAATGCGCCGGATCGCCGGGGTAACACAACACACGCTCCTCGTTCTGCACGAACGACTGCGGCTCGATCAGGGCTGGCCGCCGGCTGCGCGCCGTCGCCAACACCTCGGCCACATCGCGCAGGCCAGCGAGATGGCACAGGCTCATGATTTGCGGCGGCGCCATCTCGACCTCACTCGCCCAATAGCGCTCCAGCCAGTGCCGAGGTGAATGCCAGGCCGCCTCCGTGGCCTCCCGCACACAGTGTTCGACCACCTGGCCCTGCGGCGCGGCGGCCACAAAAAAACGGGTGTCAAAGCGCTTGTTCATCATGGCAGGCTTGCGCGGCGTGACCCAACGAGACCAGGGCAGCACACATGCGGTGTCGAGCGGCAGGCCCAGCGCTTGCAATGCCATCGCAAACGGCTCGCCCGCGGCCGTGCGCTCGCGCACCGCCTGCACGCGCGAAGCGCCCTGCGGCACGCCGAGCAGCAGCCCGCACTCTTCAAAGGTTTCCCGCAAGGCCGCCACGTGCAGCCCCAACGCGATGGGTTCGGCCAGCCCCTCTTCGCCCAGCGCCGCCTGGCAGGTGAGCGCGGAGCGCTCCAGCGCCGATGGGTCGACGCGTTGGTCGTCGGCGTCCAGCTTTCCGCCCGGAAAGACGTGGGCGCCACCCAGCACACCGGAGTTTCCATGCCGGCGCACCAACAACACTTCCAGGCCCGAAGGGCTGTCGCGCACCACCATCACGGTGGCGGCGTCCACGGGCGGGGTGAGCACTTCTTCTGAGTTGATTGCAATGACCATGGACCGATTGTCGGTGCATCATGACCAGGGAAAGGCCTTCTCGGCCTACACCCATTGACTCGGCCACCAGTACGCTCACGCCCGTCGACTCGCCGGTCACGGTCGGAATGGGCCACGACCCCTTTGCTGCACTCACGATGAGGTAGTTCCAAATAACGTTCTCCTGACGCAAACCAGAGACTTGGATAGAACTTAAATGCCCAAAAAAGCATTCCACCAAAAACCGCACAGCGCCCAGGACAAGGAACTTTGGCCTTAGCACTCTCTCAGACAGAGTGCTAATATTCTTGGCAGAACACCTGAGGAGGGTTCCAACATGACTCACACACTCGCCCCCGTTGCCACCGCCACCCAAGGCTCGCTCGCCGTGGCGAACCCCTGGGCGCTCGTGCCGCCCCTGGGCAACCTCGACGCCTACATTTCCGCGGTCAACCGCCTGCCGCTGCTCACGCTGGAGCAGGAGCAGCAGGCCGCCCGCCGCCTGCGCGACGACAACGACCTGGACGCTGCCGGCCAGCTGGTGATGTCCCACCTGCGCCTGGTGGTGTCGATCGCACGCCAGTACCTGGGCTACGGCCTGCCGCACGGCGACCTGATCCAGGAAGGCAACGTCGGCCTGATGAAGGCCGTCAAGCGTTTCGACCCCGACCAGGGCGTGCGTCTGGTGAGCTACGCCATGCACTGGATCAAGGCCGAGATCCACGAATACATCCTGAAGAACTGGCGCATGGTCAAGCTGGCCACGACCAAGGCACAGCGCAAACTGTTCTTCAACCTGCGCTCGCGCAAACAAGGTTTCCGCGCCGGTGCAGCCGACGGTGACACCCACCGCGAAGTGCTTTCCGACAACGAAGTGAGCGTGATGGCGCGCGAACTGAGCGTGAAGCCGGAAGAAGTTCGCGAAATGGAAACGCGCCTGTCTGGCGGCGATGTGGTGCTCGACCCCACCCCGGGCGACGACGGCGAAGAACGCTTCGGCCCCATCGCTTTCCTGGCCGACGCCACCCACGAACCGACCGCGATGATCGAGTCGGCCCAACGCGACCGACTGGCTACCGAAGGCGTGGCCCAGGCCATGAGCGAACTCGACGAGCGCTCGCGCCGCATTGTGAGCGAGCGCTGGCTCAAGGTGAACGACGACGGTTCGGGCGGCATGACGCTGCACGAACTGGCGGCCGAGTACGGCGTGAGCGCCGAGCGCGTGCGCCAGATCGAGGTGGCGGCCATGAAGAAGATGCGCAAGGCACTGGCCGCCTACGCCTGATCTACACCTACCAGGTACACCCAAGCCCCGGCGGTTGTCCGACCCCGGGGCTTTTTTGCGCGCCTTGCCAGGCCGCGCAGCGAAAGCATGTGTAACAGACGACACAATCGGAGGATGTCTGATATTTCGTGGATGGGCTCGACGCCCGGAACCCGTCGCGCCCGCGGCCTGGCCGTCTGCTTCGCACTGTTCTTCTTCTCCCTTTTCGCCGTCGCTCATGCCGCGGCCGCCAACGTGCCGACCGTGGTGCTCGACGGCACCCAGGGCAGCGTGCCCCTGGCCCAGCGCAGCGTCTACTGGGTCGACCCGAGCGGTGAGCGCACGGTGCAGGAGCTGGAGGCGCAGCAGCACGAATTGCCTTTTGCGGTGCGCGACGCCAACCACCGCTTGAGCCTGCCCGAGGGGTCGGCGCTGTGGGTGCGCTTCGATGCCCAGGTGCGCGACGATCGCGCGCGCTGGGAGCTGGAGCTGGCGCGCTCCGGCACCGACCGCATCAGCCTGTACCACCGACTCGCCGACGGCAGCTGGAAGGAGCAACACGCGGGTGACCGCATCGCCGTGCGCGACTGGGCTTTTCCCGACCGGTACCCGGTGTTCTCGCTCGACCCGCGAACCGACGCGGTGGTGACCTACTGGGTGCGGATGGAACACGCCCGCGTGCCCTTCTCCGGCACGCTGCAGATCCACAAGCACACCACCCTGCGCGAGCTGCGCATCCACCAGCAGTTCCTGCTCGGCGCCTACTTCGGCATGGCGCTGTTGCTCACCGCCACGGCCGTGGCCAACGCGCTCGTGTTCCGCGACACCAGCTTCGCGGCGTACGCCGTCTACATCACGGTCCTCGGGCTGGCGATGGCCGCGTCGCTGGGCGTCGCCGGGCAATTCCTCTGGCCGGGAGCGGCGCGCTGGAACGGCCTGGCCGAGTTCATCCTGATGCCCATGACCGCCGTCTGCGGCCTGCTGTTCGTTCGCCACGTGGTTCAACCCCGACGCATCGGCCGCTGGCTGGACCGGGCCGCCCTGGGCACCCCCATCCTTCTCACCGCCTTGATCCTGTGGGACGTGCTGTCACCCACGACGGCCAGCCTGCAGGCGGTCACGGCGGTAGCGGCGCTGACGATGGCGCTGGTGTACGCCATGCTCTGGGCCGCCTGGCGCACGGGCGACCGCTGGGTGCGCTGGATCGCGCTGGGCATGCTGCCGGTGCTGCTCGCGGGCGCGCTGCCGGTGATGCGCAATTTCGGCCTGATCTCCTCGGGTTTCCTGTCGCAGTACGCCATGGTGATCGCCGCCGCGATCGAAGCACCGCTGCTGATCTATGGCCTGCTGCAACGCTCCTCACTGCAGCACGAGGCCCAGGCCCGCGCCCGCGCCCTGGCCATGACCGAACCGCTCACCGGCCTGACCAACCGCCACAACTTCATGCTGCGGCTGCACGAGAGCCTGGTGCGCGCGCAGCGCTACCAGCACCACGCCGCGCTGCTGCTGATCAGCCTGGACAACCACGCCTGGTTTGCCGAAGAACATGGCCGCGAAGAAGCCGACCGCGCGCTGGTGATCACCGGCTCGTTGCTGCGTTCGGTGGCGCGCGACGTGGACACCGCCAGCCGGGTCGATGACAGCACCCTGGCGCTGTTGATGGAAGGCCCGGTGCGCGATGCGCAGGCCCTGGCGGCGGCCACGAGCATCGTGGCCAGCGGCCTGCGGCCCTCGCTGCAGCTGCCCGTGGGCTCCACGCTGAAATTCAAGATCGTCGTCGCCCTGCTGCCCGAGGCTTCGCAGGACTTGCAGCAGGACGCGCAGGCACACCTGGACTGGCTGCGCCAGGCGCTCGACGCCCTGCGCAAGACCCCGCGCAAGGCGATCCTGAAGATGAACTTCTGAGCGCGCCTGTGGTTCTCAGGCCTCGCGGCGCAGCGCGGGGAAAAGGATCACGTCGCGAATGCTCGGGCTGTCGGTCAGCAACATCATCAGGCGATCGATACCGATGCCGCAGCCACCGGCCGGCGGCATGCCGTATTCGAGCGCGCGGATGTAGTCCGCGTCGTAGAACATCGCTTCTTCGTCGCCGCTGTCCTTGGCCGACACCTGCGCCTGGAAACGCGCGGCCTGGTCTTCGGCGTCGTTGAGCTCCGAGAACGCGTTGCCGAATTCGCGGCCGGTGATGTAGAGCTCGAAGCGCTCGGTCACGGCGGGATTCGCGTCGTTGGCGCGCGCCAGCGGGGAGATCTCGGTCGGGTGGTCCATGATGAAGGTCGGGTTCCAGAGCTTGTCCTCGACCTTCTCTTCAAAGAACAGCACCTGCAGGCTGGGCAGGCTGCGGCCGGAGAGCTGGTGCTTCTCCTCGGACAGGCCCAGCTTCTTGAGTTGCCCCAGCAGCCAGGCCGTGTCGTCCACGTTGGCGCCCGCGTCGGTGTACTTCACGATGGCTTCGCGGATCGTCAGGCGCTCGAACGGCGACACCACGTCCACCGGCTTGCCCTGGTAGGTCAGCGGCTCGTCGCCGCGCACCTGGCGCACCACATGCCGGATGAGCTGCTCGTTGAAGTCCATCAGGTCCTGGTAGTTCCAGTACGCCGCGTAGAACTCCATCATGGTGAACTCGGGGTTGTGGCGAACGCTGATGCCTTCGTTGCGGAAGTTGCGGTTGATCTCGAACACGCGATCGAAACCGCCCACCAGCAGGCGCTTCAGGTACAGCTCGGGCGCGATGCGCAGGAACATTTCCTGGTCGAGCGCGTTGTGGTGGGTCTTGAAGGGCTTGGCGTTCGCACCGCCGGGAATGGGGTGCAGCATGGGGGTCTCGACTTCGAGGAAACCGTGCTCCACCATGAACTCGCGGATCGCGGACAAGGACTTGCTGCGCGCCACGAACCGCTGGCGTGCGGACTCGTCCATGATGAGGTCCACGTAACGCTGGCGGTACTTGATTTCCTGGTCAGCGATGCCGTGGAACTTGTCGGGCAGCGGGCGCAGGCTCTTGGTCAGCAGGCGAATCTGGCTGGCCTGGATGGTGAGTTCACCCGTGCGCGTGCGCATGAGCGAGCCTTCCACGCCGATGATGTCGCCCAGATCCCAGTGCTTGAACGCGGCGTACACGTCCTCGCCCACAGCGTCCTTGCTGACGTAGACCTGGATCCGGCCCGAGACGTCCTGCAGGGTGGCGAAGCTGGCTTTGCCCATGACGCGCTTGAGCATCATGCGGCCTGCCACGGTGGCATGCGCCGGCTCGGCTTCGAGCGCTTCCTTGGTGCTTTCGCCGAACTTCCCGGACAACTCGGCCGCCTTGTTCGCGGGTTTGAAGTCGTTGGGAAACGCCACGCCCTGCCCCTGTTTCTGCGCCTCGCGCAAGGCTTTGAGCTTCTCGCGGCGTTCGGCGATAAGCTGGTTTTCGTCGTGCGCGGGTGCGCTGGCGTCAGGGGTTTGGGCTTGGGTCATGGAATGAAAAATGGGTTGGGCACCGAGGTGCGCAACCCATGATTGTAGGTTTTGAGGCGGCCCACACCCCAGGCGAGCTATTCGCCGAGGTACGCAGCCCGCACTTTCGGGTCGTCCAGCATGTCGCGCCCCACACCGGTCATGATGATTTCGCCCGAGTCCATCACGTAGCCGCGATCGGCGATCTGCAGCGCGCGGCGGGCGTTCTGCTCGACCAGCAGGATGGTCACGCCCTGCCTGGACACGTCGCGCACGACCTCGAAGATCTTGTCGACCATGATGGGCGACAAGCCCATGGAGGGTTCGTCGAGCAGCAGCACCTTGGGCTGGCTCATGAGCGCGCGCGCCATGGCCAGCATCTGCTGTTCGCCACCGCTCATGGTGCCGGCCAGCTGGTCCTTGCGCTCGCGCAGGCGCGGGAAGATGCCGAACATCTTCTCGATGTCCTGCGCGATGCCCGCCTTGTCCTTGCGGATATAGGCGCCCATCTGCAGGTTCTCGGTGATGGTCATGCGGGTGAACACGCCGCGGCCTTCGGGCACCATGGCCAGACCGTGCTTGACCAGGTCCCACGCGCCCTTGCCCTTGATGCTCTGGCCCAGGTACTCGATCTCGCCCGCTTCGTAGCCCAGCGAGCCGGTGATGGCTTTCATGGTGGTGGTCTTGCCGGCGCCGTTGGAGCCGATCAGCGAAATCAGTTCGCCTTCGCGCACCTCGAGGTCGATGCCCTTGACGGCCTTGATGCCGCCGTACGCGACCTTCAGACCGCTGACTTTCAGGAGTGTGTTTGCCATTTGCGTCAATCCTTGATCAGTGGCCACCGGTGCCGAGGTAGGCCTCGATCACTTTGGGATCCTTCTGCACATCGGCCGGCGAGCCCGAGGCGAGTTGTTTGCCGTAGTCCAGCACGGTCACGCGGTCGCACAAGCCCATGACCAGCTTCACGTCGTGCTCGATCAGCAGAATGGTGCGGTCGTCCTTGCGGATGCGGTCGATCAGTTCGCGCAGTTGCACCTTTTCGGTGGCATTCATGCCGGCGGCGGGTTCGTCGAGCGCGATCAGTTGCGGGTCGGTCGCCAGCGCACGGGCGATCTCCAGGCGGCGCTGGTCGCCATAGCTCAGCGTGCGCGACTTGTAGTCGGCAAACTTCTCGATGCCCACATAGGCCAGCAGCTCGCGTGCGCGCGCCGTGATGGCGGCCTCTTCGCGCTTGAAGCCGGGCGTGCGCAGCACGGCACCGATCAGGCCCGAGTGCGTGCGCACATGGCGCCCGACCATGACGTTTTCCAGCGCGGTCATCTCGGCGAAGAGCCGGATGTTCTGGAAGGTGCGCGCAATGCCGGCCTTGGCCACCTTGTGCACCGCGCTGGGCGTGTACGGCTTGCCCGCGAGCTCGAAAGAGCCGCTGTCGGGCGTGTACAGGCCCGTGAGCACGTTGAAGAAGGTTGTTTTCCCGGCGCCGTTGGGGCCGATCAGGCCATAGACCTGGCCACGCTGGATTTCGATGCCCACATCGCTCAGGGCCTGCAGGCCACCGAAACGCTTGGAGACATTCGCCACTTTGAGAACGGTGTCGCTCATGTGAATGCTCCGCTTACTTGGACAAAGACTTGCCGTGCTCGGGCGTGGGCCACAAGCCTTGCGGTCGGAGCAACATGATCACCACCATGGCCAACGCAATCAGCAATTGGCGCAGGATTTCGGGGGCAAGACGGCCCCCCGTCAACTCGGTGAGCGGGTGCGCCACATGGCGCAACAGCTCGGGCAGACCGGCCAGCAACAACGCGCCGAGCACCACGCCCGGAATGTGTCCGATGCCGCCCAGCACCACCATGGCCACCACCATCACCGACTCCATCAGCGAAAACGATTCGGGCGACACGAAGCGCTGGAACGACGCGAACAGCACGCCCGACACACCGCCGAACGAGGCGCCCATGCCGAAGGCCAGCAGCTTGAGGTTGCGCGTGTTCAGGCCCATGGCCTTCGCGGCGATCTCGTCTTCGCGAATGGCCATCCAGGCGCGGCCGATGCGCGAGTCCTGCAAGCGGTACGAGATGAGGATGGCCAGCATCACGAAGAACAGGAACAGGTAGTAGTAGAGCGTGACTGGCTGAAAGGTGTAGTCGCCAACACTCAGGCGTTTGCCCAGGTCCAGCCCGAAAACCGAAATGGTGTCGATCTGGCTGATGCCCTTGGGCCCATTGGTGATGTTCACCGGACGGTCCATGTTGAGCAGGAAGATGCGCACGATCTCGCCGAAGCCCAGCGTGATGATGGCCAGGTAGTCACCGCGCAGCTTGAGCGTGGGCGCCCCCAGGATCATGCCCACCAC
>NZ_SCML01000050.1 GCF_005503365.1 Hydrogenophaga sp. 2FB
CGACTGGACCGCAAGCCCGACGCCATGACCTTGCGACGGCGCACCGTCGAGCATGTGTTCGGCACGTTGAAGCACTGGATGGGCTCGACGCACTTCCTGACGAAGACGCTGGCGCATGTGAGCACCGAGATGAGCCTGCACGTGCTGGCTTACAACCTCAAGCGGGTGATGCGGATTCTGGGAATCGCAAGGACGATGAAGGCGGTGCGGCTGGTGGGGGCGTGAGCCCTTCTCATGCGGCCTTGCCGTTGAGCAGGACTTCAGATCTCCCCCACACAGTCACTTCGCAAAAAAATGGCCTACAGGACGGCCAGCGAGGCTCATCAGACCCTTGGCCGCACAAGAATTCGGCATACTGCCGTGCCGAGTGCGTTTCCACACAGCCTCGGCCGAGTGCCGACATCGTATCCGAGGCAAGAGCGAGCTTCGCACGGCCATACTCAAGCCAGCCCGCATGCCGCATTGAGATGCCCTCGGCTCAAGTCGCACCAAATCACGTCATTTATTCGCAGCACTTAGTCGCTTTTTGCAATTACTTTGGCGCTCTACGAGCGCACCGCCTGGGCGCAAAAAAAGCCAGGCAAGGCTGGCTTGTGGGTCGAGAGGGCGCGTGGCGCGCTACTCGGGCTGACCGGTGGCGCGGGCGGCCCGGCTCTCTTTGGCGCTGCACCCGAACTGTGTGTGGTACCAGCGGGAGAAAGCGCTGGGCGCGGAAAAACCGAGCAGCAACGCCACCTCGGTCAAGGGGCGATCGCTCTCCACAACATGGCGCGTGGCGAGCTCCATGCGGATGTCGTTGAGCATCGATGAAAAGCTCTGCCCCTGTTCCGCGAGCCCCCGCTGGACCGTGCGGCTCGCCACGCCGAGGTGCTCGGCCACCTGTTCGACGCTGCAGCGCCCACTGGGCAGCAGCAGCAGGGTCGTGCGGCGCACGTCCTCGAGCATGGTGGGCCGCTGCAATGGGGTCGATGCGTCCAGCAACTGCTGCGCGTAGCGCGCCATCGCCGGGTCTGCCGATGGATTGCGGGCATCGAGATCGGTCTTCGCGCAGACGATGCAGTTGAAGTCGGCGCAGAACTCGATGCCGTAGCCGAACATCCTGTGGTGCACGCGCAGATCCTGCGGCGCCGGGTGCTCGAAGCACACCCGCCGTGGTTGCCAGTCGGCCCCGAGAAACTGGCGCAACACGCGCAGCATCACGCCCAGCGCCAGTTCGATTCTCTGGCGCGTGGGCTGTTGCGGCTTGCCCGCCTTGATCGCTTCGCGGATGACGACCACGTCGTCGTGGGATTCCACCATCAGCGACAGCGATCCATTGAGCAGCAACTGGTAGCGCATGAGCACGTCCAGCGACTCGCGCAACGTCGTCTGGTCGCGGATCAGCATGCCCACCGCGCCGAGATTGGAGAGCATGCGCGACTCCGCCATGCACAGACCGAAACTCTCGTTGCCCGACATGATCACCGACGTCTGCAGCAGTTGCCCGACGCGCTCGACCGGGATCAGGAGGTCGGGTTCGCGCTCGACGTTGGTGCTAAGCCCGGCATGGCGAAGCATGCGGGCAGGGTCCAGGCCACTCGCGCGGGCGACCGCGCTGTAGTTGGTAAGGCACGCAGCGCGAACAAGTGAGGCCATCGGAAACGCGGGGATAGGTGGGTGGCGCCCAAGGATAAGTGCCAGTCGTCCATTGTCAAGCGAGGCACGGCCGGTGCCATCACACTGTGGCGCGCCGACGGACCGCCGACCACCTTTGAACTGGAAGAAAGACTTCGATATGAACGCCTCACAGCAAGCCACGATTCTGATCGTTCCCGGTCTGCGCGACCATGTGGAAGACCATTGGCAGACCCACCTGGAGCGCCAGCTGTCCGCCGTGCGCAAGGTCGTTTGCGTGCAGCCGCTGGAAATCGAGAAGCTGAGTTGCGCCGCGCGTGTGGCGGCGATCCAGCGGACCATCGAGGCCATCGAAGGTCCCGTCGTCGTCGTCGCGCACAGTGGCGGTGTGGTCATGCTGATGCACTGGGCGCAGCAACACGACACCAGCGCCATCCAGAGCGCCTTGCTGGTGGCACCGCCGGACTTCGAGACGCCGCTTCCCGCGGGCTATCCGACCCTGGACGCGCTGCAGGCGAACGGCTGGCTGCCCGTGCCCCGGCGCGCGCTGCCTTTCCGCAGCGTGGTGGCGGCCAGCACCAACGATCCGCTGGCCAGGCTGGATCGCGTCATGCAAATGGCACGCGAGTGGGGCAGCGAGCTGGTCAACGTGGGGGCGTTGGGCCACATCAACCCGGCGTCGGGCTTTGGCGAATGGCCGATGGCCGAACAACTGCTCCAGTCCCTCGAGCCCTGATGCCAGCGGCCTGCCCGTCGCAAGACAGGCAGGCAGGTCGGCTCATGCGATATCCCTGGCGCGGGGCATTGCCGGTGGCGGTGTGCCGCAGGCGGCGCGCCGGTTGACGAGACATTCCGCGGTGACCTCGTGCATCGAGTTGGCCCCCAGCATGGCCATGTTGCGGTCCACCTCGTCCCTCAGCAAGGTGATGGCGTGGCGAACGCCGTCTTCACCACCCACCGCGGCGGCGTACATGAAGGGGCGTCCCAGGAACACCATCCGGGCACCCAGTGCGACGGCCTTGAGCACATCGCCACCCCGCCGAACGCCGCTGTCCATCATGACGACGGTCTGGTGGCCGACCTGGTCCACGATGCGCGGCAGCATTTCCAGCGGCGCCGCCGCACCATCCAGTTGTCGGCCGCCGTGGTTCGACACGATGATGCCGTCTGCGCCGAGGCTGGCAGCGCGGCGCGCGTCGCGCTCGTTCAGGATGCCCTTGAGGACCAGGTTCCCGGACCAGCGGCGGCGGATGGCCTCGATGTGGGACCAGTTCAGATGGTCTCGGCCGGTGGTGTCGCGGATGGCCGAGCTGGACAGCATCGGTGCGCCGCGGGTCGCAAACGAGTTCTCGAAATGCGGCATCCCATGGAGCGCGAAGGTGCGCAGGAAGGTGCCGACGAGCCAGCGTGGACGCACCAGACCATCCCAAGCGAGCCCAAGCGAAGGGCGCAGCGGCATCGAGAACCCGGTGCGAACGTTGTTCTCCCGGTTGGCCCAGACCGGAATGTCCACGGTGAGCACCAGGGTCTTGAAGCCGGCGGCATCGATGCGTTCCACCAGGGCGTCGATCTTCGACACGTCGCCGGGAAGGTAGGCCTGAAACCAGGTGGACGGTGCTGCCCGTGCGACGTCCTCCATCTTGATGAGCGAGGTGCCACTCATGATGGCGGGGACGCCCTCGCGTTCGGCCGCCGTGGCCAGGACCAGATCGCCGCGGTAGGCCGAAATCGCGCTGATGCCCACGGGCGCGATGCCGAAGGGCGATTGGTACGTGGTGCCAAAGACGGTGGTTTTCTGGTGGCGTTGGGAAACATCGACCATGACCCGCGTGCGAAATCCGTAATCCTGGAAGGCGGCCCGGTTGACCCGCAACGACGTGTTGTCTTCCGCTGCTCCCGCGATGTAGCCGAACAAGGGCCGCGGCAGGTGAGCGCGGGCCGCGTGTTCGAAGTCCTCGAGCGACAGAATGCCTTGAAGGCGACGGGGAATGCCCGTGCGCTTGCCATAGGCGGCTGCGGGCTGGGCGCTCGCTGCGGTGTCCAGGGTCGTAGAGGTCACGGATGCACCTTTGATGGAAGCGGGTCGGTGGAGATGTCGAGGCGCGATGAGAATGCGCTACTCGGCAAACATGCCGCGTTGGCGCATCAGTTCGCGGTGCAGCTGCGCGTCGGGCTGGAAGGGTGCACGGCCATGCACGTAGAAGTAGTTGTTGAGCACCACCAGGTCTCCCACGGGGAGTCGGACGGTCCTCGTGCCGCTGGAGGCCTCCATCGACTCGGAGAGCGACTTCAGGTAGACCGCTTCGGCGGCATTGCGAGGCTGCACGAACTGGTCGATGAACGAGATCGAAAGCCCGAACTCGCCGTGGAAAAACACCGGCCGCTCCACCCGCTCGTCGACGTTCTTGGACCCGGGCGCCTTGTACACAAAGGGTCTGGCGCCCAGCGGGTTGGTCACGAAGCCGTCGCGCTCCGCCCAATCGTCGAGGTGCAGAAAGCGGGACTCACCGCCGATGGCATTGCGCTCGTCGAACTTCATCATCAGCAGCCAGTCCGTCGCCTCGGAAACGAAGGTGCCGTCGGTGTGCATGGTGAACAGGCGGTAAGCCTGGCGCAGGTAGGAGTCGCTCGCGTCGGTGTGCTTGACCAGGAAGCGTGCGTAGTAGGTGCCCGACATCGAGTCGTGGTTGCCAGGGCCGAGGAGGTGACCGATGGCGGTGCCGAACTTCACGTAATCCGGACTGTCCGTGGACAGCCCCTGAAGGCCCACCGTGAAACCACCGTGGTTCCGGTCCCTGACGATGCGCCGCACGGTCTCGGCGAATTCCTCTCCCAGGCGTTCGGTCAGCAACCGGGCCAGGTGAAACCGCATGAACGGCACGTACTCCAGATTCTGAACATCGATGTCCCTGGCATCTTCCAGGAAACCGGTGAGTGCGGCCTCATCCAGCGTCAGGTGAAGAAGCCGCTCGTGGTCGGGGTTGGGCGAGAGCTCGAACTTCGCGTTCGCGCGCTTCAAAAACTTCTGCTCTGTCCGTGCGTTCATGAGGGTTTCCTTCAAGGTGGAGCCCAGATTGAAGCGGAATTCATTGATAACATCCAGATCGAAAACAAGATACTTTGATCTGGAAACCATATTGATGCTGACGAGACGCCAACTGGAATGCCTGGTCGCGGTCGCGGAAGAATTGCACTTTTCGCGGGCCGGTGAGCGCCTGGGGATGGCCCAGTCGGCCGTGAGCGTGCAGTTGCAGCAGCTCGAACACAAGCTGGGCGTGCGGCTTCTCAACAGGGGCAAGCGCCAGCCCATCTCGTTGACCGACGCCGGCACGCTGCTGTACACGGAAGCCGTCGCCGCGCTTCGGCACCTTGAACGGGCCGAGAACATTGCGGTGTTGGCGGCCAAGGGCATGAGCGGCAACATTCGCCTGGGCTACGTGGCGTCGGCCGTGTCTTCCGGTTTGCTCTCCAGAATCCTCGCGGGCTTCCGGCCGGGTCACGAGGCTGTGCACATGCAGGTGTTGGCCATGGAGACGCCCAGACAGCTGAGCGCGCTGGAGTCCGGGGAGCTCGATGTGGGCATCGTGCGGCCGCGCCGTCGGTATCCGGACGGGGTAGAGACCACCATCGTTCACAGCGAGCCGCTCATGGTGGCCATGGCCGACGAGCACCCCCTGGCCCGCAAGCCCACGGTGGGCGTGCGGGACTTGCGCGACCAGACGTTTGTCTCTCCGCAGTTCGATGACTCGGAGGGGTTTGCGGAAGTGCTGGGCAAGCTGGCGGCGGTTGCCGGCTTCGAGGCCGCACCGGCCTACCGCGTCAACGACATCATCACGGCCACCAGCATGGCCGCAGCGGGATACGGCATCGTCGTCGTCCCCGAGTCCCTCCAGATGCTGCGCCAGCCCGGGGTGACCTTCAGGCCGATCAGGGACTTCAAGGAGTTGGTGCACCTCGCGCTGGCCTATCGGCGGGGTGAAGCCTCGCCCGCCGTCAAGACGTTCGTCGCCTTGGCGAAAGGCCGGGGCAAGAAGTCGACCTAGCGGCCCGGCATGCCATTCATCGGGCTGGCCGCGCGGTTGCGCGGCGCCCAGGCGCTCAGAGGCTGCCGCTGCCCAACTGCTTCAGCCGGCTCATCAGCTCTGCATCCTTGTACCGGTCCATGCTGAGTGAAGCGGCGTAGGCCGGCACGGGCTTGCCCGCCACCCAGGCTGCGCAGAGTGAACCGGTTGCACAGGCCGCCATCGATCCGAAGCCCGAGAGGGCCCCGGCGATGAAGGCGCCCTGGGTTCCCATGGGGCCGATGAGGGGCCAATTCTCTTCGGTCATCGCGTAGTACCCACCGTAGTGGTGCGCACCGCGCGGCAACTTGCCGATATAGGCCGCCAGCTTCGGATGCAGGCGGCTGGCTGCGCGCAGAACCGAATCCGGAAACTGCGGGTCCACCGGATCTTCCGCATGCGGATCGGAGGCGGTGCTGTTGTAGGCCCAGCCGAGCTTGATCCAGTTGCCATCCACCGGACCATCGGGCCGGCAGTGAATGCCGCCGGGCATGGGCT
Source organism: Hydrogenophaga sp. 2FB (assembly GCF_005503365.1). Taxonomy (GTDB): domain Bacteria; phylum Pseudomonadota; class Gammaproteobacteria; order Burkholderiales; family Burkholderiaceae_C; genus Hydrogenophaga. The sequence goes on from NZ_SCML01000050.1 coordinate 6,174, forward strand.
CGACCAGCTTGCGCGTGTCCGGATCGCTGGCCAGCAACGCGCGGTCTTCGTCGGACCAGGCGAGCGTCTGGCCATCGAGATCGATCGTGAAAGGCATCGCGCGCGAAATGGCGGCCTCACGGTCCTGAAAGGCGATCTTCTGCTGGTAGACGCAGGTCACCGGCAGATCCTCACCCAGCATCTGGCCCACGTCGCGAAGGTAGGGGCCCGCTGCGTTCACGATGCGCTCGGCGCGAATGGTCGTGGCGCCCGACTCCGCCGCCAGGTCCAGTTGGAAAGGCTGGCCTGTCACCACACCCTTGAGCTCGGCGCGGATCAGCGTGCCACCGGCCGCCCGGATGTCTTCCAGCATGTGCTGGCCGAGCTGCTGGGCGCTGATGGAGCCCGCGCGGCGAATGTGGATGATGCTGCGCACGTCCTGCGCATACATGGGAAAGGCCTGGCGGATGAGGTCCGTGTTCAACAGCACATCCACCCCATCGGGCGCCGATTGCCAGGGCGAACGCAGCGGTGCGGCGTAGTCGCTGGTGGCGGACTCCCGGATGCGGATCTTCTCGGGCGTGCCCTCGTAGCCGCGGTACAGGTCTTCAATCAGGTCTTCCGGTCGCTCGCGGCGGGTCACGAGCGCGTAGCCGCCCCGCGTCATGTTCAACCGACCGCCCGTGTTCGCATCGATCTGTTCCATCAGTCGAATGCTGTGGTCCGTGAACGCGGTCATGGTGGGATGGGGCCACCAGTTCCGGTAGTTCTCCCCCGATTGCGCCGAGGTAAGGCTCATCGGATCCCTGGGGTCGATGAGCGCAACGCGCTTGAAGTTCTGCTCCTTCATCAGGTAGTAGGCGACCGCGATACCCACGTTGCCGGCACCGATCACCGCAACGTCGAAAACATCCTTGTCAGTGGACATGGTTAAGACCTTTCAAATGGAAGAATGGAAAAAATCACTGGGCCGCGGCTCGAACTTCGAGCGTGACCCCGGCGCCACGGTGCGCCGTTTCAAAGTAGGTGAAGCCGCCGCCGTCGGGCTTGCGGCCGTGCATCAGGACGGAGAGTCCGGCATTCAGTCCCTGGCTTTCCGCGGCATCGCAATCGGGCACCGTGAAGCCCAGGTGAAAAACGCCTTCGCCTTGCGTCTCCAGAAATCGGCGCTGAGGCGTGTTGCCCGGCGCCGGCTCGCACAACTGCAGCTGCACGTTGTCCAGATTTGCGTAGCGGTAGTGGAGCTTCAAGAAGGCGTCGGCATCGGGCACCTGGAGGTCGTGCCGAAAAGTCTCCAGCGATGGAAAGTCGTGCCAGGGCCCGACGCCGATGGACTCGTAGTAGCGAACCGACGCCGTCATGTCACGCACAACGATGCAGACGTGGTGGAGGTTGCGAAAGAGATCTGGAGCCATGGCGAAAGGCCCGGTGCGTTCAGGATTGGCGCAGAGCGATCTGCGTGTGTTCGATGTGCTCCTTGAGCAGCGAAAGGGCCTTTCTCACATCCTTGGCGATGCAAGCCCGAAGGATGGCCTTGTGCTCGTTCTGAGGGGCTTTGCGGCCGACGCGGTAGGACTGCTGCGTGCGCAGCTGGATGTCGATGCCCCGGACGATGTCTTCGATCATCTTCAGCAGCCTGGGCCGCGCGCAGGGGGCGTAGAGCCGCAGGTGGAACTCAAGGTTCAACTCCGACCACTCGCGCGGATTCTCGCTGCCGTCGTAGCGTTCCATGATGGCCTGAACGGCCTCCACGTCTTTCTGTTCGATGTGGGGAATGGCCAGTTCGAGCGCACGCATTTCCAGGGCGATCCGGATGTCTAGGATCTCGATCAGATCCGTCAACGAACGGCCCGCGACGACGGACCCTGCGAAGGGTGTGTGCTCTATCAGGCCTTCGGCTTCGAGCTTCTTGAGGGCCTGGCGGATCGGGAAACGGCTCACGCCAAAACGCTTGGCCAGCGCCTCCTGTTTCAGCTGGACACCCACCGCGAGAACGCCGGTCAGGATCAGTGTTCGCAGCTCGTCCGTGATGGCGTCAGCCGTCAGGACGGGAGCGGCATCCAGGTGCTCGACCGGTGTCGCGATCTCCACGGCGCGTTCATCCAGAGGCAGGGTGTTGGTCATGAGGAGCTCCGTGTTCAATGCTGAAGAATCTTCCCGAGAAACTCTTTGGTGCGTGCTTGCCGCGCATCGGGGTTGCCGAAGAATTCGTCCTTCGAACAGTCTTCCAGCACCTTGCCGCCCACGTCCATGAAGATCACCCGATTGGCCACCTTGCGCGCGAATCCCATTTCGTGGGTCACGACCATCATGGTCATTCCCTCCGTGGCCAGGCGCACCATGACGTCGAGCACCTCGCCGACCATTTCGGGATCGAGCGCGGAGGTGGGCTCGTCGAAGAGCATGACCGTGGGGTCCATGCTCAATGCCCGCGCGATGGCCACCCGTTGCTGCTGGCCGCCCGACAGTTGACCGGGAAACTTGTCCTTGTGGGGGAGCAGCCCGACCCGGTCCAGCATCTTGAGGCCGCGCGTGCGCGCCTCCTCGGGCTTTCGGCGCAACACCTTGATCTGGGCGATCGTCAGGTTCTCGGTCACGCTCAGGTGAGGGAACAGCTCGAAGTGCTGAAAGACCATGCCGACCTTGGCGCGCAAGCGCGACACATCGGTCTTGGGGTCGTGCACGGAAACGCCGTCGATCAGGATGGTGCCGCCCTGGATCGGCTCAAGCCCGTTGACGGTTTTGATCAAGGTGGACTTTCCCGAACCCGAGGGCCCACAGACGACCATGACGTCGCCCTTTTGGACCGTGACGGAACAGCCGTTCAGCACCTGGACGGGGCCATACCACTTGGAGACGTTGCGCAGTTCAATCATGTCGTTCTCTATCGGACGATGGCGATGCGGCGCTGCAGTGCCTTGACGCAGCGGGAGAGGAGCACGCAGGCCACCAGGTACACCAGGGCAACGGTCAAATACATTTCATGCGGCCGCCCGTCGCGCTTGGCCACAAAATCGGCGCTGCCGAAGAAGTCCTTGATGGACAGCACGGAGACCAGCGAGACATCCTGAAAGAGCACGATGGTCTGGCTCAGCAACACCGGCAGCATGTTGCGAAAGGCCTGCGGCACGATGATGAAGACCATGATCGTCCAGTAACCCATGCCCAGGGCCTTGCCGGCATTCAGTTGCCCAGGTGGAATCGACTGAATGCCCGCGCGCATGATTTCGCAGAAGTAGCAGGCCTCGAACAGAATGAAGGTGATCACGCACGAGGTGAGCGCGTCGATTTCAATCGGGCGTTTCGATCCCGTCATCCAGGCCGCGATGAAGGGCACCAGAAAGAAGAACCAGAAGATCACCAGCAGCAAGGGGATGGAGCGCAGCGTGTTGACATAGGCGCCCACGACCGAGGACAGCACCTTGTTGCCGGACAGGCGCGCCAGCGCGAGCAAGGTCCCCAGCACCACGCCACCCAGGGCGGAGATGCCCGTGAGCTGCAGCGTGAACCAGAAGCCCTGAACCAGCTGCGGCGCGGCACGGGCGATGACGTCGGTGTCAAACAGGATGGACATGGTTTACCTCGTCTGCCGGATGCTGAGACCCGGGACCTCCAGGCGCCCTTCGATGAAGCCCATCAAGCGCACCACCAGGAGATTGACCCCGAGGTAGATGAGCGTGGCGGCGGTGAATGCCTCGAAGATCTGGAAGGTCATCTCCTGCATGGACCGGGTCGCCGCCATCAGCTCCACCACCGCGATCGTGAAAGCCACGGAGGTGTTCTTGATGATGTTGAGAAACTCGTTGGTCAGCGCCGGCATGATCTTGCGAAATGCCACAGGCACCAGGACGAACCGGTAGACCTCGGCGGTCTCCATGCCCAAGGCCCTTGCCGCATAGGATTGACCGGTGGGAATGGCCTGGATGCCCGCGCGAATCTGTTCCGCCACCCGGGCCGAGGTGAAAAAGGCCAGGCAGATGATGGCCGCCAGCACGTTGTACTGGTTCCATGCCTTGACGGTGTCGGACCAGCCCGACGGTAGCAGGTCGGGCACCACATAGAACCAGATGAACATCTGGACGATCAACGGAATGCTCCGCAGCAGTTCGACGTAGCCGCCCGCCAGACGTGCCCAGATGCCCGGTTTGAAGGTTCGCGCGATGCCGACCGCGATCCCGATCAGCAACGCGACGACCCACGCGGAGAGACCGACCGTCAGGGTCCATCGAAGCCCGTGGAACAGGGTTCCCAGGTACGTGGACACGCCGTCCGATGTGGTGGCCCACAGAATGGGCCAGTTCCATGTGTACATGTCGGTCAGCTCCGTGGGTGCCGGTTACTCGATGCCCTTGTCGTTCGGGTTGGCCAGCGCGTTCTTCAGCGCCTGCGTCATGGGGAAGTTGAGGTTCACGTTCTTCGGCGGGATGTTCGACTCGAACCACTTGGCGTAGAGCTTCTGGTACTCACCGGACTTGACCAGACTGGCCAGAGTGCGGTCCACCGCGGCCTTGAAGGTCGGATCGTCCTTGCGCATCACGAGGCCGTAGGGTTCCACACGCAGGGCTTCGTCGATGAGCTTGAAGTCGGCCGGCTTGGCGCTGTTCGCGACGAGGGACGCCAGAAGGATGTCGTCCATCACGAAGGCTTGCGCGCGGCCGGTGCTGAACATCAGGAAGGACTGCGAGTGGTCCGGGTTGGTCAGCTTCTTGGTCTCGAACTTGTGCTCCTGTTCGAACTTGGTCAGCAGGTTGATCGAGGTGGACGCGGCCGTGACGGACACCGTCTTGCCGTTCAGATCGGAGAACTTGTTGATGTTGCTGTCCTTGCGCACCACGGCACGGATGCTCGAGACATAGAGCGTGTTGCTGAATGCGACCTGTTTCTGGCGCTCCATGGTGTTGGTGGCGGGGCCGCACACGATGTCCACGCCCTGGTTCTGCAACAAGGGAATCTGGGTGCTCAGCGTGACGGGCCGGTACACGACCTTCACGTCCTGCTTCAGGTCGGCCTTGATGGTGTCGACCACGCGGTTGCAGATGTCGACGAAGAAGCCGATCGGCTTGCCCTCGTCGGTGAGGTAGGAAAAGGGCACGGACACATCGCGGTGGCCGATGCGGATTTCACCGGTTTCCTTGATCCGCTGCAGCGTGCCATCCGCCTGCGCTTGCGCGGCGCCTGTGGCGACCAGGGCGACACTGGCGCCCAGAAGGAGAGAACGGAATGTTTTCATGGATGGCTCCTGTGTGAACGGGCGATGCCCAGGGAAAAACTCTGCAGAGAGGTTTTGAAAGGATCGGTCAGACGGGCTTGGCCGCCTGCCGGTTGCTCAGCTCCCGCGCACGCGCGAAAGCACTGCCCACCGCCTCGGTCATGGCGCGGGGGAGTTCGTAGCGGGTCAGGACGTTCAAGCCTGCCTCGGTCGTTCCGCCCTTCGAGGCCACGCGGTCTCGAAGCGTCGTCAACGCGGTGGTTTCCGCGCAGGCCTGCTGAACCGCGCCAGCGCACGTCCGCAAGACCAGGTCCCGGGCCTGTTCTTCGGAGAAGCCCAAGGCCTGCGCGGCGGCCTGGAAGCTCGCCAGAAACTGGAACACGTAGCCTGGGCCGCTGCCGCTCACGGCGGTCACGGCATCGATGCGGTCATCGGCGTCGACCCAGAAGGTGTGGCCCGTGACGGCGAAGATGCGGTGGGCGAGTTCGCGGTCGGCGGGTGCTGCGCCAGGGCCGGCGAACATCCCTGTCACGCCTTCGCCAACGAGCGCCGGTGTGTTGGGCATGACACGAATCACCCGATCCGTCTGCAGCCATTCCTGAAGCAGCGGTGTGGCAATACCCGCGACGATGCTGATGTGCAGGGCGGAGCGCACGATGTCCCGGACGGGCTTCGCGGCTTCCTCCATCACTTGAGGTTTGACCGCCCACACCACGGCACCCGCGCGCGCGAGTTCCTGGGTGCTGGAGGGGAACACCTGAACACCGAAGCGCTCGCCCAATCGGCTGCGCTGTTGCGCGTCGGGCTCCACGACGAGGATGCTGTCGGCCGATCTGCCAGAGCGCCTGAGCCCTGCAATGAGCGCGGTCGCCATCTGGCCGCCGCCAATGAAGGCGATGACCACGTTGCCAAGGGCGTTGGTGTCTGCCTTCATGTCGGGGTACCGCTGCTGGATGTCAGCAAGGTGTAGCCGGAGCCCAATGCCGCGAGGACCAGGCTGCCCGGAACGATGCGGGACGACGGGGAGCTCGCGGCGATGCGGTTGCCCGCCACCTTGACCTGGAACTTTCCAAAGTCCCCTTCGGCTTCGAGCTCGTGGATGTTCGCCGCGGCCGCCGGATCTACGTGGATCTCGACCCGTGTGGCGTCGAAGCCGATGCCCGCCAGGGCGATCGTGCCGGTGAGGTTGGCGTTTTTCGGGAAGCGCTGCACGGCCTCGCGCGCGCTGCCCGAGAACACACACGCGGCTCCTTGAATGGGTGTCGCCGCGTCGAAGTTCTTCAGGGCGTGCGGTGGCATGGTGCCGCGGTAGACCACGCGGTCCAGGCCGACCCAACGCGCCGATGCCAGACCATCGATCCCGGGCATCGCGCCGCAGGGAATCCGGATGTGGCTGTGGTGGCGATCGGCCACGTCACACAGAGCGATGCGAAACGCGTCGTCGACCAGCGCGCCGACCGAGGCGGGCACCAGATGGCTGCCCGACGCAACCACCGCGCTGGCGTATTGGCGCAGCGCCGACTGCCCGGCGCACTCCACGACAACGTCGTGGCGCATGCCCAGAAAATCATCCAGCGTGTGGACGACCTTCGCCGTGCCGGCACCTTCCACCGCGTTGCGCACCAGAATGGCGTCCACCTTGCAGGCCCCGCTGCGCTCCAGCAGGGCATGCACCGAGCGCCCGATCGCTCCGTACCCGATAAGTCCGATCGTTGGCATGGGTCAGTCCGCCTTGATGCCCGCGGCCTTGATCACCGCACCCTGTTCGGCAATCTCTTTGCGCACGAAGGCATCGAACTGCTGCGGGGTGTTCACGGGGTGCTCCGCGCCGAGCTTGACCAGGCGTTCCTGCACCTCCGGCAGCAGCATCAGCTTGTTCACCTCGGCGCTGAGACGGGCGATCAGTTGAGGGGGCGTGCCCGCGGGGGCAAACAAGCCGTTCCACGTCACGGCGCTGAAGCCGGGCAGGGCGGCTTCGGCGATGGTGGGCACGCTCGGCAACGCCGCGGAACGTGTTTCGCTGGAGATGGCCAGGATCTTGATCTTGCCCGCCTTGGCCAGCGGGATCGCCGAGATCGTGGAGGAGAACATCACATCGAGTTGGGCGCCGAGAAGGTCCGCCTCGGCAAAGGAACTGCCGCGGTAGGGAATGTGCGTCATCGAAACGCGGGCCTTGTGCTTGAGCATCTCCATGGCCATGTGCTGCGAAGAGCCATTGCCGCCACTGCCGTAGTTCAGCCGGCCCGGCTGTGCCTTGGCGGTCTTCAACAGGTCCTGCAGGGTGTTGATGGGGCTCGACGCGGGGACGATGACCACGCTCGGCAGGGTGACGAGCAGGTTGACGGGCGTGAAGTCCTTCAGCGTGTCGTAGGGCAGCTTGGGCACCATCGTCACGTTCCCCGCGTGGCCCGGCGCCACCACCAACAGCGTGTGGCCATCGGCGGGCGCGCGCGCCACCTCGCCGGTGCCGACGACCCCGTTTGCCCCGGGGCGGTTTTCAACGGTCGTGGGTTGACCCAAGGCAACGCCCAGGTGCTGGGCGACGAGGCGGGCCACGGCATCCGTGTAGCCACCCGCGCCGAACGGAACGATGAAGCGGATGGGCCGGCGAGGGTCCCATCCGGGCTCGGGCGTCTGTGCACCACAGGTCAGCACGGTGGCGGCACCCAACGCGCCCAGAAGGACGTTGCGGCGAGAAACGTGGACGGCATTTGACATGTGTTTGTGCTCCATTATTAGATCCATGATTGGATCCAATTTAAGGTGAGACATTCGCAAAAATCTGAGAATATGGCAATTATCTGAAGTCTGGAGTGAACATTACTTCGAATTTGAAGCAGTAGGCAGAGGTTTTCGCTAGTAAGGCCCATTTCTTGGGAAGTATAGGCACAAAAAACCTCGGGTTTTCACCAAGAAAAGCGTCGCAATTAGTCGGGTCAGTCCATGAAATCGGACGCAAGAGCTGTGCCCGCGCCGGGTCTAGTTCAGCGCGAGCGGCAACTTCGTCGAGTTCTTCACCTCTTCCATCACCGCGTAGGTGCGGGTCTCCCGCACCCCAGGCAGTTGCCAGAGCACCGTGCCGGCAAACTGGCGGTAGGCGTTCATGTCTGCCACACGGGTCTTGATCAGGTAGTCGAAGCCGCCCGCGACCATGTGGCATTCCAGGATCTCCGGATGGACCTGCACGGCCGCGCGGAACTGGTCGAACACATTGGGCGTGGTGCGGTCGAGCAGCACCTCCACGAACACCAGCATGCCCACGCCGATCAACCGGGGGTTCAAGCGCGCTTCGTAACCTTCGATGAAGCCGTCCCGCGTGAGCCGCTGGACCCGCGCCAGCACGGCGGTGGGCGACAGCGCCACGGCCTCGGCCAACTTCAGGTTCGACATCCGGCCATCGTCCTGCAGGTTCTGCAGGATGCGCCAGTCGATCCGGTCCAGTTCGGGAAGATCGTTCATAGTGAATAGCTCCGATAGAAGTTGAAAATTCGAAACAATATGCCATAAAAAACCAGGATCATTGCAGCAATCACTTCAAAGGTGCCTTGCATGCCGACAGCTCCCACGCACATCCCCGAGACCTTTTTCCAACCCTCTCCGTTCGGCTCGACCCTGCTTCGCCGGGCCATCACGACCGCGTGGCGGCTGCCCGAGCCCGAGGCCGTGGCCCGCGTGCTGGACGCGGCGCGGCTCGCGCCGGACGCCGCGGCGCGCGTCAAGGCGCTGGCATCGCGCATCGCCGACACTTTGCGAACGCGCAAGGCCAGCGCCGGCCGCGCCGGCCTGGTGCAGAACCTCCTGCAGGAATACGCCTTGTCCTCGCAGGAAGGCATCGCCTTGATGTGCCTGGCCGAGGCGCTGCTGCGCATTCCCGACAAGGCCACGCGCGACGACCTGATCCGCGACAAGATCTCGCGCGGCCAATGGCATTCGCACCTGGGCCGCAGCCCGTCGCTGTTCGTCAACGCCGCGACATGGGGCTTGCTCATCACGGGCAAGCTGGTGGCCACGCACAGCGAGTCGGGCCTGTCGTCGGCGCTGGGCCGCCTGGTCGGTCTGGGCGGAGAGCCCTTGATCCGCAAGGGTGTGGACATGGCCATGCGGATGATGGGCGAACAGTTCGTCACGGGCGAGACCATTGAAGAGGCCCTGCGCAACGCGAGCGCGCGGGAGAAGGACGGCTTTCGCTACTCCTACGACATGCTCGGCGAAGCGGCGCTCACGGCGCGCGACGCGCAGAAGTACCTGCGCGAGTACGAGCACGCCATCCAGGCCATCGGCAAGGCGGCGGCCGGCAAAGGCGTGCACGAGGGGCCCGGCATCTCCATCAAGCTCTCGGCCTTGCACCCGCGGTACAGCCGCGCGCAATATGACCGCGTGATCGCCGAGCTCTATCCCATCCTGGTGCGGCTTTGCGCCATGGCCAAGCGCCACGACATCGGCCTGAACATCGACGCCGAAGAGGCCGACCGGCTCGAGCTCTCGCTCGATCTGCTGGAGAAGCTTTCGTTCGAACCCCAGTTGCAGCACTGGAGCGGGCTGGGCTTCGTCGTCCAAGGCTATCAGAAGCGCTGCCCCTACGTGATCGACTGCATCATCGACCTCGCCCGCCGCAGCCAGCGCCGGCTCATGGTCCGATTGGTCAAGGGCGCTTACTGGGACACCGAGATCAAGCGCGCCCAGGTCGACGGCATGGACGGCTATCCGGTCTACACCCGCAAGCCGTACACCGATGCGGCCTACATCGCTTGCGCGCGCAAGCTGCTCGCCGCGCCCGACGCGGTCTACCCGCAGTTCGCGACGCACAACGCACAGACCCTCGCCACCATCTACGAGCTGGCGGACCCGTCGCGCTACACGCCGCAGCAGTACGAATTCCAATGCCTGCACGGCATGGGCGAGCCGCTGTACGAGCAGGTCGTGGGCGACGCTGCACAAGGCAAGCTGGGGCGACCCTGTCGCATCTACGCGCCCGTCGGCACGCACGAAACCTTGCTGGCCTACCTGGTGCGGCGCTTGCTCGAGAACGGTGCCAACACCTCGTTCGTGAACCAGATCGCGGACCAGACCATCGACATCGACACGCTGGTGGACGACCCGGTCGACATCATCGAAGCCCATGCACGCGCGGAGGGCGCGGTGGGGCTGCCGCACCCGTTGATTCCCCTGCCCAAGGACCTGTTCGGTTCGCAGCGGCGCAACTCGTCGGGCGTGGACCTGTCGAACGACGCACAGCTGCAGCAGCTGGCCGCCACCTTCGCCGATGTCAGGCTCGACGCCCAGGAAGCCCGCCCCCTGCTGGCGCAAGACAGTGCTGGCGCCAGCGCCGAAGCGCTGCGCAACCCGGCCCACCACGCGGACATCGTCGGCACGGTGCGCTCGAGCTCTGGCGCTGACATCGAGCTCGCCCTGCGCTCGGCAACGCAGGGCGCTCCTCGCTGGGCCGGCACGGGCCCGCAGGAACGCGCCCGTTTGCTGGAGGCCACCGCCGACCACCTCGAAGGCGACATGCCCCGACTCATGGGCATCCTGATCCGCGAGGCCGGCAAGACGGCCGCCAACGCGGTGGCCGAGGTGCGCGAGGCGGTCGACTTCCTGCGCTACTACGCGCAAGCCGTGCGCACGCACTTTGACAATGCCACCCATGTGCCGCTGGGCCCCGTGGTGTGCATCAGCCCCTGGAATTTTCCGCTGGCCATCTTCGTCGGTCAGATCGCCGCTTCTCTCGCGGCGGGGAACGTGGTGTTGGCCAAACCCGCGGAACAGACACCGCTGATCGCGGCCGAGGCCGTGAGAGCGATGTGGGCGTCGGGCATCCCCCGCGACGCGGTGCAATTGCTCCCGGGTTCCGGCGCCGAGGTGGGCGCGGCACTGGTGCGCGACCTGCGGGTGCAAGGCGTTCTCTTCACCGGGTCCACGGAAGTGGCGCGGTTGCTGCAGGCCAACCTGGCGGGCCGTGTGAATCCGCGCGGCCGGGCCATTCCCCTAATCGCGGAGACGGGCGGGCAGAACGCCATGATCGTGGACTCGTCCGCGCTGGTTGAACAGGTCGTGGGCGACGTCGTGGCCTCCGCGTTTGACAGCGCCGGCCAGCGCTGCTCGGCGCTGCGCGTCCTGTGTGTGCAGGACGATGCCGCCGACCGGGTGCTCGAGATGTTGCTCGGTGCAATGGCGCAGCTGCGCGTGGGCGATCCGTCGCGCCTGGCCACCGACGTGGGTCCCGTGATCGACGGCGAGGCCAAGGCCAACATCGACCGCCACATCCACGCCATGCGCGCCAAGGGCCACCGCGTGCACCAGATTGCCGGGCACAGCGAACACGCGTTGGAGAGCGGCACCTTCGTCTTGCCGACCCTGATCGAAATCGACAGCCTGGCCGCGCTGCAGCGCGAGGTGTTCGGCCCGGTGCTGCATTTCGTCCGCTACAAACGCGAAGAACTCGATGGGCTCATGTCCCAGATCAATGGCACTGGCTATGGACTGACGATGGGCCTGCACACGCGCATCGACGAGACGATTGCCCGCGTGGTCGACGCTTCGCATGCGGGCAACCTGTACGTGAACCGGAACATGGTGGGCGCCGTGGTGGGCGTGCAGCCCTTCGGTGGCGAAGGCCTGTCGGGCACGGGCCCCAAGGCGGGTGGGCCGCTCTACCTGGTCCGCTTGCTGGCGGCGCGGCCGAAGGACGTGCTGACACGGGCGCTGGAGGCCCAGGACGCCGCCCAACCCGAGAATGGGCGTTCGCCGCTGCACCGCTTCAGGAACTGGGCCGTCGCGCAGAACAACCACCCGTTGGCCGAGGTGTGCGACGCCCTTCAACGTGCGATGCCCGCACGGAATTCGCTGGAGCTGCCGGGGCCGACCGGCGAACGCAACGTCTATTCGCTGGTGCCGCGCACCGCGGTGCTGAGCATCGCCGACGACCCACAGGACCGCCTCGTGCAGCTGGCGGCGGTGCTGGCGGTGGGCAGCCGCGCGATCTGGCCCGCGCAGGCACAACACCAGCTGGAGCGTCTCCCCGCGGAGTTCCAGGCCTGCGTGCGGGTCGCCAGCGACCCGTTCAGCCCTGCGGTGGCGTTCGATGCTGTCCTGCTGCATGGCGACCTGTCCCGGCTCGAAGAGATCCAGCAGCAGCTGGCCCGTCGTGATGGGCCCGTCATCAGCGTGGAGCGCCTGGCGCCCGGTGAGAGCGACGTGCCCCTGGAGCGTCTGGTGGTCGAGCGCGCGCTCAGTGTCAACACAGCAGCGGCGGGCGGCAATGCGTCGCTCATGACGATCGGCTGACCCCGGGTCTCACGCGCCCGCCGAAGCGTCGAGCCGACCCACGATGCGCCACAAGGCCAGCCCCGCGTCCTGCAGCGCGCCGTCGTTCTCGATGCGGTGCGCGCCCGGTGGAGCCACGAACGCCTGTGCGCGTTGCAGCCGGGCTTCGACCTCGTCGGCGGTCTCGCGACCCCGCCCGAGCAGGCGGTGCCGCACGGTCTCGGGCCGCGCCGTGATGTGCACCACCGTCATGTCCGGATAGGCCTCCAGGGCTTGCCGCAGGTGGCCGCGCGAGCCGTTGACCAGCACACATCGCCCTTGCCGCAGCGGCGCCAGTTGCCCATGCCGCACGCCATAGCGCAAGCCGTTGGCCTGCCAGTGCAGCGCAAAGGCGTCGGCCTGCGTCTGCTGTTCAAAGGCGTCGGTGCACAGGGCTTCGTGGTCCTCGCCACCGGCGTTCACCGGGCGCGTCACGGTGCGCCGCGCGAAATGCACCACGGGTCGGGCGGGCGCGTGCGCCTTCAGCCAGTCCAGCACGCTGTCCTTGCCCACGCCGGAGGGGCCCATCACATACACCAGGCGGCGGCTCATGCGCGCAACGCCTGATGGTCCGCCAGCACGAAGTCCGCGCCGGGCCGGGGCTCGACGAAGACGGCGATGCTGTCGACGCTGCACGCCGGCAGCGGGTGGAACACGGCCTCGGCGGCGTGCACCAGCGCCGCGCGCTGTGCCTCGCTGCAGGCCTTGAGGCTGCTGGTGAGCGAGAGGTGAAAACGGAACTGTTGCAGCACCCAGGGGTAGCCCCAGCGCTGCAGCAGCCCGTCCTGCTCGGGCGTGAGCGGCTGCCGCCGGCGGCGCGCCAACTCGTCGGCGTACAGCGGTGCGGCCAAGGGTTGCAGCGACGTCACGCAGCGTGCGGCGAGATCATCGGCGCGCCGGTTGTCGCCCTCGGGCCGCAAGGCGAGAAAGTCGCCCAGCATCGCCACCCGCAGGGGCGGCAAGGTGAAGGGCGCGATGCCGCCGCACAGGCGGTGAAGCTCCTGCAGCACATCGTCCAGCTTCTGGCCTTGTTGCAACCGGAACGGCGGCTTGAGCGTGGCATGAAAGCCGTAGCGGCGCGGCTCGGCGGTGAGGTCGCGCAGCAGGTCCGTTGACACGCCGGGCACCTCGCGCAGTTCGAACGCCGCACCGGTCGCGGCACAACGCCCCAGCCACTGGCTGCCGGCCTGCCACCACACGCTCTGAGGACGTGGCGCGAAATAGACCGCGACACGGTGCGGCTGTTGCATGTCATTCGCCATCGTGGTTCACCGTGAGCGTGACGCGATCGCCGGCGAACCAGGTCTCGGCGAGTTCGATCGGCTGGTTGTCGAGGTCGGTGTTGACCTTGGTCACCAGCAGCACGGGGCGGGTGACCGGCTGGCGCAAGAGCGCGGCGGTCCCGGCGCTGGGCAGGCGCGCGCTGATGCGGCTTTCGTGGCGCACATAGTCGCTCACGCCGTGCGCCGCGAACGCGGCGGTGATGGACCCGGTCTCGCGCACCACGTCTTCCAGACTCTCGAAACGTGGCAACGGAAAGTAACGGTCGCTCACGTGCAGCGGCTGCCCGCCGCCTTCGCCGAGGATCTGCAGGTGCAGCAACGCGCTGCGCGCCGCCACCTGCAGCGCGCGCGCCTGGTCGGCGCTGGCGCGCACGCGCTCGGCCATCAGCACCTGCAGGCCACCGCGCAGACCGGCCTGCGCCAGGTTCTGGCGGTGGCGCGTGCGCTTGCCGATGGCGAGGTCCACCGCGAAGTCCTCCACATAGGTGCCGCTGCCTTGCTCGGAACGCAGCAGGCCGCGCTGGCACAGCGCCGCGATCGAGCGGCGGATGGTGTGCCGGTTCACGCCGAAGGTCTCGGCCAGCGTGTGCTCGGAGGGCAGCCGCTCGCCGGGCGAATACACGCCCTGGCCGATGGCCTGCGCGATCTCGTTGGCGATGTGTGACCAGAAGCTCTGGCGCGGCGCGGCATCGGAATCCAAAACCAGATTTGTTGTCATGAAAGCTACACAGTGGGTCTCTACGCTCGGGGCTGTGTTTGAAGTTGTATAGACAATCCACAGAGTACCACCGACATGTTTCATGCATTTGACAATGCAGCACCGAACCGGCCGATGGGCCGGCAAGCCTGGATGGGTTTGCTGGCACGCGCGCCGCAGGGTCTGCTGGAGGCCGCGCTTGCGGCCCACGCGCACAGCGATGTGCGCTGGCTGCGCCGGCCCGAAACCGGGCTGATGATGGTGCAGGGCCGCGCGGGCGGCACCGGCGAACGTTTCAACCTCGGCGAGGTCACGGTCACGCGCTGCGCTCTGCGCCTGGCCGCGGGCGACGCATCGGTGGGCGTGGCCTATGTGATGGGCCGCAACCAGCGCCAGGCCCGCCTGGCCGCCGTGGCCGACGCGCTGCTGCAGCAGCCCGCGCACCAGGCCGCGCTGGAGCTGAGCCTGCTCGAACCCATTCGCGTGCACTTGCGGCACGAGGCCGCGCAGCGGCACGCACGGGCGCAGACCACCAAGGTCGAATTTTTTACCGTGGCGCGCGAAGCGGGTGCGGGCAACGACGAAGAGGACGACGCATGAACGCCACCGACCTGCAACACATCGTCGGCGGCTTCGAGCACGAAGCCTTCGGCAGCCAGGCCGCGTTTCGCGCGTCCATGAATGCGTTGTCCTACCCCGGCCGCTGGACCGCCATGCCGATGCACGCCGAGCGGCCACGGCAAGGCCACGGCGCGGCGGCCGTGCTGCTGCTGTCGCTGCTCGATGCCGACTGCACCGTGTGGCTCTCGCCCACGCTGGCCGCGTCCGACGCCGCGTCGTGGCTGCGCTTTCACACCGGTTGCCAACGGGTGGCCAACGCGTGCGACGCGCAGTTCGTGTGGGTGGCCAAAGGCGACGCGATGCCCGCGCTCGCCAGCCTGCTCCGCGGCAGCGACAACCAGCCCGACCACTCGGCCACCTGCATCCTGGAAGTGCTCGACACGCACGGTGACGCCTGGACGCTCAGCGGCCCCGGCATCCAGGGCACGGCGCTGTTGTCGGTGCACGGCTTGCCAACCGACTTCGCCGCGCAGTGGTCCCACAACCACGCCAGCTTTCCGCGCGGTGTCGACGTGTTCCTGAGCACGCCCACGCACATCGCCGGCCTGCCGCGCACCACCCGCATCGGCGCAGCCGCGCCGCAACACACCGAGGAGGCCTGACCATGTACGTGGCCGTCAAAGGCGGTGAAGCCGCCATTCTCAACAGCTACAAGCTGCTCGACCAGCAACGCCGCGGCGACACCGCCCAGCCCGAACTGAGCGTCGCGCAGATCCAGACCCAGCTCAAGCTCGCGGTGGACCGTGTGATGACCGAAGGCTCGGTCTGCGACCCCGAGCTCGCGGCACTCGCCATCAAGCAGGCCAGCGGCGACCTGGTGGAAGCCATCTTCCTGCTGCGCGCCTACCGCGCCACGCTGCCGCGCCTGGGCAGCACCGAGCCGCTGGACACCGCGCAGATGCAGCTCGACCGCCGCATCTCCGCCACCTTCAAGGACCTGCCCGGTGGCCAGGTGCTCGGCCCGACCTACGACTACACGCAGCGCCTGCTCGACTTCACGCTGCTGGCCCAGGCGCAGGGCGCCGACCTCCCGGCGGGCGACGCGGCATCGCCTCAAGGCGAGTCCGTGCCGCGCGTGGTGGACCTGTTGAACCAGGAGGGTCTGATCGAGCGCCACCCGCGCCCCGAGAGCGACCCCGCACCGAAGGACCTCACGCGCGAGCCGCTGCGCTTTCCCGCCAGCCGCGCCACGCGCCTGCAAAACCTGGCGCGCGGCGACGAAGGTTTTCTGCTGTCGATGGCGTACTCGACGCAGCGCGGCTACGCGCACTCGCACCCCTTCGTGGGCGAGCTGCGGCTGGGCCGTGTGGCGCTGGAGGTGGTGCCCGAGGAACTGAATTTCCCGATCTCCATCGGCGACATCGAGATCACCGAATGCGAGATGGTGAACCAGTTCGCCGGCAGCAAACACGAGCCACCGCAATTCACGCGCGGCTACGGCCTGGCCTTCGGGCACAGCGAGCGCAAGGCCATGGCCATGAGCCTGGTCGACCGCGCGCTGCGCGCCGACGAACTGGGCGAGGCCATCGAGTCGCCCGCGCAGATGCAGGAATTCGTGCTCTCGCACAGCGACAGCCTCGAAGCCTCCGGCTTCGTGCAGCACTTGAAGCTGCCCCATTACGTCGACTTCCAGGCCGAGCTGGAGCTGGTGCGCAAGATGCGCGCCCAGCCCACCGCGCCCACCCACGACACACAGGAGGAGCGCGCATGAACGCCCCGATCGAATCCCCTTTCATCGCCGAGACCGAGGCGGCCCACGTCGAGGCCGGCGTGAACTTCGCCTACCTCGACGAACGCACCAAGCGCATGATCCGCCGCGCCATCCTCAAGGCCATCGCCATTCCCGGCTACCAGGTGCCGTTCGGCTCGCGCGAGATGCCGCTGCCGTATGGCTGGGGCACGGGCGGCATCCAGGTCACGGCGGCCGTGATCGGGCCCGACGACACGCTCAAGGTGATTGACCAGGGCTCGGACGACACGGTCAACGCGGTCAACATCCGCCGCTTCTTCCAGCGCACCGCGGGTGTGCGGACGACCACGCGCACCCCCGAGGCCACGGTGATCCAGACGCGCCACCGTATTCCGGAAATTCCGCTCACCGAAGGGCAGGTCATCGTCTACCAGGTGCCGGTGCCCGAACCGATGCAGCGGCTGGAGCCGCGCGAGACCGAGACGCGCACGCTGCACGGCCTGGCCGAGTACGGGCTGATGCACGTGAAGCTGTACGAGGACATCGCGCGCTACGGCCACATCGCCACCACCTACGACTACCCGGTGATGGTGAACCGGCGCTACATCATGGCGCCCTCGCCGATCCCGAAGTTCGACAACCCCAAGATGCACATGAACCCGGCCCTGCAGCTGTTCGGCGCGGGCCGCGAGAAGCGCATCTACGCGGTGCCGCCTTACACCGAAGTCGAGAGCCTGGGCTTCGAGGACCACCCGTTCGAGATCCAGAAATGGGACGCCGTCTGCGCGCTCTGCGGCGCGGACGATTCCTTCCTCGACGAGGTGATCACCGACAACGCCGGCCAGCGCATGCACGTGTGCTCGGACTCCGATTACTGCCAGACGCGGCAGGTCGCTTGCACGAAGGACGTCCAATGAACCTGCAGAACCTTCACACCGACCCCACGCCCCTGCTGCGCGTGCGCAACGTGGCCAAGCGCTACGGCGACCGCGTGGCGCTGCACAGCGCCTCCTTCGACCTCTGGCCCGGCGAGGTGCTCGCCATCGTCGGCGAATCCGGCTCGGGCAAGAGCACGCTGCTCAACGCGATTGCCGCGCGCAGCCGGCCCGACGCGGGCAGCGTCGAGTTCCTCGGCCGCGACGGCCAGCTGCAGGACATCCACGCCATGAGCGAAGCGCAGCAGCGCCTGCTCGCGCGCACCGACTGGGGCTTCGTGCACCAGAACCCGGCCGATGGCCTGCGCATGGACGTGTCGGCCGGCGCCAACGTGGGCGAACGCCTGATGGGCCTGGGCGAGCGCCACTACGGCCGCCTGCGCTGCCAGGCCGAAGAGTGGCTGCAGCGCGTGGAGATCGACGCCATCCGCATCGACGACGCGCCGCGCACCTTCTCCGGCGGCATGCGCCAGCGCCTGCAGATCGCGCGCAACCTGGTGACGCAACCGCGCCTGGTGTTCATGGACGAACCCACCTCGGGCCTGGACGTGTCGGTGCAGGCGCGCCTGCTCGACCTGTTGCGCGGCTTGACACAGCAGATGCAGCTCGCGGTGGTGATCGTCACGCACGACCTCGCCGTGGCCCGCCTGCTGGCACACCGCATGGCGGTGATGCAGCGCGGCGAGATCGTCGAGACCGGCCTGACCGACCAGGTGCTCGACGACCCGCAACACCCCTACACCCAGCTTCTTGTTTCTTCGGTACTGCAACCATGAACACCGCCGCACTTCAATTCCAGGGGGTGAGCAAGAGCTTTACCCTGCACCACCAGCACGGCGCCGAACTGCGCGTGCTGCAAGCCGTCGACCTGCGCGTCGACCCGGGCGAATGCGTGGTGCTCGATGGCCCTTCGGGCATGGGCAAGAGCACGCTGCTCAAGCTGGTCTACGCCAACTACCGCGCCAGCAGCGGCCAGATCACCGTGAACGCACCGCAGCGCGACGCGATCGACGTGACCACCGCCACACCCCGTGCGCTGGTGCAGATGCGGCGCCACACCGTGGGCTACGTGAGCCAGTTCCTGCGCGTGATCCCGCGCGTGTCCGCGCTCGACGTGGTGGCCGAGCCCTTGCTCGAAGACGCTGCCGACGACGCGGCGCGCGATACCGCGCGGGAGCAGGCGCGCCAGTGGCTGCAGCGCCTCCGCATTCCCGAACGGCTGTGGCAGCTGCCACCCGCCACTTTCTCGGGTGGTGAGCAGCAGCGCATCAACATCGCACGCAACATGATCAAGCCGCGCCCGGTGCTGCTGCTCGACGAGCCCACGGCCTCGCTCGATGCGGCCAACACCCAGACCGTGATCGAGCTGATCCGCGAAGCGGTGGCGCGCGGCGCCGCCGTGATGGGCATCTTCCACGACGCCCATGTGGGCGACGCCGTGGCCACCCGCCGCGTCAACGTGGCCGAATTTCGGGGAGTTCGCGCATGAGCGCCGCACGGCCGTTCCGAAGGCGCTCAGTCCCGCAGCGCATCGCGCGGAGGGTAGTCCAATGAGCCACGACATCGTGTTCAACAACGCCCGCGTGGTCCTGCCCGACGCGGTGCACCACGGCAGCGTCTCGGTGAAGCGCGGCCGCATCCACGACGTGAACGGCCATGGCACCGGCGTGACCGGCACCGTCGACCTGGAGGGTGACTACCTCATGCCCGGCCTGGTGGAGATGCACACCGACAACCTGGAACGCCACCTCATGCCGCGGCCCAAGGTGCAGTGGGCCGAGATGCCGGCGCTGATGGCGCACGACGCCGAGGTGGTCGCGGCCGGCATCACCACCGTGTTCGACGCCCTCGGCGTGGGTGACGCCGACCCCGACAGCCTGCGCGGCAGCACCTGGCACAAACTGCTGGGCACGCTGGAAGACTGCGCGCGCGGCGAGATGCTGCGCGCCGATCACCACCTGCACGTGCGCTGCGAACTGCCGGCGCCCAACACCATCGACCTGTTCGAGCCGTTCAAGGGCCACGAGCGCCTGTCGCTGATCTCGCTGATGGACCACACACCGGGCCAGCGCCAGTGGGAGAACATCGAACACGCGCGCGTCTATTTCACCGGCAAGAAGGGCTGGAGCGGCGAGAAGTTCGAGCGCCAGGTGGCGCATTCGGAAGAACTGCAGGCGCAGTACGCCGAACCGCACCGCGCCTACTTCGTGGACTACTGCCGCGCGCACGGTATCGCACTCGCCAGCCACGACGACACCACCGTCGCGCATGTGGAACAGGCCCACACCGAAGGTGCCAGCATGTCGGAGTTTCCGACCACGCTCGCCGCGGCGCAGGCGGCGCACCAGCGCGGCCTGCTCACCGTGATGGGCGGGCCCAACGTGGTGCGCGGCGGCTCGCATTCGGGCAACGTGGCCGCCGCCGACCTGGCGCGCCACGGCGTGCTCGACATCCTCTCGTCCGACTATGTGCCGGGCAGCCTGCTGAGCGCGATGCTGCGGTTGGTGAAGGACGGCATCACACCCTTGCCGCAAGCGGTCGCCATGGTGAGCCTGAACCCCGCGCGCGCCACGGGCCTGCACGACCGCGGCGCGATCGCGCCCGACCTGCGTGCCGACCTCATCCAGGTGCGCGTGGTGAACCTGCCCGACGGCAGCCAGCAAGGGGTGGTGCGCGGTGTGTGGCGCGAAGGCCGGCGCGTGATGTGACCCTAAAGTTTCCCGAGAGCGTCAAGAAACTGTCACAGCTTCTCCCGACACTGCTTGTATAGACATCTTGAACGGACGAACACCATGACGCTGAGCATCCGCCACCTCGACAAACATTTCGCCAACGGCAAGCACGCGCTGCGCGACATCAACCTGGAAATCGCCCAAGGCGAGATGGTGGCGCTGATCGGCGCCTCCGGCTCGGGCAAGTCCACCTTGCTGCGCCACATCGCCGGCCTCATGCCGGCCGACGCGGGCAGCCAGGCCTGCATCGAGATCGACGGGCGCTGCGTGCAACGCGGCGGCGCCATCCAGAGCGACGTGCGCCACATCCGCTCGCAAGTGGGCTTCGTGTTCCAGCAGTTCAACCTGGTCGATCGCCTGCCGGTGCTGGTCAACGTGCTCGTGGGCCGCCTGCACCGCATGCCGTGGTGGCGCAGCTGGTTCCAGCTTTTCAACCGACAGGAACGCGCGCTGGCGCTGGAAGCGCTGGACCGCGTGGGCATCGCCGACTGCCACGCGCAGCGCGCCTCCACGCTCTCGGGCGGACAACAACAACGCGCCGCGATCGCGCGCACGCTGGTGCAGGGCGCGCGCGTGGTGCTGGCCGACGAACCGATCGCCTCGCTCGACCCCGAGGCCTCGCGCAACGTCATGGAGATGCTCGCGCGCATCAACCGCGAAGACGGCAGCACGGTGGTGGTCTCGTTGCACCAGGTCGACATGGCCAAGCGCTTCTGCCGCCGCGTGATCGCGCTGCACCAGGGCCGCGTGGTGTACGACGGCCCGGCCAGCCAACTCTCCACCGCGCTGCTGCGCGATCTCTACGGCATGCAGGCCGACGAAATTCTGAACGGCAGCGAGTTCATCCACGGTGGCACCGTGGTTCCCATGAATCCACCCATTCCTGCCCCCGCCTGGCACCAGCCGGTGGCGCACGCCGCCTGAGCCTGGCGCATCTTTTTCTCCCAACCCTTCACATCCATCAGGAGCGTTCTCCATGTTTCCCATGTTCAAACATTCCGTCGCCGCTTTGGCCCTGGGCCTCGGCCTGGCCACCGCGCAGGCCCAGGACATCAACTTCGGCATCATCTCCACCGAGTCCACGCAGAACCTCAAGGCCGACTGGCAGCCCTTGCTGGAAGACATGGAGAAGCAGACCGGCCTGAAGGTCAAGGCCTTCTTCGCGCCCGACTACGCCGGCATCATCGAAGGCATGCGCTTTGCCAAGGTGCAGGTGGCCTGGCTGGGCAACAAGTCGGCGATGGAGGCCGTGGACCGCGCCAACGGCGAGGTGTTCGCGCAGATGGTCAACGCCGATGGCACGCAGGGCTACTACTCGCACCTGGTGGTGAACGCCGAGAGCCCGCTGAACAACCTCGATGACGTGCTCAAGAACGGCAAGTCGCTGAGCTTCGGCAACGGCGACCCGAACTCCACCAGCGGCTTCCTGGTGCCCGGCTTCTACGTCTTCGCGCAGAACAAGATCGACGCCAAGACGCATTTCAAGATCGTGCGCAGCGCGAACCACGAAACCAACGCGCTGGCCGCGGCCAACAAGCAGGTCGACGTCGCCGTGACCAACAGCGAGACCATGGACAAGCTGGTCGAGCGCCAGCCCGAGAAGTTCAAGATGATCAAGATCGTCTGGACCTCGCCGCTGATTCCGCTGGACCCGCTGGTGATGCACAAGGGTCTGCCGGAGGCCACCAAGACCAAGCTCAAGAACTTCTTCTACAACTACGCCAAGACCGATGCCCGCGAGAAGGACATCGTGATGAAGATCTCCAAGCTCTCGGGCTTCAAGCCGTCCACCAACGACCAGCTCAAGCCGATCCGCCAGCTCGACCTGTTCGCCAAGCGCAACAAGATCGAAGCCGACGCGACGATGGCCGAGGCCGACAAGAAGGCCCAGATGGCGCAGATCGATCAGCAGATCGCGTTGCTGAAGTAAACGATTCCGTCGGCCATCCCCCATGACCACGCTCTCTTCGTCCAAATGGCTGGTGGCTGCCGAGAACGCCTCACCGAAACACGGCCTGCTCTGG
Organism: Hydrogenophaga sp. 2FB; assembly: GCF_005503365.1. Lineage (GTDB taxonomy): Bacteria > Pseudomonadota > Gammaproteobacteria > Burkholderiales > Burkholderiaceae_C > Hydrogenophaga. The sequence continues at coordinate 28,646 of NZ_SCML01000050.1, forward strand.
TACCTGTCCTGGGGCGCGCTGCTGGCGCTGCTCGCGGCCTCGTGGCAGGGCGCCGACATGCGGCCGCTCGCGCTCATCAGCGACTCGGGCAACATGGCGGCCTACGCGTCGGAGTTCTTCCCGCCCAACTTCGCGGACTGGCGCATCTACGTGCACGAGATGGTCATCACGCTGCAGATTGCGCTGTGGGGCACCGCACTGGCCGTGCTCACCGCGATCCCGCTGTCGCTGCTGGCCTCGAGCAACATCGTGCCGTGGTGGGTGTACCAGCCGGTGCGCCGCCTGCTCGACGCGTTCCGCGCGATCAACGAGGTGGTGTTCGCCATGCTCTTCGTGGTGGCCGTGGGCCTGGGCCCGTTCGCGGGTGTGCTGGCGTTGTGGATCCACACGGCGGGCACGCTGGCCAAGCTGTTCTCCGAAGCGGTGGAGGCGATCGACCCGCAGCCGGTCGAAGGCATCCGCTCCACCGGCGCGTCGGCGCTGCACGAAATCGTCTACGGCGTGATCCCGCAGGTCATGCCGCTGTGGATCTCGTACACGCTCTACCGCTTTGAGGCGAACGTGCGCTCGGCCTCGGTGGTGGGCATGGTGGGCGCGGGCGGCATCGGCGTGGTGCTGTGGGAAATCATCCGCGGCTTCCAGTACGCCGAGACCTGCGCCGTGATGATCATCATCATCGTGACCGTCACCGCGATCGACATGATCTCGGCGCGCATTCGCCAGGTGGCGGTCTGACATGGCACTGAGTCTGAACGACATCGTCCTGCTGCTGCAGACCCGCGGCGAAGCGCAGTACGGCCAGGAAGCGGTGAGCCAGTTGCAGCACGCGCTGCAGTGCGCTCACCTGGCCGAGACGGCGGGCGAACGGCCCGAGGTGGTCGTGGCCGCCTTGCTGCACGACCTGGGGCATTTGCTGGCCGCCGAACAGGCCGCGTCGGCCGAGCCACCGCCCGACCAGGACGACCTGCACCAGTTCATGGCCCTGCCATTTCTGCGCGGCGTGTTCCCCGACAGCGTGCTCGCGCCGATCCGCCTGCACGTGGATGCCAAGCGCTACCTGTGCCTGATCGAAGCGGGTTACTGGACGCGGCTATCACCCGCGTCCAAGGCCAGCCTGGAACAGCAGGGCGGCATTTTCACCACCGCGCAGGGCGAGGCGTTTGCGCGCGTGCCCCATTCGCTCAGCGCGGTGCGCCTGCGGCGCTACGACGACCTGGCCAAGGTGCCGGGCCAGGCCGTGCCCGACCTGGGGCACTACCGGACCGTGATGGAGAGCGTGGCCTTGTAGGCCTTCAGCTCGCGGAGACGATCGAGGCCCGCCGCGTGTGGATCGCTTGCGCGACCAGCGGGCTGAGACCCGAGCTGTCTCCCGCGCGATCGGCGTGTTCCAGCAACAGCGTGCGCATGCGCGGCTCCCAGTAGCGCTTCAGGTGCGTCGCGATGCCGTCCAGCGCTTCTTCCTGGTCGGGCATCGACTCGAAGAATTCGCCGATGCGGTTGGCCATCTGAACCAGGTTGTCAATGTCCATGGGCTTGAGCTTGAAGAGGCAATGAAAAGCGTTCGGGGAAGGTATAGACCACGCAGTCGTCGCCGCGCACAAAGCCGGCGAGGGCAACGCCCAGGTCTTGCGCGGTGCGCACGGCGAGGGCGGTCGGGGCTGAGACGGCCGACAACAGACCGACGCCGATCGCAGCCGTCTTCTGCACCATTTCAAAACTGGCGCGGCTGGTGATGGTGACGAAGCCGTCGCTAGCATCCTCACCGGCGCGCAGCATGGCGCCAATCAATTTGTCCAGCGCGTTGTGGCGGCCCACGTCTTCGCGAACGAGGCGGACCGCGCCATCTCGTGCGCACCAGGCGGCGGCATGGGTGGCCCCGGTGAGGTGTTGCATGGCTTGCCGGGTTTGCAGTTCGCGTTGGGCCAAGGCCAAGGCAGCGATGGCCACGGAGGTTGGTTGTACGCGTGGCAGCTCGCGCCGCACCTGTGCCAGGCTGTCGGTGCCACACAGGCCGCAGCCGGTGCGGCCCGCCATGGTGCGCCGCCGTTCCTTCAGGCGCCATTCGCAGGCAGCGGCCACTTCCAGCCGAAGTTCAATGCCGCCTTCGACCGGTTGCGCTTCCACGCCGTAGAGCTCCCCGGGCGATTCGAGCAATCCCTCGGTGATCGAGAATCCGAGCGCAAAGTCTTCGAGGTCTTCGGGGCTGGCGAGCATGACGGCGTGCGACACGCCGTTGAACACCAGCGCAACGGGAGCTTCGTCGGCGATCCAGTCGGTGCGCGGCGTGGCTTGCGCGTGGCGCCATTCGGTCACCTGCGCAGCGCACACGCCCTGCGGGACCGCGCCGACATCCAGAGGTTTCACTTGCCGGTCACCATTTCGACGTTGCGTGCCTGCGCGAGCAAGTCCAGCTGCTGCTCGTTGAACGCCGCGTAGTCGCGCTGCCAGTCGGATGGCTGCATCACCTTGGTCACCTGCACCGCGGTCACTTTGTACTCGGGACAGTTGGTGGCCCAGTCGGAGTTGTCCGTCGTGATGACGTTGGCGCCCGACTCGGGGAAGTGGAAGGTGGTGTAGACCACGCCGGGCTGCATGCGTTCGCTTATCTGCGCGCGCAGCACGGTATGGCCCGCGCGGCTGGCAATGCCCACCCAGTCGCCTTCCTGCACGCCACGCTCTTCGGCATCGTGCGGATGCAGTTCGAGCCGGTCTTCTTCGTGCCACTGGTTGTTGTCGGTGCGCCGCGTCTGCGCCCCCACGTTGTACTGCGACAGCACACGGCCGGTGGTGAGCAGCAGGGGGAAACGCTTGGTGATTTTCTCTTGCGTGGGCACGTACTGGGTGTTGAAGAACTTGCCCTTGCCGCGCACGAAACCGTCGACGTGCATCAACGCTGTGCCGGCTTCGTCCGTGCTCTCGTTGCAAGGCCATTGCACGCTGCCCAGCCGGTCGATCTTCTCGTACGACACGCCCGCGAAGCTCGGTGTGAGCGAGGCGATCTCTTCCATGATCTGCTCGGGGTGGTCGTAGTGCATCGGGTAGCCCAGCGCGTTCGCCAGCTTCACCGTGACCTCCCAGTCGGCCAGGCCCGGGATCGGTGGCATGGCCTGGCGCACGCGGCTGATGCGCCGTTCGGCGTTGGTGAAGGTGCCGTCTTTTTCCAGGAAGCTGGTGCCCGGCAGCAGCACGTGTGCGTACTTCGCGGTTTCGTTGAGGAAGATGTCCTGCACCACGATGCATTCCATGGCGGACAGCGCGGCGGCCACGTGCTGCGTGTTGGGATCGCTCTGCACGATGTCTTCGCCCTGGCAGTACAGGCCCAGGAAGCTGCCGCCCAGCGCCGCGTCGAACATGTTCGGAATGCGCAGCCCGGGCTCGGGGCTGATGTCCACGCCCCAGGCCGCTTCGAACTGGCTGCGCACCGTGGTGTCGCTGATGTGGCGGTAGCCCGGCAGCTCGTGTGGGAAGCTGCCCATGTCGCAGCTGCCTTGCACGTTGTTCTGGCCGCGCAGCGGGTTCACGCCCACGCCTTCGCGGCCCACCATGCCGCAGGCCATGGCCAGGTTGGCGATGCCGATCACCATGGTCGAACCTTGCGCGTGTTCGGTCACGCCGAGGCCGTAGTAGATGGCGGAGTTCGGGCCGCTGGCGTAGAGGCGGGCGGCTGCGCGCACGTCGGTCGCAGGCACGCCGGTGACGGCCTCGAACGCCTCGGGCGAGTTCTCCGGCAGCGCCACGAAGGCGCGCCAGTGGTTGAAGCTCTTGGTGTCGCAGCGTTCCTGCACGAAAGCCTCGTTCACCAGCCCTTCGGTGACGACCACGTGCGCCATGGCCGTGATCATGGCCACGTTGGTGCCGGGGCGCAGCGCCAGGTGGTGCTGCGCGCGAATGTGCGGCGATTCGACCAGCTCGATGCGGCGTGGGTCGACCACCACCAGTTGCGCGCCTTCGCGAATGCGCCGCTTCATGCGCGAGGCAAACACCGGGTGCGCGTCGGTCGGGTTGGCGCCGATGACGAGGATGACGTCGGCCTCCTCCACGCTCTTGAAGGTCTGCGTGCCGGCCGACGTGCCGTAGGTTTGCCCCAGGCCGTAGCCGGTCGGCGAGTGGCACACGCGCGCGCAGGTGTCGACGTTGTTGGTGCCGAACGCGGCGCGCACCAGCTTTTGCACGAGGTAGGTTTCTTCGTTGGTGCAACGGCTGGAGGTGATGCCACCAACCGCGTCTTTGCCGTGCTTGGCCTGGATGCGTTTGAACTCGCTGGCGGCGTGGTTGATGGCCTCGTCCCACGACACTTCCTGCCACGGGTCGGTGATCTTCGCGCGGATCATGGGCTTGGTGATGCGGTCGTTGTGCGTGGCGTAGCCCCAGGCGAAGCGCCCCTTCACACAGCTGTGGCCTTCGTTGGCTTTGCCGTCTTTCCACGGCACCATGCGCACCACCGTGTTGCCTTTCATCTCGGCTTTGAAGCCGCAGCCGACACCGCAGTACGCGCAGGTGGTGAGCACGCTGTGTTCGCCCTGGCCGAGTTCGATGACGCTCTTCTCGCTCAGCGTGGCGGTCGGGCAGGCTTCGACGCAGGCGCCGCAGCTCACGCAATCGCTCTCCATGAACGGCTGGTCCTGGCCCGCCGACACGTGGCTGTCGAAGCCGCGGCCGGAGATCGTCAGCGCGAAGGTGCCCTGCGTTTCCTCGCAGGCGCGCACGCAGCGGTTGCAGACGATGCACTTGCTCGGGTCGAACGTGAAGTACGGGTTGGACTCGTCCTTCTTCGCGTCGGTGTGGTGCTTGCCAGCGGCCGCGCCGACCCCATAACGAACGTTGCGCAGGCCCGTCACGCCGGCCATGTCCTGCAGCTCGCAGTTGCCGTTGGCGCTGCAGGTCAGGCAGTCCAGTGGGTGGTCGCTGATGTAGAGCTCCATCACGCCCTTGCGCAGCTCCTGCAGCTTGGGGGTTTGCGTGCGCACGACCATGCCGGCTTCGACGGGCGTGGTGCACGAAGCGGGGAAGCCCTTGCGGCCTTCGACCTCCACCAGGCACAGGCGGCAGGAACCGAAGGGCTCCAGGCTGTCGGTGGCGCAGAGCTTGGGCACCTGCACGCCCGCGTCCGCGGCGGCGCGCATCAGCGACGTGCCTTCCGGCACGCTGACGGCGCTGCCGTCGATGGTCAGGGTGACGGTCTTCGCGGACACGCGCTGGGGCGTGCCGCGGTCGATCTCGACTTTCAGGTATTGCAGCATCGGGGTGTCCTCAAGCGGCTTTCTCGGTCGGCGCCGCGATGCCGAAGTCTTCGGGGTAGTGGTCCAGCGCGGAGAGCACGGGGTAGGGCGTCATGCCGCCCATGGCGCACAGGCTTCCGTGGACCATGGTGTCGCAGAGATCGCGCAACAAGTGCACCTGTTGTGGCCGGTTCTCGCCGCTCACGATGCGGTCGATGACTTCCACGCCGCGCGTGCTGCCGATGCGGCAGGGCGTGCACTTGCCGCAGCTCTCCAGTGCGCAGAATTCCATGGCGTAGCGCGCGAGCCGGGCCATGTCGGCCGTGTCGTCGTGCACCACGATGCCGCCATGCCCGACCACGCCGCCGAACGCTGCATACGCTTCGTAGTCCAGCGGCTCGTCCCACTTCGATGGGGGCACATAGGTGCCCAGGGGGCCGCCCACCTGGATGGCCTTGACCGGCCGGCCACTGCGCGTGCCGCCGCCAAAGTCGAACACGAGCTCGCGCAGCGTGAGGCCAAAGGCTTTTTCGACCAGGCCGCCGTGCAGTATGTTGCCCGCCAGCTGGAAGGGCAGGGTGCCGCGCGAGCGGCCCATGCCGTAGTCCTTGTAGAAGTCCGCGCCGCGCGCCAGGATCACCGGCACGCTGGCGAAGGTGATGACGTTGTTGATGACGGTCGGTTTCCCGAACAGGCCCGAGAGCGCGGGCAGCGGCGGCTTGGCGCGCACGATGCCGCGCTTGCCCTCGATGCTCTCCAGCATCGCGGTTTCTTCGCCGCACACATAGGCGCCGGCGGCCATGCGCACCTCGAGGTGGAAAGCCTTGCCGGAGGCGCAGACGTTGTCGCCGAGGTAGCCCGCTTGCGTCGCGCGTTCGATCGCCTGGCGCATCGTCGCCACGGCGTGCGGGTACTCGGAGCGGATGTAGACCACGCCCCGCGTGGCACCCGTCGCCACGGCCGCAATCGCCATGCCCTCGATCAGCATGAAGGGGTCGCCCTCCATCGTCATGCGGTCGCTGTAGGTGCCCGAATCGCCTTCGTCGGCGTTGCACACGATGTATTTCTGCGCGGCCGGGGCCTGCAGCACCGTGCGCCATTTGATGCCGGCCGGAAACGCCGCGCCGCCGCGGCCCCGCAGGCCCGCGTCCAGCACGTCCTGCACGATCGCCATGGGTTCCATGCCCAGGGCGCGCCTGAGGCCCGACCAACCTTCATGGGCTTCGTAGGCGGCCAGCGACAGCGGTTCGGTGACGCCCATGCGCGCGAAGGTCAGGCGTTCCTGCTTCGCGAGGAAGGGCAGTTGATCGACGGGGCCCAGGCACAGGGGGTGTGCGCCGCCGCGCAGGCAGTCGGCGTCGAGCAGGCTCTTCACGTCCTCGGCCTGCACCGGTCCGTAGGCCACGCGTCCCCGTGGCGTGTCGACTTCCACCAGCGGTTCCAGCCAGAACATGCCGCGCGAGCTGTTGCGCATGAGCGCCACGTCAAGGGAGCGGGTCGCCGCTTCGGTGGCGATGGCCTGCGCGACTTCGTCCGCGCCCACGGCCAAGGCGGCGGAGTCGCACGGGACCCAGACCTTGAAGGGCTTCATGGCGCCACCCCCGCGCTGGCCAGAATGCCATCGAGTTTTTCCGGGGTCAGGCGTGCGTACACGCGCCCGTTGATCTGGGCAGAAGGGGAGGACGCGCACAAGCCCAGGCAATACACCGGCTCCAGGGTGACGGCGCCGTCGGCCCGGGTCTGGTGCATCTCGCAGCCCAGCCGGCGTTGCGCGTGCGCGGCCAGTTCGTTCGCGCCACAGGCGATGCAGGCCTCGGCCTGGCACAGCTGCACCACGTGGCGCCCGGGCGCGGCCGTGCGGAAGTGGTGGTAGTAGGTCAGCACGCCATGCACCTCGGCGCGCGAGAGGTTCGTGGCCTGGGCCAACACCTCCACCGCCTCGGCGGGCACATGGCCCAGCGCGTCCTGCACGGCGTGCAGGGCGGGCAACAGGCCGCCCGGGACGTGTCGGTGTTCGTCGGCGATGCGACGGACCAGTGCGGCGGGGTCTTGCGGGGCAACGTTCATGGTGGGGTTCATATAGGCTTCAGAAGTCATATTCTTGACTCTCTTGTCTGCGGATATTGACCGCAATGTTCCAATGACGCAATATGCGCCAACCCTTGATTTAATAGGCTTTTAAAAGCCTATTTGAAAACCATGATTCGTGTCTCTATCGGCCTGGAATGGTCCATCGCCGCCCCGCAGGGCAATCCGCTGGGCATGAAAGTGGTCGATCTGCTGGTGAAGGTCGACGAGCAGGGCAGCCTGGCCCAGGCCTGTTCGGTCTGCGGCGTGTCCTACCGCTATGCGTGGACGCTGATCCGGGACGCGGAACAGGTGTTTGGCCAGCCCTTGCTCACCATGTCGCGCGGGCGCGGTTCGGAGCTCACCGTGCTCGGCGCGCGGCTGGTGTGGGCGCACCGCCGCATCCAGGCGCGCTTGACGCCGCTGCTGGACTCCCTCGCGTCCGAAGTGGGCGCGGAGATCGAACGCGTGGTCTCCCCGCAACCGGCGCAACTGCGCATCCATGCCAGCCACGGCTTCGCGGTGCAGCTTCTGCATGTGTCCTTGAACCGCCAGGGGCTGGCGCACGAGCTCAAGTACTGCGGCATGGCCGAGGCCCTGGAGGCGCTGGCGCAAGGCGAATGCGATATCGCGGGCTTCCATGTGCCCATTGGCGAGTTCGCGCCGGCGGCCATCGCGCATTTCGGGCCCGCCCTGCAAGACCCCGAGTTGCGCGTCATCCGGCTGGCGACGCGGCGGCAGGGGCTGATGACCTTGCCCGGCAACCCCAAGAAGATCTACAGCATCGACGACCTCGCGCGACCCGAGGTGCGGTACGTCAACCGCCAGCCCGGCTCGGGCACCCGTTTCCTGTTCGACCAGATGCTCAAGCGCCAAGGCATGGCCGCCGCCAAGGTGCGGGGCTATGACCAATACGAGTACACCCACGCCGCGGTGGCCGCCTTCGTGGCCAGTGGCATGGCCGATGCGGGCATGGGCGTGGAGCCGCCCGCGCGGCAGTTCAAGCTGGAGTTCATCCCGCTGCAGCAGGAGTCCTACTTCCTGCTCTGCCGCGCGGACCAGCTGGGCACGCCGAACGTCCTGCAATTCCTGGAGGTGCTTCGCAGCGCGGAGTTCCAGCGGGACGTGAATGGCCTGCCGGGTTACTCCCTCGACCGCATGGGCGATGTGCAGACGGTGGTAGAGGCGCTGCCGCCGTTCAAGGCGTGGCAGCAGAACCGCGGCCGGCCTGCGGTGACCGCTTCATCGGCCGAGCAGGGCTGAGGACGCCCAGGCGCGAGGACCCGCGGTCAGAACACCGACAGGCCGGTCCTGGACGTGAAGAGTTCCAGCGCCCGCATGCCCAACAGCGAATTGCCGGTCGCGTCCAGCGCGGGTGACCACACGCACAGGCTCAGGTGGTCGGGCACCACGGCCACGATGCCGCCGCCCACGCCACTCTTGCACGGCAGGCCGATGCGGAAGGCGAACTCGCCGGCCGCGTCGTAGGTGCCACACGTCAGCATCAGCGCGTTGATGCGGCGCGTCTGGCGCTCGGTCAGCACGGGCTCGCCGTTGAACGGGTGCCGGCCGTCGCGGCACAGGAAGCCGGTGGCCCGCGCCAGCTGCAGGCAGGTCATGCGCACCGCGCAGTGGTGGAAGTAGGCCTCCAGCACCGGCGCGACGCCGTTGTCGATCTTGCCGAAACTCTTCATGAAGTTGGCCAGCGCGATGTTGCGAAAGCCGGTCGCCGCTTCCGAGGCCGCCACTTCCTCGTCGAAGTGCACCGGCTCGTTGCACAGGCTGGAGACCAGCGCCAGCATGGCCGCCTTGGCGTCACCCTGGCTCACCAGCCGGTCGGTGACGGCGATCGCACCGGCGTTGATGAAGGGATTGCGCGGCGTGCCTTGTTCGGCTTCGAGCTGCACCAGCGAGTTGAACGGATTGCCCGAGGGCTCGCGACCGATGCGCTCCCACAAGGTCTCGCCCATGGCGCGCATGCCCAGGGTCAAGGCGAAGACCTTGGAGATGCTCTGGATCGAGAACGGCGTGGCGCAGGCACCGGCCTGCGCTTCCTCGCCGTCGCAGGTGCGCAGGGCGATGCCGAACTGCGCCGCTGGCACCCGCGCCAGCGCGGGGATGTAGTTGGCCACCTGGCCCTGCGCGCCGAGCTCGGGGCGCAGGGTGTTCACGATGTCTTCGAGGATGGACTGGAATTGCATGGCCGCATTGTTGACCAGCCGCCACGAGGCACCGCCGGCGCCACCCCGTTCGACCGCGTTCGGGGCAGGCCTTCTGTCCTCATGAAACGCGGCGGCTGTGCCCCACCCAGTAGCGCTCGCGGAGTTCCTTGCGGGACAGTTTGCCATTGGCGTTCTTCGGCAGTTCCTGGACGAAGTCGACGGACCGCGGTTTCTTGAAGTCCGCCAGGAACCCGCGACAGTGGTCCACCAGTGCTTCGGCCGCCACCGTGTGCCCTTCGCGCAGCACGACCACCGCCTTGATGGCTTCGCCCCAGGTCGCGTCCGGCACGCCGACGACGCAGGCCTCATAGATCGCGGGGTGCCGGTACAGCACTTGCTCGACTTCCGTCGGGTAAACGTTGAACCCGCCCGAGATGATCATTTCCTTCTTGCGGTCCACGATGGAGATGTAGCCGTTCGGGTCCATGCGCGCGAGGTCTCCGGTGTGCAGCCAGCCGTCGACCAATGTGCTGGCGCTGATCTCGGGTTCGCGCCAGTAGCCGGCGAACACGTCGGGCCCCTTGATGAGGATCTCGCCGATCTCGCCCTGGGCCACTTCCTGGCCCGCGTCGTTCACGAGGCGCAGTTGCGCCTCGCCGAAGGTGCGCCCGCAGGACAGCAGCAGGTCCTCCCGCCCTTCTTCGATGGCGATGCGGTGGTCCTCTGCGTTGAGAATGACCAGTCCACCTGTGGTTTCGCCCGCGCCATAGCCCTGGGACAACACCGGCCCGAAGATCTTCCAGGCTTCCTTGATGCGCGAAGGCGCAATCGGAGCGGAGCCGTAGGTGACGTCGCGCAGCGAGCCGAGATCAAAATCGCCGACACGGGGGTGTGCCACGATCATGTTGATCATGGTCGGCACCAGGAAGCAGGCCGTCACGCGGTGCTTCTCGACCGACGCGAGAAAGGCTTCGGCGTCGAAGCGCTCGTGCAGCAGGATGGTGCCGCCCTGGTACAGGAACGGCTGGATGAACATGCCGCTGGCGTGGGTGATGGGGCCGACCAGTGCCAGCACGTCGCCCGGTTTTGCGCGCATGCGACCCATGATGACCTTGCGCAGCGACGCCATGCGGTTGCCCACGGTCTGCATGGCGGCCTTCAGCTTGCCGGTGGACCCCGAGGTGAAATGCAGCACGGCCAGATCGTCCATGGCCATCTCGACGTCGGGCGAGGTGGTCGCCGCCTGGGCCAGCAGGGCCTCGTAGTCGAGAAACCCCTCATGCGAACCGTCGATGGCCACGAAGCGCTCGACCTCGGGCAACTGCGGCACCAGCTTGGCCACCTCGGCCAGGTGAGCGGGGCCGACGAGCAGGATCCTGGCTTGTGCGTTGTTGACCGTCTCCACGGTTTCAGCGGGTGACAGCCGCGCGTTGAGCGCGACCTTCACCAGGCCGGCCTTGTACATCGCGCATTCGAATTCGATCAGCTCGGGCCGGTTGTACGACTGGATCGCCACGCGGTCGCCCTTGCGCGCGCCCAAGGCGATCAGGGCGTTGGCCAGGCGGTTGGAACGTTCGTCGAGCTGGCGGTAGCTGATGGCCTGATCGCGAAACAGGATGGCCGTGTTCTCGGGCCAGTAACGTGCGCTGCGGGTGACAAAACGACCTTGGTTCATGCGAAGACCTCTCGACAGAAAATGAAGATGGCGGATGCTAGGACCCGTGGCGGGCCGATCCGATAAGGTTTCTGCGTGTCCCGATGCCGCGCGGGAATGGACCCTGGCCATAACGTCGCGGCATCGGATTTCTTCGTTCCGGAATGGCGCTTCTCTTGCGGCGATCGGACAATTTCGCTTCACCGCACAACCCACCCTGGAGACACACATCCCATGTTGAAAATTCGATCGATGCTGAGCGGTCTCGTGGCCGGCCTGCTCGCCATCAGTGCACCCGCCCAAGCCCAGGCCCGCTATCCGGACCGCCCCGTCAAGCTGGTGGTGCCTTTCAGCGCGGGCGGCCAGTTCGACATGGTGGCCCGCATGCTCGCGCAGTTCGCGAGCGGCGAACTGCACCAGTCCGTGATCGTGGAAAACGTCACCGGCAGCGGCGGCAACATTGGCGCGGCCAAGGTGGCGAACGCCACGCCGGATGGCTACACCCTGTTGCTGCTGGGGGGCAACCACACCATCGCCAAGACGCTCTACGCCAAGCCGGGCTTCGACGTCGCGAAGGATTTTTCGCCCGTCTCCATGGTCAGCATCACGCCGCACGTCGTGCTGGTGAATGCGGCCTTGCCCATCCACTCCATGGCCGAGCTGGTGCAATACGCGAAGAAGAACCCGGGCAAGCTGAGCTATGCCACCCCTGGCATGGGGACCTCGATGCACCTCACCTTCGAGATGATCAAGTCGAACTACGGCCTGGACATCCTGCACGTTCCCTACCGTGGTGGCGCCAATGCGCTCACCGACCTGGCCGCTGGCCAGGTCAACCTGGGCATCGTGGGGATCGCGCCGGCACAGGAGTTCATCAAGGCCGGGCGCGTGCGGGCCATTGCCATCACCAGCAAGGCGCGGTCGCTGGCTTTGCCGAATGTGCCGGCGCTGCAGGAAGTCGGTTATCCCGAGCTGAATGCCGGTAGCTGGCTGGGTGTGGCCGGGCCGCAGGGCATGTCGGCCGACATCGTCGCGCGCTGGCAGGCGGTGGTGCGTGCCTTCCAGGAAGACCCGGCCAACCGCAAGCGCATGGAGGAGATGGGCTTTCGTGTCGAGCCGAACACGCCGGCCCAGTTCCAGAGGTTCATCCTCGCCGAGACGGAGACCTACGGCAAGGTCGTGCGCGACAACAAGATCAGCGCCGACTGAAGCTTAGACCGGCGCCGCGCCAGGGACCTCCCGGCGCAGCAACTCCAGGAGCCGCTCGGCGAGCGGCGACAGGTACGCCCCACGCCGTGTGGTGATGCCGATGGTGCGGGGCCATACCGCTTCCGCCAAGCCCAGCGGCACCAGGTTCGCACCCACCGGCTTGGACAGCAACGACGTGGCCATCACCGTCAGCAGATCGGTGGAGCGCACCACGCTGGTCAGCGAAATGATGGATGAGTTCGACTCCACCACCACGTTCGGTGGTGGCAGGTCGTGTTCGGCAAAACGCGCCTCGATCGAGCGGCGTGCCGCCACCGCAGGCCCGGGAAGAATCCACGAGGCGTTGGCCAGATCGGCGAAGTTCAGGCGGGGGGCGAGCAGGAGCGGGTGGCCCTCGCGTGCCACCACCTGCAGGTCGTCGCGGAACAAGGGCTGCTGCACGAACTCGGGCCCGTCGTTGGACGACAGGGCGCTGATGGCCAGGTCGAGATCCCCGAACTGCAGGGCGGCCAGCAATTGGTCGTTGAGGCCGATGGTGACCTTCACCCGCGCCGCGGGCCGCTGCTGCAGCAGCGCTGCGCAGGCACTGCCGAAAAAAAGCTCCGAGTAGGTCGGGGCCACGCCCACGCGCACCAGACCGACCCGCCCCAGATGCAAGTCATTGGCCTCGCGAATCGCGTTGTCCAGACTCGCGCGCACGTGCCGTGCGCGCTGGTAGAACGCCTGCCCCGGCGTGGTGAGCGCCATGCCCGTGGCGGTGCGTTCGAACAACTGCAACTGCAACTCGCTCTCCAGCCGTTGAATGCCTTTGCTCAGCGCCGGTTGGCTCTGGCCCAGATTCACCGAGGCGCGCCCTACATGGCCGGTTTCCGCCACCGCGAGAAAGTAGTTGAGGTCTTCGATGCGCACGTCATTCCAGTCGGTTATCGGATCACGCGGTTTGCCGATCGCGTTGCAGGGCAAGCATCTCCATGATCGGTGGCCTGTACTTCACCCACACACCATCATGAACCATTCCACGCACACCGACCTGGCCAGCATCCGCGAAAAACTCCGCCATTACCTGGTGGAGGAACTGATCCCTTTCGAGAAGTCTCAGGGCATCTCCTACGAAGATCAACTGTCGCGCGACTTCGCGAAGACCATCTGGAAGCGCTCGCGGGAGTTGGGATTTTATGGTCTGCAGCTGCCCGTCGAGCTCGGTGGCATCGGTCTGAGCGTGAGCGACCTGTGTGTGCTCAAGGACGACGTGGCGGCCTCCGGCGCGATCCTCTCACCCCATGTGCTGGGCGACTGGGGTGGCCCCTCGCGCATCGGCAATCTCGTCAACGTCGCCACGCCGTACCAGATCGAGAACTACATGCTGCCCGTGGCCCGAGGCGAGAAGGGCGCGTGCTTCGCGATGACGGAAACGCATTCGGGCTCCGATGCCACCAGCATCCAGACCCGCGCGGTGCGCGATGGCGATCACTACATCATCTCCGGGCACAAGCACTACATCACCGCCTCGGCCTTCGCCGATGTCGCGGTGGTGATGTGCGTGACCGATCCGGACAAAGGCGCGGATGGCATCTCGGCCATCCTCGTGGACCTCGACGCTCCAGGCGTGTCGCTCTCGTACGACTATCTGCCGATGACGGGCCAGCACGTCGACGCCGACATTCATTTCGACAACGTGCGCGTGCCGCGCGCCAACCTGCTGGGCGAGGAAGGTTCCGGCTTCAAGATCGCGATGGCGCGCGTCAACGTGAACCGCCTGCTGCATTGCCCCAACATGATCGGCCTGGCGCGCATGGCCTACCGCATGTCGCTGGACTATGCCAGCCAGCGTCGGCAGTTCGGTGGCCCCATCAGCCGCTTCCAGGCCATCCAGCACATGCTGGCGGACATGGCGACCGGCCTCTATGCCTGCGAAGGCATGGTGAAGGCCGCCGCCCTCATGGCCGATCGGGGCGAAGACGTGCGCAAGGAAGCCGCGATGTGCAAGCTGTTCGTGTCCGAGAAGTGCTTCGAGATCGCGGACAAGGCGGTGCAGATCCACGGCAACGTGGGCGTCACCAAGAACCACCCGGTCGAGTTCGCCTTCCGGCGGCTGCGGCTCTACCGCATCGTGACCGGCACCAGCGAGATCCAGCGCAACACCATCGCCAAGGCGGTGCTGGCATGAGGCGCCGCACGGCCGCTCCGAAGGCGCTCAGCCCCGCAGCGCATCGCGCGGAGGGTAGTCCAGTGAACGCCGCCGCACCCATGCCCACATGCCTCACCGGGCTGGTCGTGCTGGACCTCGGTCAACTGCACCCGGGGCCCCACACCGCCATGTTGTTGCAGCAACTCGGCGCGACCGTGATCAAGGTCGAGCGCCCCGAGGTCGGGGACTCGGGCCGCGCGCTGGGCAGCGACACCTTTGCCAAGTACAACCGAGGCAAGCTGTCGATCGCACTGGACCTGAAAAGCGAAGCCGATCGCAAGGTGTTGCTGGATCTCGCGCGGCGCAGCCATGCCCTGATCGAAGGATTCCGTCCCGGTGTGATGGATCGATTGGGCGTGGGCCATGCGCAATTGAAAGCGGTGAACCCGGCGCTGGTGATGTGCTCCATCTCGGGCTTCGGGCAGACCGGCCCCTACGCACAGCGGCCGGGGCATGACCTGAACTACCTGGCTCTGGCGGGCTACTGGGCGGTGCCTTCACAGGTGCAGGACCACACCGGGCGCCCCAACGTGCGCCTCGCGGACTACTGCGGCTCCATGTACGCCGCGCTGTCGCTCGTGGTGGCCATGATGACCGCGCGCCAGACGGGGGTGGGGCAGCATCTGGATGTGTCGCTGCACGACGCCGTCACGGCATGGACGCTGCACGGCATCGACGCCATGGTGCGCAAGACGGGCAAGGACGTCGGGCAGATGGGCCACGTGATGGCGGACAACGACCTGTTCGCCACGGCCGATGGCCGCTTCATCGCCCTCGGCATTCTGGAAGAAAAATTCTGGGAAAACCTGCGCGCCTTGCTGGCGCCCGATTTCCCCGCCTTGGCGTCCATGGACTACGAAACCCGCGCCAGGCGCATGCGCAACAAGCGGGCGCTGAACACGCTGTTGCGCTCGGTGTTCTTGCAGCGAAGTCTTGCGCAATGGGCCGCGTGCTTTGGCGATGCGGATATTCCCTGGTCTCCCGTGCTTGAGTACGACGAGGTGTTGCAGGACCCGCATGTGGTCGCACGGGCGGTCTCTTCCGCTTCGGCAGAGGACGGCGGCCGCGTCGTCGGCTTTCCGGTGAAGTTCTCGTCGGGCCTTTCCCCTCAAGACCCGACGGCGCCCGGTCTGGACGGCGACCGTCAAACGATTCTGGATTGGCTGGCGTCGGACCGAGCACTGCCGGCAACCGCCCGCGGGTGATGCGGCGGGCCTTCAGCGCCGTGCTTCGAGCGGCGCCACGAGCACATCGCTCTGCGCCCACTTTGCCAGGCGTTGGGCCACGCTGCCGGTCACCAGGCGTTCCAGGGTGGAGCTTTTGCGTCGACCCACGACGACCAGCTCGGCCTGGGTGGCGTGCTGGTGCAGTGCGGCGGCGTAGGCCGGGTCGCCATTGCCAATTTCATACGCGAATGCGGGGTGTTGTTCTTCCAGTGCGCCGACGAGTTGCGAGAGGCGGTCTCTCGCGTGCAGGCGCGAGCCGATGCGGTGGGCCTGGATCGATTCGAACGACGCGTCGGCCATGCGCAGCCGGGAGTCTTCAATGGTGTCGATCGCGTGGAACAGCCGCAGTTCGGAGGTCTTGCAGAACCGACGGCCGATGTCGATCAGCTTCGTGGACAGCGGCGACAGGTCGATCGCCACCAGCACCCGTTCGTACACGCTGGCGGGCTCGCGCTTGACCACCAGCAGCGGGCACATGCTGCCGTGCACGGCCTGGTCGAGCGTGGTCCCGCGGTGGAATTTTTTCCAGTTGCGGTGCGTCAAAGGCCCCATGACCAGCAGGTCCGCCGTGCGCGCTTCGGTCAACACGTCATCGATCGAGCACGTTTTCTGCACCGTGTGCACCGTCGCGTGGGTGCGCCGGGCGAGTTGGCGGGCGCGTTGTTCCAGGCGCGCGATCGGGTCGC
This sequence comes from Hydrogenophaga sp. 2FB, assembly GCF_005503365.1. Taxonomy (GTDB): domain Bacteria; phylum Pseudomonadota; class Gammaproteobacteria; order Burkholderiales; family Burkholderiaceae_C; genus Hydrogenophaga. The sequence continues at coordinate 45,057 of NZ_SCML01000050.1, forward strand.
TCAGGAAGGGGTGGCGCTCTTCCGCGTAGAAAACCAACCGCAACGTGGCCCGGTGTTGCTGGGCCAGCAGCGCTGCGCGTTCCAGCGCATGCTCGGAGTTCGTGGTGAAGTCGGAGACGGCAAGAATGGAGTTGAAATTCATGAGACAGATCCTGGACGTGCGAAAGCCCGCCCTGTGGCATGCCGCCTGCAGGGACGCTATCGGTGGTGAACGAAGAGGTGCGAACTACGTGGTGTAGTCGCCGCTGGCTTCAGGCTGGAACAACAGCTCGAGGATTTCGGCCGCGCAGTGGTCCCCGTTCGGGGTTTGCCAACGCGCGATGGCGCCCACGCGCTGCCCGATGAGGCTCGCGCCCACGGGTGACAGCACCGAGATGAAGCCCACGTGGGGCTCCGCATCGCCGGGGTAGCACAGGGTGAGTTTCTGCTGCTTGCCGGTCTGCAGGTCGGCGACGATGACTTGCGAGTACATCGTGACGACGTCGGCGGGGATCGCTTGCGAAGGAACCTGCTCCAGCGATTCCAGGGTATCGAGCAGGTCGGGCGAGACTTGCCCGTTGGGCAGGTTTCTCAGGCGGGCGAAGTCGAGCTCGGTGAGCAGACGTTCGCTGTCCAGGGTCTTTTGCATGTGGCACTCCAACATGGGCGGACACGACGCACACAGGCGACGGCCGCGATCGCGCGGGGCTTGGGCCCGGCGATAGATGGATGCGCAAAAAGGAGGGAAGGGGTATCGCCGGGCTTAGGAATGTGCGGCCGGCTGGCGCAGTCCCGCCGAGCCCATCAGCTTGCGACCGGCCACAGTGTCGCCGGCCAGGAGGGCCAGGCGCGCGCTGAGTCGTGCAGTGTGAATGGGGTGGTGGAAGGCCATGCCCGCAGTGTAGGCTTTCCGGGCGGCGCGCGGGTGGTCTGGCGCGAGTGTCGCACTGAAGCCAGGGGTATTGCGTGGCACCGCACAGGCCTGGCGCGCGATGGCCGGCCTCAAGCCATCAACGGCGCATTCTGCATTTCCCCGATCTGCTCCACCAGCATGTCGACCTGGCCTTGCCAGTAGTCGCGGGTGCCGAACCAGGGGAAGTTGATCGGGAAGGCCGGGTCGTCCCAGCGGCGCGCGACCCACGCGCTGTAGTGGATCAGGCGCAGCGTGCGCAGCGGTTCGATCAGCGCCAGTTCGCGCCGGTCGAAAGGGCGGAACTGTTCGTAGCCGTCGACCAGCGCGCCGAGTTGTTGCGTCTGCTGGCGGCGGTCGCCCGAGAGCAGCATCCAGAGGTCTTGCACGGCCGGGCCGGTGCGCGCGTCGTCCAGGTCCACGAAGTGCGGGCCGGCGCCGGGTTGGCCTTCGGGGGTCCAGAGGATGTTGCCAGGGTGGCAGTCGCCGTGCAGGCGGATGCACTGGATGCCGTCTTCATCTGCCGGTGCGTCGGGCCTGAGAACGGGGTGCGCTTCGATCAGCGCCAGTGCTTCTTCCAGCGCCGCGGCCCAGGCCGTGCGCACCTCGGGGGCGACGGCGGCGTGCTCCATCAACCAGTCGCGCGGCTCGTGTGCGAACGCGGCGGCATCGAGGGCCGGGCGCACCACGAACGGCCGCGCCGCGCCCACGCTGTGGATGCGCGCGAGAAAGCGGCCGATCCATTCGAGCACCTCGAAGTTGTCCAGCTCCGGGCGGCGGCCGCCGCGCCGTGGGCTCACGGCAAAGGTGAAGCCGCCGAAGTGGTGCAGGGTCTGGCCTTGCACGCGCAGCGGTGGCACGGCCGGGATTTCGGCGGCGGCGAGTTCCTCGGCAAACGCATGCTCTTCGGCAATCTGCGCGTCGCTCCAGCGCCCGGGGCGGTAGAACTTGGCCACCACCTGGTCCACACCGTCCACGGGCGATTCGAGGTGGATCTGGTAGACCCGGTTCTCGAAGCTGTTGAGCGCGCTCATGCGCCCGTCGCCCCACAGGCCGATGTGGGCCAGCGCGTCCTGCACCACGTCGGGGGTGAGGGCGCTGTAGGGGTGG
>NZ_SCML01000051.1 GCF_005503365.1 Hydrogenophaga sp. 2FB
CCCAGTGCCTGCAGTGTCTTGCGATCCAGCATGCCACCTCCCAACGGCCTGTCATTGCAGACTTCAGCATAGGAGGGCGACGATCTTCAGTCCCCGGAAATCTCCGATGAACCTTTTTTATTTCAGAGCGTCATCGTGTAGTTCTGGCCACCACGGCTGGCGATCTTCACCGCACCGATGCGGTTGCCCAGTTCGGCACAACGGCGCAGCGGCCAGCCTTGCTCCAGGCCGTGCAGCAGCGCGGCGCGGAAGGCGTCTCCACAGCCCGTCGGGTCCACCACTTCGGTGGCAGCCACGCCGGCGACGTGCTCCTTCTTTGCGGGTCCGTCCCACACGTCACAGCCTTGCGCGCCCAGCGTGACGATGAGGCCACGCACCTGCGCGGCGATCTCGTCCAGCGTGAGGCCGGTGCGTTCGCACAACATCTGGGCTTCGTAGTCGTTGAGCGTGACCCAACTGGCCAGCGCGATGAACTGGCGCAGTTCCTCGCCGTTGAACATGGGCAAACCCTGGCCCGGATCGAACACGAAGGGCACACCGGCATCGTGCAACTGGCGCGCGTGCGTGAGCATGGCGTCGCGGCCATCCGGCGAGATGATGGCCACGGCAATGTCCTTGCGCTGGGGCACCGGGTTGTCGTGCGCCATCGACATCGCGCCCGGGTGGAACGCGGTGATCTGGTTGTTGTCGCGGTCGGTCATGATCATGGCCTGCGCGGTGTAGCTCTCGGTGGTGGTCGACACGTGGCTGACGTCCACGCCGAGCGCGCGCATGCGATCGAGGTACTCCTGGCCATCGTCGTTGCCGAGCATGGCCAGCGGCACCGCTTGCGCGCCGAGTTGGCGCAGACCGTAGGCGATGTTGCCGGCGCAGCCACCGTACTCGCGGCGCAAGCCGGGCACGAGAAACGACACGTTGAGGATGTGCAGTTGACTGGGCAGTATCTGCTCGGCAAAGCGACCCTCGAAGGTCATGATGGTGTCGAAGGCGAGCGAACCACAAACAAGAATGGGCATGAAAAGTTTCCGTCGTCAGGGATAAAAAACCAGGGCATGGTAGCCCGCCATGGGCGTCGCTTCGTTCACCGCCAGGGACAGTCGAAAATTCAACGTGACCGACCCGAGCGCGGGCAACACGGCCGGCGCATCGGGCCACTCGGCAGGCAGGAAGACGCGGCGCGACATCACGCCGCCACCGATGTCGGTGATGCTGAGTTCGAGCGCGGGCACCGCCAATGCGATGGACGCGGTGTTCTTGAGCACGAGGTCGAACGAGTAGAAGTTGCCGAGCCGGTTCACCAGCGAGGTGCTGTCGATGACGATCGCATCGATGCGGCGCACGGGCGCCAGGGTGCAGCCCAGGTGCGCGCAGGCCTGTTGCAACAGAGGCTGCAATTCGGGCCGCGAGGCTGCCAGGCGATCGCGCTCCTGCACCGCCCATTGCCCAGCCAGCAACGCGGCCAGCACCAACGCCACCAGCGAGAGCGCGATCCGCACGCTCGGCGTGCGCCAGAACGCCCGTCGGCGTGCCTGCCGCACAAAGCCCGGTTCGGCGACGGACTCGTCCTGTTCGCTGTTCGCCGCGTCTTCCACCTCGTGATCCAGCTCGCGGGGCGCGGGTGCTTCGGGGATGGCGGCCGTGGGGCTGGCGGCTGGCGCCGCTTCAACGCTCGAGCTGGCACTGATGTTCGCGCTGTGGGCCGTGCTCAAGCGGCCCAGCCCGGCGGCAAAGCGCTCCAGCTCGCCGTGAAAATCCGACTCGACCTCGTCAGGCTCCGCGTCTTTCAGGTTCTGCGGAGGCGGCAGCGTTTCCAGCGTCCGCTCGTCTTCGAGGCTTTGGCGCTCGGGCACGTCTTCAACCTCAACCTCAACCGCAGCGGTCGCGTCATCCGGCAAGGCAGCCAGAACCACATCCTGCGCGTCGGGTGGCGATGCCAGCGGGGGCATTGGTTCGGGCACGGCCTCGGCCATGTCCTCGGGCGTGTCGTTCTCGGCGTCGGGCGCGGTCCAGGGCTGCAGGTACAGCGTGGCATCGAACACGTCCGCGCAATGACCACAACGCACCCAGCCCTCGGAGATTTTCAATTGGTCGGCAACGACCTTGAACATCGTTCCGCAGGCAGGGCAACGGGTGGTGAAACTCATGCGCCGATTATCGCGGGCGCTGCGCGAGACCTCAGGCCTTGACGGCGGTCATCAGGATCCAGCCGTCTTCTTCGTCGCTGACCTGCAACGCCACCCACGGCGCGTAGGCTTCTTTCAACTCTTCGGCCTGGCGCGCCAGAATGCCGGCGAGCACCAGTTGGCCGCCCGAGCGCACGTGCGCGCAGAGCAGCGGCGCGAGCACTTTCAGCGGCGTGGCCAGGATGTTGGCGAGCACCAGGTCGTGCTCGCCGCGCGCCAGATCGGGCAGGCCGGCCGACAGCGTGGCGTGGTTGGCTTCGGCATTGAGCCGGGTCGACTCCACCGCCGCCGGGTCGATGTCCACCGCGATGATCTCGCGCGCACCGAACTTGGCCGCGCCAATGGCGAGGATGCCGGAGCCGCAACCGTAGTCGAGCACGCGCGGCCCGACCGGACCGTGCTGCGCGGTCCAGCGCAAGCACATGCGGGTGGTCGGATGCGTGCCGGTGCCGAAAGCCAGGCCGGGATCCAGTCGGATCACCTGCTGCGCGGCCCCGGGCGGTTCGTGCCAGGTCGGCACGATCCAGAAACTCGGTGTGATCTCGACCGGTTCGAACTGCGATTGCGTCAGGCGCACCCAGTCCTGGTCGGGCACGGCGCGCACGCCCTGCACCACGCAACCGGCGAAGAAGTCCTGCGCCGAGAGCAGATGTGCCGCTTCGCGCGCGGCCTCGTCGGAAGGAAACAGCGCCACGACGCGCGAGCGCTGCCAACCTTCCTTGGGCGGCGGCATGCCGGGCTCGCCGAACAGCGCCGTCTCGGCGTCGGTCATGGCGTCGGCGTCTTCCACCGACACGCTGAGCGCATCGAGGGCCACCAGCGCGTCGCCAACGTCGTCCACCGCGGCCTCGGGCACCAGCAGCACCAGCTCAAAAAGAGACCCAGCCGGTGGCTGGGTCAGCAAGGAGGCTTCAGCGTTCACGTTGAGACAGCCACTCTTCCAGGTAGTGGATGTTGGTGCCACCGGCGACGAAGCTCGCGTCCACCATCAGCTCGCGGTGCAGCGGCACGTTGGTCTTGATGCCTTCGATCACCGTCTCCGCCAGCGCCGTGCGCATGCGCGCCAAGGCCTGTTCGCGCGTGTCGCCGTGCACGATGATCTTGCCGATCATCGAGTCGTAGTTGGGCGGCACGAAGTAGTTGGCGTAGACGTGCGAGTCGACCCGCACACCGGGCCCACCCGGCATGTGCCAGGTCGTGACGCGGCCGGGTGATGGGGTGAACTTGTAGGCGTCTTCGGCGTTGACGCGGCACTCGATCGCATGCCCGCGCAACTGGATCTGGCGCTGCGTGAACGGGAGCTTTTCGCCTGCGGCCACCGCGATCTGGGTGCGCACGATGTCGATGCCGGTGATCGCCTCCGTCACCGGGTGCTCCACCTGCACGCGGGTGTTCATTTCGATGAAATAGAACTCGCCGTTTTCGAACAGGAACTCGAAGGTGCCTGCGCCACGGTAGCCGATCTTCTTGCAGGCGGCCGCGCAACGTTCACCGATCTTCTCGATCAGGCGGCGCGGAATGCCCGGCGCCGGGGCTTCTTCGATCACCTTCTGGTGGCGGCGCTGCATGGAGCAGTCGCGCTCGCCCAGGTACACCGCGTTGCGGTGCTGGTCGGCCAGGATCTGGATCTCGATGTGGCGCGGGTTCTGGAGAAACTTCTCCATGTAGACCTCGGGATTGCCGAAGGCCGCGCCGGCTTCTGCCTTGGTGGTCTGCACCGCGTGCAGCAGGGCCGCTTCGGTGTGCACCACGCGCATGCCGCGCCCGCCGCCGCCGCCAGCGGCCTTGATGATCACGGGGTAGCCCACGGCCTTGGCGGTGCGCTTGATCACCACCGGGTCATCGGGCAACGCGCCTTCGGAGCCCGGCACGCAGGGCACGCCCGCGCGGATCATGGCCTGCTTGGCCGAGACCTTGTCGCCCATCATTCGGATCGAATCCGGTGTGGGGCCGATGAAGGTGAAGCCGCTCTTTTCGACGCGCTCGGCGAAGTCGGCGTTTTCCGACAGGAAGCCATAGCCAGGGTGGATGGCCTCGGCGTCGGTCACCTCGGCGGCCGAGATGATGGCCGGCATGTTGAGGTAGCTGTGCGTGCTCGATGCCGGGCCGATGCAAACCGCTTCGTCGGCCAGACGCACGTACTTGGCGTCGCGGTCGGCCTCGGAATACACCATCACCGCCTTGATGCCCATTTCCCGGCAGGCGCGCTGAACACGCAGCGCGATCTCCCCCCGGTTGGCAATCAGGATTTTCTTGAACATGGGCTCGGGGCCTTCTTTTTTATTCGATCACGAACATGGGCTGGCCGTATTCCACCGCCTGGCCGTTCTCGACCAGAATCTGGGTCACGGTGCCCGACTTGTCGGCCTCGATTTCGTTGAGGATCTTCATCGCCTCGACGATGCAGATGGTCTCGCCTTCCTTGATGGTGTCACCCACCTCGACAAAGGCCTTGGCACCCGGGCTGGATGCGCGGTAGAAGGTGCCGACCATGGGCGACTTCACCGTGTGGCCCGCCGGCGCGGCAGGCGCTGCGGCCACCGCTGGGGGTGGGGCCGCTTCCGCCGTCGGCGCAGCGGCCTGGGGCACCATCTGTGCCGGCGTCATGCTGTAGGTCACGGGGGCGGCAGCCACCACGGGCGCGCTCTTCACAATGCGCACCTTGCCCTCGGCTTCGGTGATTTCGAGTTCGGACACGTTCGACTCGGACACGAGGTCGATCAGTGTCTTTAGTTTTCTTAGATCCATGATTTCTCCAACGAAAATCGGTCAAGTTGATCTAAAAGCATCCAACTTCATCGAAATGTAGTGGCATCAACCCGCCGGGGTGCCGCAGTGTACACGATCGCGCCCGTCGCCGAGCCGCCTGGAGCGGTGCCAGGCAGCAGTCCGTGGCAAGACGGACGTTGGCAAGTTTTTGAAAGAAGGGGGAATTTACCCCTTTTTGTCTGCGTTTTCCGGTGGATTGACGGAAGGCGATGCCGACGTTATCCCAACAAGGCCCACTGCGCCAGATCGTCCTCGGACACCTTGCCGATCTTTCGGTGCCGCAAGGCACCATCGCCACCGAACACCACGCTGTACGGCAGCGCGCCGGTCGGGTTGCCCAGACTGCGGCTGAGCTCCGTGCCCGCAAGGCCCGCCATGCCCACCGGGAAGTTCAGCGGCAGCTTCTCCATGAAGCGGCGCACCGCGCTGGGTTGGTCCACCGCCAGGCCCAGCACCTGCCAGCCCCGGTCTTTGTGGGCCTGGTGGAACGCGTTGAGCATGGGCAGCTCTTCCACGCACGGCGGACACCACGTGGCCCAGAAATTCACCAGCAGCGGCCGACCCCGGAAGTCGGCCATGCGCACGGCTTCGCCATTCGGGCCATCGAAAGTGCCGGTCCAGAACGCGGCTTCGGCCTCGCTCATCACCGGCTGCAACTGCAAACGCCGCGCCGAAAACAAGGCCCCGGCGCCACCGGCCACCACCGCCATGCCGGCCATCCAGAGGGTTCTGCGTTGCAGCTTCATGCCGACACCTCACCCGCCATCAACCGGCGCAGCGCCGCCGCATCGCCGCGGGGCTTGCGGCCTTGCGGGTCGGGCTTCAGCGCGCCGCGCAGGTCGTCGTGGTCGTGGACCATCAAATGCACCAGCACCCACTGCGCCAGGGCCTCGCAGCGCACGCGCAGCGTCAGTGCTTCCACGGGTTCGCCGCGCCAGCCGTTCACGGTGCCGGGGTGGTATTCCACGCGGTGGTCAAGCAGCGTCCATTCGGGCGCCTTGGGGTCGTCACAAAAGAGTTGCATATAGATATCGCTGTGCCGGGTGGCAATGCCATGCCAGACCGCGCCGCCCACGTGCGGGCGAAAGGCCTGCAGCCGGTCCATCCAGACCAGCGCCAGTTCGCGCAGGGCCAGCAGCTCGGTGGCCTGGGTGTCGGGGCAGAACACCGCGATGTCCTCGCGCACGGCGGCGTCGAGCACAGTGTTGTCGGGCAAAGGGGTGCGGGCGGGCAGGCCCAGTTGTTTGACGGCGCGGCGCTTGGCGGCGGCGTATTCCAGGCCCTCGTCGACCACCAGACGGGCGGCGACCGCGGCAATCTCCTGGGTGATCTCGTTTTGGCTCGGGTCCATGCGGTGGATTGTGCCCGCTGAAGGAGCGGCCCATGACCCGCCACGCCCATACCCACAAGTGTGTGGTGCCCCTCAACGGCGCGAGTTGGTGCGCACCAACGTCTCGAGCGCCCGCAACTCCTCTTCGGCGATCTGCAGCACCGATTGCCCCCATGCGTCCTGCAACAAGGCCTTGTTGGCAATGAGGACCAGCTGGCTCTGGCGGTCGACGTCGGTGAGCAGTCGCATCACCACGCCCTTGGGCGCGAGGATCGCGCAGGATGCGGGCACGATGGCCACACCGAGTCCACTGCTCACCATCGCCAGCACGCTCATGAACTGGGTGGCCGTGTGCCGCACGTCGGGCTTGAACCCGGCGGCTTCGCACAGGGACGCGGTCTGGTCGAAGAAGTCGCTCTCGGCATAGCGGGAGAAGGCCACGAGTGGCTCGGGCTCCAGGGCGCTCACCGACAGCGGCTTGCGGGACCTGGCCAGCGGATGGCGCTCGGGCACGGCCACGCAGTAAGGGTCGTCGATGGCGCAGACCCATTCGCCCTGGCCCACGCCGCTGCCGGGCCGGATGAAGCCGAAATCCAGCTCGGCATTGCGCAAGGCCTGCAGTTGCCGGGCCGACGGCACCAGCTCCCGGCCTTCGAGGCGCACGGTCATGTTGGAGGCGTCGAAGCGCCGGATCAATCCAGGCAGCAAGGACTGCGTGGCCGAAGGCATCAAGCCGACCCGCAAGGTGCTGCGTTTGCCGGACTGAAACTCGCGCGCCCGCAGCGTGGCCTGTTCCGCCCGCGCCAGGATGGCCCGGGCGTCTTCCAGAAACGAACTCCCCGCGGGCGTCAGCCGCACGCCGCGCGCAAACCGGATCAGCAACTGCGCACCCACCTCTTCTTCCAGTTGCCGGATTTGCGCCGACAAGGGCGGCTGGGCGATGTGCAGCTTCGCCGCCGCGCGGCTGATGCTGCCCAGTTCGGCCACGGTCACGAAATAGCGCAGGTGTCGGAGCTCCATGGGATGAGCATACTCAGTAAATATGGGTGCGAGACTAAATGAGTATTTGACGTATATCAAGCCAGAAACCAGACTGCGGGCATTCGCACCCCACACGCCATCCATCCATTCCATGAAATCCCTGAGAAAAGTTCGTCCCGACAGCGGTCTTGAACTGCACGACGCGCCGCTGCCCGTCCCGGGCGCCGATGAGGTGCTGGTGCAAGTCAAGGCCACCGGCGTGTGCGGCACCGACCTGCACATCAACAAGTGGACGCCGAGCTACCACTTCATGACCGCCGCCCTGCCCGTGACCATCGGCCACGAATTCAGCGGCGTGGTATCGGCGCTGGGTGGCGCGGTGCAAGGCCTGGAGCTGGGTCAACTCGTCACCGTCAGGCCTTCTGTGGTGTGCGGTGTGTGTGCCGCATGCACCGCGGGCCGACCCGACGATTGCGTCACGCGCAAGGGCATTGGCGTCTCGCGCGATGGCGCGTTCGCCGACTTCGTGCGGGTGCCAGCGCGCAACTGCATCCCGATTCCCGACGGGGTGGACGCCAGGATCGCGGCGCTCGCCGAGCCGCTGTCGGTGAGCTGGGAAGCGGTGCGCGCGGCTGGCGTTCAGCCGGGTGACCGCGTGCTGGTGCTGGGCCCGGGCAACATCGGCCAGGGCATTGCCTTGTTTGCGCGCGAGGCCGGTGCGGCAGAGGTCGTCGTGGCGGGTCACGGCGATGCACCGCGCCTGCAGATCCTGAGAACGCTGGGGTTCGACCAGCTGCTCGATTTCGCCGAGACGCCCATGGCCGAGGCGTTGGCGAAAGCCGCCAGCCCCCGCCCGTTCGACGCGGTGATCGAAGCCACCGGTGTCTCCGCCGTCATTCAGCTGGCCCTGCAAGTGTTGAAACCCCGCGGCGTGCTCGTGATCACCGGCATCCACTCGGCCCCCGTGGCCATCGACCTGGCAGCCCTGGTCCGCAAACACCACGAAATCCGTGGCTCCTACCGCGCGCCCGAGGCAGCCTGGCCCAAGGTGGTCGCGTTCATGGAACACAACCAGGCCTTGCTGGCGCACATGGTCACGCACACGGTGCCCTTGTCGCGCGCACTCGAGGGTTTTGCGCTGGCCAACAACAAGACCGCCACCAAGGTCATGGTGGTGCCCGACGCCGCTGCGGAGACCTTGGCGTGAACGTGGACCAAGCCGCCTTCCTGGCGCTGTGGAATGGCGTCTCCAGCGAAGACGCACGCGCCGAATACGAGCACTGGCACACCTTCGAGCACGTGCCCGAGCGCACCGCCTTGCCCGGTTTTCTGGAAGCCGAGCGCTACCGCTCCACCGACCCGGCGCGCAGCTACTTCACCCTCTACCGGCTGGCCTCGCTGGACGCGCTCGACTCACCGCTGTACCGCGACGTCTTCACGAACCCCACGCCGTGGTCGGCGCGCATGCGCGCCACGCTGAGTGACTTCTACCGCCTGCCGTGCCTGCAAGCGGGCGTTCACGGCCTCAGCCGTGCGCCGCATCTGGCCACGCTGCGCTGGCGCTCGAACGCCAACGATCTGCCCGCACGCCTCAACGGCTGGCTGGCCGAACAGGTGCTGCATGGCCGCCTGGTTCACGCGGAATGGGGCTGGGCGCCACCGACGGAGGCCTACTGGAAGCCCAACCACGCATCGGACGGTGTGGGCGGCGAAGGCGCCGAGCACACCGCCATGCTCCAGCACTTCGATGCGTCGGACCTTGAAACGGTGTGCGCCGCGCTGAACACCTTTCTCGCGCCCCTGGCGACCGGCAGGGGAATGCCGCAGCACTTTGAATTGCAATCCACCGTGCGCAACCCCTCGCCGCTCGCGCCACGCTCCGAGCGCCTGCCGCCCCACACCACCCTTTTCCATCACTACACCAGAGGATGACAACATGAGTTTCACCAACCGACGCCGGTTCGCACTGGCCGCCACCGCCCTCGCCTTCGCGGCGACCGGTTTTTCCACTTCCACATGGGCCGACGACGCGTGGCCCAGCAGGCCCATCCGCATGGTCGTGGGCTATCCCGCAGGCTCGTCGCCCGACGTGCAGGCGCGGCTGCTGGCCGAGCCGCTCTCGCGCGCATTGGGACAACCCGTGGTGGTGGAAAACCGCCCGGGTGCGAGCAGCAACATCGGCGCCGACATGATCGCCAAGGCCACCGACGGCCACACCATCGGTGTGATCGGCAATGGTCCGCTCACCAGCTCCAAGTTCCTGTACGCCAAGCTGCCCTACGACCCCAGCACCGACTTCGCGCCCATCGCGCTCATCGGCGCGGCACCCCTGGTCTGGGTGACGGCCAAATCCCCCACCGAGCACACGCCCGCACAGACCATCGCCCAACTGCGCGCCGACGGCGACAAGCAGACCTATGGATCGGTCGGTGCAGGTTCGGGCGGCCATCTCGGCATGGAACTGCTCAAGCAGGCGCTCGGCATCAACCCGCTGCACGTGCCCTTCAATGGCGGCCCGGCCATCCTCAACGGCATCGTGGGCGGCCACATCCAGATGACGCTGCTGCCCGCCTCCACCGTCTCGCCGCTGGTGCAGGCCGGCAAGCTCGACGCGATTGCCGTAACCTCGGCCAAGCGCACGCCGCTGGCGCCCACGCTGCCGGCGATGGAAGACATCGGCGTGAAGGGGCTCAACATCGAGGTCTGGAACGCGGTGATGGCGCCGGCCACCATGCCCGCGGCCCACCAGGCGCGGCTGAGCAGCGAATTGAGCAAGATCCTGCTCTCGCGCGACATGCAGCAGAAGCTGCTCGTTCAGGGATGGCGCGTCGACGACCCGAGCGCCAAGAGCCTGAAGGCGCGCATCGCCAGCGACACCGCCGTGTACCGCGACATCATCACGCGCAACAAGATCAAGATCGACTGAAGCGGTGGGCCTGGCGGCCCACCTAGAATCGCCGCATGCACATTCACATCCTGGGCATCTGCGGCACTTTCATGGGCGGTCTGGCCGCCCTCGCCCGCGAAGCCGGCCACCGCGTGACCGGCTGCGATGCCGGCGTTTACCCCCCCATGAGCGACCAGTTGCGCGCGCTCGGCATCGATCTCATCGAAGGTTTCGGCGCCGACCAACTGACCTTGAAGCCGGACATGTTCGTGATCGGCAACGTGGTCAGCCGCGCACGCGCCGCCGATGGCACGCCGAAGTTTCCGCTGATGGAAGCCATCATGGACAGCGGCGCGCCCTACACCAGCGGCCCGCAGTGGCTGGCCGAACACGTGCTGCAAGGCCGCCATGTGCTGGCCGTCGCCGGCACCCACGGCAAGACCACCACCACCGGCATGTTGACCTGGATCCTGGAAGCCAACGGGTTGAATCCCGGCTTCCTCATCGGCGGTGTGCCCTTGAACTTCGGCGTATCGGCGCGTTTGGGCGCGGGCAACCTGTTCACCATCGAAGCGGACGAGTACGACACGGCGTTCTTCGACAAGCGCAGCAAGTTCGTGCACTACCGGCCGCGCACCGCGATCCTGAACAACCTCGAGTTCGACCACGCCGACATCTTCGACGACCTGACGGCAATCGAGCGGCAGTTCCACCACCTGATTCGCACCGTGCCCGGCAACGGGCGCGTGGTCGTTAACGGGCTGGAAGACAGCCTGGAGCGCGTGCTGCACAAAGGTTTGTGGAGCGAGCTGCGCAGCTTCGGCGCCGCAGTAAGCGACTTCACCGCGCGCGGCGAGCCGCACGCTTTTGACGTGCTGCACCAAGGCAACATCGTCGGCCGCGTGGAGTGGGCGCTCACCGGCGTGCACAACCAACTCAACGGGTTGGCGGCGATCGCCGCCGCCGAACACGTGGGCGTGTCGCCCGCCGATGCCGCGCGGGCACTGGGCACGTTCGAGAATGTGCGCCGCCGCATGGAGGTGCGCGGCACGGTCGAGCGCAAAGGCGGAGCGATCACCGTCTACGACGATTTCGCGCACCACCCCACCGCCATCCGCACCACGCTCGACGGCCTGGCGCGCAAGCTCGGCAGCCCACGCGGGCGCATCCTGGCGGTGTTCGAGCCGCGCAGCAACACCATGAAGCTGGGCACGATGAAGTCGCAGTTGCCCTGGAGCCTGGAAGCCGCGGACCTCGCGTTCTGCCACAGCGGCGGGCTCGACTGGGACGCCGCCGAAGCGCTGACGCCCATGGGCGCGCGGGCACAGGTGGGACGCAACATCGACGAAGTCGTGGCGCAGGTGACGGCAGCGGCGCAAGCCGGCGACCACATCGTCTGCATGAGCAATGGCGGCTTTGGCGGTGTGCATGACCGCCTGCTCAAGGCCCTGGCGCCCTAGTAGTTCAGCGAGTGGTTCGGCACGTCGACCGACACCACCGGCTTGGCCAGCGCCGCGCTCGCGGCGCGCGCAAAGGCCATGGCCCATTCGCGGTGCGCCGCGTCCTGAAAGTGGCCTTCGCCTGCGGCCTCCGCCACGCGCAGGATCTTGTCGGCCGTCAGCACCTTGCCGGTCGGGCGGATCGGCTCGCAACCCAGCGCCGTGAACTGCTCATCGAGCCAGTGGCGGGCCTGGTCGTGCGGCATGGGCTGCACCTCCTCCAGGTCGAAGCGGTAAGTGGCGGGGTCGCCCCAACTCACGGAAACGTGGCTGCGCATGTGCGTTTCTCCTGATCGGTCGTTCGCCCCATTGTGGACCGCGCGCCGCGCGCGATCCAGCCCTGAAAGCCCTTGACCCTGTTCAGCAGCGGGCGGTCTTCACCGCTTGCGACAGCACTTCCAGCGCCTGCAACGAGTCGTCCCAGCCCAGGCAGGCATCGGTGATGCTCTGGCCGTACTTGAGTGCATCCACGTTGTCCTTGCCCGGTGTGAACTTCTGCGCGCCGGCTTCGATGTGGCTCTCGATCATCACGCCGAAGACGCTGCGCGAGCCGCCGACGATCTGCCCCGCGATGTCGCGCGCCACGTCGAGCTGTTTCTCATGCTGTTTGCTGCTGTTGGCGTGGCTGCAATCCACCATCAGGCGCGGCGCCAGCTTGGCCGCTTCGAGTTCCTTCACCGACGCGGCCACGCTCGCCGCGTCGTAGTTGGGCGCCTTGCCACCGCGCAGGATCACGTGGCAGTCCTTGTTGCCGTTGGTCTGCACGATCGCGACCTGCCCGTTCTTGTGCACCGACAGGAAGTGGTGGCCACGCGAAGCGGCCTGGATCGCATCGGTCGCGATCTTGATGTTGCCATCGGTGCCGTTCTTGAAGCCGATCGGGGCCGACAAACCGGAGGCCAGTTCGCGGTGCACCTGGCTCTCGGTGGTGCGCGCGCCGATCGCGCCCCAGGCGATGAGGTCGCCGATGTATTGCGGCGAGATCACGTCGAGGAACTCGCTGCCCGCGGGCAGGCCGAGGCGGTTGATCTCGATCAGCAACTGGCGCGCGATGCGCAGACCCTCGTCGATGCGGAAGCTCTCGTCGAGGTAGGGGTCGTTGATCAGCCCCTTCCAGCCCACCGTGGTGCGCGGCTTCTCGAAGTACACGCGCATCACGATCTCCAGCGTGTCGGCGTACTTCTCGCGCAAGGGCTTGAGGCGGCGCGCGTAGTCGACTGCCGCGGCCGGGTCGTGGATCGAGCACGGCCCGATCACGACCAGCAACCGGTCGTCCTGCCCGTGCAGGATGTTGTGAATGCGCTGGCGGGTCTGGGTGATCAGCGCTTCCACCGGCGTGCCGCCAATGGGGAAGAAGCGGATCAGGTGTTCAGGAGGGGGCAACACGGTGATGTCCTTGATGCGTTCGTCGTCGGTCCGGCTGGTTTTGTCGACAGGACGGGCATGCCAGGCGTCGCTGCTGGCGGGGACATTTTTTGCGGTCATCACGAGGCTCCTGAGTGGGGTTGAGTCGGGGAAAAGTGAAGGGGCGAAAAAAAACCGCCGGGCTTGAGGCTCCGGCGGTTTTGTCGAGATTCGGTGATGCGCTTACAGCCTCGCCTCTCGTCCGCCGGGGACTGAGAACCAAAAATAAAAGGCAAAAAAGGCGAAGCGCGAAGACATGGGATCGGAATGTAGCACAGGCAACTTCAAGCGGTTCCACCGACGGTCAGGCCGTCGATGCGCAGTGTGGGCTGGCCCACGCCCACCGGCACGCTCTGGCCTTCCTTGCCGCAGGTGCCCACGCCGCTGTCGAGCTTCATGTCGTTGCCGATCATGCTCACGCGGGTCAGAGCGTCAGGGCCGTTGCCCACCAGCGTCGCGCCCTTCACGGGGTACTGGATCTGGCCGTTCTCGACCCAGTAGGCCTGGCTGGCGGAGAACACGAACTTGCCGCTGGTGATGTCGACCTGGCCACCGCCGAAGTTGGTGGCGTACAGGCCCTTCTTGATGCTGGCCACGATCTCTTCGGGCGCCTTGTCGCCGCCGAGCATGTAGGTGTTGGTCATGCGCGGCATGGGCACGTGGGCGTAGCTCTCGCGCCGGCCGTTGCCCGTGGCCTTCACACCCATCAGGCGTGCGTTCATCGAATCCTGGATGTAGCCGCGCAGGATGCCGTCTTCGATCAGCACGTTCTTCTGCGAAGTGTGGCCTTCGTCGTCGATGTTGAGCGAGCCACGGCGGTCGGCAATGGTGCCGTCGTCCAGCACGGTCACGCCCTTGGCGGCCACGCGCTGGCCGATGCGACCGGCGAACGCGCTCGAACCCTTGCGGTTGAAGTCGCCTTCCAGGCCGTGGCCCACCGCTTCGTGCAGCAGGATGCCGGGCCAGCCCGCGCCCAGCACCACCACCATCTCACCGGCGGGTGCGGGTCGGGCTTCGAGGTTGGTCAGGGCGTAGGACACGGCCTCGTCCACGTAGGACTGCACCATGTCATCGTCAAAGTAGGCCAGGCCGAAGCGGCCACCACCGCCCGACGAACCGGCTTCGCGCCGGCCCGACTGTTCGGCGATCACGGTGACCGACAGGCGGATCAGCGGGCGCACGTCGGCCGCCAGCGTGCCGTCGGCGCGCGCCACCAGCACCACATCGTGTTCGGCGGCCAGACCGGCCATGACCTGCTTCACGCGCGGGTCCTTGGCCTTGGCCAGGCGCTCCACTTTTTCCAGCAGCGCCACCTTGGCGGTGCTGTCGAGCGTGGCGATCGGGTCCACGCCCGGGTACAGCGAGCGCGATTTCGACACTTTCACCGCCGGCACGCGCACCTTGCGGCCCTGACCTTGTGCCGAGATCGAGCGCACGGTGTGCGCGGCGTCGATCAGGGACTCCCAGGACAGGTCATCGGAATAGGCAAACGCGGTTTTTTCGCCGCTGACCGCGCGCACGCCCACGCCCTGGTCGATGCTGAAGCTGCCGGTCTTGACGATGCCCTCTTCCAGGCTCCAGCCCTCGCTGCGCGTGGTCTGGAAATACAGGTCGGCATCGTCCACGCCGTGCGACATGATCTCGCCGAGCGCACGCTGCAAGTGGGTCGGACTCAGGCCGAAGGGTTCGAGCAACAGGCTTTGGGCGGTGGCCAGACGGGCCAGGGTGGGTTCGCGTGAAATCATCAAGGCATTGTAAGAACCCTGGCCCCGCACGCCACCCTCAGGGTCTCTAGGACTGCATGAGGCGCTTGGACTTGGCCACCGACATCAGAATGCCCAGGCCCACCCCCAGCGTCACCATGGCGGTGCCGCCGTAGCTCACGAACGGCAAGGGCACGCCCACCACCGGCAGGATGCCACTGACCATGCCCATGTTGACGAAGGCGTAGACGAACACGTTGAGCGTGACCGCGCCGGCCAGCAGGCGCGCGAACTGCGTCGGCGCCTCGACCGCGATCAACAGGCCGCGCACGATCAGGAAGATGAAACCACCCATGAGGCACAGCACGCCCACCAGGCCGAATTCCTCGGAGAACGCGGCGTAGATGAAGTCGGTGGTGCGCTCGGGAATGAACTCCAGATGCGTCTGCGTGCCCTGCATGAAGCCCTTGCCCCACACGCCGCCCGAGCCGATGGCGATCATGCCCTGGATGATGTGAAAGCCCTTGCCCAGCGGGTCCTTGGACGGGTCGAGCAAGGTGCACACGCGCTGGCGCTGGTACTCGTGCAGGATTTTCCAGTCCACCCCGGGCGCGCACATCTGCGACTCCAGTGCGATCAGGGTGACCACCGCCACCGCGCCAATCACCAGCGGTGGCAGGATGAGCTTCCAGCTGAGGCCGGCAAAGAAGATCACGAAAAGACCCGACGACAGCACCAGCAGCGAGGTGCCCAGATCGGGCTGCTTGATGATCAACGCCACCGGAATCACCAGCAGGAACCCGGCCACCACGAAATCCAGTGGCTTGAGCTGGCCTTCGCGCCGGTGGAACCACCACGACAGCATGAGCGGCATGGCGATCTTCATGAGTTCGCTGGGCTGGATCACGGTGACGCCCACGTCAAGCCAGCGCTGCGATCCCTTGCGCATGATGCCGAAGAACTCCACGCCCAGCAGCAGCATCACGCCGACCGCGTACAGGGGCAGCGCCAGCGACATCAGGCGCTGCGGCGGCACCTGCGACACGAGGAACATCAGGCCCACCGCCAGCATCATGTTGCGGCTGTGGGCGGAGAAGCGCGTGCCATGGTCGAACCCCACCGAGTACATGGTGATCAGGCCCGCGCCCGCCATCAGCAGAATGGCAAACAGCAACCACCCGTCAAAGCCCTGGAAGATCGGGGCGATGCGCTGCAGCGGGGTGGGTTTGTCGAAAGTGGCGGCCATGGGGCCGGATTATCCTTCGCCCATGTCCACCATCGCCACCACCCATCTCCTGTACCTGCACGGTTTTCGCTCGTCGCCGCAATCGATGAAGGCGCAGAAGGTCGCCGAGCGCATGCGCACGCAACACCCTGGTGTGGTCTGGTGGTGCCCGCAGTTGCCGCCCTCGCCGCGCGAGGCCATGGACCTGGTGACCCGCGGCATTCAGAGCTGGCCGCGCGACACCATGGCGGTGGTGGGTTCTTCGCTGGGTGGGTTTTATGCGCGCTGGCTGTCGCTGCAGACCGGCTGCCGAGCGGTCCTGCTCAACCCCGCCCCGTTCCCCGCGCGCGGCCTGGCCAGTTACATCGGCGAGCAGACCGCGTGGCACGATCCGCAGGAACGTTTTGTCTTCGAGCCGGTCTTTGTGGACGAACTGCGGGCACAGGAGGCGGACATGGCCCGCCTGGCGCCCTTGCACCCTGCCACGCCCGAAAAACAATTCGCGATTGTGTCCAAAGGTGACGAGGTGCTGGACTGGCGCGAGATGCAAGCCTTCTGCGCCGGTGGCACGACGCGCCTGCTCGACGGCAGCGACCACGCCATCAGCGATTTCGACGCGCACATCGACGACGTCTTCCGATTTCTGGGGCTTTGACCGCCGCGGTGCTGTCCGCGCCCCATGGGACAATCCGGCCCATGCATATTCTGTTTGACGAAGCCGGCAAATTGTTGACCGGCCGCCTCCTGTCCGAGGCCGAAAGTTCTCTGCAAGTCGAGCTCGACTCGGGCAAGCGCGTCAAGGTCAAGGCCGCCAACGCGCTCTTGCGCTTCGAGAAACCCGCCCCCAGCCAACTGATGCCCGCGGCCACCGCCATGGCCGAGGCGATGGAGCTGGAACTGGCCTACGAATTCGCCCCCGAGGACGAGTTCGGTTTCGCCGATCTGGCGCACGAGTATTTCAGCGACAAGGCCGGCACCACCGAACAGGTGGCCGCGCTGGTGTGCCTGCAGGGCGCGCCGCACTACTTCCGCCGCGCCGGCAAAGGCCGTTACAAGAAAGCGCCGCCCGAGATCCTGGCGCAAGCCCTGGCCGCGATCGAGAAGAAGAAACAGGTGCAGGCGCAAATCGAAGCCTGGGCCGCCGAACTCGCCGCGGGCACCTGCCCCGAGCCGGTGCGCCAGCAGCTTTACAAAATTCTGTTCAAGCCCGACAAAAACGCCCCGGAGTACAAGGCCGTGGTGGAGGCCGCGCGCAACAGCCACACCGCACCGCTGGCGCTGCTGCAGAACGCCGGCGCGATCCGCAGCGCCTACCAGTTCCACTGGCAGCGTTTCCTGTTCGACCAGTTCCCCAAGGGAACGGGCTTCCCGCCGTTGCAGGCGCCCGCCATCGCCGACGAGTTGCCCCTGGCCAACGTGCAGGCCTTTTCCATCGACGACTCGGCCACCACCGAAATCGACGACGCGCTCTCGCTGCAGGGCCTGGGCCAAGGCAGCGTCACGCTGGGCATTCATATCGCCGCGCCGGGTCTGGCGGTGTTGCCCGACGGCGCGGTCGACCAGGTGGCGCGCCAGCGTCTGTCCACGGTCTACATGCCGGGCCACAAGATCACCATGTTGCCCGACGACGTGGTACAGGCCTACACGCTGCTGGAAGGGCGCGACTGCCCGGCCGTGTCGCTCTACGTCACCTTCGACGAAGCCACGCTGGCCATCACCGCCAGCCGCACCGCGCTGGAGCGCGTGCCGATCGCGATCAACCTGCGCCACGACCAGCTCGATGCGGTGATCACCGAGGCCTGGCTCGAAGGCGCCGCACCCACCGCCGACGTCCAGCCCGAGATCGCCCAACTGCAACCCTCGCTGGCCTTTCTGTGGCGCCTGGCGCGGCACCTCAAGGCGCAACGCGAGGTGGTGCGCGGCAAGCCCGAGAACTTCAACCGCCCCGACTACACCTTCCGCCTCGAAGGCGTGGCGGGCGACGAGCCCACCGGCGACGAGCGCGTGCAGATCGGCACACGCCGGCGCGGCGCGCCGCTGGACCTGATGGTGTCGGAGGCCATGATCCTGGCCAACAGCACCTGGGGCAACTGGCTCGCCGACTGCGGTGTGCCCGGCATCTACCGCAGCCAGGCCAGCCTGCAGCCCGGCGTGAAAGTGCGCATGGGCACCAAGGCCCAGCCCCACGCGGGCATTGGTGTGAAGAGCTATGCCTGGAGCACCTCGCCCCTGCGCCGCTATGTGGACCTGGTCAACCAGTGGCAGATCATTGCCTGCGCGCGCCACGGCAAGACCGCCGCGCTCGCCGCGCCGTTCAAGCCCAAGGACGCCAACCTGTTCGCCGTCATCAGCGCGTTCGACGCCGCCTACACCGCGTACAACGGCTTCCAGAACGGCATGGAGCGCTACTGGACGCTGCAGTACCTGCGCCAGCAGAACATCACCGAACTCACCGCGACCTTGGTCAAGGACAACCTGGTGCGCGCCGACACCCTGCCGCTGGTGCTGCCCGTGATGGGCGCCGATGGCCTGCCACGCGGCGCGCACGTGCGCGTGAAGCTGGGCGAGATCGACGACATGACGCTGGACGTGCACGGCACCGTGATCGAGCGGCTGGACCTGCCGGCCGATGACGTGGCCGAGGAAGAAGACGGCGGCGAGGAAGAAGAACTCGCCACGCCGGTCGCGCTGGCCATCAACGTCGACGACGCCGAGGTGGAAGCCGCCACCGCCCAGCCCGTCCAAACGCCCGGCCCGGCAGGGGCTTGAGGCACAGGCGACAACCAGCACGGATAATGCCCGCCTGATGTCGTCTGCCCTGTCCTTTTTCAAGAAGCTGAGCACGCTGCAACTCGCGCTGGGCGTGTCGATCGCCGTGCACGCGGCGATCCTTACCGTGCGCTTCGTGGACCCCGAGCGTTTCAACCGCGTATTCCAGGACACGCCGCTGGAAGTGATCCTCGTGAACGCCCGCAGCGACGAGCGGCCCGACAAGGCCACCGCAATCGCGCAAGCCTCGCTGGCCGGCGGCGGCGACCGGGAACACGGCCGCGCCACCTCGCCGCTGCCCCCCCACATCGTGGCGCGCGTGGGCGACGCCCACGAGGAAGACCAGCGCACGATCGAAATGCTGCGCGAGCAGCAGAACCGTTTGCTGGCCCAGGTGCGCCGCGAACTCGCGAAGATGCCACCACCCGACCCGGAGTCGCTCAACCCGACCCCCGAGCAGGCCGAGCGCGAGCAAAAGCGCCGGGCGCTGGTGAAGATCCTGGCCGAGATCGAGAAGCGCATCAACGAAGAAAACGCGCGGCCGAAAAAGCGCTACATCAGCCCGGCCACGCGCGAAGCGGTCTACGCCATCTACTACGACGAGCTGCGCCGCAAGATCGAAGACCGCGGCACCAGCAACTTCCCCGAAGCGGCGGGTCGCAAACTGTACGGCGAGCTCACGATGACCATCACGGTGAACCACACCGGCGTGGTGCTGGACACCGAAGTCGTGCAACCCTCGGGCATCAACCTGCTCGACCGCCGCGCCCAGGCCATCGTGCGCAGCCTGTCCTTCGGCAAGTTCAGCGATGCCATGCGCCGCCAGGCCGACCAGATCGTCGTGGTCTCGCGTTTTCGTTTCACGCGCGACGAAATTCTGCAGACGCAACTGTCCGGGCAATGACCTGACATGAAGTCACTCGGGCGCTGGTTGTTGTGGTTGATCCTGGCCGGGATCGCTCTGCAGCTGTTCTTCATCGTGCGCATCGCGGTCATGGTCGCGATCGATCCGGTCAGCACCACGTTCATGCGCTCCGAAGCCTGGCGCATCGCCGGTGCGAGCCTGGCGGGGGACAAGAACTGGCGCTGGTCCCACCAGTGGGTGGACGGTGCGCAGATCAGCCCGCACCTCAAGCGCGCGGTGATCGCGTCGGAGGACGCGGGCTTCAACGACCACGGCGGCGTGGACTGGGGCGCGATCGAAGGCGCGTGGCAGAAAAACGAGCGCCGCCAGCAACTCGCCGAGAAACGCGCCGCCAGCCAGCCCAACCGGCCCGCGCGCGAACCCAAGATCGTCGGCGGCTCCACCATCACCCAGCAGCTCGCGAAAAATCTGCTGCTCTCGGGCGAGCGCCAGTTTCTGCGCAAGGGCCAGGAACTGGTGCTCACGGTGGCGCTGGAGCTGCTGCTGGACAAGCGCCGCATCCTGGAGATCTACCTCAACAGCGTCGAGTGGGGCGAAGGCATCTTCGGCGCCGAGGCCGCCGCGCAGCGCTACTTCAACAAACCGGCCAGCAAACTCAGCGCCTACGAAGCGGCGCGCCTGGCGGTGATGCTGCCATCGCCGAAGTTCTTCGAAACCCGCCAGGGCTCTGCGTACCTGGCCCGCCGCACCGGCACCATCGTCGCCCGCATGGGCGGTGTACAACTCCCATGAACCTTCGCGCCAAGGCCATGAGCTTGTTCCTGCTGGGCCTGGTACGCCTGCTCACCGGCGCGCAGGCGCGCTGGCACGGCTGCCCGCCCAAGGCCGAGCAGCGCATCTACTTCGCCAACCACCAGAGCCACGCCGACCTGGTGCTGATGTGGGCCGCGCTGCCGCTGGAGCTGCGCAGCATCACACGCCCGATCGCGGCCAGGGACTACTGGACCGCGTCCCGTTTCAAGCGCTGGATCACCACCGACGTGTTCAACGCCGTGTACGTGGAGCGCGAACGCAAGGGCGACGAAGACCCGCTCGCGCCGCTGGCCCAGGCGCTGGAGAGCGGCGACTCGCTGATCCTGTTTCCCGAAGGCACGCGCGGCCACGAGGAAGACCCGCAGCCATTCAAGTCGGGCCTGTACAACCTGGCGCAACGTTTTCCCGACGTGGTGCTCGTGCCGGCCTGGATCCACAACGTGCAACGCGTCATTCCCAAAGGCGAGGTGGTGCCGGTACCCGTGTTGTGCTCGGTCACCTTTGGCGAGCCCCTCAAGCTCGGTGCGGACGAACCGCGCGCCGATTTTCTGAAACGGGCGCGCGAAGCCGTGATGGCGCTGCGCGAGGTCTGAAGCATGGGCTCTTTTCTTCGCAACCTCACCCCCGACCAACAGGTCAGCCTGGTGTTCGTCGTGCTGTTCGGCCTGCTGCTGATCGCCAGCGGCGTGAACGTGGTGCTGTCGCTGCGCGAACGCCGCGCAACCGATGGAAGCGACCCCGACGACGACGCCTCGGACGTCCGCGCTCTGCACATGCAGGACAACCAGGCCTTGCTGCGCAGCTCCTGGATCATGATGCTGGTGTTCTGGGTCGGCTGGGCTGCCGGCGACCACGCGGCCCTGGTGCTGTTCGGTGTGGTGTCGTTCTTCATCCTGCGCGAGTTCATCAGCCTCTCCCCCACGCGCCGCAGCGACCACCGCAGCCTGGTGCTCGCCTTCTTCGTGGTGTTGCCGCTGCAGTACGCGCTGGTGTGGATGGAACTCTTCAACCTCTTCACCGTTTTCATCCCGGTCTACGTGTTCCTTGCCATTCCCGTGGTCAGCGCGCTGGGCAACGACCCGCAACGTTTCCTCGAACGCAACGCCAAGCTGCAGTGGGGCATCATGGTCTGCGTGTATGGCATGAGCCATGTGCCCGCGCTGCTGCTGCTCCACTTCAAGGGTTTTGCCGGCAAGACCGCCTTCCTGGTGTTCTTCCTGGTGCTGGTGGTGCAGACCTGCATGCTGGTGCAACACGTGGCCGCGCGCGGCCTGCGCCGTCCGGTGGCGCCGGCCATCAGCGACAGCTTTCACTGGCGCAGCTGGGTGCTGGGCCTGGCCGCGGGTGGCGTGCTGGGCGCACTGCTCGCGGGCTTCACGCCCTTCAAGCCGCTGCCCGCGCTGGCCATGGCGCTGGTGGCCTGCGCGGCGGGCAGCTTCGGCCACCTCGTCATGAAGGCCATCAAGCGCGACCGCGGCGTGACGCACTGGGGCTTGGCGGGCCGCTCGGTCACCGGCACCAGTGGCCTGCTCGACCGCGTGGACGCCCTGTGTTTTGCCGCGCCCGTGTTCTTCCACTCGGTGCGCTGGACCTTCGACCTGTAAAGTGTCCTCATGAGAATTCTCGGCATCGACCCTGGCCTGCAGTGCACAGGTTTTGGCGTGATCGACACCGATGGTGCGGCCATGCATTACGTGGCCAGCGGCACCATCCAGACCAGCCCCAAGAACGGCGCGCTGCTGCCCGCGCGGCTCAAGATCCTGTTTGACGGCATCACCGAAGTGGTGGCGCGTTACCAGCCCGAGGTGTCGGCCTGCGAGATCGTGTTCGTCAACGTCAACCCCCAGGCCACGCTGCTGCTCGGCCAGGCGCGCGGCGCCTGCCTGACCGCGCTGGTGGCCAACCACCTGCCGGTGGCCGAGTACACCGCGCTGCAGTTGAAGAAGGCCGTGGTGGGCTACGGCAAGGCCGCCAAGCCGCAGATGCAGGAAATGGTCAAGCGCCTGCTGCAGTTGCCCGGGCTGCCCGGCAAGGATGCGGCCGACGCGCTGGGCCTGGCCATCACGCACGCGCAGGTCAGCCGCACGCTGCTGGCGATCAGCAAGGTGTCGGCGCAGCAAGCCCGCACGCACGGCAGCTACAAAGCCGGCCGGGTGTACTGATGAACATGCCGGGATCCCACAACGTCCGCCAGCTCAGCCTCGGCGCCTGGCTGGCCGTGGCCTTCACCGCGCTGTCCTTGCTGCTCACCGTGAGCCTCACGCTGTTCAGCGATCGCGCGGCCAGCAACCAGGTGCGCGATGGCATTGGCGCCAACCTGGCCGAACTGGCGCAACAGACGACCGGCCGCCTGGACCGCGCCATGTTCGAGCGCTACCGCGAGGTGCGCCTGATCGCCGAGCGGCTCAGCGGCAACGGCAACAGCGACCCCAATGCCACACGGAAGACCATCGAGTCCGTGCAAAAAAGTTATCCGCACTATGCGTGGATCGGTGTCACCGATGCCACTGGCGTGGTGCGCACCGCCACGCGCGGCATGTTCGAAGGGGTGGATGTATCGGCGCGCCCCTGGTTTCGCAACGCCATCGCCGACCAGGCCGTGGGCGATGTGCACGACGCCATGCGGCTCGCGCAGTTGCTCGGCACGCAGGGCCGCGAACCACAGCGCTTCGTCGACATTGCCTTTCCGCTGACCGATGCCACGGACCAGATCACCGGTGTGCTCAGCGTGCAGCTGTCATGGAACTGGGCCAGCGACATCCAGGCCGCGATCTTCGCGCCCGTGAGCCGCCACCGCAACGTGGAGATGCTGATCGTCTCCACCAACGACACGGTCTTGCTCGGCCCCCCCGGTGTGCAGGGCACAAGGCTGCAACTGCCCAGCCTGCAAGCCGCTGCCCGCGGTGAATCCGGCTACTCGAAGGAAGTCTGGCCCGATGGGCAAACCTACCTGGTGGGCTACAGCCGCGACAACGGCTTCGACGCCTACCCCGGCCTGAAATGGCGGGTGCTGGTGCGGCAGACGCTGGCCGGCGCCTACGCACCGGTGGACCAGCTTCACGAGCGCATGCTGCTCGGCGGCCTGGTGGCGGCGGTGCTGTTCTCGCTGTTGGGCTGGCTGCTGGCGCGCCTGATCACGCGGCCCTTGCTGGACCTGACGGACGTGGCGCGCGGCATCGAGGCCGGTTACGCGGTGAAAGCGCCCACCGCCGGGGCCTACCGCGAAGTGGCCCTGCTGGGCAATGCCTTCAATTCGGTCGTGAAGAGCTTGCAGAACAACGAGTCCGAGTTGCGCCACAGCCACGCGGCGATGGAGCGGCGCGTGAGCGAGCGCACCGCCGAACTGCGCGAGGCCTTGCACGACATGCACACCAATGAAGCGCGCGTGCAGGCCGTGATCGACACCGCGCAGGAGGCTTTCGTGGGCATGGATTTCGAAGGCCGCATCACGGACTGGAACGACGCGGCGGAGAAGCTGTTTGGCTGGCAGCGCGCCGAGGTGCTGGGCGAATCGCTGGTCGACATCGTCGTGCCCGAGCGCTTCCAGACCGCCTTCGTGCAGGCGTTGGCGGGCTTCCTGATCACGGGAAAGGCGCCGTTCACCGACCAGCAGATGCAGCGCACGGTGATGGACAGGAACGGCAGGGAGATGGCTGTGGAGATGAAGATCGGTCTGATCAACACCCCTGAGGTGCAGCTGTTCAGCGCCTTTGTGCGCCCGGTGTCCGACGAGCGTTGGTGGTCCTAGGACAGGTCCTAGACCAGGCGTTCCAGCACCAGCACACCAAAGAAGCCGAGGGCGGCGATCACCGTCCATTTCAGGATCACGATGCCCCAGACGCGGTAGCGCGGCTGGCTGGTGCCGATGTAGAACGCGAAGCAAACGCCGGCTGCGAGCAGCAGCAGCATGACGGTCCAGCGGAACAACAGCATGGGCGACGAGGGATCGCTTACCAGGCCGGCGCGAGTTGCGCGAAACCGCTGGGGGCTTCGCGCTCGTGTTCGAAACTCACCACCTCGTAGGCGTCGGGCCGCTCCAGCAGGGCGCGCAGCAGCAGGTTGTTCATCGCGTGGCCACTGCGGAAGGCGCTGTAGGCGGCCAGCAGGGGCTTGCCCACGATGTACAGGTCGCCCATGGCGTCGAGGATCTTGTGTTTGACGAATTCGTCCTGGTAGCGCAGGCCGTCGGCGTTGAGCACCTTGACGTCGTCCATCACGATGGCGTTGTCCAGCCCGCCGCCCATGGCCAGGCCATTGGAGCGCATCATTTCCACGTCGCGCGTGAAGCCGAAGGTGCGGGCACGCGCGATTTCGCGCGCGTACTGGCCGCTGCCAAAGTCAAACTCCACGCGCTGGCCGCTGGAGTTCACGGCCGGGTGGTCGAACTCGATTTCGAACGCGAGCTTGTAGCCATGGAACGGATCGAGCCGCGCCCACTTGAGGCCTCGCCCCTCGCCTTCGCGCACCTCCACCGGCTTGGTGACGCGGATGAAGCGCTTGGGTGCGTTCTGCATCACGATGCCGGCGCTCTGCAACAGGTAAACGAAAGACGCCGACGAGCCATCGAGGATCGGCACTTCTTCGGCCGTGATGTCCACATACAGGTTGTCCAGCCCCAGGCCCGCGCAGGCGCTCATCAGGTGCTCGATGGTGTGCACCTTCACGCCACCGTTGGAGATGGTGGAGGCCAGGCGCGTGTCGGACACGGCCATCGCATTCACGGGGATCTCCACCGGCGCAGGCAAATCCACGCGACGGAACACGATGCCCGTGTCCGGCGCGGCGGGGCGCAGCGTCAACTCCACCCGCTGACCGCTGTGCAGGCCGACGCCGACCGCCTTGGTCAGGGATTTGAGGGTGCGTTGAGCAAGCATCCCTGAATTGTAGTTTTCGCGGTGCCAGAACATGGTTAGGAAAGGCGATGACCTTGATAGAGAGGTTTTTTCCTCCGGCTGCAACGGTCAGCGGCGACCGGGGTGCCCGGCTCCGCGGGTGTCCCCCGGGTCGGCTTCGCCGCCCCTCCTCCTTTACCCCGCTGCGCCGGACACCCCGATCACCGCTGACCTGCGAGGTACAAGAACCGTGGGTTTACCAACGTGTCTCGGCTCGCGGGCGTCGGGCGTTCTGCGCAGCGGGGTAAAGGAGGAGACGGCACCAGCCGTCGGGGGACACCCGCGGAGCAGAGCGCCCGGCGTCCGCGAGCCCGCGAGGTGCAGGCACGAAACACGCCAGGCACAAAACCCGACAAAACGTCAGTCAGCTTGTTTGCGCAAGAAAGCAGGAATCTCGAAATCGTCCATGCCACCCGAAGCCAACGCATCCACCTTGGCCGCCGCCTGGGTGCGGTTGGTGCGCCACACGCTGGGCACGGCCATGGAGTTGTAGTCCGGCTGGCTTGCGCCCGGGCCACCGACAGCGGCGTTCACAGTGGGCACGTTGAACGGCACGTTGTCGGTGCCGGTGCGCAGCACCTGCAGCGGAGGCGCGGTGCGGCGCACGCCCTGGCGCGACAGGCCGGTGGCCACCACGGTCACGCGCATTTCGTCGCCCAGAGCGTCGTCGTACGCAGCGCCGTAGATCACGTGCGCTTCGGGTGAAGCGTAGGCGCGGATGGTGTTCATCGCCAACTTCGACTCGGACAGCTTGAGCGAACCCTTCGCCGCGGTGACGAGCACCAGCACGCCCTTGGCGCCCGAGAGGTCGATGCCTTCGAGCAGCGGGCAGGCCACGGCCTGCTCGGCGGCGATGCGCGCGCGGTCCGGGCCGGCAGCGACCGCCGTGCCCATCATGGCCTTGCCGGGCTCACCCATCACGGTGCGCACGTCTTCGAAGTCGACGTTCACGTTGCCGTACTCGTTGATGATTTCGGCGATGCCGCCCACGGCGTTCTTGAGCACGTCGTTGGCGTGGGCAAAAGCCTCGTCCTGCGTGACTTCGTCGCCCAGCACTTCGAGCAACTTCTCGTTAAGCACCACGATCAGCGAGTCCACGTTGGCTTCGAGCTCGGCCAGGCCGTTGTCGGCGTTGGTCATGCGGCGGCCGCCTTCCCAGTCGAACGGCTTGGTGACCACGCCGACGGTGAGGATGCCCATTTCCTTCGCCACGCGGGCGATCACGGGGGCCGCGCCGGTGCCGGTGCCACCGCCCATGCCGGCGGTGATGAACAGCATGTGCGCGCCCGCAATGGCTTCGCGGATGTCGTCCACGGCGACTTCGGCCGCGTCACGGCCCTTCTCGGGCTTGCTGCCCGCGCCCAGGCCGCTGGTGCCGAGCTGGATGGTCTTGTGCGCGGCGCTGCGCTGCAGCGACTGCGCGTCGGTGTTGGCACAGATGAACTCGACGCCTTGCACGCTGCGCGAAATCATGTGCTCGACCGCGTTGCCGCCGCCGCCGCCCACGCCGATGACCTTGATCTGGGTGCCGAGGTTGAATTCTTCGACTTCAATCATTTCGATGCTCATTTGGTGCTCCTTGTGTGGCCTCTGAAAGGCCCGGGTAATTCAATAAAACGCTTGGAATTCTTGTGGGATCGGGCTTTCAGCCAGGCGGTCCGGTGCACTCGGCACAACCGGCTCTGGGGCGCGTTCGCGGCGACGGGAACATGCGCTGAACGTTCGGGGCAAGCGTGGTGGTGTCCATATCAGAATGTCCCCAAAAACCAGTTCTTCACACGCTCGACCGCGCCTTGCATCGAGCCCGCTTTCTGCGCCACCTTGTGCCCTCGGACACGCGCGAGGCGCGCTTCTTCCAACAAACCCATCACCGTGGCCGCGCGCGTCTGCGCGACCATGTCGGACAGGGCGCTGTCGTAGTTCGGCACGCCACGGCGCACCGGCTTCAGGAAAATGTCCTCGCCGAGTTCAACCATGCCGGGCATCACCGCGCTGCCGCCGGTGAGCACGATGCCCGAGGACAACATTTCCTCGTGGCCCGAATCGCGCAGCACCTGCTGCACCAGCGAAAAGATTTCTTCCACACGCGGCTCGATCACGCCGGCCAACGCCTGTCGGCTCAACATGCGCGGGCCGCGATCACCCAGGCCGGGCACTTCCACCTGCGTGTCCGGGTCGGCCAGCAGTTGCTTGGCGCAGCCGCTCTCCACCTTGATGTCTTCGGCGTCCTTCGTCGGCGTGCGCAGAGCCATGGCGATGTCGCTGGTGATGAGGTCGCCCGCGATCGGGATCACCGCCGTGTGGCGGATCGCGCCACCCGAGAAGATCGCCACATCGGTCGTGCCCGCGCCAATGTCGACCAGCGCCACGCCCAGTTCCTTCTCGTCGTCGGTCAGGATCGCCTGGCTCGACGCCAGCGGGTTCAACATCAGCTGGTCCACTTCCAGGCCGCAGCGGCGCACGCACTTGATGATGTTTTCCGCCGCGCTCTGCGCCCCGGTGACGATGTGCACCTTGGCCTCCAGGCGGATGCCGCTCATGCCGATCGGCTCCTTCACTTCCTGACCGTCGATCACGAATTCCTGCGGCTCCACCAGCAGCAGGCGCTGGTCGGTCGAGATGTTGATCGCCTTGGCCGTTTCGATCACGCGCGCCACGTCCGCGGCGGTGACCTCGCGGTCCTTGATGGCCACCATGCCGCTGGAGTTGATGCCGCGGATGTGGCTGCCGGTGATGCCGGTGTACACGCGCGCGATGCGGCAGTCGGCCATCAGCTCGGCTTCTTTCAAGGCCTGCTGGATGCTCTGCACCGTCGCGTCGATGTTGACCACCACGCCACGTTTCAAGCCATGGCTGGCCGACACGCCCAGGCCCGCGAGCTTGAGTTCGCCGTTGGGCTGGACCTCGGCGACCACCACCATGATCTTGGCGGTGCCGATGTCGAGTCCCACCACCAAATCCTTGTATTCCTTGGCCATGATGTGTTTCTTGCTTACCTACGGGGTTGTGGTGCGCCGGGTGGCGTGTCGATGACGGTGGTCACGCCGCGCAAGCGCAGCGCGTAACCATTGGGGTAGCGCAGGTCCACGGACTGCACCGCGCCTGCATAACGTTCGGTGAGTTGGGACAACGTGCCGGTGAAGCGGCGCGTGCGTTCCAGCAATTCGTCGGGTGTGCCGCGGCCCAGCTCCACGCGGGCACCGCTGTCGAGCTGGGCGCGCCAGGTGCCGCGCTCGGTGAGTTCGAGCCGCTCCAGGCCCAGGTCGAGCCGAGCGAATTCGCCGCCGAGCAACTGGTAGAGCGACCACACCTCGACCGACTTTTCCGCCGGACCCGCCAGCTCCGGCAGACCGTCGCCATCGTCCGGGCTGGCGTCGAACACCTCGCCCAGCTTGTTGACCAGCTGGCCCGAACCCGACTGGCCCCACCAGGCCACGGCCTCGTGTTCTTCCAGCGTCACGCGCAGGCGGTTGGGGAATTCGCGCTGCACCACGGCCTTGCGCACCCAGGGCACGGACTCGAACAGCTGGCGCACCTGCTGCAGGTCGACCGTGAGGAAGCTGCCGGTCAGGCGCGTCTTCATCTGCGACGACAACTGCGCGCGGAAGGTCACGGCGCTCTGGTGCGCCACGTCGCCATGCACCGCGATCGCCTTCACCGACCAGATCGGGTGGCGCACCAGCCAGGTGGTGAACAGGCCCAGACTCAGCACCGCGAACACGGCCACGAGCACGTGGGTGACCACGGTCATGAGCTTGACGTCCAGGGGCAGTTCGGTGCTGGGCATGGGGGTGTTCCGGGTGCTCAGGCGGCGTTGTCCAGCGCCGCGCTGGCCAGCAGCGCGACGCACAGGTCTTCGTACGACAGGCCCGCCGCCTTGGCCGACATCGGCACCAGCGAGTGGCCGGTCATGCCGGGCGAAGTGTTGATTTCCAGCAGCCAGGGCTTGCGCGTCTTCGCGTCGATCATCACGTCGGCGCGCGACCAGCCACGGCAGTCCAGCGTGAGGTAGGCCTTGAGCACCAGCGCCTGGATTGCTTCCTCTTCGCCTTCGGGCAGGCCGCAGGGCACGATGTACTTCGTGTCGTCGGTGAAGTACTTGTTCTGGTAGTCGTAGTTGCCTTCGGGGGCGACGATGCGGATCACCGGCAGCGCCTTCGCATCCGCACCGGTGCCGAGCACCGGGCAGGTGACTTCATCGCCCGCGATGAACTGCTCGCACATCACCAGCGGGTCCTGCCCCGCGGCGAGTTCGTAGGCCGCGGCGCACTGGTCTTCGCTGATCACCTTGGTGAGGCCGATGGTGGAGCCTTCGCGCACGGGCTTGATGATCATGGGCGAGCCCAGTGCCTTGAACGCGGCCACGGTCTCTTCGACGCTGCGCACCTGGCGCCAGGCCGGCGTGTCCAGGCCTTCGGCGATCCAGATGCGCTTGGTCATGAGCTTGTCCATGGCCACGCTGGAGGCCATCACGCCGGGGCCGGTGTAGGGAATGCCCATCAGCTCCAGCGCGCCTTGCACCGTGCCGTCTTCACCGAAGCGGCCGTGCAGCGCGATGAAGCAGCGCTGGAAACCTTCGCGCTGGAGCTCGTCCATGCTGCGCTCGGCCGGATCGAACGCATGGGCGTCCACGCCCTTGGATTTCAGCGCGGCCAGCACGCCATTGCCCGACATGAGCGAGACCTCGCGTTCGGCCGAACGCCCACCCATGAGCACGGCCACCTTGCCGAGCGACTTTGGATCCACCGTCTTTCTCTCCATTGCGTTCATGCTGCCGCTCCTTGCGCCAGCTCAATAACCCGGCCAGCCACCGCACCCACCGTGCCCGCGCCCATGCAGAGCACCACGTCGCCGTCGCGCGCGTTGTCGAGCACGGCCTGCGGCATGGCGGCGATGTCGTCGACGAACACCGGCTCGAGCTTGCCGGCCACGCGCAGCGCGCGCGCCAGCGAACGGCCGTCGGCCGCGACGATGGGCGCTTCGCCGGCGGCGTACACCTCCGCCAGCAGCACCGCGTCGGCCTGGCCGATCACTTTCACGAAATCCTCGAAGCAGTCGCGCGTGCGGGTGTAGCGGTGCGGCTGGAACGCCAGCACCAGGCGGCGGCCCGGGAACGCGCCGCGCGCGGCAGACAGCGTGGCGGCCATTTCCACCGGGTGGTGGCCGTAATCGTCGACCACGGTGAAGCTGCCGCTGCCATCCGACGTGCGGGCTTCGCCATACGACTGGAAACGCCGGCCCACGCCCTTGAACTCCGCCAGGGCTTGCTGCACGGCGGCGTCGGGCACGCCCAGCTCTACCGCGATGCCGATGGCGGCCAGCGCGTTGAGCACGTTGTGGTTGCCGGGCAGGTTGAGCACCACGTCCAGGTCGGGCAGTTCCACGCCGTTGCGGCGCTGCACGGTGAAGTGCATCTGCGTGCCGACCGAGCGCACGTTGATGGCCCGCACCTGCGCGTCTTCGGCGAAACCGTAGCTGGTGATGGGGCGTGCGATCTGCGGCAGGATTTCGCGGATGGCGGCGTCGTCCACGCACACCACGGCCGCGCCGTAGAAGGGCATCTTGTGCAGGAAGTCCACGAAGGCCGACTTGAGCTTGCCGAAGTCGTGGCCGTAGGTGTCCATGTGGTCGGCGTCGATGTTGGTCACGACGGAGAGCACCGGCAGCAGGTTGAGGAACGAGGCGTCGGACTCGTCGGCCTCGACCACGATGTACTCGCCCGTGCCCAGCTGCGCGTTGGCGCCCGCGCTGTTGAGGCGGCCACCGATGACGAAGGTCGGGTCGAGTTCGGCGGCGGCCAGCACGCTCGCCACCAGGCTGGTGGTGGTGGTCTTGCCGTGCGTGCCGGCGATGGCCACGCCCTTCTTCATGCGCATCAACTCGGCCAGCATCACCGCGCGCGGCACCACCGGGATCAGTTTGGCGTGGGCGGCCACCACCTCGGGGTTGTCGTCCTTCACGGCGGTGGAGGTGACGATGGCGTCGGCCCCCTCGATGTTCGCGGCGTCGTGGCCCACGAACACCTCGGCGCCCATGGCGACGAGCCGGCGCGTGGCCGTGCTCTCGCCCAGGTCGCTGCCGGTGATGCGGTAGCCCTGGTTGAGCAACACCTCGGCGATACCGCTCATGCCGGCGCCGCCAATGCCCACGAAATGGATGTGTCGAATGGCGTGCTTCATGGCGTCGGGACTTTCGCGAGTTGCTCGCAGGCGGCCACGACGGCCGCCACCGCTTCTGTTTTCTGCATGGTCTTGGCCTTCCGGGCCATGTCCAGCAACTGCTCGCGCTGCACGGTCTGCAGGGTTTGCGCCAGTCGCTGGGGGGTGAGTTCGGTCTGGGGTGTCAGCCACGCGGCGCCCGCATCAACGAGGAAGCGCGCGTTGGTGGTCTGGTGGTCGTCCACCGCCGATGGGAACGGCACGAACAGCGCGGCCGCGCCGACGGCGGCGATTTCGGTGACGGTGCTCGCGCCGCTGCGGCAAACGATGAGGTCGGCGTCGGCAAAGGCCTGCGCGGTGTCGTCGATGAAGGGCGTGAGTTCGGCCTGCACGCCCGCCGCGATGTAGTTGGCGCGCAGCGCGTCGATCTGTTTCTCGCCGCTCTGGTGCGTGACGTGGGGTTGCTGCAGCTTGGGCAGCAGGGAGATCGCTTGGGGCACCACGTCGTTGAGGGCCTTGGCGCCCAGGCTGCCGCCCACCACCAGCAGGCGCAACGGGCCGCCGCGGCCGGCGAAACGCTCGGCCGGCGCGGGCTGGTTCAGGAACGGCGTGCGCAACGGGTTGCCCACCCACTCGGCTTTCTTGAACACGTTGGGGAAGGCGGTGAACACGCGGTCGGCCACGCCCGCCAGCACGCGGTTGGCCATGCCGGCGACCGAGTTCTGCTCGTGCAGCACCAGGGGTTTGCCGGCGAGCACGCCCATCATCCCGCCCGGGAAGCTGATGTAGCCGCCCAGGCCCACGACCACGTCGGGCTTGACGCGGCGCACCACCTGCAGCGCCTGCCAGAAGGCGCGCAGCAGGCGCAGCGGCAGCAGCGCGAGCGTGATGAGGCCCTTGCCGCGCACGCCGCCGAAGTCGATGGTCTCCAGCGCGAAGCCACGCGGTGGCACGAGCCGGCTTTCCATGCTGCCGGGCGCGCCCAGCCAGTGCACGCGCCAGCCGCGCTCGCGCAGGGCTTCGGCCACGGCCAGGCCGGGGAAGATGTGGCCACCGGTGCCGCCGGCCATGATGAGGGCGCAGGGAGCGGTCATGACCGGCCGCCCTTCATCATCTGGCGGTTCTCGTAATCCACCCTGAGCACGATGGCCAGCGCCACGAGGTTCAGCAGAATCGCCGAGCCGCCGTAGCTCATCAGCGGCAGCGTCAAGCCCTTGGTGGGCAACGCCCCCAGGTTCACGCCGATGTTGATGAAGGCCTGGAAACCCATCCACAAACCGACACCTTGCGCGACCAGGCCCGAGAACACCTGGTCGAGCGCGATCGCCTGGCGACCGATGTGCATGATGCGGCGCGTGAGCCACAGGAACAGGGCGATCAGCACCACCACGCCAAGCAGGCCGAACTCCTCACCGATGACAGCGAGCAGGAAGTCGGTGTGCGCTTCGGGCAGCCAGTGCAGCTTCTCCACACTGCCACCCAGGCCCACACCGAAGATCTCGCCACGCCCGAAGGCGATCAGCGAGTGCGAGAGCTGGTAGCCCTTGCCCAGCGCATGCTCGACGCTCCAGGGGTCGAGGTAGGCGAACACGCGCTGGCGGCGGAACTCGCTGGTCATGACCATCAGCGCGAACGCGCCCACCACGACCAGCGCCATCAGGAAGAACATGCGCGCGTTCACGCCGCCCAGGAACAGGATGCCCATGGCGATCACCACGATCACCATGAACGCGCCCATGTCGGGCTCGGCCAGCAGCAACATGCCCACCACGCCCACCGCCACCGCCATCGGGGCCACGGCCTGGAAGAAGCGCTCCTTCACCTCCATCTTGCGCACCATGTAGCTGGCCGCGTACAGCAGCACCGCCAGCTTGGCGAGTTCGGAGGGCTGGAAGTTCATGATGCCCAGCGAGATCCAGCGCCGCGCACCATTCACGCCCTTGCCAATGAAGGGCAGCAGCACCAGCGCGAGCAGCACCAGCGCCACCGCAAACATCCAGGGCGCGAGCTTTTCCCAGGACTTCATCGGGAACTGGAACGCCACCATCGCGGCGATCACGCCGATCACCATCGAGATGCCGTGGCGCAGCACGAAGTGGATCTGCGCGTAGTTGCCAAAGCGCGGGTTGTCGGGCAAGGCGATCGAGGCCGAATACACCATCACCAGGCCCCAGGCGAGCAAGGCCACCACGACCCACAGCAGCGGCTGGTCGAAGCCCAGTTCGCGCACGGCGACGTTGCGCGTGCCGGCGTAGGTGCGGTTGGACAGGCGCACCGGCAGGTCGTCGCGCGAGGAGCCGCTGGCGAGCGCGCCCGCCAGATCGCGGCCCGGCCAGCGCGGCAACATGCCGACCAGGGCCGCGCGCAGGCGCTGGCCCCAGGGTGCACTGTTGCGCTGGGCGGCGGCGGTCTTTTTCACAGACTTCCCTCCAGGCCGTTGCCCTGTTCGGCCGCCAGTTCGTTCACGGCCGCCACGAAGACGCGGGCGCGGTGTTCGTAGTTGTCGAACATGTCCAGGCTCGCGCAGGCGGGCGACATCAACACCGCGTCGCCCGCGTGCGCCTGCTGCGAGGCCAGCGCGACGGCGTCGGGCAAGGTGGCCGCGTCCAGCAGTGGCACGGACGCCTGCCCCAGTGCGCTGGACACAGCTTCACGGATGCGGCCCGCATCGCGGCCGATGGTGACCACGGCACGCGCGAAACGCGCCAGGGGATCGGCCAGCGGCGAAAAGTCCTGGCCCTTGCCATCACCACCCAGGATCACGACCAAGCGGCGATCGACGCCGAGGCCATTCACCGCCGCGAGCGTTGCGCCGACGTTGGTGCCTTTGCTGTCGTCGAAGTACTCGACCTCGTCGACGATGCCCACCAGTTCGACGCGGTGCGGCTCACCGCGGTACTCGCGCAGGCCATGCAGCATGGGGCCCAGCGCGGCGCCGGTGGAACTGGCGAGTGCCAGGGCGGCCAGGGCGTTGGCCGCGTTGTGCCGGCCCCGGATGCGCAACGCTTCCACCGGCATGAGGCGCTGGAAGTAGACCTCTTCGTCTTCCTCCACGCCACGGCCGCGTTTGCGCGTTTCGTCCAGCGCGACGGCGCGCACCAGCCAGGTCATGCCGTTGACGGATTCGATGCCCCAGTCGCCCGCCCGCGTGGGCGCGTCCAGGCCGAACGTGGCCCAGGGACGTGCGCTTTGCTGGCGGTTGCGGTTGCCCACCTTCACCGTGACCAGGCCGGGCTTCATCGCCATGACCTGCGGATCGTCGCGGTTGAGCAGCATGAGCGCCTGCGCGCCGAACACCGCGGCCTTGGCCTGCGCGTAGGCGGCCATGCCGCCGTGCCAGTCGAGGTGGTCTTCGGAGAGGTTGAGCACGGTCGCGGCCGTGGGCACGGCGTTCCAGTCGCCACCCAGGGTGCGGTCGAGCTGGAAGCTGGAGAGTTCGAGCACCCACGCTGTTGGCAGGTGTGCCGGTTGCGGTGGCGCCACGGGTGGAGGCACGAGCTGGGTCGCGCCTTCGTCGTCTTCGCTCGGGGCGGGTGCGGCTTCGTCGGCCGCGTCCACGGCGGCTGCGCTGTCTTCGGCGTCCTCGTCGAGCAAGCTGGCTTGTGCATCAGGCTCGGGTGCCGCTTCGGCTTCGGCTTCGGCTTCGGCTTCGGCCTCCGCCTGGGCCTCTGCGACCGCGACAACCGCGGCTTGGGCCGCAGCCTCCGCCTGCTCGGCCTCGGCCTTCTCCTGCGCTTCGGCGGCGGCGCGTTCGTCGTCGGCCTTTTGCGCCACGGCTTCGTGGTCCAGGGCCGCGGACAACACGTCGAGCAGGTTCGGGCCGATGTTGCCGGCGACGGCCACGTTCACACCGGCGCGCTGCAACAACAGGCCGGTGAGCGAGGTCACGGTGGTCTTGCCGTTGGTGCCCGTGATGGCCAGCACCTTCGGGCGGTACAGCAGGCGCTCGCGCTGCGCGAGTTCGCGCAAGGCACGGGCGAACAGGTCCAGTTCACCGACCACGGCCACGCCGTGTTCCTGCGCCCAGGCGAACACGCCTTGCAGCAGCTCGGGCGCGAGGCCCGGGCTGCGCGCGATCAGGTTCCACTCGGCACGCGCCATCAATGCACCGTCGAACGGCCCGGCCACGAACAAGGCGTCGGGGCATTCGGCGCGCAGCACCGCCCACTGCGGCGGCGCCTCGCGCGTGTCGGCCACGGTCACGCGCGCACCCTGGCGCACGCACCAGCGCGCCATGGCCAGGCCGGAGGCGCCCAGGCCGAGGATGAGGACGGACTGGTCGTTCATCTGAGCTTGAGCGTGGACAGCCCCACGAGGCACAACAGCATGGTGATGATCCAGAAGCGCACGACGACCTGCGTCTCCTTCCAGCCTTTTTTCTCGAAGTGGTGGTGCAGCGGCGCCATCTGGAACAGGCGTCGGCCCGTGCCGTAGCGGCGCTTGGTGTACTTGAACCAGCCCACCTGCAACATGACCGAGAGCGCCTCGACCACGAAGATGCCGCCCATGATGGCGAGCACGATTTCCTGGCGCACGATGACGGCGATGGTGCCCAGCGCGCCGCCGAGCGCGAGCGCGCCCACGTCGCCCATGAAGACCTGCGCCGGGTGGGTGTTGAACCACAAGAAGGCCAGGCCCGCGCCGGCCATGGCGGCGCAGAAGATCATCAGCTCGCCCGCGCCAGGGATGTGCGGCAGCAGCAGGTACTTCGCGAACACCACGTTGCCGGTGACATAGGCGAACACGCCCAACGCCGAGCCCACCATGACCACCGGCATGATCGCCAGACCGTCCAGGCCGTCGGTGAGGTTGACCGCGTTGCTGGCGCCCACGATGACGAGGTAGGTCATGACCACGAAGCCGGCCACGCCCAGCGGGTAGCTGATTTCCTTGAAGAAGGGCACGAGCAGGCCGGCCTGCGGCGGCATGTCGAGCGTGAAGCCCGAGCGGACCCAGGCCACGAACAACTCGAACACGCGCTCGTTGCTCGTGCCGGACACGGCAAACACCAGGTAGAACGCGGCGACAAGGCCGATCACCGATTGCCAGAAGTACTTCTCGCGCGAGCGCATGCCCTCGGGGTCCTTCTTGACGACCTTGCGCCAGTCGTCCACCCAACCGATCGCGCCACAACCCAGCGTGACCAGCAGCACGATCCAGACGAAGCGGTTGGACAGGTCGAACCACAGCAGCGTGGACAGCGCGATCGCGAACAGGATCAACACGCCGCCCATGGTGGGCGTGCCGCCCTTGCTCAGGTGGGTCTGCATGGCGTACTCGCGGATCGGCTGGCCGATCTTGAGCGCGCCCAGGCGGCGGATGAAATACGGCCCCGCGACCAGACCCACGAGCAGCGCGGTCATGGCCGCCATCACCGCACGGAAGGTGAGGTACTGGAACACCCGCAGGAAGCCAAAATCGGGTGAGAGGCCTTGCAGCCAGAGGGCCAGGCTAAGCAGCATGGGCGTTGTCCTTCTTGTGGGGGGCGGCGTGCGCGGGGTCCAGCGCCTGCAAGGCCTGCACCACGCGCTCCATGCGCATGAAACGCGAGCCCTTGACGAGCACGCTTTTGAAGATGGGTCGGTCGTCGCGCACCAGGGCGCAGACGGCACCGGCGAGCGCGGGCACCTCGGCCCAGTGCACGACCTTCGGGAGCGGTGCGCTGGCCTGGCGCATCCAGTCGCCGCTCACGTGCACCGCTTCGATGCCGCGCGCCAGCGCGTGGCGCAGCACTTCTTCGTGGAAGGCCAGGCCCTGCTCGCCGACTTCGCCCATGTCGCCCAGCACCAGCAGGCGCGGCGCGGGCAGTTCGGCGAGCACGTCGATGGCCGCGCGCACGGAATCGGGATTGGCGTTGTAGGTGTCGTCGATCAGCGTGAGCTTG
This sequence comes from Hydrogenophaga sp. 2FB, assembly GCF_005503365.1. Classification (GTDB taxonomy): domain Bacteria; phylum Pseudomonadota; class Gammaproteobacteria; order Burkholderiales; family Burkholderiaceae_C; genus Hydrogenophaga. Next base: position 37,363 of record NZ_SCML01000051.1, read on the forward strand.
CGCTCCTCGACGCGCAGGGCCAGGGCGCGCGAGCGGCCGCCGACCGGCTCGAACGCATTGAGGCCGCGCACGACCGCTTCCAGCGGCACACCGGCGGCGAGCACGCATGCGGTGGCGGCCAACGCGTTGCGCACGTTGTGGCGCCCGGCGATGTGCAGGTGCACGGTGGCGTCGCCCGCGGGCGAGGTGAAGCCGAGCACCCAGGCGCCGTCGACCCAGTCGGTCTTGACGGCCTTCACGTCGGCGCCTGCGTCGCTGTCGCTGAAGGTCAGCACGCGGCGTGCGCCGGCGAATTCGCGCCACAGCGGCGTGTAGGTGTCGTCGGACGGGAACACGGCCGTGCCGTTCGCGCCCAGGGCCCGGATGACCGCACCGTTCTCGCGCGCCACGGCTTCGACAGTGGCCATGAATTCGAGGTGCTCGCGCTGGGCGTTGTTCACCAGCGCCACGGTGGGCAGGGCCAGCGCGGCGAGCTCGGCGATTTCGCCCGGGTGGTTCATGCCCAGCTCGACCACCGAGAGCCGGTGCGTGGCGTTCAGGCGCAGCAGCGTGAGCGGCACGCCGATGTCGTTGTTGAAGTTGCCTTGCGTGGCGTGCGCAGCCTCGCCGGCGGCAGCGCGCAGGATGGACGCGACCATCTGCGTGACCGTGGTCTTGCCGTTGCTGCCGGTGACAGCAATCAGCGGCAGGTCGAACTGGCTGCGCCACAACCGCGAGAGCTCGCCCAGCGCGCGGCGCGTGTCGGGCACTTCCACGCCCGGCAGGCCGGCGCCGGCCAGGCCGTGGTGGGCGATGGCGGCGAGCGCGCCCTGCCCTTGCGCCTGCGGCAGGAAGTCGTGCGCATCGAAGCGCTCGCCCTTGAGCGCGACGAACAGGTCGCCCGGCTGCAGGCTGCGGGTGTCGGTGTGCACGCGGGTGAAAGGCAGGTCGGGCTGGCCCACCAAGCGGGCGCCGGGCAGTTGCGACAGGAGTTGGCCGAGGGTCTTCATGCGCCCACTCCATTGCCGTTGCGCCGTGCGAGCGCCTGACGCGCCTGCTGCAGATCGGAGAACGGTTTCTTCACCCCCAGCGCATCCTGGTAGTCCTCGTGGCCTTTGCCGGCGATCAGCACCACGTCGCGCGCATTGGCGCGGGACACGGCCAGGGCAATGGCGCGCGCGCGGTCGGGTTCGACCACGGCCGCGTCGGGTGAGGTCAGGCCGGCCAGCATCTGGCGCAGGATCAGCATCGGGTCTTCGCTGCGCGGGTTGTCGCTGGTGAACACCGTGCGATTCGCTTCGCGCTCGGCGGCGGCGGCCATCATCGGGCGCTTGCGGGCATCGCGGTCGCCGCCGCACCCCACCACGACCCAGAGCGCACCGCCGCGCTTGTGCGCCAGCGGTTGCAGGGCCTGCAGGGCTTTTTCGAGTGCGTCGGAGGTGTGCGCGTAATCCACCAGCACCAGCGGCTGGCCGGGCGTGCCCGCAGCGGCATGTTCCATGCGACCGGGCACCGGTGTGAGCGCGGCGCAGGCCGTGACCGCGTCGGCCAGCGGCACGCCAAGCGCGCGCGCCGAGGCCAGCACGCAGAGCAGGTTGGACACGTTGTAGCGGCCCACCATCGGCAGGCTCAGCGCATGGCTGCCGACCACGCGACCCTGCGCGTCGCGCTCGCCCACCTGGAAAGCCATGCCGCTGTCGGTGAAGACGAGGTCCTGCGCGAACAGGCGCGCCTTGGCCGAATCGATGCCCACGGTCCACAGGCCGAGCCCGCGCGCGGCCAGCGTGGCGGCCAGGCCGACGCCGCGCACGTCGTCGATGTTGACCACCGCGCTCGCCAGGCCCGGCCAGTCGAACAGCGCGGCCTTCGCGGCCCAATAGGCTTCCATGCTGCCGTGGAAGTCGAGGTGGTCCTGCGTGAAATTGGTGAACACCGCCACGCGCAACTGCGTGGCGTTGAGCCGGCCTTCGACCAGGCCGATCGACGAGGCTTCGATGGCGCAGGCCTTCAAGCCGGCGTCCACGAAGCGGCGCAGTTCGGTCTGCAGCATCACCGGGTCGGGCGTGGTGAGGCCCGTGGGCACCAGCGCCAGGCTTTCGCTGCCAGGCACGGGCGGGCGGCCCATGCCCAGCGTGCCGACCACCGCGCAGGGCTTCTGGCACACGGAGAGCAGTTGCGCGATCCACCACGCGGTGGAGGTCTTGCCGTTGGTGCCGGTGATGGCCACCATGTCGAGTTCGGCGCTCGGCGCGCCGTGGAAGGCACTGGCGATCGCGCCGGCCGCGTTCTTCAGGCCTGGCACCGCGACCACGCGCTCGTCGTCGAACGCATAGGGCTCCACGCCTTCGCGCTCCACCAGCGCCGCGACGGCGCCGGCGTCCAGTGCGCTGGCCACGAAGCGGCGCCCGTCGGTGGCCGCCCCTGGCCAGGCCACGAAACCGTCGCCCGCTCGCACGCGGCGGCTGTCGCAGTGCAGCTCGCCGACCGCGCGCTCGCGCAGCCAGTCGGCCACGGCTTGGGGCGTGTCCATGACTCGCATCAGAAGGATTCCTCCACCACTTCGGTGACGATCTGAGGCTTCACATTGATGTCGGGCTGCACGCCCAGAATGCGCAGCGTCTGCTGCACGGTTTCGCTGAACACGGGCGCGGCGACCAGGCCACCGAAGTACTGGCCGTTGCTGGGCTCGTCGATCATCACCGCGACCACGATGCGCGGGGACTCCAGCGGCGCCAGGCCCACGAACCAGCTGCGGTACTTGTTGCTGGCGTAGCCCTTGCCTTCCTGCTTGTGCGCGGTGCCGCTCTTGCCGCCCACGGAATAGCCCATGGTCTGCGCGCGCGAGCCGGTGCCGCCCGGGCCAGCGGCCAGGCCGAGCATCTGGCGCACGGCAATGGTGTTCTTCGCGCTGAACACACGCACGCCCTGCGCGGGCTCGTCGGTCTTCTGCAGCGTCAGCGGGATCAGCTCGCCATCGTGGGCGAAGATGGTGTAGGCCTGCGAGATCTGGAACAGCGAGGCCGACAGGCCGTAGCCGTAGCTCATGGTGGCCTGCTCGATCGGGCGCCAGGTCTTGTACGGGCGCAAGCGGCCCGTGACGGCGCCCGGGAACGGCACCTGCGGCTTCTGGCCGAAGCCAGCCTGTGCGTAGATTTCCCACATCTCGCGCGGGCTCATCTGCATGGCCATCTTGACCGTGCCCACGTTGCTCGACTTCTGGATCACCTGCGACACGGTGAGCACGTCGTAGGCGTGCGAATCGCTGATGGTCGAGCCACTGATCGTGATGCGACCCGGCGCGGTGTGGATCGGCGTGCTGGGCGTGACCAGCCCCTTGTCCAGCGCCAGGGTGACGATGAAGGGCTTCATGGTCGAGCCGGGTTCGAAGCTGTCGGTGAGCACGCGGTTGCGCAGCTGCTCGCCGGTGAGGTTCACGCGCCGGTTCGGGTTGTAGCTCGGGTAGTTGGCCAGCGCGAGCACTTCGCCCGTGACGGTGTCGACCACGATCACGCTGCCCGCACGCGCCTTGTGCTGCATCACCGCGTCCTTGAGCTTCTGGTACGCGAAGTACTGCACCTTGCTGTCGATCGACAACTGAATGTCGGGACCATCCACCGGCGGCACGACGTCGCGCACGTCTTCGACCACGCGGCCCAGGCGGTCCTTTATCACGCGGCGCGAACCGGACTTGCCGGCGAGCTTCTGGTTGAACGCGAGCTCCACACCCTCCTGGCCGATGTCTTCCACGTTGGTGAAGCCCACCACGTGCGCGGCGGCCTCGCCTTCGGGGTATTGGCGCTTGTATTCGCGGCGCTGGTAAATGCCCTTGATGCCAAGCGCGGCGATCTCCTTGGCCACCGGCTCGTCCACCTGGCGCTTGACCCACACGAAGGTCTTGTCGTCGTCGCCCAGGCGCTTGCGCAGGTCGGCCAGCGGCATCTCGAGCAGCTTGGCGAGCTGGCGCAGCTTGGGGTCCGAGCGGTCCACGTCCTCGGGAATGGCCCAGATGCTTTGCGCCACCACGCTGGAGGCGAGGATGAGGCCGTTGCGGTCGAGCACGCGGCCGCGGTTGGCCGGCAGCTCCAGCGTGCGCGCGAACCGCACCTCGCCCTGGCGCTGGAAGAAGTCGTTGCCGAACACCTGCACGTAGGCAGCGCGGCCCGCCAGGCCGGCGAACGCCACGGCGAGCGCGGCCACGATGAACTTGCTGCGCCACACCGGGGTGCGGCTGGCGAGCAAGGGGCTGGCGGAGTAGTTGATGCTGCGGCTGCTGCGTGCCATGTTCAGCGCTCCGTCTCGGTGGGGGTGGCCGGCTTCGGCTCGAACACGGTGACGTACTGCGTGATGCCCGGCGTGACCGGTCGCATCTGCAATTGGCGCGCGGCGAGTTGCTGCACGCGCGCCGGCGTGGCCTGCGCGCGCTTTTGCACCTGCAGTTGTTCGTGTTCGGACTCGAGCTTGCGCGACTGCGCCTGCGAGCGGTCCAGCGCGGTGTAGAGGCGGCGCGACTCGTATTGCGTGTGCACGAGGTAGAACGCGCTCGCGATCACGGCCAGCAACAGCACGAGGTTGAGACGGATCATGCCGGCGCCTCCGTGCGCTCGGCCACGCGCATGACGGCGCTGCGCGAGCGCGGGTTGCCCCTCACTTCTTCGTCCGAGGGCATCACACGCTTCATGCCCACCAGGGCCATGGGTGTCGGCTCGGCAAACGGCACGCGGCGGTCCACCACGGCGCGCGAGTGGCGCGCCATGAACTGTTTGACCATGCGGTCTTCGAGCGAATGGAAGCTGATCACCACCAGTTTTCCTCCCGGGCGCAACACGTTCAGACTGGCCTCTAGCGCTTGTTGCAGCTCTTCAAGCTCGGCGTTGATGAAAATCCGAAAAGCCTGAAATGTGCGCGTTGCAGGGTCCTTGCCCGGCTCGCGGGTTTTGACCGCGCCAGCCACGACTTCGGCCAGCTCGGCGGTGGTTCGAAAATGGCCCCGTTCCTGTCGGCGACGATCAATCGCCTTTGCAATCGATTGAGCAAACCGTTCTTCGCCATAGTCACGAATGACCTCCGCCAGGGTTGAGACTTCGGCCGTCTCCAGCCATTGCGCCACGCTCTGGCCGCGCGTGGTGTCCATGCGCATGTCCAGGGGACCGTCGTTGCGAAAAGAAAAACCCCGTTCGGGGTCGTCGATCTGCGGGGAGCTCACGCCCAGATCCATCAGCAGCCCATCCGCGCTCGCGGCCCCCAGTTCTCCCAGGTGGCTGAAGCCCTCGTGCCGAATGGACAAGCGGCCGTCGAGGGCCGCCAGTTCCTGCGCAGACTGCACCGCCAGCGGGTCTTTGTCGAAGACGGTCAGCCGCCCCTTGAGGGACAGCTGCTCGAGGATCCGGCGCGAATGCCCGCCGCGCCCGAAGGTGGCGTCGACGTAGTGCCCGTCCGGGTTGATGTCCAAGGCCTGCACAGCCTCGTTCAACAGGACGGTTTGATGGGTCCATGCGCCTTGCACCATCGGCCTTAGAAAGAAAAGTCCTTGAAGACATCGGGCATGTCGGCCTTCATGGCCTCGGCTTCCTGCGCGGCATACACCTGCGCGTCCCACAGTTCGAAGTGGGCGCCCATGCCGAGCAGCACGACGTCCTTGCTGATGCCGGCGCCCGCGCGCAACTCGGGCGAGACCAGCACGCGGCCCGAGCCGTCCATGTCCACGTCCATCGCGTTGCCCAGAAAAATGCGCTTCCACCACTGGGCGGACATCGGCAGGTTGACGATGCGTTCACGGAATTGCTCCCACGCACTGCGGGGAAATACCATCAGGCAACCGTGCGGGTGTTTGGTGATCGTGAGTGCCGCGCCCAGGGCGTCACGGTGCCGGGTCGGCATGGAGAGCCGACCCTTTGCATCGAGACTGAGAGAAGACGCGCCCTGGAACACTGCGGTCAATCCTTAAAAGACACTTTTCACCACTTAATTGCACTTTTTTCCACTGTATCAGGAAAACCACTGCTCGCAACTTGCCTGAGTGCAGATTTATGTAATGAAATCAACCACTTAGGAAACATTTAGAAGCCAAATGCCCAATAAAAGTGCAGTAAAAGCAAGCACTTACAACAGGCTCTGAAAGTGATGCTTGAAAACCCTGCTGCAGTCAGGGCTGTATGAAAAATCAGGTGACAGCGCGACAGGCGGCTGTGCACGGCCTGCGCGCCGATTTCATGCATGACATCGATATGCAACAGAAAAGGAATCGATGGCATCGAAGTTGACTTGTCTCTACTATCGTTGCCAAGACAACAAATAACCCCTATGAACGAGCAACGCTACACCGTCGGCGTCGTGCAGGCAGCGCCGCAATACCTGGACCTCGCCGCGTCCGTGGACAAGGCCGTGGCCCTGATTGCGCAAGCCGCCCAAGACGGGGCGCGCCTGCTCGCTTTTCCCGAGGTGTGGTTGCCGGGTTATCCGTGGTGGATCTGGCTGGACGACCAGCCACGGCCGGCACTGGTACAGCGCTACCTGGCGCAGGCGTTCACCCACGACAGCCCCGCCGCGCGCACCATCGCGCAGGCCGCAGCCGCGCACCGCATCCACGTCGTGGTGGGCATGGCCGAGCACGAGGGGGACCAGCTCTACATCGCGCAATGGCTGGTGGACCCGCGCGGCGTCACACTGCTGAAACGGCGCAAGGTCAAGCCGGGCCCGCTCGAACAACGGGTGTTCGCCGAAGGCGGCGAGCACGACCTGCCGGTGGTGGACACGGACCTCGGCCGCGTGGGTGCGCTGGCGTGTGCCGAACACCGGCACCCCTTGCTCAAGCACGCCATGCACCTGCAAGGCGAGACGATCCACGTGGCCGCATGGCCGAGCTTCTCGCTCGCGGGGATACCCAACATGTCCAGTCCAGAGACCTTCCTCGCGATCAGCCGCACCTACGCGGTCGAAGGCGGTTGTTATGTGCTCGCGCCTTGCGCGCCGGTCACGCAGCAGATGCGCGATCTTGTGTGCGAGACACCGGCACAAGCCGCCCGCTTGCAGGTCGGCGGCGGCCATGCGCAGATCTTCAGTCCCACGGGCGATCCCCTGTGCCAACCGTTGCCGCCGGACGCCGAGGGCATCCTGTTCGCGGAAATCTCGCCCGCCGCCGTCACACGCGCCCGACAAGCATTCGACCTCGCCGGGCATTCCGCGCGCGCGGACCTGGTCTGGCTGGACGGCCCTCTGAGCCGGAAAGGAAACGCGTAATGCCACCCCTGCAGGACAACACCAAGGGCGTTGACGTCACCAAAAACCTGACGTACCGCGTGATCCTGCTCGCGAGCACGCTCAGCCGATCGGCCAACCGGTCGCTGCCCCGCGAAGCCGGCATCTCGGTGGCGGAGTGGCGCGTTGTTTCCATCATCGGCAGCCGCCCGCACATTTCCTTCAATGCGTTGGTGCGCACGCTCGACATCGACAAGGGCTGGATCAGCCGCACGCTCGCCCAGCTGGAGAAGGACGGCCTCGTCATCAAGACCCCGGACCCACAAGACAAGCGGCAGTTCCAGTTGGCGTTGAGCGACAGCGGGAGGGCATTGCACCTGAAGGGTTCGGGTGTCTCGCGCCAACGGCAGCAGAAACTGGAATCGGCTTTCTCTGCTTCGGAAATGCGCATGCTGGAATCGCTGCTGGACCGCTTGCAAAAAACAGCAGAAGGCATGGACTGAGCACCATGGCCATGCTACTCAACGACGAACAGCAGGCCATGCGCCAAGGCGCGCTCGGCGAGCCGCTGCGCTGGGCGATCGAGCAGCAGATCCAGGTGGGCGAGCTGTTCGGCGCGGCCCGTTTTGTGCCGGTGGCATCGGCACAGGTGGGCGCCGAGATCGGCACCATGGGCGAGGCCGGCTTGCGCGTCGTCGAGTCGCTGGTCCACGGCGGTGCGTTCGTGCGGGTGCCCACGGTGACGGCCGCATGCAGCGTCGACTTTCAGCGTTCGTGTGCCTACGGCGTGCCCCGCAGCCAGGTCGACGCCGAGTCGCGCCTGCACACCGCCCTGCGCGCCATGGGCTGCATGGACACGTCGACCTGCATCAACTACCAGACCGTCTCACCGCCGCGCTTTCGCCAGCATGTGGCCTGGGGCGACACGGGTGCCGTGACCTTCGCCAATGGTGTCGTCGGCGCGCGCTCCAACTACGAGGCGGGTCCGGCCTCCATCGCGGCCGCGCTGACAGGCGTGGTGCCCGAATACGGTTTTCATCTGCCCGAGCACCGCATCGCGACGCGTGTGTTCGAGGTCGACACCCCACTGGTGGGCACGGCGGACTGGTCCGCGCTCGGCGCCCTGGTGGGGTCGGAGATCGCCGACTACTGGACCGTGCCGGCCATCGTCGCCGAAGGCAGCACGGCCAGCATCGACGACCTGAAGCATTTCGCCGCGGCCGTCGCGAGTTTTGGTTCGGTGGCCATGTTCCATGTGGTTGGCGCGACCCCCGAGGCCTCCACGCTCGACGAAGCCTGCGGCGGCCAAGTGCCCGCCGAGGTCCGCCGCGTCACGCGGTCGGATCTGCGGGTGGGCTCGCGCGCCGACTTCTCCCAAGTGGATCTGGTCGTCTTCAGCGCCCCGCAACTCTCGTTGCAAGAGGCCGTGCAAGTCGTGCGGCTGCTCGATGGCCAACGCGTGGCGCAAGGCACGCGCCTGATCATGACGGTGAACGCGCAGGTGGAGTCCGAGCTGACGCGCCTGGGCTTTCTGAAACAACTGCAGGACGCCGGCGGCGAGCTGATCACGGGCACCTGCTTCTATGTCATGGCGCCGGTGCTGGTGCGCCAGACGCTGGGCGCGAAGACGCTGCTGACACCCTCGGCCAAGCTCATGAACATCCTCGGTGGCGCCGGCTACGACGTGGGCCTGGCCAGCGTCGAGGCGTGTGTCGAGGCCGCGGTTCGCGGGAGGCTGCCATGAGCTTGCTGCTGCAAGGCCCCATGGGCTTCGGCCCTGTGGTGGAAGGCATTGCCATCGTCTCCACGCACGGCTTCAACGCGCGCTACGACCTGGACCGCGTGAACGGCACGTTCTCGCGGCCGGACCACGACCACCACGGCGAATCCCTCGCCGGAAAAATCTATGTGTTCACCACACCCAAGGGTGGCATCGCCACCTCCTGGGCCTTGCTGGACCTGTTCGAGCGCGGGCTCGCCCCGCTCGGCCTGGTGTGCCGCCGCGCCAACCCGGTGGTGGTGCAGGGCGCGGTGCTCGCGGGCATCCCGTTCATGGACCGCCTTGATCAAGACCCGGTGATGGCGCTGCGCAGCGGTGACCGCATCCGGCTGAATCCCGCGGCCGGCAGGCTGCAGGTTCTCCACCCCGCTC
>NZ_SCML01000052.1 GCF_005503365.1 Hydrogenophaga sp. 2FB
AAACACATCCCCACCACCGGATTGATGAGCTGCTGCCGCATCGCTGGGTACAGCCTTTCTGACCACTGCGTTGTCTTGCCTCCACCGTCAAGATGGGATCGCTGGACGCTTACCGCTGACTGGATCAGGCTCATAACCGCTGCCGCCCGCTGGCCCGCTCGTAGGCTTCCAGCGAAGAGCCAGTTGCTGCGGCCAATGGCAATCGGCCGGATCTGGTTCTCGATCCAGTTGTTGTCCACGGGCAGTTGCCCGTCACCCGCGAACCGGATCAGCGCCTCCCAGCGTCGCAGGCTGTAGTCCAGCGCCTTCGCGCTTGCTGAACCCTCGGCGCCAACACCCACGCGTCCACTCGCTTGCGTGTCCCCATGCGCGCTCTCCAACGCCGCGTTATCTCGGCTCGGAACGAGAGTTTACTATTTGCGGATAAGTTCTAAGTACACAAGCGTTTCGTCAGACTCGATGCCTCACCTTGACAAGATCTTGATGCTTGCCAAGGCTTCGGAAAAGTACTGCTTGCGTCTGCCAGCCTCGCAGATTGCCTCGGCGTCGGCTGCATCATTCTTGTTGGTCTTGACGTAGGGCTTGACGAACTGCGGGGCCATCAGGCGCACGGTGGTAGGCGGCCAGCCATTCCATCTTGACGGTGGAGGCAAGGGCAAGCCAGTGGTCAGGCGGACGGTCCCCAGCGGTGCGGCAGCAACTCGTCGATCCGATGGAACGGATGCGCCAGCAGCCGCTCCAGAACGTCCTTGAGGTAGACCCACGGATCGTATCCGTGCAGTTTGGCCGACTATGCCGACCGCCGAACTATGCCGAGCGGCCTCGCTTCTCCCCGGATTCACCGTAGGCCGCGTGTGATCGGTTCGGCACACCATCGCAGCGTGCACGGACCACCGATCCTGCACATCAGCCCTCAGCAAAAACAGAGGGTACTGAGAAGACGCTTACGGTGAGCGCTCCCACAAGCCTCCATGCCCAGCAAACACGGAGGCAGATTGACGAAGAATGTCTCCATCTGGTCCCGGCGCAGTTGCTTCTTCACGAGCAGCTGATGCGCTTATGGCTGATCCTGCGGTGCCACGGCTTGGCGAACGTTGGCAAGGAGCCATGCCAGCGCGGGGTCCACCTCGAAGCGCGCATGCCACGCATGGAAGAGAGGATGAGGCGGGCGGACGTGAACAGGCGGCTCGTGCACACTGAGGCCGAACATGCGGGCGTATCGTCCGCCCATGTGAGCCGGCACAGTGCAGATGCATCCTGTCCGAGCCGCAGTCGCAAGCATTCCATAGATGGTTTGGACCTCGGCACCCACTCGCCGCGCGTGGCCCATTGCTTTAAGCGCGCTATCGATCCGCGCACTTCCCAAGTGCTTCATGCGAAACACGACGTGTGGACGTTCCAAGAACATTGCTAACGGAAACCTGCGTTCACTCGGCGCATCCTGCCGCCGGATCATTGTGACAAATGAGATTTCGGTCAGCGGTTCGCACCTTATGCCGATGCCCAACACAGGCTCGTGACTGATTGCCAAGTCGATGTCGCCCGCTTCCAACTGGTCGCGAAGAGTGTCCGGCTCCGACAGCGGCACGCTGCGGATCACGATGCCCGGCGCATCCTGGTGGATCAACTCGACGAGATTCGGGATGAGCCAGCTTTCGATCCAATCGGTCGTTGCGACTCGGTACTCCACCGAGCTTACGGCGGGGTCGAATATAGCCCTATGCCGGATCGCGTTCGAGATTATCTCGAGTGCCTCACGCACCGGATTTATGAGCTCTGCGGCGCGAGGGGTCGGCACAATCCCGTGGCGCCCTGGGACAAACAAGACGTCGCCTATGCGTTCTCTAAGCCGTTTTAATGCGTGACTGACCGCAGGCTGTGTGAGCGAGAGCAGATCGCCTGTTCGACTCACACTACGCGTATCCCACAGAATGACGAACACCGACAGCAAATTTAGGTCTAAAGATTTGATATTGAATCGGCTCATATTATGTTTTTTTACTAATATTTCCGTTTGTAGATGGGGGGGAGATTAGTGTGCGTTCTGATGTAGGGATGGCGTTCATAACCGGCGTGGCGAAGCCTGCTGATTGCATCAGTCTCGCCACATCAAATCGCGGGACCCGTTTCGATAGCTCCGTCGTTCAAACATCGATCTGTCACCCTTTTGAAGCCTCATCAAGGCCTGCGCGCGCACTGCAGGCGCACTCCTCCCTGAGCCATCCTCAAAAGTCGGTGCCGCCGCGCCATCCAAAGATTGGGCGCAAACAGCGTGCGCAACTGCGCGGTGTTCTTGTTCAAGCCGCGGTAGCGCACCATCACATGCCCGAACTGGCGATTGATCACCCGAAACGGATGCTCCACCTTGGCCCGGATGCTGGCCTTCGCATGTTCGAGCTTGTCCAGGATCACGCCCATGGGCGTGCTGTTGTCCAACGCTTTGCGCTTGCCCGGTCGCATCGCCACGCGCCAGTTCGCCTCGATGTCTTGCGTCTCTTCGCACTTGGCCACACCATGCTAGTCCGCGTCGGCAAACACATCGCTCTCTTTGCCATGCACCAGCGCACTGGCCTGCGTCACTTCGTTGACGTTGGCAGCCGTCCCCACCACCGTGTGCACCAAGCCCGAATCGGCGTCTACGCCGATGTGCGCCTTCATGCCAAATGTGCCACTGGTCACCCTTCTTGGTCTGGTGCATCTCCGGGTCGCGCTCGCCACTGTTGTTCTCTGTCGAACTGGGTGCTGCAATCAGCGTGGCGTCGATGGCCATGCCGTTCTTGAGCAAGAGACCCTTGGCGGTCAGCGTGCTGATGACGGTGGCCAGTATCTGCTTCATGACGCCATTGTTCCTCGGCTCGGACCTTCAAACCATCGGGGACTGCACGGAGTTTTGAGCCCCATCCCTAGATCTACGGTGAGGGCGACCTGCGCAAACGATGACACCTCGGCCCGACGAGGCGCTGACCGCCTTCGCGGCTCGTCCAATTCCAATTCAGAGTTACCCCCATTCCAGAGCCACCCGCCAGGCCTCTATCAGTTGAGCGGGTGCCGGCGTTCCGCCCCCTATCGGCACGAGCCAGCAGCCAGCCATGCGAGAAGATCAAGGTCTTGGGCAATTCAAACTGCCGTCATGGCGTCCTCCCGGAACCGAGCTCCCTCGTCCCAGCGATTCCCACTGCTCCACCAGTAGTTCGTCAAATTTTGAATCGACGCTTCTCATGCGACGATTCGGTAAAGGGGGCAATTGACATCCTCCATCAAAGTCGATTTCTCGTGTGCAAATCCTTTGCAGGGGATCGGTGTCGGCCCGTCGCATGAGGCCGAGTACCACCGAACGCAACTTGTGAGGCCAAACGGTAAAACATCGACGAACACGCTTGAGGGTAACTTGTACCAAGTTATCCGACTCATCGCCGTTCGCCATCAGGGTTGCTAGCGTAGCGGTGCAAATTTTGCAGACAACTGAAAAGTTCATCACGTTCTAGCTTCACAGTGAAAAGGCTTCCTCAGCTTAGATGATGAGGACGGCGGTGGAGAAATACGTCACGCCAGTGACATTCACGAGCGTGAGGCACTCACTCTCGCGATTCTTCAGAGGACGAAATGGCGAACGCAGCGGAAGCACGAAAACGGCGGCCGCAGCCACGACTCCCGACGCGGTCATCTACCTCAAGCGTCGTGACTTCCTCGATCGAGATCCGAGCATTCAGCAATACAGCACCAACGCGCAGCAAAGTCCTTCCGCACAGATCCACACAGGGCCAATTTGAGCGTTTCCCTATAAGCTAGGGCGATCAGCTGTGCATAAAGCAGCGGAGTTCCAACGAAGTGTTCGGCCACTAAAGTGGCTAACAGTCCGATCATCAGGAACTCCGCCGCCCCAGGCCGCCCTCTCCCCGAATTCCGGATTTTCAAAACTAGAGGTGCGGTTGCTTTCCTGCATGCCCGGCCGGATCAAAGGTCGACAACAAAGCTGGGGCTTGCGATGAGGTAGAGCGTGCATAGGCCGCTTTGGGGCTGCGAAGCGGCGTTAGTTCGCGAGGACGGCGACCGACTTGGAGTTGAGGTAAGCCTCAAGAGCTTCAGGCCCCCCCTCAGAACCGTAGCCGGAATCCTTAACTCCACCGAACGGCATCTCTGGACCGGCAACGGCGGGCTGGTTCACCCAAAGCATTCCGACCTCCATCCGCTGGGCGAGGAGATGGAGGTTCTTTATTGAACTAGTGAATGCATAGCCAGCCAACCCGAAAGGGAGACGGTTTGCCTCGGCGACGGCCTCGTCTAGGCAATCAAACGCGCGGATGGCAGCCACGGGGCCGAAAGGCTCTTCATTAAAAACGTGCGCGTCTAGCGAAACACCAGTAAGAACTGTCGGTGAAAAAAAGTTGCCGCTTATCCCTACAGGCGCCCCGCCGACCAACACCTTTGCACCCTTTTCGACAGCGTCGGCGACTAATCTCGTCATCGCGACTACCCGTCGCGGGTTTGCAAGCGGTCCCATCGTCGTGCCTTGCTCTAACCCGTCGCCCATCTTGATCTGACGGGTGTGCCGAATGAACGCCTCCACGAAGCCCCTTTCCAAATCCCGGTGCACAAGGAAGCGCGTCGGAGAGATGCACACTTGTCCTGCATTGCGAAATTTTGCATTGGCACAGACCTTTGCCGCGAGTTCCACATCTGCGTCCTGCGCGATGATGACGGGCGCATGCCCTCCGAGTTCCATAGTAGCTCGCTTCATGTGCAATCCGGCGAGCGAAGCTAGTTGCTTTCCTACAGGCGTCGAGCCAGTGAAGGTAACTTTGCGGACTATCGGACTAGCAATGAGGTATCGCGAAATGCTTTCGGGATCGCCGAACACCAGCCCCACCACTCCGGGCGGCAAGCCCGAATCTACGAAACACTGCATCAGCGCGGCCGGAGATGCGGGAGTTTCCTCCGGGGCTTTACAGAGGAACGAGCATCCTGTTGCAAGCGCCGCGCTAAGCTTTCGAACAATCTGGCTCACGGGGAAATTCCACGGAGTGAATGCCGCTACGGGACCAACCGGCTCCTTCAGGACCAGTTGCTGGCCGGTTTCGGATCGCGGTGGCACTATACGACCATATACCCTGGAGCCCTCACTCGCAAACCAATCAATGATCTCCGCTGCTGCTGCAAGCTCAGTGATGGATTCGGCCAAAGGCTTGCCCTGCTCCAATGTTAAAAGGCGTGCAATCGATTCAGTCCGCTCACGAAGCAAAGCTGCCGCTGCGTGCATCATAGAAGCCCGATTAACGGCAGGCGTTGAGCGCCAAGAGTTGAAGCCGTGCTGCGCAGCGGCCAGCGCCGCATCAAGATCTTTCGTCTCTGCGTGCGCTACTCGCCCGATACATCGACCGGTTGCTGGATTCAGGACATCTCCGTACCGGCTTGCTCCTGACTCAACCCACCTGTTGTTGATGAGCAGCTGCGTGGTTGGGTAACTCATATAGCAGTAAAAAGCAGGTTGCTTGGGTAGCGGGTCGGACTTGTCAGGTCAGCTGCTGAAGCAGCGAGCGGCATGGGTTGAAATCGTTGAACAAGCCTAGTGTATATATTCAACCAAACGAAATCAATATTTTTTTAGTTCATAAACAACAGCTTTTGAGAAGCCTTAGAAAGCTGCGCAGGCGCGCTCTTAGCTGAACCGAACCCAACTCGCTTTTCCAGCCCGCCTCGAGCCTGTGAACTCCTGACAGGCCAAATTTTGACTTCGAATTTCAATGGGATGACTTTTTTTGGGTGTCGCCCTGAGAGCCCGTGAACTTTTCAGATTCGGCGATGAATTCGACGCAACGAGCCGTGCGAGCTCTGGGGGTGGACGCGCCGACTCGATTCGACAGGAAATTTGTCTGTCGAAGCGGCTTTGCGTTGACGGGGGGCCTGATGGGCCGCGAATGCAGCCCGTGTGGGCCCATTTCCGGCGTCTCAGGCCGCGAACGCGAAGTTCAAAGCCATCATCCGCTTGAGGTTGTGGGCCAGCGCGTGCCACAGCAGCACCGCGCGAGCCTTGATCAGGCCGCGCACGTTGACGCGCTGCAAGCCGCGGTTGCGCAGATGCGCGTTGGTGCACTCGATGCTGGCCGCGCGCTCCTTGTAGAGCTGCTTGGCCGCATCGGTGCCCATGCGCTCGCGCCACTGGCTCAGCGCCTGGCTGTCGCCGGGCAGGGGTGCATACCGATCACGCTGCTTGTCCTTGGGCGCGAGCACCGGCGCGAACACTTTGGTGGCTCGCGCTTCAAGCTGCTCGATATGCCCGTGCTTGGCAAATCCCCCATCGGCCAGCCACTCATCTGGCACCCGAGCGTAGCGGTCCTGGTGCTGCTCGTGCATGGGCAGCATCTGGTTCATGTCGCTGCCCGAATTGATGAGGTCCACGCCGGTGATGATCATGGTGGCGGTGTCCACCGCGAGTTGCGCATTGAACGCCGGGTGGAAGCCACCGTCGGCCATCTTCATCACCCGCGCCTCGCAATCGGTGGTGCTCACGCGCGGCTCCTTCGGCTCCTTCGGCTTCTTGGGCTTCTTGGTCTCTTTGGGGTGCTCCTGGGCGGTTTGCTCGCCCGCCACTTGAGCGTCCACAGCCGTCTGGGTTCGATCCGATTCGTCTTGCGCCGTGTCGGCCCGGGTGCAGTCGGCTTGGCGCTTCTTGCCCTTGCCCGACAGGCTCTTGTCGATCTCGTCCATCGCCTGGAGGGCGCGCTCAAGGCGTTGTTCGCGCTCGCTGGCCGCACGCTGGCGCGCCGCACGCACGCGCCGGGTGCCGGCACCCAGCTCCTGCTTGAGCGCTTGAACTTGAGCCTGGGCGTCTTGCATCAGTTGCTGCAAAGTCTCGCGGCGCCTGAAGCTGGCCGCACCTGCATGGGCACGCACGCGCATGCCGTCGTGGGCCACCCGGTTGCTGACCAGGCCCTGCGACAGCAAGGCTGCCACGTTGCGGGTGAGTTGGCCGTCCAGCCACTGCGCGTGCGCAACCCGGAAGTCGCCCAGCGTGTGGTGGTTCACGCCCACCCCGCCGCACAACCAGCGGTAGGCATCGCAGCTCTCGCACAACCGGTCGAGTTCGCGTGCCGAGCCCACGCCGTCCAGCGTCGCGTACAGCCACAGGCTCATCAGAATGGCGGGGTCAATGGGCGCGCGCCCGACGCTGCCTTCGACGGCACGGATCTGCGCGTACCGGGCTTGAAGATCGAGCGACTGCACGAAGGCCCAGACGGCACGGGCCTGGTGCTCGGCGGGCAAGGTCGAGTCGAGGTCGCAGGCACGCAGCTCGACTTGGTTGCGCACCACGCTTTGCACCCGCGGCGCACCTCTAGCAGGCTGCTGAAATACCAAGCGTCGAACCCGCGTTAACTTCACTGGGAGCGAGATGTCGGTCGCTTGGTCGGCCGCGAGGGTCTGAATCTGCGTTTGGACCTCGATTCGACCCGCGCAAGCGCCGGATTTCGGCCTTTATGCACTCATTGCGCACGCTGCAGACGGACCTGTCCCAGCGAACGCATGCGCACGAGGTTGTAAGCGGCCATGTTCAGCACGAACATCTGAGCGACCTTCTTGATCCCACGCACCATCACTTGACGGACTTGACCAATAGTCTTGGCCCATCCGAAGCCTTGCTCAATGCGCTTGCGGCATTGCATTGACATGCCATAGCCTTCGCTCTGGGCAATCTCATCGGGCACCGCCGAGCGCCGCCCTGAGGTGTTCTGCGCCACGTGCGGTGCAACCTTGAGGCGGTGCAACTCGGCAACAAACTCCGCCGCGTCGTACCCCTTGTCTGCACCCAGGGTGATGGCAGCTTCGGCGTTGGCCTGCCGCACATCGTTGATCATGTCCTTGGCCGCTGCGCGCTCGGCATAACCATCGGCCTTCGTGACCATGGCATTGACGATCAGACCGTTGCGGTTCTCCATGAGCGTGTGCCCCATGAAGCGCATTTCGCTGGCGGTCTTGCCTTTGCAGTACAGCCGACTATCCGGATCGCTCGTGGATTCGTGGGTGTCGTTGCTGCGCGGGCGGCCGCGGAAGTCGCTGCCACCGCTGCCACCGCTGCCACCACCATCGCCGTCCTTGGGCACAAAGCTCTTGTGGCTGGCCCAGGCCTGGATCAGCGTGCCGTCCACGCTGAAGTGTTCTTTGGACAACCAGTTCTTGCGCTGGGCCTGCGCGAGCACTTGGTTGAAGAACGCCACCACCGCATCGTGCTCGATCAGCCGCTGGCGGTTCTTGCTGAATACCGTAGGCACCCAGACGCTGTCTTCCATCGACAGCCCAATGAACCAGCGAAACAGCAGGTTGTATTGCACCTGCTCCATCAGCAAGCGCTCCGAGCGCACCGAGTACAGGACCTGCAGCAGCATCGCGCGCAGCAGCTTCTGCGGCGCGATGCTGGGACGCCCGCCCTTGCTGGCGTCTTCATACATGCCAGCAAACAGATCTTCGAGCTCGATGAGCGCGTCGTTGACCATCGCGCGAATGGCTCGCAGCGGGTGCGTCGCAGGCACGAAGTCATCGAGCTTCTTGATGCTGAACAGGCTTTCGGTGAACGTGTCGGATCCGCGCATGCCGCATTGTCCTGCCTACACCTACCCCAGGACCAACTCACCGGGTTTGCGTCGAGGTATTTCAGCAGCCTGCTAGGCGTGCTCCGGTTCAGGGCAGTGGCGCTGTCCGCAGGAACAGGCAGGCCCTCGAACAGTGCGCCTGTGTGCCCATTCGATGCCGGTTCAGTGGTAATGCTGGTCATGCCAATCGGCAAGCAGCATCCGTGCCGCTAAATGTTCACAGGCTCTGAGGTGACGTGGCCCCGAAAAAGTTGACGCGCCCCCGGAACTCCGGACGCTTCAAAGCCAGTGGTACGGTTGCTTTTCAGCGGCCCAGTTGGCACGAAGCGGAAGTCAGAGGAACAGATAGCTGCTCGTTTCGCGCCCCGTTTTGCAAGGGCCGTGCAAAATGCACAAATGACAACATTCGCCGCCTCCCTCAAGAAAGAGATCGCACGAGTAGCCCGAAAAGAGCTACGCGACGAGATCTCTGCCCTTCGCAAGGGCTCCGCAACCTATAGATCCGAGATCGCAGACCTCAAGCGCAAGCTCAAGTCGCTCGAGTCCCGGGTCAAAGCATTGAGCCGTGCAACGCCGCGAGCGGAGTCTGCACGCAAGGCTCCTGCGGAAGCATCCCGTGCCAAGCCCGGCCGAAAAATCATCTTCGGTGCAGCCGAATTCTTGGCACTGCGCCAGCAGCTTGGCTTCACGCAAGCGCAGATGGCCAAACTGGTTGGTGCCTCTGCTCTCTCGATCTACAAGTGGGAGAGTGGACAGGTCACCCCCAGGGCCGCTCAACTGGAGAAGATCCTCGCTGTGCGCAAGCTTGGCAAGCGCGAAGCTTTGACACGGGTTCAAGCCTAAATGTTTGTGTGCTCGGGGCCCGCAGTACATGCGCGCTCTCGTGCCAGCGCCGTCATCGCCCCCCTGCAGCCTTCGCAAGCAACCGAATCACGCGTGGATTCGCGCCCTCCAGCAGATGGATACCGTCGCCCACCTGCGGCAGTGGCACGCGGTAAAACTCCCCAGCCCACTTGGCCACGGCCGCCGAGCGGCTCACACCGCCCTGGCAATGCACGATCAACCGCACTTCTTCAGGTGCGTCACGGTATTTGTCGATGAACTCGACGATCCGTTTCGCATCACTGAGCTCAGGCGCCTTGTCCTCGTCGTACTTGCAGATCACCTTGTGCTCTTCCTCTGACATCTGATCTGGCCAGTCAGGATCTCCTGGCCGCTCGAACGTATCCACGAAGTTCAGGATCAAGTGATCTCGGAACTTGTGCAAGTGATCGGGTCGGTTGCATTCTTCGAATTGATCCAGGATCGAAATGATCACCGTGTCCTGCCGTGGCTCCAGCTTCATCGCTTCGCGCACGCCCATGAAAAGCACTTCTTTCAACATATCTCTGTCCTCTTTCTTGTTTGTTTGAATGAATCGACCGGTCTTCTGGTCTCAATGCGGCCACGCGCGCGGCATTCCGCCGTCCTCAATGCAAGCGCAGCCTCTGCGCGCTTGATACGTCATCCCCCAGCACCTCCACCGGCAGATCGTCGAGGCTGACGGCCCCCCTGCCCTGCCTCACCGCCTGAGCGATCACCGAGCCAGTGAGTTGGTAGATCTCTCGCGCACTGAGATGCGCCAACGCCAGAACAAAGGCCTTGTCCGGCGCCCTCTCCAGCCGCACACCGGCATCTCTCGTGGCGGCAGCCACCACCGCACGGGCCACCTGAATAGCCTGCTCGGCATCGGGCATGCGAATGAAGAACTCCCGCATACGGGATCGCAGGGTGGGGGCGATCAGCCAGGGGTAGTTGCAGGTCGCGATCCAGGTGATGAGGCTGGCATCGAGTTCGATCTCCACGCTCTGGTCTCGCACCTTGCTGGCGCTCACCGGCTCCAGCAGGCTGTGCAGCACCGCGGTCGGATCGGCCGATCGGCCAAAGCCACGCGCCTTGTCCAGCTCGTCGAGGATCACCAGCGGGTTGGCGTGATCGCCATGGGCCAGCATCTCGAAGACCAGGCCAATGCGGGTGTTGCCCCAGGTGATCTCCGAACCAAGCAAGGCCGATGAGGTCTCGGCCTGGTCCATCGGGTGACGCCGTACCGGCACGTTCAGCACTTTGGCCAATGCCTCGCAGAAATGGGTCTTTCCCACCCCGGGCGGTCCTGCGAGCAACATGGGCGGGATGCGCACGGCGCGCCGGCTCACCTTCGCCAAGGCCATCCGGTCGGCCACGAAGTGGATCACTTCCGAGAAATGGGGGTGGCTCTGCTCCAGGGCCAGTACGACGTCGAGATGGCGTGGCCAGTCAACTCTGCGCCAGGCACCCTTGAACTGCAATTCCTTGAAGATGGCCTCGTTGCGCTTGCGCACATCGGCGTCGCTGTGTCCTTTGCTTTCACGCAGCTTCTCAATGGCCGAGGGCTCGTAGACCTGAAACTTCCTCTTGATGGGGAGGGATTTCAACTGCTCACAGAAGGCCTCCGGCTCGGCTTTCCCGATGATGATCCCCTTGCGCTGCGCACGTGAAAACTCTTCCTTGGCTTGCTCGCCGCCCTCTGCACCTAGCACGACGGCTTGGGCACAAGCCTCTTCCAACCGGGCCTTCTCGGCTTCCGCTTCCTCTGTCTTCTTGCGTTCGGCCTCCCGAAGGATTTCAGCATCAAGCTCGTCCTTGAGCGTCTGGGTCACCAGCACGTGCTTGAAAGCTCTGTGCCCGGCCGGGATCGACTGTTCCACGAACTGACTGTCTGTGACCAACGACGCGCGCGCTTCGCGATTCACGAGGTGCCGTTGGTCTGCGTTTTCCGGAGAAGTCGCTTCGGCATCTTCGGTGAAAGGATGTTGACTCATTCGATTTCCCCTCACTTGAGCGCGCGCAGCTTCTTGTAGTGCGCCACGCGGATGCTCTCAACGCCCGGGGGAACGCCATGGCGGCCGAAGCGTCGGCTGATCTGACCGTTCTCGCAGAAGGACAGCGCCACAGCCGCTTCCTGCCGCTTGCGCACCAGGTAGCCGTGCAGCAACGCCACCAGCCGCATGGCATTGGGCCCTGTGAAGTTGAGGGTGTAGACCTGCTTGTTGCGCCCGATCTGGCGCCGCACCGCGTAGATCATGCTGGGCACGTTCACGCAGCGCTGGAAATGCTGCAGGGTCTGAAGGCAGTTCTGGGAGATGGACACGATCAGGCGGAAGATCGACCTGCGGTTCGCAAACGGTTGCTTCACGATGGCAATGCAGCCGTCGCCATCGAGCATGCCGGCGGCCCATTCCAGACTGGGACGAGGCCAGCGGTCAGAAGATCGATCAACTGAAAGCTCCATCGAGCGTTCCGCACGACCCAGGTCGTCGGCAGGTGAATCGGTGGGGATCGCCGCAGGGATGCCGGCGGGGGTGTCGCCGTCCGCATCGGCCTCGGCATCCACAACCACCAGGGCATCTGCGCCGTCGCCCTGCATGAACAGGTCGTTCGGGTCGCCCAAGGTTTCCCACTGGGCGAACTCCAGCTCCTCGTCGGATTCACTCCAGGGGAACAGCACCACACGTTGAGGATGACGACGTTGGCGGGCGTCCACGTTGCCAGAGGAGATGACATCACCACCAGTGGGAGACACTGCAGCCGGCGCGTCGGCAGGCTGATGGGTGGGTGCCGGTGCCGACTCAATCATGTCGACGGATGCAGCGTTGCTGCCGACCCCAGCGACACGGCCGAGGTCAGGGCCAGGCGCATAGCCTTTGTCAACCTGACCGGACATCACGGCATTCACCTGAATCCCGTACGCGTCTCGGGCGCGTCCCAGCGCGTCGCCCAGCGCTCGGCCCAGTCGCGCCACATGGGGGTCCACCGGGTTCTTGGACAACGGGCCAAAGCGGCTGCCCAGGCGGAACTCTTTCTCGCCCTCTCCGCTCCACAGCGCGCGCAACCGCAGGGCATCTTCCGGCTCCAGCCTCTCCAGGCGATCCAGAAGAGCCCCAAGCACTTGCACGGTGGACGGATGGGCGCGCCTGCGCAGTTCCCCGTCCTGAAGACGCGAAGCCGCGTCGGACAACATCGACGGCCGTTTGTTGGGCAGGTTCAGCGCGCCGAGATCGGCGAGCACCGCAGCCAGGCGCACCAACGAGGCTTCGTCCCGATCAAGCTCGAACTCGTCCAGGAGCATGGCAGCATGGATGCCGGTGCGCAAGGCATAGCTGCGCCCTGGCGCCTGTGGGTACTGAGCAGACGGCGCGGTCGATGCGTACAGTGAATGTTCAATGTCCGGACGACTGATCGCGGCCACCAGGAACGCCTGGTGCAGCGGCTTGAGACTGGCCAGCACGCGGTGCAGGTCCAGCTCCACCGACTCGTGCAAGCCCAGATGGCGCAGCACCCAGGGCGTGGCAGCCGGCTGCGGATGTGCTTTGCCAAACTGCTGCAGCACCAACACATCAGATGGCACGTTGGGCATCGCGTGCTTCATGAGTTCGAGCTCGTACACACCGGGCTGGGGAACCCAGCGGCTGCCATGAACCGACGGCAGCAGCACGGTCTGGTCACCGGCGCCCAGGCGGGCCAGGGACATGCAACCGGAGACGTCCATCGTGCCGCTGCGTTCGCCGCCGAGACTCGTGATGACGTCCAGGAATCGCTGGTCGGCTGGAGATGCAATCGACCCGAACGGTTGTGCGGCGCTGATGTGCGCGGTCACCCGGATCACCGACAACGGGTCGAGCAGTTCGCCGCAGACGTTGGTGAACTCGTCCTCGGGATCGGAGATGTAGGCACGTGGGGCCGCAGGCGTGATCGGCTCGGCAGGCACATGTACGGCGGTCTCATGCGTCGCACGCAGCGCAAGGCGCTTGCGCAGTTCGGCTGTGAAGTGCTCCAGGCCGTTGGCGAATTCTTCGATGGAGTTGAATTTCGGGGTGTTGTCGTTTTGATTCGAATTCATGATGTTGTCCTGATGAAATTTGAGATGTTTGAAAGTGATTGGGCAAAGCTGCGCCCTTCCAGGCGGCGAAGGCTTTGCGCCCTTGCCCGTCCGGTGGGTTCAACGTGTGGTGTTCAGGCGCGAAGGCCTGCGGCGTGTGTCGCTACTCGCGTTTCAGAAAACCCGGTGGCTCCGGGCTCCTGAGAAAGGGCAACAGGCCGACTGATTCGCGCGCGGCGCTCTTGGCCCGTCGCGTTGCGGAGTGCTTCAACGGCGCAGTAGTGATTGGGGTGATCGCGGTCATCAGCGCTGCAACCGGGGTCGGCACTTCTTCCGTGTCTTCGACGCCTTCTTCACCGTCTGCCGTCAAGACCACTTTGTCCGCATCGTCGGCCTCATCAGCTTGCACCGAGATCGCCTGCGCCGCCTTCAGTTCTTCAGGCAAACGCAGCACCATGCCCTGTACTGGTGTCACCGAGATGTGCTGTTTGAGCAAACGCTCCATGGCTGAACCGTCGCGCCGCGTCAGGTTGGGCACATAGCGGCTGTAGACACGGAACAGCATCTCGGTGCTGGTGTGGCCGAGCTGGCGCGCGATCCACTCCGGCGCCTCGCCCGAAGCGAGCCACAGCGTGGCGGCGGTATGGCGCATCTGGTAAGCCCGGCGGTGCGGGATGTCCAGGTGGCGCAGCAGCGGTGACCACACGCGGTTCAAGAAGTTCTGGTTGTCGATGGGCGTTCCGCCTCGGTTGCAGAACACAAACTCGGACGTCTTGCCAGTCACCTTGAACTGCTCCTGCAGCGCATCGAACACCAGGTCGTTCATCTGGATGTCGCGCACGCTGCCATCGGTCTTGAGTTCGTCCTCTTCTTTCAGCACGATGGCCTCACGCACCAGGATGAGCCGGCGCTCGAAGTCGATGTACTTCCACTTGAGGCCGTGTGCTTCACCCGTGCGCATGCCGGTAAAGAAGCGCACGGTGAAGTACTGGCGGTAGTCCACCCGCGCCGTCGTGAGGATCTGCTGCACCTCGTCCAGGGTGAACGGCATCACGTCGCTGCGCTTCATCTTCAGCGGCTTGATGTTGCGAAACGCGGAAGTAAACTCGAACCGGTCGGCCGCTTCGTTAAGAATCTGCCGCAGCGGCTTCATCACGGAGTTGATGCGACGGTTGGACAATGTGCTCTGGGATTTTCGGGTGGTTACTTTGGCGAGTGTTGCCCGAAATGCCAGTACGTCTGCCTTGGTGATCTGGCCGACCTCCTTCTCCCCGAAGTAGGGAATGAGGTACTGGTCAATCGACCCACGCTGCGTGACCTTGTAGCTGCGACGCCAGGACACCTCCGACTCCGCGAACCACATGTCGGCGAACACCTTGAAGGTGGGCGTGCCGGCGCGAGTCGAGGGTTGGCGCTGCAGTTCAGGCGCGTTTTCCTCTGCAACGACTTCGGCCACCGCTTGACTCGATGGCAACGGTTTGCCGAAGGTCTTCTGGTAGTCGAAGGTGCCGAGGGCGATTTCGCCTTCGACGCGTTCGAGAGCCTTTTGGAGGCGCTTGCGGTTGACAGGGGTATCAGGCAGCGCAGTCTGCTCGCGCAGGCGCTGCCCCTGAAACACGAAGTCCAGGAAGAGAAGCCCCGATTCGGAGCGGCGGCGAATACTACCCACGGAGCGCTCCTCCGTGGGTCATTGGAATGGGGGAGCTCGACATGTGCGAATGGCGAGCCATGTCCTCTTGGATATGCTCCCAGATGTAGAGCGTCTTGCGGCCCCCGAATGGGCGGATGTAGTGACGCCCCTCGAGCAGCACACTGTCCTTCAGGCGATCACGGATCGTCCTTGAGTCGTATTTGATCAAGGCTGACAACTCTGCCGTCGTCAGGTAGGTTTGAGGGCCTGCCTCAGAGATGGCTACTTGCATGCTTGGATGTCCTTTCATTGAACAGTTACACTGGGAGACCAGTTTGCAAAAAATCAGACCTTTTTGATCTCCTGCAGGTCAGTATATCTGACTTTTATACAGAAGCAAGTCTTTTTGGTCTCTAGAAGATCATTTTCTACAAAACAAGGCCATGATCCGCTGTCACTTCGCCCGACTCCTCGGGGAGCGAAAGCTCAAGATTGCCGACGTGGCAAGGGATACCGGGATCAATCGCGGAACGCTGACGCGGCTGTACTACGAGACGGCTGAGCGAGTAGAGATTGATGTGCTGGACAAGCTGTGCGACTACTTCGGCATCGATTTGCCTGAGTTGCTAGAGCGAACGAGCAGCACCGGTCAGCCTTGAATCAAGGATCCGGATTGGCCGAGCGGCCGGCACGAACGCGTTCAAATCCGAGTCACCTTGGAGGGATTCTCAAAGGATCTAAGGCCGGCCCCTTCACATAGCCATGGTGCGGCGCCAACTGAAACAGGCGCAGTTGTACGTGGAGTTGAACCTGTGCACCCCCACTGGAGCTCCACGCAGCCCGCTTTAAGGTTGATGCACAGGTTGAAGAACTGCATCTGCCAGCCTGCGGCCCTTACTCAAGCGAACGAAACCAGACTCAGCGCAGCAGGGCAACCTGTCCGAGCCGTGACCCTGAACGCAGGAATGACGCTTGGCTAGACAAAGAAGACACCGCTCTTGAGGGTTTCGTCAAACGCGACGGATGTGTTGCTTCGGTGAAGCAGGCGCACTTGCCAGAGGTAGAACGATCGAACCACCTGTCCTTCGGCGGACGGGAACTCGCGATAGGTCGTTCCGCGAGAGACCAAGGCCGCACCGCAGGCCCCACTCAGTGGCCCCGGACGCACCGGGCCCCAGCTCGCATTCCAGTGAGCGTATTCCGCCACCATTTGTTCTTCCTCGAGGACCTTGAGCGCGGCGCCCACTTGACGCACCTCGATTTGAGCAGAGTTCGCGCGCCGATGTCTCCAAACCATGGGCGACCGAGATCCCGCACAACTGAAGCGGCATTTGTAGATGCACGCTAGTCTCCTGCCGCACCTCCGTATCGAACTGCTCGCGCTGGGAGCGCACGAACGTCGCAACGGCCTCATCTGACATCTTCGTCAGCAGCCCCGTGGCGTATTGCTCGCGGAACGACGTCGCGTCGAACCACTTGAACGACCCTGCAGCAGCGAGCGTCGCCTCCGTCAGATCTGCCTCGACGGCATGGCCCAATAGGATGCTGCCGAGACGGACGTCGCAGGCCACCTGATGCAGCGCAGCCCGAAAATCCTCTGCCGCAGATTGCCAGTCGTAGCTCTGTCGGAAATGCCTGAACTCCACTGGGTCTAATAGCTCAAAGACCTCGTGGAAGTCTACGAACTCACCCCGCCACCATTGATGCGCCACCTGGGCAGCGACGCCCGAGAGCGCGTTCATGAAGTCCGTGATGTTCTCTCGGTCGGCATAGACCGGCGCGCGTGCAAAGCTGAACTCGGTCTGCCCTTCTGCGGCCATGCACAAGCTCAGATGCACAGCGCTGAAGAACCAATGGTGCACTAGCCTCGCAAGGTCCAACTTGCGCTCGCGGTAGTCGAGTCCCAGCCAGTCGATCGGGATCAAAGCATTCAAGGTCGTCGCGGCGTGCGCGTGGGCCGTCTCGACGGCTGCTACGAAGGGCGTCGTGGCGAGTGCTTTGAAGTCGCCGCGTTCGACAATGTTCACATTGACCTGAGCCGCGGCCCGGAGGCAGGCATCGCTGACCACGCGCTTGCGCCAGCCGTCGCCCATCGAGGCCGCGAGCGACATCAACTCGTCGAGTTGCCCTTCGGCGGCCATCCGCCGGACGCATGGCAACCATCCCTCCGGGTGAGCCTGTGTCACGAGCCGCTTGAGCCCCTCAGGCGTGGTCCCCACCGCGCCCAGATGCGCAAACGCACTTGCCAGGAACCTGAAGACATCCAAGCCGTTGCTTGTGGCGTACTCTCTTGAGAACCGACTCGCGCCCCGAAATCGCCGAAGCGTCTCTTCGCCGCATGCTTCAGCCACGACATGGTCGCCGCGCGCTCGCAGCGCGAGGCCCAGCGCCGCCACGAGCTTGATATCCGTCTCGTGCCGGGAAGCAACGGCCTCGCGGATCACCCCATCGTCCGCCGCCAGCGTCCACGTGTAAGAGGCCAGCCGGGCCATGTCCTCGTCCGGCATCTGAAATTGGCTGCCCTCAACCATGCGGGCCTTCAGGTGCTGGAGGCGATAGGCCTGCGCGAATTCGGCCCGGTCCAGCGCCGCAGCCACGGCGTCTGTGATCAGCGTGTCGAACAGCGTTTGGGGATATCCCTCTTCCAAGCGCAGCAGGACCCAGTCCCGGGTCAGACCCGCGATCAGGTGGCTTGGATCGCCAAGCTGTGCCCGGACTGTCCAGAGCCAGTTCACCCGTAGAGCGTTGGGCGCCAACGTCTCTAGCCAGCGCGCGACCTCTGGCCTCAGCGCGGCGATGCGATCGGCGTAGCCATCGGTCGAGCGCACATACACGGCCAGGCTCTCATGGAAAACTTTCAGCCCGGCGGCCGACGAATGAAGCAAATGTTCGACCTTCTCGATCTCGGACACCGCCAGTTTCATCGCGGTCGCGATCTCATAGAACGCAGTCCGCGGCCAGAAGAACGGGAAAGCGCATACCAGTCGCAGCGCATCCTTCAAGCTAGCCGAAAGACGCTCCCACAGCGACCCGTAATAGAACTTTGCGTCTTGGCTCAGATCACCGGTGAGTTGCTCGACGTCCCAGCGTGTGACCTTGCCACCGGCAAGCACCAGAGCGGAGGTCGCATAGATCACATGCAGCGGGTGACCGTTGGTCCTTGCGCGTAGCGCGGCTGCGGCACTCTGCAACTCTTGCTCAGCGAAAGCCTGGCGCGCAGCAAAAACCTTTGGCGCTTCGACGTCCTCCGGCTCTGCATGAACATCCGGCTCATCGGGCTCAAGGCCTGTGCTCAGCCGACCGGTCTGCACCGCTCGATGCAAGTACGAAAGGACGGCGTCGCCGGACATGGCGGGAAGCGTCTTCCAACTCGCCTTCGGCGCCGCAATCAACAGGTCTGCCGGCAGTTGGGCGTCGTCCACCGGCTGCGTGCCCACGAGCAGCACCATATTCTCAGGACATGGTATCAACTGCGCAAACAGGTCCTCCAGCGGCTGTTTGTCCTCGGCGTTGACTCGCCAGACGTGGTCGAGGCCGTCCAAAATCAGCACGAAGAGCTTGTCGAGCGACTTGTAGTGCGCCGCAGTGGCTTCCAGCAGCGCGCGCAGGCCACCGTGCGGACGAGGGACGCCGGGATGAAATCGCTCGATCTGCGATCGGATCGACTCCTCGACGACGTAGCCGTGCACCCGATCCCGGCCGCGCTCCGTCGTGGATAGGAAGTAGTGGTGGCGGACCGTCGGAATGTCTTTGTCGGCGAGTGTGTCGCACAGCGCGCTGAGGTAGGTGCTCTTGCCGCGACCAGGCGGACCGGTCAGAACGATCGCCTTGCCTGCTGAACGCAACGCGTCCTCGACGAAAGCGTCGTGGAAGTCAGCATCGGGCACCTCATAGCCATTGGGGACCGCAAAGTCTTCCGGTAGCGGTGCCGGCGGCGTCGCCTGGAGGATCGCGCGAAGGTCAGGCAACGTGATCCAACCGGACGGCGGCGGAGAGTTCTTCTGCGTCGCCCAGTTCAGGGCGACATTCTTTAGGACGGCGATGCCCTCCGGCGTCCCATGCGCGCGCAGCCGAGCGTTGACTTCGTGCTCGATGGTCTCGAAGCCCTTGTCGCTGTGCGCAATCTGCAGTCGGCCGAGAAACTCCTCACAGTTCTTCTCGCCGCCGAGTTCGACGACGAGCGCCGCGCGCCTCGGGTCAGGAACCTTGGCGAAATCAATCTTGTCCCCAGCCAGGTAGGCTTCGATCTCGGCATCTGGCCGCCGGTTGGTCAGCAGAGAGAGCTGGCCGATGCGTTCCGGGTCCAGCGCCCTGTACGCGTCAAACCACTTCTTCAGCATCGACCGGGACCGCTCCGTTTTGCCGGACTTCTCAAGCAGCCAATCCAAGGACAGCGGGTGCGCATCTGGGTTTGGCGTGAACTTGACCTGCTTGAGGTCTTGCAGTCCGTCCGTGCGCTCGACCACGATGTCGTCCAGGCCCATCGGTGCATCCGCCTCAACGTCACACTCGAACTTGACCTTCGAAAAGCGACTCGGCGCATCCAGCCAGTCGCACAACACCAGCAGCCCTTGCCGGTTCTGATAGATGTAGCCAGCGGCGGTGATTGCCGTGTTCTTGATGTTCTCAGTCATCGTTCGCGTTCCCTTCTGCCGCGAGAATGGCGTCAGCCCACGCCGAGCCGCGATACGGTTAACCGCGATCGAAGAACGACCGCTGGCAAGCCCGCTCGCGGCCGAGGACCAATCATGCCTCCAGAGCAGATCAAGACCGTACGCGGCAAACCAGCCCGTCGGCTTCAAGAAGTCAAGAACAGCAAGGGGTCGAATTCGAAACTCGCACCAAGCAACGGCACAAGCGCAAGGGTCGTTTTCAACAAGCTGTTCTGATCAAAGTAGGTGGTCGCGGCACACACTGGGCACGGATAAGGCACAGGTCGTTTCCAACAGATCAGTCCTGACTCTTGGTCTACTGGCGCTATGTGCCCCAGTACGTGGGATTCCGTGGAGGAGGGAAACTTTGTGCCTCGTACGATGTGTGCAGGCACTTGCTCAAAACGCAAGGCTTGGTGCGGCTGGCGGGGATCGAACCCACGACCCTCGGCTTCGGAGGCCGATACTCTATCCACTGAGCTACAGCCGCATGCTGTAAAAAGACCAATACTCGTTTCGCTGCTGCAGGCCGCCATGACGACAGCCTTCGGAGGCCGATACTCTATCCACTGAGCTACAGCCGCATGCTGCTTGGAGACCAATAGTCTACCTGTCGCGTTTTGCTCCGATGACGACAGCCTTCGGAGGCCAATACTCTATCCACTGAGCTACAGCCGCAACCGCCGGTATTGTACCGGCCCCACCCCCGCTCTCTGGGCTCCGCCCTGCTGCCAAAGGGCGCTTGGCTATAATCCAAGGCTGTTTTGCCTGCCCCACGACAGGCTCGCCCCATTACTTTACTGGCCTTGTTTCGCCACCCCCCGAGGACACCATGAGCGACCACGCGCACGAAGACCACACCGGCCCGATCAAGACGCCCACGCAACTGTTGTGGACGTCTTTTTTTGCGTTTGTCGCACCCATCTTCATCATCATCGGGCTGGTGTACTACGTCATCTCCGCCAACAAGCCGGCTGCCGGTGCGGTGGACGTGGAACAGGCCACGGCGCAACGCATTCAGCGCGTGGGCACGCTGGAGCTTCGCGACGCCAACCGCCCGCTGCAATCGGGTGAAGCGGTTTACACGGCCCAGTGCGTGGCTTGCCACGGCGCGGGTCTGGCGGGTGCGCCCAAGTTCGGCGACGCCGGCGCCTGGGCCGCTCGCATCGCAACCGGCTACGACGCGCTGCTGAATTCGGCCCTCAAGGGTAAGGGCGCGATGGGCGCACAAGGCGGTGGCGCATTCCGCGACGCTGAAATCGGCCGTGCCGTCGTGCACATGGCCAATGCCGCAGGCGGCAAGTTCGCTGTGCCGCAACTGCCGGCTCCCGCGGCAGCCGCACCCGCCGCTGCACCGGCACCTGCAGCGGTTGCAGCCGCGCCGGCGGCGGCTGCGCCAGCCGCAGCAGCGCCCGCATCCGCCACGGTGGCGGCTGGCGCTGGCGAGGCTCTCTACAAACAAGCCTGCTCGGTGTGCCACGTGGCCGGTGTGGCCGGTGCACCGAAGTTCGGTGACAAGGCCGCTTGGGCCCCCCGCGTGGGCGCGGGCCTCGATGCCCTGACCGCCACCGTGATCAAAGGCAAGGGCGCCATGCCGCCCAAGGGTGGCTCGACGGCCGCCGACGCCGACATCAAGGCTGCCGTGCAGTACATGCTGGCCGCGGCGAAGTAAGCACGCCGCTGCTGCAACAAAAAAAACCGGTCGCCAGACCGGTTTTTTGTTGGGCGAGCGAATCTGCCTGCGCTAAGACTGCTGTCGCTGCTGCGGGCTCGGCACAAATCCATGGCGCTCGGGCAGCGCAGATGCCATGACGTTGCGCGGTGTCCAGCGGCCCGCTTCCACCGCATCGGCCGCCAGGGCCATGTCGGCGCTGTGCACCAGGCCCACGCCCAGGTCGGCGACCAGGTACAAGCGGCCGGTCTCGTCCAGCAGACTCTCCTTGACGGCCCCGCTCTCCACGCCGCTGTGCGACAGCACGCGCCCATCGGGTTGCAGACGCCAGATCCAGGGCGTGGCCTCGAGCTCCACATACACGCGCTGTGGCCCGTTCTGGAAAAACCACTGCCCCTTCTCGTCGGCGGCGTAATTGCGGTGGATGAAGTCGATCAGCTTCTCGTGTGTGAGCAGCGAGCCCTTGGCGACGGCGAATGCGCCTTGGGCCTGGATGCGGTCGTCGCGCATGTACCAGTTGCCGCGCGCGTCCAGCCCCAGCCAGCCGAAGCAGTGCGGCACGTTGGGCCATTTGGCCATTGCGGCCTTGACGATGTCGTCCATGGCGTTCTTCCTCAAAGCTGTGCAAGCAACCAGTTTCCCACGGCTTCGGGCATGGCGCGCACATGTCCCGGCAGGCCGAAGGGGCCGTGCGACACCGGGAAGCCCACATGGCCGCCATGCGCAGGCTGCCACAGCGTCACCGAGGGCCCTGCGTCCTGCAAGGTGGGCAGCGAGGCGGCGGGCACAAAGGGGTCGTTGCGCGCGTTGAGGGCGAGCGCGGGCACGCGGATGCGGTGCAGCACGGGCTTGGCCGAGGCACGCGTCCAATAGTCGACGGTGTCGCGAAACCCGTGCAGCGGCGCGGTAAAGAGGTTGTCGAATTCGTAGAGGTCGCGCGCGGCAAGCAGCGCCTCGCGCTTGAAGAGCCCGGGGTGCTGCTCCAGCTTCTGCAGGGCTTTGGGCACCATGGTGCCCATGAACATGCGGGTGTAGACCACCCGGTTGAAGCCGCGTCCGATGGCGTAACCACCAGCGGCGAGGTCCAGCGGAGAGCTCACCGCCGCGATGGCGCACACCAGTTGGGTCGCGCTCTGCTCCATTTCACCGGCCCATCGCATCAGCGCGTTCCCGCCCAGCGAGACGCCAACCGCCAACAAAGGCCGGCTGGGGTTCTCGTGGGCGAAGCGGCGCAGGATCCAGTCGATCTCGCTGAAATCGCCGGAGTGGTAGGCGCGGGGGGCGTGGTTGATTTCACCCGAGCATCCGCGGAAGTGGGGCACGGCATAGGCCAGGCCATGGGCCGCGGCGAAATCGGCGAAGGCCACGGCGTACTGACTCGCCGAAGAGCCTTCGAGGCCATGGAACAGCACCAGCAACGGCGCTTGCGGCGCGCTGGCGTGCAGGGCTTCGTCCACGTCGATGAAATCGCCATCCGGCGTGTCCCAGCGGCTGCGCTGCCAGCGCGGCGCCGGCCCGAAATGACGGCGGGCGGCACGGGCGGCCCAGATGGTTTGCGCATTGCCACCGGGCAACCACCACGGCGCGAGATAGGAGAAGCGATCGCGCGTCAATGCAGCACCGGCTTGGTTGTGAGGACTTCAGGCGGTTCGACCCGCGAACCCGGGCTGGCGTGATGCGCCACCAACCGCCAGCCTTGCGCGGTTTTCACGAACACATTGGTCGCCACGACCCAGGCGTGCTGCAGGCCGTCATCGGTCATGATGGCCACGCGCTCGACCACGCTGTGCACGCTACAGCCGCCCGCATCAAGGCGGTGCACCTTCTCGGCGTGGGCCTGCACGCTGCCGTTGGCAAACATGGCTTCGAAGGCGGCGCGAATGGCGGCAGGCCCCAACAACCGGGGGCCACCGGGGTGCACGCACACGATGTCATCCTCGTCGGCCCAACACGCCATGAGGCGCTCGATGTCGGCGTGCTGCAAGGCATCGTAGAAAGCGGCCTCCGTGTCGTCCGGTGAGCCGGGGGGAAGTTTGGGTTTGGACATGCGGCGTATTTTGCCGTCTGCACCAAGGGCTGGAAGTACCGGCATGGCATGACCGCGCGGTATAGTCCCGCAGACCGTGGTCGCCATGCCGACGTCCGGCTTGAGGCCCACGCAATCCTCGGAGGTTGGTTTCATGCACGCACCCGCTCGACGTCGCCTGTTCACCTGGATCGCCACGCTGCTGCTCGCGGCCAGCCTCACCGGCTGCGGCTACAACGATTTCCAACGCCTGGACGAGCAGAGCCGCTCGGCCTGGTCGGAGGTGCTCAACCAGTACCAACGCCGTGCCGACCTCATCCCCAACATCGTCGCCACGGTGAAGGGTGAGGCCAATTTCGAACAGGAAACACTCACCCGCGTGATCGAAGCGCGCTCCAAGGCCACGTCCATCCAGGTGACGCCCGAGACCTTGAACAACCCGGCGGCGATGCAGCAGTTCCAGGCTGCGCAGGGTGAGCTCAGCAGCGCGCTCAGCCGCCTGATGGTGGTGGTGGAGCAGTACCCCAACCTGAAGGCCAACCAGGGCTTCAGCGATTTGCGCGTGCAGCTTGAGGGCACCGAAAACCGCATCACCGTGGCGCGCAACCGCTACATCCAGACCGTGCAGGAGTACAACGTGCTCGCGCGCAGCTTCCCGACCAACCTCACCGCCATGGTGTTCGGCTACGCGGCCAAGGCCAACTTCCAGGTCGCCAACGAGGCGGAGATCTCGACACCGCCGAAGGTGGACTTCGACAAGAAGCCATGACCCGTTGGTCGGCCCGACCGCTGCTCGCGCTGCTGGGCCTCTGCTGCTTCTTCCTTGCCGCCATGCCGTCGCTGGCGCAGCAAGCCGTGCCCGAATTGCGTGCGCGCGCCATGGACCAGACCGGTACGCTCGACGCCAGCCAGCTCGCGGCCATCGAAGCCAAGCTCGAAGCGTTCGAGAAATCGCACGGCTCGCAGGTTGTGGTGCTCATGGTGGCCACCACCGCACCGGAAGACATTGCGGACTACACGCAACGCCTGGGTGACGCCTGGAAGATCGGCCGCCGCGACGTGGGCGACGGCGTGCTGTTCGTCATCGCCAAGGACGATCGGCGCTTGCGCATTGCCACCGCCAAGACGTTGGAAGGGGCCATCCCCGACCTGATGGCGCGCCGCATTCTCGACGGCGCGGTCACACCCGCGTTCCGCAGCGGTGACTACGCCGGCGGCATCGAAGCCGGGGTGGATCAGATCCTCGCGCGCATCCGCGGTGAAGCGTTGCCGCTGCCCAGCGAACAGACATCGCGCGCCAAAGGCCTCGCGGGCGATTTTGATGTCATGGACGCGTTGGTCTTTCTGGTTTTTGCCGTTCCCATCGCCTCGGCAGTGTTGCGCGGCATGTTCGGCAACAAGCTCGGCACCGTGCTCACGGGCATCGGTGCGGGCGGCCTGGCGTGGGTGCTGACGACGGTGCTCTGGGTGGCCATTGGCGCCGGCTTGCTGGGCATGCTCGCGGCGTTGTTCCTGCAATTCCTGCCGGCGCCCACCTCGAGCGGCTCGGGGCGCTCGGGCCGCCACGGTGGCTGGGGCGGAGGCGGCTTCGGTGGCGGCGGTCGCTCCGGCGGTTTTGGTGGCGGCGGTGGCTTCAGTTCCGGCGGTGGTGGCAACTTCGGCGGCGGCGGTGCGTCCGGTGGCTGGTGATGAAAGACGACGGCCCATGAACAAACTGGCTCGCATCCTCAAGCACCGCTGGCTCGACATCTCCGACACCGTGCGCGCCGTGCCCGACGACATGGCCGAGCGCTTGGCGCGCCGCGTGGCCGCCAGCGAAGGCCGGCACAGCGGCGAGGTGCGGTTGTGCGTGGAGGCCTCACTGCCCTTGAGTTACCTCTGGCGCGTCGATGCGGCCACGCCGCTGTCGACCGTGGTGCGCGAACGCGCGTTGACCTGGTTTGGACGCCTGCGCATCTGGGACACCGAGCACAACAATGGCGTGCTGATCTACCTGTTGCTGGCCGAGCACGCGATCGAATTCGTGGCCGACCGATCGCTCGCGCGCCGCGTGCCACCGGCCGAATGGCAAGCCATCGCCGAACGCCTGGGCGCGCAGTTGCGCCAAAGCCATTTTGAAGACGGTCTCACGCAAGCGTTGGAAGAAGTGTCGGCGCTGCTGGTGGCCCACTTCCCTGCCGACAGCGGCGCGGTGCGGGTCAACGAACTGTCGGACAACGTCGTGCGCCGTTGACGGCGTATCGAGCCGTTCAGGCCCAGCCGCTCAGCCGCGTCCGCGCTTGTCCGGAAATGCCGCGCGGCTGTTCAGGGCCACGCTGAGCTCCTGCTGCAGCGCCTTGTTCATCTGCGCAAAAGTCTTGAGCTTGCGCGTGGTCTCGCGCAAGCGATCGGCCATGCGCTTGGAGATCGCCAGCAGCAAACGCGCGCCCAGCTTCGGGTCGTCCTTGAGCAGGCGCATGAGCGCCGTGCGCGACAACACGGCCACGGCGATATCGGTGTTCGCGGTGCAGGTGGCCGAGCGTGGCGCGCCGTCCAGCACACCCATGTCGCCAATCAGGTGCCCCGGGCCCATGATGTTCACCACCATGCTCTCGTGCAATCCAGGCAACTCGTTCTCGACCGCGATGTCGCCCTCCAGCACCAGCAGCATGTAGTCGGTCTGCTTGACCTCGCCTTCCTGGATGATGACGGTGCCCGCCTTGATGAGCTTGGGCCGCATATAGCCCACCACCTTCAAGGCATCGCCCAGCGTCAGATCGGCCAGCGCCGAAGACGTCACCAGCAAACGCGCCGCCACCTCCTCGGGAGCAGTGTCTGGACTCTCGAATATGGAAGACATGTCGTGCGCGGTCCTTTATTGCCTAGGCGATCGATGGTAGTCGGACTGTTGCATACCGAGCCGCATCCACCAAGAAAAAGACCGGCACGTGGCCGGTCCATTCTTGATAAACGGCACAAGTCGCTTACTTTTTTTGGCGGTACTTGCGCAACGCGGCAATTTGCGCGGCCATGACGGCGAGTTCCGATGTGGCCTTGGCCAGATCGAGGTCGCTGTTGGCGTTCTTTACGGCTTCTTCGGCCTGCCGGCGCGCTTCGGTGGCTTTGGTTTCGTCGAGGTCTTTGCCGCGGATCGCGGTGTCGGACAACACGGTGATGTGGTGCGGCTGCACTTCCAGAATGCCACCGGCCACGAACACGAATTCTTCACCGCCCTCGGCCTTCTCGATGCGCACGGCGCCGGGCTTGATGCGGGTGATCAGCGGAATGTGACCGGGCAGAATGCCCAGCTCACCGGCCTCGCCCGGCAGCGCCACGAACTTGGCCTCGCCGGAGAAGATGGATTCTTCGGCGCTGACCACATCGACGCGGATGGTGCTCATAGTTACTCCAATAAAAAAGGTGAGTGGAAAGCAAGCAGCGGGGTGGCTGGCCAGGCGCCGCGTGGAGCCGTACCAAGGTACGGCGAGCACGGCAACAACGCCAGACGCCCCGGGCTCCCGCTTTACGCGACCTTTTTGGCCTTTTCGAAGGCTTCGTCGATCGTGCCGACCATGTAGAACGACTGCTCGGGCAAGTGGTCGCACTCGCCGCTGGTGATCATCTTGAAACCGCGGATGGTTTCCGACAGCGGCACGTACTTGCCCGGCGAGCCGGTGAACACCTCGGCCACGTGGAACGGCTGCGACAGGAACCGCTGGATCTTGCGGGCGCGGGCCACGGCCAGCTTGTCTTCCGGAGCCAGTTCGTCCATGCCCAGAATCGCGATGATGTCGCGCAGTTCCTTGTAGCGTTGCAGCGTGTTCTGCACGGCGCGGGCGGTTTCGTAGTGCTCCTGGCCCACGACCAGCGGGTCGAGCTGGCGGCTGGTGGAGTCCAGCGGATCCACGGCGGGGTAGATACCCAGCGAGGCAATGTCACGGCTCAGCACCACGGTGGAGTCCAGGTGGGCGAAGGTGGTGGCGGGCGACGGGTCGGTCAAGTCATCGGCGGGCACGTACACGGCCTGGATGGAAGTGATCGAGCCGACCTTGGTGGAGGTGATGCGCTCCTGCAGGCGGCCCATTTCTTCGGCCAGCGTCGGCTGGTAGCCTACGGCGGAAGGCATGCGGCCCAGCAGGGCGGACACTTCGGTACCGGCCAGCGTGTAGCGGTAGATGTTGTCCACGAAGAACAGCACGTCACGGCCTTCATCGCGGAACGACTCGGCGATGGTCAGGCCGGTCAGCGCCACGCGCAGACGGTTGCCTGGGGGCTCGTTCATCTGGCCGTAGACCATGGCCACTTTCGATTCCTCGAGCTTCTCGAGGTTCACGACGCCGGAGTCGGCCATCTCGTGATAGAAGTCGTTGCCTTCGCGGGTACGCTCACCCACACCAGCGAACACCGACAGACCGCTGTGGGCCTTGGCGATGTTGTTGATGAGTTCCATCATGTTCACGGTCTTGCCCACACCGGCACCACCGAACAGACCCACCTTGCCGCCCTTGGCGAACGGGCAGATCAGGTCGATCACCTTGATACCGGTTTCCAGCAGTTCCTGCGAAGGCGACAGTTCGTCATACGCGGGGGCCTTGCGGTGGATCGATGCCGTCAGCGTCTGGTCAACCGGACCGCGCTCGTCGATGGGCGCGCCGAGCACGTCCATGATGCGGCCCAGGGTAGCCTTGCCGACCGGCACCATGATGGGGTTGGTGGTGTTGAACACCACCATGCCGCGGCGCAGGCCGTCGGACGAGCCCAGCGCAATGGTGCGCACCACGCCGTCACCCAGTTGCTGCTGGACTTCCAGCGTCAGGGCGGAGCCTTCCATTTTCAGCGCGTCGTAAACGCGCGGCATCTGGTTGCGCGGAAACTCCACGTCCACGACGGCGCCGATGCACTGGACGATCTTGCCTTGTACTTGAGACATGATGAATACCTTCTGTTTTCTCTGGATTCTGTTGGGCGGCTGCTTCAGACCGCGGCGGCACCGGCGACGATTTCCGAAAGCTCTTTCGTGATCGCGGCCTGGCGGGTCTTGTTGTAGACCAGCTTGAGTTCACCGATGACGCTACCGGCGTTGTCGGTGGCGGCCTTCATGGCCACCATGCGGGCGGATTGCTCGGACGCCATGTTCTCGGCAACCGCCTGGTACACCTGGGCTTCGACATACCGAAGCAGCAACTCGTCGATGACGGTGGCTGCGTCGGGTTCATAGATGTAGTCCCAATCGCGACCGCCAGCGCCGTTCTGCAACGTGCCTGCGTTGAGCGGCAACAGTTGCTCGATCACCGACTCCTGCTTCATCGTGTTGATGAACTTGGTGTAGCAGAGGTAGACCGCGTTGATGCGGCCGTCGGTGTACGCATCGAGCAGCACCTTGACGGGGCCGATCAGCTTTTCCAGGTGAGGCGTGTCGCCCAAACCGGTCACGCTGGACACCACCTTGGCACCGATGCGGTTGAGGAAGCTCAGGCCCTTGTTGCCAATGGCCACGGCTTCGGCGCTCATGCCCTGCGATTGCAGTTCCTTGAGCTGCGTGGTCACCGCGCGCAGCACGTTGGTATTGAGACCACCGCACAGACCCTTGTCGGTCGTGACGACGACAAAACCAGCGGTCTTGGCGTCGTTGTTCTGCATGAACGGGTGCGTGTACTCCGGATTGGCCTTGCTCAGGTTGCCGGCGATCTGGCGCACCTTCTCGGCGTAAGGGCGCGCGGAACGCATGCGCTCCTGCGCCTTGCGCATCTTGGAGGCGGCGACCATCTCCATGGCTTTGGTGATCTTCTTGGTGTTTTCCACCGATTTGATCTTGCCGCGTATTTCCTTGCCTGCTGCCATTGCTGCTCCTTTATCGGGTCAATGGGCCGGTTCAGTACGTGCCGGTTTTCTTGAACTCGGCAATGGCGGCCGACATTTGGGCTTCAGCGTCCTTGTCCATCGCCTTGTCGGATTCGAGCTTGGCCAACAGGGCCGCGTTCTTGTCCTTGAGGTGGGCATGCAAACCGGCTTCAAACGACAGCACCTTCTTGACTTCGATGTCGTCCAGGAAGCCCTTGTTCACCGCGAACAGCGTGGCGGCCATCAGGCCGATGGACTGAGGGCTGTACTGGGCCTGCTTGAGCAGTTCGGTCACACGGGCACCGCGGTCGAGCTGCTTGCGGGTGGCTTCGTCCAGGTCGGAAGCGAACTGCGCGAACGCAGCCAGTTCACGGTACTGGGCCAAGTCGGTACGGATACCACCGGACAGGCTCTTGATCAGCTTGGTCTGGGCAGCACCACCGACGCGCGACACCGAGATACCGGCGTTGATGGCGGGGCGGATCCCGGCGTTGAACAGGCTGGTTTCCAGGAAGATCTGGCCGTCGGTGATCGAGATCACGTTGGTCGGCACGAAAGCGGACACGTCACCGGCTTGCGTCTCGATGATCGGCAGTGCGGTCAGCGAACCGGTCTTGCCCTTGACTTCACCCTTGGTGAACGCTTCGACGTAGTCGGCGTTCACGCGGGCTGCGCGCTCGAGCAGACGGCTGTGGAGATAGAACACGTCGCCGGGGTAGGCTTCACGGCCTGGTGGGCGGCGCAGGAGCAGCGAAACTTGACGGTAGGCCACGGCTTGCTTGGACAGATCGTCGTACACGATCAGGGCGTCCTGACCACGGTCGCGGAAGTACTCGCCCATGGTGCAGCCCGAGTAGGCCGACAGGTACTGCATGGCAGCGGATTCGGAAGCCGAAGCGGCCACGACGATGGTGTATTCCATCGCGCCGGCTTGCTCCAGCGCACGCACCACGTTCTTGATCGACGAGGCCTTCTGGCCGATCGCGACGTAAACGCAGGTCATGTTCTGACCCTTCTGGTTGATGATCGCGTCGATCGCCACGGCCGTCTTGCCGGTCTGGCGGTCGCCGATGATCAGCTCGCGCTGGCCACGGCCCACGGGCACCATCGAGTCGATCGACTTCAGACCGGTCTGCACCGGCTGGTCCACCGATTTACGGGCGATCACGCCCGGCGCGACCTTCTCGATCACGTCGGTCATCTTGGCGTTGACCGGGCCTTTGCCGTCGATCGGAGCGCCCAGTGCGTTGACCACGCGGCCGATCAGCTCGGGACCGACCGGCACTTCCAGAATGCGGCCCGTGCACTTCACGGTTTCGCCTTCGGAGATGTGCTCGTATTCGCCCAGAATCACGGCGCCAACGGAGTCGCGCTCCAGGTTCAGGGCCAGACCGAAGGATGGCACGCCGTCCTTGTTGGCCGGGAACTCCAGCATTTCACCCTGCATCACGTCGGACAGCCCGTGGACACGGACGATACCGTCGGTGACCGAGACCACGGTGCCTTGGTTGCGCACGTCGCTGGATGCGCCCAGTCCCTCGATACGGGACTTGATCAGTTCGGAGATTTCGGCGGGATTGAGTTGCATGACTCTTTCCTTCTTTCGTTAAATGGTGTGCAGGCGCGCCCGGAAAAACAGCCGTCAGGCCGTCAGGGCGATCTTCATTTGTTCCAGGCGGGCTTTGACCGAGGTGTCGAGCACCTCGTCGCCCACCACCACGCGAATGCCGCCGATCAGATCGGGCTGCAGTTTCACCTGGAGGTTGAGCTTGCGTCCAAAGCGCTTTTCCAGCACCCCGGAGAGCTCGGCCAGCGCGGCGCTGTCCACCTCGAAGGCGCTGTAGACCACAGCGTCAAACGCCCCCAACTGCGCATTCTTCAGTGCACGGAACTGGGCCGCGATCTCTGGCAGCGCTTCGATGCGGCCGTTGTCGATCACGGTGCGCAGGAAGTTCTGACCCATGGCGGGCAAGCTGTTCTTGAGCAGCCCGGTCATGAGCGAGAGCACCTGCTCGGGCAGGGTCTTGGGGTTGTCGGCGAACTGACGCAGCTGTTCATTGGCGGCCAGGGCAGCCAGCTCGTCGAGCCAGGCCGCGGCGCCAGCCGCGTCAGAGCCAGCGGCCTTGAACAGCGCTTCCGCATAGGGGCGGGCAATGGTGGCGATTTCTGCCATGGTGGTCCTTTGAATGCCGGTCGGTCGGTGGCGTCAGGCTCGGCTCAGAGCTCGGTCTTCAGGCGGCCCAGCAATTCGGCGTGAACGCCGGCATTGATTTCGCGCTTGAGGATCTGCTCGGCACCCTTGACGGCCAATGCAGCCACCTGCTCGCGCAGGGTTTCGCGGGCCTTGATGACCTGCTGATCGGCTTCCTGACGGGCAGCCGCCACGATCTTCGAAGCCTCTTCGGTGGCACGGGCCTTGGCTTCTTCGATCACGGTCTGGGCACGTCGCTCGGCATCGGCCAGACGGGTGGCGGATTCGTTGCGCGATTTGCTCAACTCCTCTTCCACCCGCTTGTTGGCCACGGCCAGTTCGGTCTTGGCTTTTTCGGAAGCCGCCAGACCTTCGGAAATCTTCAACGCACGCTCATCGAGCGCCTTGGCGATGGGAGGCCACACGAATTTCATCGTGAACCACACCAGGATCGCAAAGACGATGGCCTGCGCAAAGAGGGTTGCATTGATGTTCATCGCAACGCCTTTCTGTGTGTTGACAAGAGGGGTGACGCACCGACTGCCGGCACGGGCGACGGATGGCGGAGACGGGATTGAAGGCCGTCACCGCAACGCCGGCCCGCGCGGGGCAGCGAGCCCAATTACAGCGTGAACGGGTTGGCGAAAGCGAACAGCAGGGCAATGGCCACGCCGATCAGGAATGCGGCGTCGATCAGACCGGCCAGAATGAACATCTTGGTC
Organism: Hydrogenophaga sp. 2FB; assembly: GCF_005503365.1. Taxonomy (GTDB): domain Bacteria; phylum Pseudomonadota; class Gammaproteobacteria; order Burkholderiales; family Burkholderiaceae_C; genus Hydrogenophaga. The sequence continues at coordinate 32,190 of NZ_SCML01000052.1, forward strand.
TGCAGGTCGTTCATCAGCTCAGGCTGACGTGCCGACGATTCGAGGAATTTGCCGCCCATCAGCGCGATGCCGATGGATGCGCCGATGGCGCCCAGACCGACGATGAGACCGCAAGCCAGTGCGACAAGACCCAGAACGTTTTCCATGATGACTCCTATGAAGTGGAAGTTTGTTGAGAAAGGAAAGAAACGAGAAAGAAACCGTGCGACCTAGAAAGTCGCGTCAGTGCGCGTCATGCGCTTGACCCAGATAAATCAGGGCCAGCATCATGAAGATGAACGCTTGCAAGGTGATAACCAGAATGTGGAACAGGGTCCACACCGTGCCTGCGATCACGTGACCAACAAAGAACAGCGAACCGCCCAGCGACAGGGTGGCATACGCACCCAGCAGAGCGATCAGCATGAACACCAGTTCGCCGGCAAACATGTTGCCAAACAACCGCATGCCGTGCGAGACCGTCTTGGCGACGAACTCGATCATCTGCATCAGGAAGTTGACCACGCCCAGCAGCACCGCCCAGATGGGGTTCTTGCTGGTGCCGAAAGGCGCGCACACGAGTTCGTGCGCCCAGCCGCCCAGGCCCTTGATCTTGATGTTGTAGAACAGGCACATCAACAGTACCGACACGGACAGACCCAGCGTGGTGGACAAGTCGGCGGTGGGCACGACGCGCAGGTAATCCTTGAAACCCATGGCCGGGCCGGCGTTGTGCCAGATCTGGGGGATCAGGTCCACCGGGATCATGTCCATGAAGTTCATCATGAAGATCCAGACGAATACCGTCAGCGCGAGCGGGGCCACAAGCTTGCGACTCTTGGCGTTGTGGATGACCGCTTTGGCCTGGGTGTCGACCATTTCCACCAGCATCTCGACGGCTGCCTGGAAGCGGCCCGGCACGCCGGCCGTGGCACCGCGAGCAGCACGCCAGAGCACAAAGACCATCAGCAAGCCGAGCAGCGAACTCACCACGACGGAATCGATATTGATCACCGAGAAATCGACGATCGATCCTTGCTTCTGGTTCGTCAGGTGGACGAGGTGATGGCGGATGTATTCGCCCGGGGTCAAAGTGCCTTCAGCAGCCATGTTCGTTTTGTCCGATGAGCCGGAGAGTCAACCGTTTGCATTTGATCGACGGGCCTGGAAGAAGTATCCAAACCAGTAGACCTTAAGAACCAACACAAGCCCGACCAGAAGGCCGAACCAATTCAGGGGAGAGACCACCCATGGAGCCGCGGCCAACATGACCACCGCCAGCAGGATCTTGACGCCCTCCCACAGCAGAAACCCGGCAAATGCCGCATTGGCGTGCGCCGCCCACACACGGGACATTGCACTGGAGGTCAAACCGTAGGCCATGAGAGCCGAAGGAATTGCCACCGCCGCCGCGCCATAAAGAACCGACCACGCCACCGAAGGTGACTGCCACAGCAGCCCACCCGCGATGCTTGCGACCAGCCCTACCAGCCACTGCACCAGGACCAGCCGCCAGAGCGATAACACTGGCTGGCCGATCCGCCACTGTTGCGCCTGTTCGGGCGTCAGTGGCTTGAAATCACTGTCCTGCACCCCATCTTCTGGGTCTGTTCCATCGGTCGGGATCGAATGGCCTTGCGTCATATTCGACCTCGCGCGTGACAGGCAGACTACAAAGCGTCCGGGTTGCAAAGCCTCTCATTATACGTAGAAACCCCAGCCCGGCATCAATACTCGGTGCAGCATTTCCGTGCGCGCCTCTCGTGCGGGTGCGAAGCCGATAATCCTCCTATGACCGACCTGCCCGACTCGCTGTGCTTTCTCGACGGGGCCTACGGTCCGATTCGGGATGCTCGCGTGAGCGTGCTGGACCGCGGCTTCATCTTCGGCGATGGCATCTATGAAGCCCTTCCCGCATATGGTGGGCGCTTGTTTCGCTTTGCGGAACACATGGCGCGCCTGGATCGCTCGCTGCGCGAGGTCCATATGCCCAACCCCTTTCCCACCAGTGAGTGGCTGGCCATTGCCCGACGCCTGATCGCCGATCAGCAGTCCCGAGGCGTGGAGGATCAGCTTGTCTACCTGCAGATCACCCGCGGTGTCGCCCTGCGCGACCATGTGATGCCCGCCGGCCTGAAGCCCACGGTCTTCGCCATGGCCAATGCGATGAAGCTGGCCACACCGGAACAGCGCGCGCATGGCGTGGCCTGTGTCACCGCCGACGACTTCCGCTGGCGCAAGGCGCACATCAAGACCACGAGTCTGCTGGGCTCGGTGATGGCGCGCCAGATCGCCGCCGATGCCGGCGCCGTGGAGATCGTGATGTTCCGCGAGGGCTTTCTGAGCGAAGGCGCGTCGAGCAATGTATGGACGGTCAAGGACGGCGTGGTCATGGGCCCGCCCAAGGACAACCTGGTGCTCGAAGGCATCCGGTTCGGGCTCATCGAGGAGCTTTGTCACCAGCAGGGGCTGCGGTACGCGCTGCGCCGTATTACGCGTGCCGAGGTGCTGTCGGCCGACGAACTGCTGCTGTCCTCGGCGACCAAGGAAGTGCTGCCCATCACCATGCTCGACGGCGTGCCGGTGGGCCATGGCACCCAACGCGGACACCCCGGCCCGGCCTATGCAAACTTGTACGCAGCCTACCAGCGCGCGGTGGCCGCGCAATCAATCTGACGCATTGGAAACCCGACATGATGGAACCGCCTCCAGACATCCCTCCCGAGCAATCGCTCATCACCTATCCCAGCGACTTTCCCATCAAAGTGATGGGCGCCAACGTGGACGGTTTCGACACCGCCATGGCGCATGTGGCGCGCGCCTTCGACCCCGGCTTTGACGAACGCACGATCGAGCGGCGTCCGAGCAAGGCAGGCAACTACCTGGGCCTCACGCTCACGGTGCACGTGACCAGCCGCGAGCAGCTCGACGAGCTCTACCGCACGCTGACCACGCACCCGATGGTCAAGGTCGTGTTGTGATCGTCCGCGCGCTGGGCCGGGTGGACCACGCGCCCACCTACGAGGCCATGCAGGCCTTCACCGCTGCACGCACAGCCGGCACGCCCGACGAACTCTGGGTCTGCGAGCACGCCCCGGTGTTCACGCAGGGGCTGGCGGGCCGCGAAGACCACCTGCTCGCGCCCGGCAACATCCCGGTGGTGGCCACCAACCGCGGCGGTCAGGTGACGTACCACGGCCCGGGCCAGGTGGTGGCCTACCCGCTGATCGACCTGCAGCGCGCGGGCTACTTCGTCAAGGAATACGTCTATCGGGTGGAAGAGGCGGTGATCCGCACTCTCGCCGACTTCGGCGTGACCGGTCACCGTGTGGCGGGTGCGCCCGGCATCTATGTGCGGCTGGACGACCCCGGCAGCCACGCCTTGCTGCCGCAGCGCCCCCAAAAACGCACACCCGGCGAGCCCCTGCCCGACCCCGACTTCACCGGCCTGGGCAAGATCGCCGCCCTGGGCATCAAGGTGAGTCGGCACTGCACTTACCACGGTGTGGCGTTGAACGTCGCGATGGACCTGCAACCCTTTGAGCGCATCAACCCTTGTGGCTACGTGGGTCTGCAAACCGTCGACCTTTCTACAATCGGGGTTGCCGTTTCATGGGATGAGACGGCGCGGGTGCTGAGCCAGAAGCTCACGACCACGCTCACTCCCTGACCTAACCCACGCCATGACCAGCCCCGACACCCCCACGGTTTCCGCCAGCCCCACCGTCCGCGACGCCCAGCCCGCCGGCAGCTACGACGCCACAGCCAAGCAGAAGAGCCAGGCCAAAACGGCACGCATTCCCATCAAGATCGTGCCGGCCGAGGTGCTGAAGAAGCCCGAGTGGATCCGCGTCAAGGCCGGTAGCCCGACCACGCGCTTCTACGAAATCAAGGACATCCTGCGCGCCAACAAGCTGGTGACGGTGTGCGAAGAAGCGAGCTGCCCGAACATTGGCGAGTGCTTCGGCAAGGGCACAGCCACGTTCATGATCATGGGCGACAAGTGCACGCGGCGCTGCCCGTTCTGCGACGTCGGCCACGGCCGCCCCGATCCGCTGGATGTGAACGAGCCCGAGAACCTGGCCAAGACGATTGCGCAGCTGCGGCTGAAGTACGTGGTGATCACCAGCGTGGACCGCGACGATCTGCGCGACGGCGGCGCTGGCCATTTCGTGGCCTGCATCGAGCGCACGCGTGCCTTGTCGCCGCAAACGCAGATCGAGGTGCTGGTGCCGGACTTCCGCGGCCGCGACGACCGCGCGCTCGGCATTCTCCAGGCCGCGCCGCCCGACGTGATGAACCACAACATCGAAACCGTGCCTCGCCTGTACAAGGAAGCGCGCCCGGGCTCGGACTACAAGTTCAGCCTGAACCTGCTCAAGAAGTTCAAGGCGTTGTTCCCGCACGTGCCCACCAAGAGCGGCCTGATGGTCGGCCTGGGGGAGACGGACGAAGAAATTCTCGAGGTGATGCGCGACATGCGCGCGCACGACATCGACATGCTCACCATCGGCCAGTACCTCGCCCCCAGCGGCCACCACCTCCCGGTGCGCCGCTACGTGCACCCCGACACCTTCAAGATGTTCGAGGCCAAGGCCTACGAAATGGGCTTCACCCACGCCGCCGTGGGCGCCATGGTGCGCAGTTCGTACCACGCCGACCAGCAGGCGCATGGCGTGCTCAACGCCGAAGCGAAGTGACATGCCCGCCGCGCACGACCGCCTGAGCGTGCGCGACTATGGCGCCTCGCACGGCAGCCACGATCACGACCACTTCCAGATCCTCGTCGGCCTGGAAGGCGTGCTCGAGCTTGAGGTGGCGGGCCGTGGGCAACGCATTGCCGTTGGCGACGGCTGCGTGGTACCCCCCGGCGAGCGCCACGATTTCGAAGGGCGAGGCGCAACGCGCTGCCTGGTACTGGATTCGCACGATCCCGCCTGGGCCCAAGCCGTCGCGGCACCGCCGTCGGGCGTGCAGCCTTTGGCGCACTATCTGGCCACAGCCGTGTCGGCGGGTCTGCCGCGCGCACGGCAACTCGGCGCCAGCCTGCTGCTCGAAACCTGGCTGCAGCACAGCGCCTCGCCCGACCCGCCGCTGGAGCGCCATCGCCGTCCCATCGACTGGGCCGCACTGGGCCAGTGGCTGCAAGCGCACTGGCAAGCCCCGCTGACCGTGGCCGACCTGGCTTCGCAGGTGCACCTGAGCCCATCGCAATTCACCGCGCGCTGCCAGGCAGAACAAGGCGACAGCCCCATGCAGTGGCTGCGCCGCCAGCGCCTGGCCCAGGCCCGCGCCTGGCGTGCCAGCGGACTGAGCGTGGCCGACACGGCGCGGCGCATCGGCTACCGCTCGCCATCGGCGCTGACGGCCGCCTTGCGCCGCGTGCCGCCGCGCGGCTGAACCCCCACCCCTCGAGACCCGCGAAACGCGACGAAGGATCGGCGGATCGCGACGATGGCCCCGGCTAAGCTCCGGGCATGAGCCGTCCTCTTTTGCCCAACCACCCATGAGCGGGCACAACCACCCGCTGGCGCTGGGCATCGGCTTTGGCGCCGCCGCCGGTGCGGCCTGGGGCTTCGTGTTCCTGGCCCCTGAACTCGCACGCGACTTCTCACCCCTGCAGCTGTCCGCGGCGCGCTACCTTGCCTACGGCCTGGTGGCATGGGCCTTGATCGCCCCGCGCTGGCGCACCCTGGCGCCACGGCTGGGCCGACCGGAATGGATGGCGCTGGTGCGCTTGAGCCTGCTGGGCAACATCGTGTACTACGTGCTGCTGGCCAACGCGGTGCAGCTCGGCGGCGTGGCCATGACGTCATTGGTCATCGGTTTCCTGCCGGTGGCGGTCACGCTCATCGGCAGCCAGGGCCATGGCGCGGTGCCCTTGCGCCGGCTCGCCCTTACGCTGGCGTTGGGCGTGGCCGGCATCGCCTGCGTGGCCTGGCAGGCCTTGGGCATGCCGTCGGCAGCGCCGGCGGCCCATCGCCTCACGGGCTTTCTTTGCGCGCTCGGTGCGCTCGCCGCCTGGACCGCCTATGCCGTGAGCAACAGCCGCTGGCTCGTGCGCCTGGACCATGTCTCCTCGCACGACTGGAGCCTGCTCACCGGCCTGGTGACGGGCGGGCTGGCGCTGTTGCTGGCGGTGCCGGCCTTCATGGACAGCAGCCTGAGCGACCACACCGGCGCGCAATGGGGGCGCTTCATCGGCGTGGCGGCCGGCATGGCTGTGGTGGCCTCGGTCCTGGGCAACGCGTTCTGGAACCGTGCCAGCCGCCTGTTGCCGCTGACCATGATCGGGCAGATGATCCTTTTCGAGACCCTCTTCGCCCTGCTCTACGGCTTCCTGTGGGAAGCGCGCTGGCCCACCGCGCTCGAGGCCCTGGCCATGGTCCTGGTGAGCGCCAGCGTGCTGGCGGGCATCTCGGCGCACCAACCCGTGCCGGAACACGGCAACTGAGGTCGCGCTCAGTCGGTCATCAGGGCCGCGGGGTCTTCCGCGGCGAGCACGCTCTGCGCCCAGGTCTGCAGGCGCGCGGTGTCACAACGCAGGATCTGCTGCTTGACCGCCAGGATCTGCGACGGGTGCATGGAGAAGCTGCGCAAGCCCAGGCCCAGCAACAAGCGCGTGAGCGTCACGTCGCCCGCCATTTCACCGCACACGCTCACGCCCTTGCCCCGTTCGAGGCACTGCGCGATGGTGCTGGCCAGAAGATGCAGCACGGCCGGGTGCACCGGGTCGTACAGGTGCGAGACGGCCTCGTCGGCACGGTCGATCGCCAGGGTGTACTGGATCAGGTCGTTGGTGCCGACGGAGAGGAAATCGAAGTGCCGCAGGAACAGCGGGATGGTCAGCGCCGCCGCGGGCACCTCGATCATCGCGCCGAGCTTGACGTGGCCATAGGGCACCTCGGCGCTGTCCAGTTGTTCGCGCGCCCGGTTGACCAAGGCCAGGGTCTGGCGGATCTCGCTGGCGTGGGCCAGCATGGGAATCAACAGGTTGACCGGTCCATGCACGGCCGCGCGCAGGATCGCGCGCAACTGCACCAGGAACATGGAAGGCTCGGCCAGGCTCCAGCGGATCGCGCGCAAGCCCAGCGCGGGATTGAGGTGGTCTTCTCCGGCGCGCGAAGCGCCGCGGTCCAGCGGTTTGTCGGCCCCCACGTCGACGGTGCGGATGGTCACCGGCAAGCCCTGCATGCCTTCGATCGCGCGGCGGTAGGCCTGGTACTGCTCTTCTTCGTCGGGCAGGTTGCCGCCACGGCCCATGAAGAGGAATTCGCTGCGGAACAACCCCACGCCCACGGCCCCCGCCTTGAGCGCGGCCACGGCGTCTTCGGGCTGTTCGATGTTGGCCAGCAGTTCGATGCGCTGGCCGTCGAGCGTGACCGCCGGGGTGTTCTTCAGGCGCGAGAGGCGCTCGCGCTCGACCTCACCCTGGCGCTGCTTGAAGCCGTATTCGGCCAGCAGGATGGGCGAGGGATCGACCAGCACCACGCCCGCGTCGCCATCGATGATGACCCAGTCGTCCTGCTTGATGAGGTGGCTGGCCGAACGCGCGCCCACCACCGCCGGAATGTCCATGCTGCGCGCGACGATGGCGGTGTGGCTGGTCTTGCCGCCGACGTCGGTGACGAAGCCGGCGAACACGCTTTGCTTGAACTGCAGCATGTCGGCCGGCGACAGGTCGTGGGCGATCAGCACCAGCGGCGCTTCAGCGCTGTCGTGCGCGTGCCGCGCATCGGCAGCCACCGGCAGCGCCACGCCGCGCATGAAGCGCAGCATGCGCTCGACCACCTGCTCCAGATCGGCCTTGCGCTCGCGCAGGTACGGATCTTCCATTTCGTCGAACTGGCGTGCGATCACCTCCAGCTGCGTGGTCAGCGCCCATTCGGCGTTGTAGTGGCGCTCGACGATCCAGTGCTTCACGCCGCTGGTGAGTTGCTCGTCCTGCAGCAACATCAGGTGCACGTCGAGCAGCGCGGTGAGTTCGGGGTGCGCGTCGTTCGGGCCGAGTTCGTGCAGGCTTTGCTGCACCTTCACGATTTCTTCGACCACCGCGTTGCGCGCCTGGCGCAGCCGCTCGATCTCGCTCTCGATCTGGTCGGCCTGCACGAAATAGTGCGCCACGTCCACGCGGCTGGACGCCACGATCACGGCCCGCCCGATGGCAATGCCCCGGGATACCGCCAGACCGTGAACCGAAATGGTCATGTCATTCGCCTTCGCCGAACTTGTCGTTGATCAGTGCCAGCAATGCGTCCATGGCCGTCTGCTCGTCCTTGCCGTCGGTCTCGATGTCGACATCGCTGCCCATGCCGGCGGCCAGCATCATCACGCCCATGATGCTTTTGGCGTTGACGCGCCGGTCGCCACGCGACATCCACACATCGCTGGCAAATCCACCGGCCAGTTTGGTGAGTTTGGCGGAGGCGCGTGCGTGCAGTCCGAGCTTATTGCTGATGGTCGCGGTGGTCTTGATCATGGGTGGCTCGTCGGGCCTGGTTTTGAGGAGCGGTCACCGCCACCTGAATCACACCCTGCGTGGCGCCGATCATGGCGCGCGAGATCAGCGCATCCAGTGCTTCATGGCGGTACGACACGGTGCGCAACAGCATGGGCAGGTTCACGCCGGTGATCAGTTTGGAGTTGATGCCGTCGATGAGTTTCTGCGCCACGTTGCAGGGCGTGGCGCCGAACACGTCGGTCACCACCAGTGTCTGCGGCAGGTGCATCTGGCGCATGAGCACCTGCGCCTGCGCGAGCGATTCTTCGGGCGGCACGTTGGGCTGCACATCGAGTGCGGCCACTGCGTCGGCGCTGTCCGGGAACACATGCAACACGCACTGACGCAAGGCCGAGGCCAGCGGTGCATGTGCCAGGATCAGAATGCCATTCATGGTGGCAGTTTAGCCCGGCCGGGCCGCCGACAGGCGCAGATGCGAGCGCAGAAAGGCCGCGTAGGTCCACACGCCACAGATGCCAAAGAGCGCCATGGCGCCCCGGTAGCGGTCGCGCTCGCTACCGCCGAATGCGCCCAGCGCATCGATCAGCACGCCAATGCCCCATTGCGCGGCGAACACGCCCGCAAAAATGGCCAGGTTGTAGGCCGAGAGCACACGTCCTGCCGCCTCGGCCGGCAAGGCCAGCGCCACCGCGGGCTGCGACAGCGACACGACCGTGCAACTGACGCAATACAGCGCCCACAGCGGCCATCCCGCATCCGCGCCCAATCCGACGATGGCGCCGAGCACCACGAAGCTCACCGGCAATCCCCAGGCGATCAGGCGTTCGGGCAACACGCCGCGCCGCACCAGATGCGGACTGGCCATCCCCCACAACCAGAAGGTGCACAGCATTGAGAGGTTGATGGCGAACAAGCCACCCGCAGCCTGCTGCGGCGTGTAGCCCGCCACATTCACCATCCAAGGGCCGGCCCACAGCGTCTGAATCGCGATCATGCCGCCGTAGTTGACGATGCCGATCGGCAACATCTGGCGAAAGTAAGGGTGGCGCCAGATCGCCCCATAGCCGAGCTTCTCCGCCGCGGGCTGGGGCGACACAACGGGATCGGTCCGACGCCAGTTCGGCACGATGATGGCCAGGGTCACCATCGACAGCATGAGCAGGGCTGCCAGCCCCCAGAACAAGCCACGCCAGCCGGTCAACGGCATCAGCCACTGCACCGGCAGCGTGGACGCCACCATGCCGAACGAACCGGTCATGAGCATCCAGGAATTGGCGCGCATCTGAGCACCTGGCGAAAGCCAACGGCGGTAACCGGTGAGCGGCGCCATGAGGCAGGCGCTCACGCCCATGCCGGTGAGCACGCGCGCGGCCAGCAGCCCCGCAAAGTTGGTGGCCATCGCAAAGGCCACACAGCCCACCACCGCCACGCCCAGGAACCACAGGATCACCTTGCGTGGGCCATGCCGGTCCAGCCAGTTGCCCAGGGGCACTTGCGTGAGTGCAAAACCAAAAAAATAGCCGCCAGCCAACAGGCCAAGGTCGCTCGCGCTGAGCGCCATCTCGGCGCTCAATGTGGGCGACAACGTGGCGGTGATGGCGCGCAGCAGCGCGGACAGGAAATACGCGACCGCAAACGTGAGGAAGACGATGACCACCGCGCGCGCGGCCAGCACGTCTCCACCGGGTGCGGGGGCCGCGGTTGCGCCTTCGTAGCGCACGGGGCTCGGTCGGGTGGTCTGGGTCATGGCAGCTTGAGTCCGTCAAAAAAGGCCGAGGTCACGCCCGCGTCGTTCAGGACCGGGCCATAGATCGCGGCCTGGTACACCTGCGTGCCGCGCACGAAATGCACCGCACGCATCTGCACCGGACGGCCCTGGTGGTCCGTGCCTTGCGCGGCCAGGCCCAGGGTCTGCGTCGCACCGGGCACCGCGGCGTTCCATTGCGCGGCCGGCTCGTCGACGCGCGCCGGGTCCACGCGCACCGCGCCGAGCGAGGCGCGTCGCCAGCCGCTCAACGCGGCGGGCACGCGCGCGGCATCGCCCAACTCCACCCAGGCCAGGGCAAAGGTCAGGCCCCCGGTGTCGCAACTTTGCATGTGCAGTTCGGTGGGTGCGCCGCCGTCCAGCGGCACGGCGCGCGTGGCGGTTTCGGGCTTGCACGGCATCAGCGCCTGCAGCGGCGTGCCCTCGGGGCGCAGTTCGCGCCAGTTGAAGGTCGGTGAGCAGGCCCCGAGCACGAGGAGTGCGCAGAGCAAGCGCCCGAGTGGGCGCGGGCAACGGCGGTGCGGCAGGCCGCGGGAGGCAGAGACGGACATGGAATTCCAGCGCGACAGGCCACCGGCGGGACACGGCTGCGGCCGTGACCTCGCGCACAATGGCGACATGAATGCTCTTGATGGTATCCGCGTACTCGATCTCTCCCGCGTGCTGGCTGGCCCGTGGTGCACACAGACCCTGGCCGATCTCGGCGCCGATGTGGTGAAGGTGGAACGCCCGCCCGGCAAAGACCACCCCGGTGGCGACGACACGCGTGGCTGGGGTCCACCCTTTCTGCGTGGCCGCGATGGCGGCGACACCGCCGAAGCCGCCTACTACCTCGGCGCCAACCGCAACAAGCGCTCCATCACCTGCGACATCGCCACGCCCGACGGCCAGGCGTTGATCCGCGAACTCGCGGCCAAGGCCGACGTCTTCGTGGAGAACTACAAGGTGGGCGACATGGCGCGCTATGGGCTGGACTACGCCACCCTGCGCGCGATCAACCCACGGTTGGTCTACTGCTCCATCACCGGCTTCGGCCAGACCGGCCCCTACAAAGACCGCGCGGGCTACGACTTCGCCATCCAGGCCATGGGCGGCCTCATGAGCGTGACCGGCGAACGCGACGACCTTGCGGGCGGCGGCCCGCAAAAGGTCGGCGTCGCGGTGGCCGATCTGTTCACCGGCATGTACGCCACCGTCGCGATCCAGGCGGCTCTGCGCCACGCCGAGCGCACCGGCGAGGGCCAGCACATCGACATGGCGCTGCTCGACACACAGGTCGCGATGCTCGCCAACCTCGGCGCCAACTACCTGGTGCGTGGCCGCGACGACGGCAAGGTGCCGGGGCGCGCGGGCAACGCCCACGCCAACATCGTGCCGTACCAGGTGTTCGAGGTCGCGCCCGACGCCCGGGGGGAAGCCCAATACATCATCCTGGCGGTCGGCAACGACGGTCAATTCGCCAAGTTCTGCGCCGTCGCCGGCCGCCCCGAACTCGCCACCGACGCGCGCTTCGCGCAGAACCAGAACCGCGTGCGCCACCGGGATGTGCTGGTGCCTCTGCTGGCCGAGGTCCTCAAAACACGCGGCAAGGCCGACTGGCTCGCCGCGCTGGAAGCCGCCAGGGTGCCCTGCGGCCCTATCAACAACCTGGCCGAGGTGTTTGCCGACGAGCACGTGCGCTCGCGCCAGATGGTCCGCACCTGGGCGCATCCGCTGGCCGACGCGGTGGATCTCGTGGCCAGCCCGATCAAGCTCGGCGCCACCCCCGTGCGCAATGACCTGCCCCCGCCGCTGTTGGGCGAGCACACGGCCGACGTGTTGAACGAGTGGCTGGATGTGCCGCCCGCTCGCGTGGCGGAACTGCAGCGCAGCGGTGCGATCTGACCCGATCGCCGGATCACCACCCGCATGAACGACATGGACGCCCCCACCCGCCCGCCTTTGGCCGCCTTGCCCACGCCCGCCTCGCTGCGCGGCGCGGGCCAGGCCGCCGCCGCGCGGGGCGAGCCCCTCGTGGTCATGACTTCGCTGGAAGGCTGCCCCTACTGCGCCATTGTTCGCGGCCACTACCTGCTGCCGATGCGGCGCGAAGGCCAGGTGCATGCGGTGGAGCTGGACGTGCTCGACCGCAAGAGCAACCTGCAAGGTTTTGACGGCCAGCTCACCACGCCCGCCGAACAGGCGCGTGCCTGGAAGGCCCGCTTCACGCCCACGGTCCTGTTTTTCGGCCCCGACGGGCGCGAACTGGCCGAGCGCCTGGTGGGCGTGGCCGTGCCCGACTTTTATGGCGAGTACCTGGAGGCCCGCTTGGCCGAAGCGCGCCGCAAGCTGCGATAGCCTGTTCGCAGCGCGAGCGGTCGCCTACTTCCGCGTTTATTTCAGTGCGCCGAACACCTTCTTGAGAATGGCACTGCCGGTGCCCACCGGGTCCTGCCGGATCTTGCGCTCCTCTTCACCAATGATGGTGTAGAGCCCGTCCAGCGACTTGCCGGTGACGTAGCGCTGGATGTTCGCGTCCTCGGACTTCACCAGGCCCAGGCCCGCCACCTTGCCGGCGACCTTGTTGTAGGTATTTGCCAGGCCCACCTTTTCCGTGGCCTTGGTGACGATGGGCAGGAACTTCTCGCCCAGGGGCGAGCGCGTCTTCTCGGCAAAAAACTGGGTCACCGAGTTCTCACCGCCACCCAGGATGTTTTTCGCGTCGGTCACGGACATGGACTTCACCGCCCCCACCAGCACATCACGCCCCATGGGCACGGCCGCCTCGGCCGCGCGGTTCATGCTGGTCACCAGCTCGTCCACGCGCTTGCCCTGGCCCGTCATCTTGAGCAGCTTGGACGCGTCTTCGAGATATCCGGGCAAAGGAATCCGAACTTTTGGGTTGCCCAGGAATCCATCTGTCTTGCCCAGCAAGGCCACCGCCGCCAACGCGCCTTTCTCCAGGGCCACCTTGATGCCTTGGCTCGCATCGCCGTCGGTGATATCGCCCAACGACAAGGCCCTGGCCTGTTGATGGGCGGCAAGGACCAGCAGGCCGATCATCGCGGTGGTGGACTGGGTAAACTGGCGGCGTTGCATGGCGGTTCTCCGGAAAAGCTGGCTGTTCAATGAAGGATGGAGGGCAATGTAGCCCTCGGGAAGTGAAAAGACAATGACCCATCTCAGCCCCAGCGGGCGCCGCCGTCGGCGTGCCCTGCAGGCCGTGGCGGCGCTGGGCGCCGTCAGCGCGCTCGGCCTGGCAGCCGGTTGTTCGGGCCGCGACGCCGCGCCCGAATCCACCTTCGTGCTGCTCGACGGCAGCAAGGCCACCACGGCCGACCTCAAAGGCAAAGTGAGCCTGGTGAATTTCTGGGCCACCACCTGCGTGACCTGCGTGAAGGAAATGCCGTCCATCGTCGCCACGTACAAGAAGTACGAAGGCCAGGGCTTTGAAACCGTGGCCGTGGCGATGGAGTACGACCCGCCCGCCTGGGTGCTCAACTTCGCGCAATCGCGCCAACTCCCTTTCAAGGTCGCGCTGGACAACACCGGCAACATCGCCAAACAGTGGGGCGACGTGAAGCTCACGCCCACCACCTACCTGGTGGACAAACAAGGCCGCATCGTCAAGCGCTTTGTCGGCGAGCCCGACTTCCCTGCGCTGCACGCGCTCATCGAAGAGCTGCTGGCCCAACCGGCCTGAATCGGGGCACGCCACGCGGACACAAAAAAGCCGGGCTTGCATCCCGGCTTTTTCCATTCCGGCCTGCGCCGGCGGATTCAGCCATCAGTCTTTGCGGAAATCGTCGTGGCAGGCTTTGCAGCTCTGGCCTGCGGCACCAAAAGCGGTCTTGATCGCATCGAGGTTGCCGGTCTTGGCGGCCGCATTCAGCTTGGCGGTTTCCGTCTGCAGCTTTTCCGACCGCTCCTTGAACTTGGCTTGCTCGGTCCAGACCGCGGGCAGCGCGCGCGTGTCGCCCTTGTCGGTGCCCGCCACAAAACCTTCCCAAGGCAGCTTGCTCATGGTCTCCACGATCGCCGCGCTGTCGGCGGCCGCCTTGGCGTCAAAAGGCACACGGCCATTGGCCATCGCACCGATACGGCCGAAGTGGTTGCCCATCACGGTCATGACCGATTTGCGGTACTTCACCGCATCTTCGGGCTTCTGGAACTGCGCGATGGACTAAACCGCTTTCGCGGTAATCGCTCCGGCAGCATCGTGGTTATTCGTTCCACCGCTGGTTCTGCCATGTTGACGGGTGAGGCAATCCGCCTCGCTCTTCGACAGGAGTT
>NZ_SCML01000053.1 GCF_005503365.1 Hydrogenophaga sp. 2FB
CGCGGTGTTGAGGGGACGGGGAGTTTTATAGGAGGACCGGGGCGGGACAGTGGCGAAGCATTTCAGTGTAGGGCCTCGGTCCCGATGGCAGTAGAGTGGACGGTTGCCACCCCGGTGTCACAACGCCGATGCGCTATCCGTCTAACCGCCATGAACGACACCACCCTCGACACCTTTCGCCGCCTGCGCCCGCGTCTGCACGGCATCGCCTACCGCATGCTCGGCTCGTCCGCCGAAGCCGAAGAGGTGGTGCAGGACGCCTGGCTGCGCTGGCACGAGAGCGCCCACGACGGGCTGGACAGCGCCGAGGCCTGGCTGGTCACCATCACCACGCGGCTGGCCATCGATCGGCTGCGCAGCGCCAAGGTGCAGCGCGAGCACTACGTGGGCACCTGGTTGCCCGAGCCGCTGATGTCCGAGGCCATGTCGCCCTCGCCCGAAGACATGCTGGAGCGCGCGGACGACGTGTCGGTGGCCTTTCTCACGTTGCTGGAACGCCTGTCGCCCGAGGCGCGCGCAGCGTTCCTGATGCGCGAGGTGTTCGACGCCGACTACGGCGAGGTGGCCGAAGCGCTGGGCAAGAGCGAAAGCGCGTGCCGTCAGATCGTGCACCGTGCCAAGGCGCAATTGCAGGACGAGCGGCCACGCCACGTGGTGCCGCGCGAGGCGCAGCTGCGTTTGCTGCGTGGCTTTGCCGATGCGGCCGCGCGCGGCCAGTTCACCGTCCTCAAGAACTTGCTGGCAGAAGATGCCCAGCTGATCGGTGACGGCGGCGGCATCGTGCCCAGCTTCGGCGTGCCACTCGTGGGCGACCGGCGCATCGCACAGCTCTTCTACGCCACGCACCGGCGCTTTGGCGATGCGGTGCGTTACGAGGTGGTGGTGCTCAATGGCCGGTGGGGTTTGCTGCGTTTCATCGGCAACACGCTGGAAGCGGCACAGTCGTTCGAAACCGATGGGGAGCGCATTCTCACGCTGCATGTGCAGCGCAACCCCGACAAGCTCGCCCGCATCGCCGCCGCGCTCGGTCGCGACACGGGACCTGTGCCGAAGCCCTGAAAAAAAATACGGGGCGCTGTCACAAACCGGAGAGCTGTGCCGTCTTGAGTGTGTATCCCAACCACTCTCATCAAGACAACACCATGCACAACGCTCCCCGACTCCCCTGGATCCAGATTTCCCCCAAGGCCTACCAGGCCATGGCCGCCGTCGGCGCCACCACCGCCACCTCCTCGCTCGGCCCCATCTTGATGGAGCTCGTGAAAACGCGCGTGTCGCAGCTCAACGGCTGTGCCTTCTGCGTCGACATGCACGTGCGCGACCTGCGCAAGCACGGCGAAACCTGGCAGCGCATCAACAGCCTGTGCACCTGGCGCGAAGTGGGCCTGTACAGCGCACGCGAACGCGCCGCCTTCGACTGGGCCGAGAGCATGACGCGGCTGGTGGAACACCACGGTGCGCGCGACGCCGAGTTCGACGCGCTCAAGGGCCAGTTCAGCGATCAGGAGATCGTCGAACTGAACTGGGTGATCGCCCAGATCAACGCCTGGAACCGCATGGCCATCGGCATGTGCGCGCCCGTGGTGGAAAAAGACATCGCCTGAAAGAACCCACATCCCGTCAAGGAGCACACACCATGCACATCGTCATCCTCGGAGGCAGTGGCCTCATCGGCAAACAAGTCGCCGCGCAATTGCGGCAGGCGGGCCACCGCGTCACGCCCGCATCACCGTCCACCGGCGTCAACGCCGTCACCGGCGAGGGCCTGAGCCAGGTTCTCGGTGACGCGGACGTGGTCGTGGACGTGACCAACTCGCCTTCGTTCGAGGACGAGGCCGTGATGCACTTCTTCCGCGCCTCGACGCAGAACCTGCTGGCGGCCGGCGCCCGCGCGGGCGTGCGCCACCTGGTGGCACTGTCGGTGGTGGGGTCGGAGCGCGTGCCCGACAGCGGCTACTTCCGTGCCAAGATCGCGCAGGAGGCGCTGATCAAGGCCGGGCCGGTGCCCTACACCATCGTGCGCGCCACGCAGTTCTTCGAGTTTCTGATGTCGGTGGCGCACGTCAACACCGAAGGCCAGACGGTGCGCCTGCCGTCTGCACTGCTGCAGCCCATCGCCTCGGCCGACGTGGCCGCCGCGCTCGCCGACGTGGTGACGCAACCGCCGCTCAACGGCACCCGCGAAGTGGCGGGTCCCGAGGCCATCCCGCTCGACGAGCTGGTGCGCCGCGTGCTGGTGGCGCAGCACGACGAGCGGGTGGTGGTGACCGATCCCGACGCGCGCTATTTCGGCAGCCGCCTGGACGACCGCTCGCTGGTGCCTCAGCAAGCGGCCACGTTGGGTGCCACCTCGCTCGCCCAATGGCTGGCGAGAACCGCCGTCGCGTGAGCGCGGCGGTTCAGGTTCAGAGCAGGATCTGCTGCTGAGGGGCAGGCGCGGGCACCTGGCCGGCGTCCTCGCCCAGCATCTCCCTGAACTCGTGTTCGATGACGCGGCACAGGTGGGTGATGGGCACGTCGTTGGCGCCGCCTTCGAATGGGTTCTCGGTGCTTTCGCCCACCTGGTCCAGCGACATGTACATCCACGACACCAGCACGCTGAACGGCACCGAGAGCCACACCATGTGGCCCGCCAGCAGGCCCGTCACGCTCTCGTTGAGGCGGTCGAATTCGCGCACCAGGCAAAACGGCAGCAGCAAGGCAAAGCACCAGACGAACAGCGTGTTGATGGTGGCGTACTGGCGCGGATAGGGAAAGTTCTTGATGCGCTCCACGCGGCTGTGGTGGTCCAGAAGCTCCTTGATGGTTTTCTGCAGCTCGGCGTGGTACAGCGCCGCGATTTCCTGTCGGGCAGACAAAGCCCGCAAGTCCTCGCTTTGCAACGCGAGCAACAAGCCGCCCTTGTTCGCGGCGCCCAGGACCTGTTGCAAGTCCGCTTCGCTCAGCAGACCTTGCAATTCGGCGTCGAGCGAGACGCTGTGCTCGTGCACGGTGAAGTACTTCTGGCGGTACTCCGCGTTGGCGCGGCTGTTCGCGGATTCCCACACGCGCGGCAGGCGCAACTGGTGGCGCAACACCGCCAGCCAGGCCAGGTGGCGGTGGAGGAGCACGGGAAACATGGCGGCGTTGGTGGGAAGCATGCGGCAGGTGAGACCCCAGTACCGGCTCGCGCCCACGATCGATGACCACACCTGCTGGGCCTCGACGGTGCGCTGGTAGGTCTGTGCGTTCTTGAAGCCCACGATGAACGAGGTGGCCGTGCCCAGCAACACCGCCACCGACCAGGGCGCGGCGATCCAGGTGAGGCCGAACACCTGGTACAGCGTGGCCGGGATGGCGGCCAGCACCAGGAGGATGTAGGTCTTGCGCCGTGTCCAGTCGAGAAACTCGGCGAGGGTGTAGGACTTGGTGATTTTCATGGGGATGTTGGGACGTGGCGTGGCAGGGGTTGACGCCCACAAGACGGTTGAGCGCTGCGTTTTGTGACAGCGCCGGGCGCGGGCGTGTACGCTCCCGGCATGCACCTGATCCAGACCTTTGATGCCGGCGTGCTCGAACTCTGCCTGAACCGGCCCGAACGCCTCAATGCGCTCACGCTCGCCCTCGCGCGCGACCTGCTCCTGGCGGTGCAGGCCGGCGTGGCCGATCCGGCGGTGCGCGTGATCCTGATCCGCGGCGAAGGCCGTGCGTTCTGCGCCGGCAAGGACCGCGACGACCCGCCCACGCCCGCCTTCGTTGACACCCTGCAGGCGCTCGCCGCGGCACTGGTGCACGCGCCGCAGCCGGTGGTAACGGCGGTGCACGGCTGGGTCGTGGGCGCGGGCCTGGAGCTCATGCTCAACGGCGACCTGGCGGTGGCCGCGCGCGGCACGCGCTGCGTGTTGCCCGAGGTGAACGTGGGCCTGTTCGGCACCGGCGGCGTGGCCGCGTTGCTGCCGCGCCTGGTGGGTTTGCAGAAAGCCAAGGGCCTGCTGATGCTGGGACAGGAGATCGGCGCGGCCGACGCCGAGCGCTGGGGCCTGGTGTGGCAGGTGGTGGACGACGAGGCGCTGGCGTCGCACGCGCGGGGCCTGGCGCAGCAGCTCGCGCGCAGCAGCCCGCGTTTGCTGGCCGAGGTGAAGCAGCTCGTGCACCGCGAACAGCTCGGTGATTTCGATGCCACGCTCGCGCGCGAAACGCAGGTGCATGCGCGCCTGACGCCTGCTCAGTAGTGCGGCGGTAGCTCGTCGCGCGGGTCGCGCACCCCACCGGCCGCGGGCTCGGGCTCGCCGCGTTGGCGCAGGCGGCTCACTTCGCGCAGCAACAGGTCGATCTGCTCCTGTTGGCGCGCCACCAACTGGTTGAGGCTGTCCAGCAAGTCTTCGGCGTAGCTGGCCTTGATTTCGACGTCCATGAGGCGCTGCTCGGTGTGTTCACCGTGGGAATGGGGAGTGGCTGTCATGCCCCTATTGGACGACATCCGGGGACATCCCCGGGATGTGTGATGCAGCGCACAGACAGGGCCATGAACTTGGACCATTCTGCGCCTCGATCCGCACATGGTGTGCGGGCTATGCCTTGCAGGGGAAACGCATGCCTCATGTTGAAACGGTCATTGAATCAACGCCCGTGTCCTGGTTTCCTGAAACGGTGCTCGAACCGCGCCCTTTGCCGGGGTACCCGAGCGATGCCGTGTCGCCGTGTCAATGGTTGTCGACCGAAGCGGCCTTTGCCGACACGGGTGGGCTGGTCAGCGGCAACGAATTGGCCGAACTCATCCGCAGTCGATGTCGGCTCAGGCAGGCGTCTGAACCCGTAGCGTTGGTGGCGCGCTGGATTTCCTTCAAGAATGTGGTGTCGCTCGACAGTCCCTGGGGGCTCATGCTGCCTGTGTTTCAGTTCGATCTGCCGCGCGCAGCGATCCACCCCGGTGTGCTATTGGTGTTGTCCGAATTGAAGGGCGTGCTCGACGACGCCGAACTCGCGCTCTGGTTCGTCACACCCAACGAATGGCTCCAGGAGGCAAGGCCGGTCGAGGGCTTGAACAGCCACCTCTCGGCCGTACGGCAAGCCGCCCGCACCGACCGTTTCGTGGCGCTGGGCGGCTGAGCGCGCTCAGATGCGCGGCTCGCCGTTGCCGTTGACGAGGATGGTGCGTCCCGGCGGCGAGGTCATCTGCACCGAGTGCTGCACGCCCCGGAAGGTGTAGGTCACGTCCCAGTACTCCGGCGCGTTGCTGCCCACGTTCGTGCAGCGCTGCACCTCGCGCGTCTGCGGGCTGCCGCGGCCCACGTTGGAGCCCACCGCCGCGCCCGCCACCGCTCCGCCTACCGTGGCAATGTCGCGACCGGTGCCACCACCGATCTGGTGGCCGAGGATGCCGCCCACGACGCCGCCGATGATCGCGCCCGGCACACTGCGCCGCCGCTCCACTTCTTCGCGCTCCATCCAGCACTGTTGTCCGCCGCTGGGGCCGACCACGGCGCGGGCCGACGTCACCGGGGCTTCGTACAGGGTTTCGTTGTCGCGACGGCGGTAGTCGCCCATCGGGGCCTGTTGGACCGGGCCTTGGTACACGGTGGATGGGGGGTACCGGTGCGGCGGCTCGGACGTGCCGCAGCCCGCCAGGCCTGCGGCGGCGAATACCGCCAGCAGGGCATAACGGTGGCGGGCGATGAACGGGGTCTGTCGGGTTTTCATGGTGGCTCCTTGAATGTGTGTGACAACGGATTCGTGCATGCCAATCTGCGCCTCGCCGCGTCGCCGGTCTGTGCGTTGCAGCACCGACGTGTGGCGCGCCGGGTTCAATACTTTGTTTTTGTGCCCATCCACGATCGCCCGAGGAGCAACCCCATGAAAAAGCGGAAACAAGATGACACCGGTCCTGACGCCCACCTGGGCACGGGCGGTGAATTGCACCAGCACGCCCATGCCGAGCACCCGCCGCTGACCACGCAGCAAGGCATACCGATCTCGGACAACCAGAACTCGCTGCGCGCCCACCCGCGTGGCCCCACGCTGCTGGAAGACTTCGTGCTGCGCGAGAAGATCACGCACTTCGACCACGAACGCATTCCCGAGCGCATCGTGCATGCGCGCGGTTCGGCTGCGCACGGCTTCTTCGAACTCACCGATTCGTTGAGCGATGTCACCACCGCCAAGGTGTTGACCGAAGTGGGCGTGCAGACGCCGGTGTTCACCCGCTTCTCCACCGTGGCCGGTGGCGCGGGCTCCGTCGACACGCCACGCGACGTGCGCGGCTTCGCGGTCAAGCTTTACACGAAGGAAGGCAACTGGGATCTCGTGGGCAACAACGTGCCGGTGTTCTTCATCCAGGACGCGATGAAATTTCCCGACGTCGTCCACTCGGTGAAGATGGAGCCGGACCGCGGGTTTCCGCAATCGGCTTCCGCGCACGACACGTTCTGGGACTTCATCTCGCTCACACCGGAGTCGATGCACACGGTGATGTGGATCATGTCCGACCGCACCATCCCGCGCTCCCTGCGCATGATCGAAGGCTTCGGCGTGCACAGCTTTCGCCTGCTCAACGCGGCGGGCGAGTCGACCTTCGTGAAATTCCACTGGCGGCCCAGGCTGGGCATGCAGTCCACGGTGTGGGACGAAGCGGTGAAGCTGGCCGGCGCCGACCCCGACTTCCACCGGCGCGATCTGTTCGACACGCTGGACGCGGGCGGCGTGGCCGAATGGGACTTCGCGGTGCAGCTGTTCACGCAGGAAGAAGCCGATGGATTTCCCTTCGACCACCTGGACCCCACCAAGCTCATTCCCGAGGAGCTGGTGCCGCTGCGCGTGATCGGCCGCATGGTGCTGGACCGTTGGCCCGACAACTTCTTTGCCGAGACCGAGCAGGTTGCCTTCTGCCCCGCCAACCTCGTGCCCGGCATCGACTTCTCCAACGACCCGCTGCTGCAAGGGCGGCTCTTTTCTTACCTCGACACGCAGCTCTCGCGCCTCGGTTCGCCCAACTTCACGCAGATTCCCGTCAACGCGCCCAAGTGCCCGTTCGCCCACCACCAGCGCGATGGCCACATGCAGACCGAGCAGCCCAAAGGCCGCGTCAACTACGAACCCAGTTCGCTCGCACCCGACTCGCCGCGCGCCGACCCGAACGCCGGCTTCAAGAGCGCGGCGGTGGACGAAGGTGGTGTGCGCGGCCGCGTACGCGCCGAGAGCTTTGCCGACCACTACAGCCAGGCGCGCCAGTTCTTCATCAGCCAGACCGAGATCGAGCAGTCGCACATCGCGTCCGCCCTGGTGTTCGAACTCTCCAAAGTCGAACACGTGCACGTGCAGCAGACCATCGTGGGCCACTTGCGCGTGATCGATGAAAGGCTGGGCCAACGCGTGGCCGATGGCCTAGGGATGGACAAGCTGCCACCGGCCGCCCATCCCGCGAAACCGGTGCAGAAGCTGCCGCCGTCGGCCGCGCTGAGCCTCATCGGCAACGCCAAGGACACGCTCGAAGGCCGCTGTATCGGCATTCTGATGGCCGACGGTTCGGACGGCGCGGTCATCTCGGCGCTGAAGAAGGCCGCGCAGGCCCAAGGCGCGCGCGTGAAGCTGGTGGCGCCCCGCGTCGGCGGTGTCACGCTGGCCGACGGCAAGCACCAGGCGGCCGACGGGCAACTGGCCGGCACACCGTCGGTGGTGTTCGATGCGGTGGCGCTGGTGCTCTCCGAAGACGCGGGCCGCAAGCTGTGCCGCGAAGCCGCGGCGGTGGACTTCGTGCGCGATGCCTTCGGTCACCTGAAAGCCATCGCTACCGATGCGGGCGCGCAGGCGCTGCTGCAAGCCGCAGGCATTGAACCCGATGCGGGCGTCGTCCGCGCGGACGACGTGAAGGCCTTTTTGAAGGCGGCCACCACGCGCCAGTGGGTGCGCGAGCCGAAGGTGCGCACCTTGGCGTGACGCTCAGGCGCCGAGCGCCGCCTTCCACTCGGCCACGGCCGCGTCCAGATCGTCCGCCGCCATCAGCGCGCGCACGACACCCATGTTGCGCACGCCAGTGGCCACCACCGACGCCACGTTGTTCAGGTCGATGCCGCCAATCGCCATGTGTTCCACGTCGCGCAGCAGCGGGGCGTACATGCGCAGCCGTCCCGTGCCCTGTGGCGCGGTGGCCATCTGCTTGAGCGTGGTGGGGAACACCGCGCCCATGGCGATGTAGCTCGGGCTGTGGCGCTCGGCGATGAGCATCTCGGCGTAGCCGTGCGTGCTCAGGCCCAGGCGCAGGCCGGCTTTGCGGATGGCGTCCAGGCTTTCGGTGCTCATGGCCTCCAGGTCTTCCTGGCCCAGGTGCACGCCATGCGCGCCGGCATCAATGGCTTCCCGCCAGTGGTCGTTGATGTACAGGCAGGCGTCCGTGCCCTTCACGCCCTCGACGGCGGCGCGCACCTCCTGGCGAATGGCCTGCGCGTCGCCCGACTTGAAGCGCAATTGCACCGTGGGCACACCCGCGCGCGCCATGCGGATGGTCCATGCCGCGTCGGGCATGACCGCATAGAGCCCGATGGGGCGGGGGACGCGCGCGTAGGCGTTGTCGCGCGGGTAGGGCGCGATGTCGAAATCGGCGGGCTCGTCGGGCCAGTGCGCGGGGTCGAACTGGCCGGTGCGCCGCGAGCGCTTGGACCAGGCGCGCGCCACGCTCAGCGCGTCGGCATCAATGAAGCCGAGTTCGTGGCAGGCCTGCAGCGCGGCGGTGAACACCGGGTCGTCGGACGCGGACGCTGGGGCCACCGCGTTGGCGGGCACAGGCAAGGCCAGCGTGGCGCGGTGGGCATCCACGATGGCCTGCGCCATCGCCTCGGTCGATGTGATGGTGGTGGTCATTCGTGGTGCCAGAAAGGGGTGCCCATCACGGGCGTGCTGGGCTGTGCGCTGTCTTGCGGTTGCATCGCTCCCGAGCGGAAGGCGGCGCGGCCGGCGCGCACCGCATCGGCGAACGCGCCGGCCATGTCCACGGGCGATTGCGCGAGCGCCACCGCGGTGTTGAGCAGCACGGCGTCGAAGCCCCATTCCATCACGGTGCAAGCGTGCGAGGGCAGGCCCAGGCCAGCGTCGACGATCAGCGGCACGTTCAGGCGTTCGCGCAGCAGGCGCATGGCGTACGGGTTCACGGGGCCACGGCCGGTGCCGATGGGCGCGGCCCAGGGCATCACCGCCTGGCAACCCACGTCCACCAGGCGCTGGCATAGCACCAGGTCTTCGGTGCAATACGGCAGCACCTTGAAACCGTCGTTGATGAGCTGGCGCGCGCAGTCCACGAGGTTGAGCGTGTCGGGCTGCAGGCTGTAGTCGTCGCCGATGAGTTCGAGCTTGATCCACGGCGTGTTGAACACCTCACGCGCCATCTGCGCGGTGGTGATCACCTCTTGTGCGGTGTGGCAGCCAGCGGTATTGGGCAGCACCGGCACGGCCAGCTCCTGCAGCAGCTTCCAGAACGCCGCGCCGGCCTCGGGCTGCGCCGCACCCTGGCGCCGCAGCGAGGCGGTGAGCATCGCGGGCTGCGAGCGTTTCACGGCGGCTTCCAGCGTGGCGGGCGAGGGGTAGCGCGAGGTGCCCAGCAGCAGGCGGCTGGCGAAGGTTTCGCCGTAGAGCAGCAACGGGTCTTCGTGCGCGAGCGGGGTGGTGTTCATGTCCATGGCAGTCTCAACCTCCTGTGATGGGGGCAATGATTTCGATGCGGTCGCCGTCGTTCAGCTGGTGCTGCGCGTACGCGGTGCGCGGCACGAACTGCAGGTTGACGGCGGCGGCGAACACGGCCGGCGGCTCCCACACGCGCAGTGCGTCGGCCAGCGTGGCGTTGTCGGGGAGTTCGCGCGGCTCCTGGTTGATGAGCACGTTCATGTGAGAGTTCCGTTCCTTCATCGGATGATGGCCAGACCGAGCGTCTGCGCCAAGGGCGAGTGGCCTTGGTCCATGAGTTCGAGCGCGGCGTCCAGGACGGCGGGCGCGATCATGAAGCCGTGGCGGTACAGGCCGTTGATGGACATTCTGCGCGGTGCGGTCATGCGCAGCGCGGGCAGGTTGTCGGGCAGGGTGGGGCGCAGCTGCACGCCCAGTTCGACGATGCGCGCTTCGCCAAAGCCCGGGTGCACGGTGTAGGCCGCGCTGAGCAACTCCAGCGTGGAGCGCACGCTGACGGGGGAGAGGTCGTCGGACTCGATCTCGGTGGCGCCGATGACGAACAGGCCGTTCTGCTTCGGCGCGATGTAGAGCGGGTAGCGCGGGTGCACGAGGCGCGTGGGGCGCGAGAGGCTCACGCCCGGTGCGAGCACACGCGCCACTTCGCCGCGCACGCCGCGCAGCGCGCTCCATTGCGGCTGCGCGCCCAGGCCGCGGCAATCGAACAACCAGGCGTCGGGGCCGGGGTCGACCTCGTCGGGGGTGCGCGCCGTGTGCCAGCGCACGTCCACGCCCAGCACCTGCATCTGGTGCGCAAGCGCGGCGAGCAATTCGCGGTTGTCGAGCTGGCCTTCATCGGGCAGGTACAGGCCTTGTGCGAAGCGGTGGGCCAGTGCGGGTTCGAGCGCGGTGAGCGCGTTGGCTTCCAGGCGTTGCGCTTTCGGCAGTGAAGGCAGGGCGGCGCTGGTGCGCGCGAGCTGGCCGGCGAAGCGCTCGGCCTCGGCCGCGTCCTGGCGGTGCCAGAGCACCAGCGTGCCTTGTTGCTGGAAGAACACGGGGCGTTCGAGCGTGGCCAGCAGTTGGGGCCAGCGCGTGAGTGCGTGCTGGCCCATGCGCACCACGTTGAGTTCGGTCACGGCCGATTCGGCCAGGGGCGCGAGCATGGCCGCGGCGACGTGGGCGGCTGCGTGGTGGGCTTCGGGGCCACCAGCGTCGTAGACCTCGACCTTGTGGCCGCGTTGCGCCAGCGCGCAGGCGAGCAAACGGCCCATGAGGCCGGCGCCCAGGACGATCGCATCGGGTTGGCTGGAAAGATTCATGCGAGGCCTTCGGCGCTGCCACAATGCGCGCCATGATGAGCAAAGAACCGCAACGCTACACCCGTGTCCTGTCCATCGCCGGTTCCGACAGCGGCGGCGGTGCGGGCATCCAGGCCGACCTGAAAACCTTCGCGGCGCTGGGCTGCTACGGCATGACCGCCATCACCGCGCTCACCGCGCAGAACACGTTGGGCGTGAGCGGTATCCACGGCGTGCCACCCGAGATGCTCAAGGCACAGCTGAGCGCGGTGCTTGACGACATCGGCGTGGACGCGGTGAAGATCGGCATGTTGCACGCCCCCGAGATCGTGCACACGGTGGCCTGGGCGCTGAAGCACTACGCGGTCAAGCAGGTGGTGCTCGACCCGGTGATGGTGGCCACCAGCGGTGACCGCCTGATCGCGTCCGAGACGGTGCAGGTGCTGGTGGACGAGTTGTTCCCGCTGGCCACGGTGGTCACGCCCAACCTGGACGAGGCCGCGCTGTTGTTGGGCCGGCCCATCACCGGTGCGCACGAACTCGACGCCGCCGCGCGCGACCTGCTGGCCATGGGCACGCAGGCCGTGTTGCTCAAGGGCGGTCATTTGCCCGGCGACGAGGTGACCGATCTGCTGGTGACCAGCGCGGGCGTGTCGCAACGCCTGAGTTCGCCGCGCATCGCGAGCCGCAACACGCATGGCACGGGCTGCACCTTGTCTTCCGCGATCGCGGCCTACCTGGCGCTCGGCGAACCGCTCGATCAGGCCGTGGCGAAGGCGCGCAGCTACATCCTGCAGGCCATCGCGCAAGGGGCCGACGTGTACACCGGCGCTGGCCACGGTCCCCTCAACCATGGGCACGCGCCTGTGGCACAGCACAAGCGCAAACGGAACTGACACCCCCCGCGTCGCCTTCGGCGCTACCCCGCTGGAAGGGGGGCGACACCTGAGGCCCGGCAAAGCCGGTGCCTCGGTGTCTCTGGGCTGTGCTGTCTCGTTCATGCGGGTCAGGCGTTGGCCGGGGTGAACCCGGTGGCATTGCGCGGCCGCGACAGCGCGGCCAGCACGAAGGTCAGTGCCAGCGTGGGCAGCGCCGAACCCCACTCGGGCGCATAGACCCGCAGCACGTGGTACGTGGCGATGCCCAGCACCCACAGTGCGGCCGCACTCCAGTCCACCGAACGCTGCGCGCTCGTCGCCTGCGCCCCCGTGCCCAAGCGGCCGAGGATCACGCCGTACAGCGGCACGAACACGGAGCTGAGCAACAGCAGGAAGGGTTCGAGCGTGTGGATCGGCAGCACCAGCGCGAGCGCGGTGCAGACCGCGGCAAAGCCCAGGCCTGCGGCGCGGATGCTCCAGCGCGGGCGCAGGCTGTGCAACGAGACCGCACCGGAGTGCGCGTCGCCGTACGCGTTGTCCATTTCGTCGAGCAGGATCAGGCCCAGCGCGATCAGGCCACCCTGTGCGAGCAACAACGCGCCCACGAGGTTCGTGCCCGGCTCGACGGTGCTGACCACCATCACGCCCAGCGCGTAGCACCAGATGTTGGCCAGCGCATAGCCCAGCCAGGTGCCACCCAAGGTGGTGGCGGCGCGCTTGCCGTGGCGCGCGTAGTCGGCCACCAGCGGCAGCCAGGACACGGGCATGGCGATCACCAGGTCCATGGC
Organism: Hydrogenophaga sp. 2FB; assembly: GCF_005503365.1. Lineage (GTDB taxonomy): Bacteria > Pseudomonadota > Gammaproteobacteria > Burkholderiales > Burkholderiaceae_C > Hydrogenophaga. Next base: position 12,592 of record NZ_SCML01000053.1, read on the forward strand.
CGAGAACAGGCCCATGCCGCCCGCGCCGGGGCGGTTCCAGAAGGCGTCGAAGCCTTGTGCCTGCAGGCGCATGCCGAACTGCCAGGTGAGCCAGACCAGCGAGGCGATCACCAGGGGCAGCGCGAAGCGGCTCACGAAACGGCGCACCAGCGTGAGCATGGAGCCGGCCATGAGCGCGGTGAGCACACCGCCCCACAACAGCGTGGCCAGCAGCTTGCCGCTGGTGCCGTCGAGCAGGCCACCGGGTTCAGCGCCCAGCGCCTGCCGGAGGATGGCGACCGTGCCCTCCTGCATGATCACGAGTTCGAAGGTGGTCCATCCCAGCAGCTGCGCGATGTTGAGCAGCACCGGCAGGCGCGCGAAGGCGCTGCCGTAGGTGGTGTGCATCAGGCCCGCGCTGGACAGGCCGGTCTGGCAACCCAGGCGCGCGGTCCAGGCCAGCAGGCCCGCGCCGATCAGCGAGCCCAGCACGATGGCGATGAGCGCGTCGCGCGTGCCCACGGCCGGCACCAGGTAGGCGCCGATCTGCATGACCAGCAGGCCCGTGCCCAGGCTGAACCAGAGCGCGGCGTGTTCATGGAAGTGGAAAACCCGGTTGCCTTGTGGCACGGGGGTGAGGGCCTGGTTGGCCGGGGCGGTGGAATGGTCGGATGCCATCAATTTGCTCCATGCAAAGTTGAGGCAGGTGGGCTGGGCCAAAACCCCCTGCTACGCGCGTCGGCGATGAGGGAAGGAATCGGCCTGCTTCCCTGCGCGAGGATTACCTCAGTCAGGTTCAAAGGGACTTTCTCAGTCGCGGCTTGTCAGTCGCAACACCCCTAGCGGATATGCCTTGCGGCACGGTGGGAAGTATACGTTTGCGCGTGTGCGGCCGCACCCGGAAACGACAACGCCCCGGGATCACCGGGGCGTTGGGCCGTGAGCGCGAGGCCGATCAGGCCAGCGAATCGGCCCAGATGTTGCGCGCCCAGGCCATCGCGTACTCGCCTTCGAGCGCGCTGGCCGCGGTGGACAGGCCACCCGAGCCCGGCACCGCCAGCATGGTCTTCTGTGCCGCGTCGTACTTGTGCACGCTGGCCACGTGCACCACGTCGGATGCGGTGACGAAGCTGTAGCAGGTGTTGGCGTAGATCGGCAACGCAGGCGCTTCCTTGCCCTGCAGCAGCGACACCACGGCGGCCGCGCAGGTCTTGCCGTGCTGGTTGGCCATGTGGCCCGACTTGGGCATGCCTGGCGCGATCTGGATCGCGTCGCCGAGCACGTGGATGTTCTTCGCGGCCTTCGATTCGAAGGTCAGAAAGTCCACCTCGCACCAGCGCGCATTGGCCGTGGCCAGGCCGGTCTTCACGGCGATTTCACCCGCGCGCTGCGTCGGGATCACGTTGAGCACGCCGGCCTTGAAGTCGTCGTTGAACTCGAACTTCAGCGTGTTGGTGGCGGCGTCCACGTCCACCACCTTGTGCTTGGGGCGGTACTCGATGAGGCCCTTGTAGTGCTCGTCCCAGGCCTTCATGAACAGGCCCTTCTTGGACGTGATGTCGTCGTTGGCGTCGAAGACGATGACCTTGCTTTTCGGCTTGGCCTTCTTGAAGTAGCTCGCCACCATGCAGGCGCGCTCGTAGGGGCCGGGCGGGCAGCGGTAGGGCGCGAGCGGAATCGACATCGCGTACACGCCGCCGTCGGGCAGGGCTTCGAGCTGCTGGCGCAGCGCCAGCGTCTGCGGGCCGGCCTTCCAGGCGTGCAGCACCTTGTCGGTCGCGCCGGGCTTGGCCATGCCGGGCAGCGTGTCCCACATGAAGTCGATGCCGGGCGAGAGGATCAGGCGGTCGTACGGCAGTTCGCCGCCGCTGGCGAGCTTCACGGTGCGCTTGTTCGGGTCGATGCTGGCGACCATGTCGCGCACCACCTTCACGCCGTGGCGCTTGCTCAGGTTGTCGTACGGCGTGGTGATGTCGGCCATGGTCTTGTGGCCACCGAGCACGAGGTTGGAAATCGGGCAGGAGACGAAGGCCGCGTTGGGTTCGACCAGGGTGACCTCGATGTTGTGGTCGGAGAACAGGCGCACGTACTTGGCCGCCGTGGCGCCACCGTAGCCGCCACCGACGACCACGACCTTCGCACCGCGACCGGCCGAGGTGGCGCAGCCGCTCATGAGACCCAGGCCCGCGACGGCCGAGCCAGCGCCCAGCGTTTGAACGAATTGACGACGTTGCATGGTGTGGGCTCCTCTTATTTCTTCTGGGCGGCGAAATAGCCGGCGATGTCGGCCAGCTGCTCGTCGGTGTAGCCCTTGGCGAGCTGGTGCATGATGGTCGCGGGCCGCTTGCCGGCCTTGAAGTCCATCAGCTTTTGCAGCAGGTCGTTCTTGCTCTGGCCGGCCAGGGCGATGGCACCCGGTTCGGCACGGCCGTCGGTGCCGTGGCAGTTGGCGCAGGCGGCGGCCCATACCTTGATCTGGTTGACCTGAGCCTGCGCCCCGGCAGCGGCGGCGCAGAGCACACCTGCGGCCAGCCATTTGTTCGTGTTCACCATCGTGGTCTCTCCAGTGGGTTTTGTTGGACAAGCTCTGCAAAAACTGTAGCAGATGAGCCTTGACGGCCTTGATCATGGCCGGTGCGAATGCCGGCGGCGTCCATCCTAGCAACCGGGTTGGGGCACCTCGTGCGTGAAAACCCTAGGCCGGGCACAATCCCCGGCGATGACTTCTACTGGCCCAACGGCGGCACACGCGCCGTCCGATCTTTCCGCGCTTTTCCGCACCGTCCCCTTCCGCCAGCTCCTGAGCGCGCGCGTGGCCTGGACGCTGGGCATCCAGATGGTGCTGGTGGCCATTGGCTGGCAGATGTACGAGATCACGCGCGACCCCTGGGCGCTGGCGCTCGTGGGCCTCTACCAGTTCGTCCCGGTGCTGATCCTGACCCTGCCGGCCGGCCATGCCGCCGACCACTGGAGCCGCACGCGCATCATGGTGGTGTGCCTGGTGCTGCAAGCGACGGTGGCCGCGATCCTGGCCTGGGATTCCTGGCACGGCTCGGTGACCCGCGAACACCTGTTGATCGCCTCGGTGGTGTTGGGCGCCGCGCGCGCCTTCCAGATGCCGGCGGTGCAGGCCACCACGCCGAACACCGTGCCGCCGCAGATGCTGAGCCGGGCCATGGCGGCCTCGTCCACGGCCACGCAAGGCAGTGTGATAGCGGGCCCCGCCGCGGGCGGGATGCTGCTGGTGCTGGGCAACGACGTGCTCTACGCGGTGGCGACCGTGCTGCTCATCGTCGCCATGGTCCTGGCGGGCCGGCTGCGCATCGCGCGGCACAACACCACCGGGCGCGGAACGTCGGCCGAAGACGTGTTCGCGGGCCTGCGCTACGTGGCGCGCCGCCCCGTCATTCTGGGCGCCGTGCTGCTCGATCTGTTTGCCGTGCTGTTCGGCGGCGCGATCGCGCTGCTGCCGATCTTCGCCAGCGAAATACTGACCGGTGGCCCGAGCATGCTGGGCTGGCTGCGCGCCGCGCCCGCCATGGGCGCGCTGGTGATGTCGCTCTACCTGATGCGCCACCCGCCGTCCACGCGCGTGGGCTTCAAGCTGTTGCTGTCGGTTGCGGTGTTCGGGCTGGCCACGATCACCTTTGGTCTGTCCACAAGCTTCTGGCTCTCCATGCTGGCGTTGTTCGTCAACGGCGCGGCCGACATGGTCAGCGTCGTGATCCGGCAGACGCTGGTGCAACTGGAAACGCCCGACGAGATGCGAGGGCGGGTGAGCGCGGTGAACTCGGTGTTCATCGGCGCGAGCAACCAGCTCGGTGAGTTCCAGTCGGGCTCGGTGGCGTCGCTGATCGGGCCAGTGGCCGCCGTGGTGGTGGGGGGCTCCGCCACCTGCCTGATCGCCGCGGTCTGGCCCAGGCTTTTCCCGGACCTGGCCAAGCGGCGCAGCCTGTATTCGGACCAGACCAGCGACGTGACGCGCGGCCACAGGCTTGGGGATCAGCCCGCCACGCTCAGCGACTCCAGCGGACCGAAGAACTCGTAGCGCAACTGCGCTTCGGGAATCCCCAGTGCGCGGCCGCTGGCGTAGACCGATTTCATGAAGGGCTTGGGGCCGAGAAAGTACAGGTCCACATCGCGGTCGGCCGGCAGCTGTTCGGCCAGCAGTTCTTCGGTCACGAAGCCCTGTGCATGCGGCGCGTCGGCCTCGCGCGGTGCGTCGTACACATAGAACGGTTGAACGTTGCTGTGCGCCGCCGCGAGCCGCTCGACACGTTCGCGGAAGGCGTGAACGCCACCGTGCCGTGCCGCGTGAATGAACTGGATGGGGCGCCCGCTCGCGGCGCTTGCTTCCAGCATGCTCATGGCCGGCGTGATGCCCACGCCCCCCGTCACCAGCACCAGCGGCCGACGCGCTTGCGTGTCCAGCAGGAAGTCGCCGCACGGTGCCTGGGCCTGCAATTCCATGCCCACCTGCAGATGGTCGTGCAGCCAGCTGGAGGCGTGGCCGCCCGCCTCGCGCTTGACGCTGATGCGGTACCAGGGCTTGCCCGGCGCATCCGACAGCGAGTAGTTGCGCCGCACGGTCTGGCCGTCGATCTCGAGCACGAGCGTGAGGTACTGCCCTGGCGTGAACGCGAGCAGGGCCTGGCCGTCCACGGGCTCCAGGTAGAACGAGGTGATCAGCTCACTCTCCACCACCTTGCGCGCCAGGCGCAGCGTGCGCGTGCCGCGCCACCCGCCTTCGCGCGCCGCGTTGGTGGCGTACACCTGTTCCTCGGCGTCGATCAGCAACTGCGCCAGCGCGCCGTAGGCTTCGCCCCAGGCGGCGAGGATCTCGTCGCTGGCCACCTCGCCCAGCACCTCGCGGATCGCCTTCAGCAGGCAGGCGCCCACGATGGGGTAGTGCTCGGGCAGCACGCCCAGGGCGGCGTGCTTCTGCACGATGCGCGGCAGGGCTGGCGCGATCGCCTCGAGGTTGTCGATGTGCGTGGCGTAGGCCAGCACCGCACCCGCGAGTGCGCGCGCCTGGCTGCCTTGGGCCTGATGGGCTTCGTTGAAGAAGGCCTTGACCTCGGGGTGGTCGCGAAACATCAGCGCATAGAAGTGCTTTGTGATGGCCTCGCCCTGCTGTTGGAGCAGCGGCACGGTGGCTTTGACGAGGGCAATGGTCTGGGCGGAGAACTGGGGCATGAAGGCGCAAGGGTTGAATGAAGAGGCCTATGGCTATTCAACAAACGTGCCATCGTTGCGCCGCCCGCAAGTACTTGATTCACAAGGCGGTTTTTCAGAAGGTGGTTAAATTGACCACTGTTCAAAGTTGTCTTTATGACCAATCGTTGTCTGTATGACCACATCAGCCGCCGCCGACGACAGACACTTCAAATCGCTGCTGGCCGCGGTGCGCGGCCTGGTGGCGTGCGACGCGGCGGTGCTGCTGCGCCTGCATGACGACGCCTTGATGCCGGTCGCGGTGGACGGCCTCACCGACGAGGCCATGGGCCGCCGCTTCCCCGTCGCGGCCCATCCGCGCCTCGCGCAGTTGCTGGGCAGCTCGCAGAGCCTGCGCTTCGCCGCGGACTGCGGCTTGCCCGATCCCTACGACGGCCTGGTGGCCGGCCAGCGCGAACTGCTGGCCGTGCACGACTGCATGGGCGCACCGCTGCGCCACGCCGGCAAGCGGTGGGGCCTGGTGACGCTGGATGCGCTGAATGCACACGCCTTCGACGCGGTGGGCCCGCCGCACATGCAGGCGGTGGTGGCGCTGCTGGAAGCCGGCATCGAAGCCAGCGAGGCCTTGCACGCGGCCCACGCGCGCGCCGCGCACGAGCAGGCGCTGGCACGCGAGCGCCGCGCTGGCGTGGCCGCGCCGCGCGAACTCCTGGGCAAGAGCGCCGCGATGCAGCAGCTCAAGCGCGAGATCGACACCGTGGCCGCATCCGACCTCACGGTGCTGATCCTCGGCGAGACCGGCGTGGGCAAGGAACTGGTGGCGCAGCGGCTGCACCTGCGTTCCGCGCGCGCCGAGCAGGCGCTGGTGCAGATCAATTGCGCCGCGCTGCCCGAGGGCCTGGCCGACAGCGAACTGTTCGGCCACAAGAAAGGCGCGTTCACCAGCGCGGTGCAGGACCGCGTGGGCAAGTTCGAACTGGCCGATGGCGGCACGCTGTTCCTGGACGAGGTGGGTGAACTCTCGCTCCCGGTGCAGGCCAAGCTGCTGCGCGTGCTGCAAAGCGGCGAGCTGCAGCGCCCGGGCAGCGACAAGCAGTTGCGCGTGGACGTGCGCGTGCTGGCGGCCACCAACCGCGACCTGCGCGGTGAAGTGGCGGCCGGGCGCTTTCGCGCCGACTTGTACCACCGCCTCTCGGTCTATCCGCTGCAGGTGCCGCCGCTGCGCGAGCGGGGCCGCGATGTGTTGACCCTGGCGGGCGGGTTCCTGGAAGAGAACCAGCACCGCCTGGGCGCGCGCAACCTGCGCCTGACACCCGAAGCCAACGCGGCGCTGCTCGCGCACGGCTGGCCGGGCAACGTGCGCGAGCTGGAGCACCTGCTCAGCCGCGCGGCGCTGCGGGCCTTGTCGGAGCAGGGGCGTGCCGGGCGCTGGATCGGAATCGAGCCGCGGCATCTGGCGTTGCAGGCGGTGGGGACATCGGCCGAGCCCGCAGGGCTGGCGGACGGTTTGATCGGCGCCCCTGGCGGCCTGCGCGCGGCCACCGAGGCGTTTCAGCGCCGCTGGGTGGAGGCCGCGATCGCGCGCCACGAAGGCTCCCTGGCGCGCGCGGCCGAGGAGGCCGGCATGGACCGCAGCAACTTCCACCGCCTGGCGCGGCGCATGGGGCTGATCTCGCGATAGGGAAGGGCGTCCGAGGGGGGCTGCGGTACGGGTTTATACTAATCCGAATATCAGCAATAACTAATATATTGCCGAGAAACAACGCCAAAAGCGTTCCGTCCCCCTCGAAGGAAGCCTCCCTGTGTCCAAAGAATTGAGCGACGTCATCGGGCGCGTTCTGCCCGCCCCCGAAAACCATTTGAGCGCCGAGAAACTGGAGCAGGCCCGCAAGGCGCGGCGCAGCTTCATGGGCAAGGCCCTGGCCATGGGCGCTGGCGCCGTGACCAGCGCCGCCGCCACCACGCGCGCGCTCGCGGCCGATGGCGAAGACGCCATTCTCAAACTGCCCGCGCACACCACCGGCCTGGGCCAGGCCGTGGCCACGCTCGGCTACGGCATGCCCAGCCAATGGGAAGCCAACCTGCAGCGCCGCCAGAGCCCGGGGCTCACGCGCGTGCCGCAGGCTTCGGTGAGCTTCACGCCGCTGCAGGGCCTGTTCGGCATCATCACGCCCAACGGCCTGCACTTCGAGCGGCACCACCAGGGCTGGTGGGACATCGATCCGTCGAAACACCGCCTGATGGTCAATGGCCTCGTGAAGCGCGAACGCGTCTTCACCATGGACGACCTGATGCGCCTGCCCAGCGTCTCGCGCATCCATTTCATCGAATGCGGCGCCAACTCCGCGCCCGAGTGGGGCAACGTGGCCCTGCCGTCGGTGCAGTACACGCACGGCATGGTGAGCTGCTGCGAGTACACCGGCGTGCTGCTCTCCACGCTGCTGGAGATGTGCGGCTATGACAAGAAGAACGGCAAGTACGTGCTGGCCGAAGGCGCCGATGGTTCGTCGATGACGCGCACCATCGACATCGATCGCGCCATGGACGACTGCCTCGTCGCCTGGGCCATGAACGGTGAAATGCTGCGCCCGGAAAACGGCTACCCGCTGCGCCTGGTGGTGCCGGGCGTGCAGGGCGTGAGCTGGGTGAAGTACCTGCGCCGCCTGGAAGTGGGCGACCAGAAGTGGGCCACCAAGGACGAGTCGATCCACTACATCGACCACATGCCCGATGGCACGCACCGCCAGTACACCGGCATCCAGGAATGCAAGAGTGTGATCACCACGCCCTCGGGCAGCCAGACCTTGCTGGACAAGGGCTACTACAACATCACCGGCCTGGCCTGGTCGGGCCGTGGCGCGATCAAGCGCGTGGACGTGAGCGTGGATGGTGGGCGCAACTGGCGCACCGCGCGGCTCGAAGGCCCGGTGCTGCCCAAGGCGCTCACGCGCTTCAACATCGACTGGGTGTGGGACGGCAAGCCCGCCGTGCTGCAAAGCCGTGCGATCGACAGCACCGGCTACGTGCAGCCCAAGATCAACCAGCTGCGTGCCGTGCGCGGCACGCGCTCGATCTACCACCAGAACGCCATCCAGTCGTGGCGGGTTGCTGAAAACGGCGAAGTCTCCAACGTGCAGGTGTTCTGATGAAGCCGTTCCTGAAAACCAGTCTCTTTCTGGCCGCCGCGTTCAGCGTCGGCGCCGTTTTTGCCCAGGCCAAGCCCTGGAACGACCTCGGCCGCGACGCCACCAAAGCCGAGGTGAAAGCCTGGGACATCGACGTGCGCCCCGACTTCAAGGGCCTGCCCAAGGGCTCGGGCACGGTGTCGCAGGGCGAGCAGGTGTGGGAGGCGCAGTGTGCGTCCTGCCACGGCAGCTTCGGTGAATCGAACGAGGTGTTCACGCCCATCGTCGGCGGCACCACCAAGGCCGACATCGAGCGCGGCCGGGTGAAGAACCTCGAGCCGGGCAGCATCTTCCCGCAGAAGACCACCATGATGAAAGTGGCCACGCTCTCGACGCTGTGGGACTACATCAACCGCGCCATGCCGTGGAACGCGCCCAAGTCGCTGACGGCCGACGAGGTCTACAGCGTGACGGCGTACATCCTGAGCCTGGCCGAGGTGGTGCCGGCCGACTTCACGCTGAGCGACAAGAACATCGCCGAGGTGCAAAAGCGCATGCCCAACCGCAACGGCATGGTGTTCCACGAGCCGCTGTGGAAGCTCGACGGCAAGGGCGACGTGAAGAACGTGGCCTGCATGAAGGACTGCCCGGTGGAGCCCACCATCCGCTCCTCGCTGCCCGATTTCGCGCGCGATGCGCACGGCAACATCCAGACGCAGAACCGCGTGATCGGCCCGGTGCGCGGTGCCGACACCACCAAGCCGCCACCCACCGCGCCGGTGGGCAGCGCGCCGCCACCCGCGCCCGTGGTGGTCGCCGCGGCCAAGCCGTCGGCCGCCGTGAAGGACACCAAAGCCCTGCTGGCCGCCAACAGCTGCACCGCCTGCCACGGCATGACGAACAAGATCGTCGGCCCCGGCTTCAACGAGATCGCGGCCAAGCACAAGGGCAAGGCCGACCTGCAGGCCTATCTGGTCGGCCGCATCCGCGAAGGCGGGTCGGGCGTGTACGGCGCGGTGCCGATGCCGCCCCAGCCGCAGCTCAGCGAAGCCGATGCGGGTTCGATCGCCCAGTGGATCGCCAGCGGCGCGAAGTGACCTTTCGATGCGTGACGCGAGCCGCCTTCCCGGGCGGCGTTCGCGTCATGCTCTTTGGCATACTTCTAAATATTCGCATTTACTCGTAAACCCCATTTCCCCCACGACAAGGAGCCCGTACGCTATGTCCATGAAACCGATCCTGCTGAGCCTGGCCGCTGCTGGCGCGCTGTTGAGCGCGGGTGCCCATGCCCAGGACGCCGCCGCCGCCAAGGCCCTGGCCTCCAAGAGCGCTTGCCTGGCCTGCCACGCCGTGGACAAGAAGCTGGTGGGCCCGTCCTTCAAGGACGTGGCGGCCAAGCACAAAGGCCAGGCCGGCGCGCAAGCCGCCGTGGCCGCGCGCATCAAGTCCGGTGGTTCGGGAACGTACGGCCCGGTGCCCATGCCCCCACAGGCTCAGCTGAAAGACGATGAGCTCACACTGTTGGCCGGCTGGATCCTTGCCGGTGCACCCGACAAGTAAACGTAAACTTCGCCCATTTTTATTCCCTCCAGGAGCACCCCCATGAACAACTCACGCCGAGTCGCCCTCAAGACCACCGGAGCGTTCGCCACGCTGGTGTCGCTGGGCCTCATCACCCAAAGCCAGGCGCAGGCCGCCGTGGACCGCGCCGGCTTCGAAGTGAAGACGCTGGCCGAAGCGCTCAAGGCCGTGGGCGGCACGCCCGCCAACAGCGACCAGGTGACCGTGGTCGCGCCCGACATCGCCGAGAACGGCGCCGTCGTGCCCGTGGGCGCTTCCAGCAAGCTGCCCAACACGACCGAGATCTACCTGATCGTCGAGAAGAACCCGATGCCGCTGTCGGCCGGTTTCGTCATCCCCGCCGGCACCGCCGCCGACGTGCAGACGCGCCTGAAGATGGGCCAGAGCAGCAACGTGATGGCCGTGGTCAAGGCCGACGGCAAGCTGTATTCGGCCACCAAGGAAACCAAGGTCACGCTGGGTGGTTGCGGCGGCTGATCGCCCCCGAGCCCGACGTCTTCCCTCGCCCCCTCATTCACAGAAATTCAGGAGTCCATCATGGCCGATCCGATGCGCATCCGCGCCGCTCTCGCCGGTGACGAAACCACCGTCCGCATTCTCATGTCCCACGTCATGGAACCCGGCACGCGCCGCGACGCCGCTGGCGCGCTCATTCCCGCGCACTTCATCAAGGAAGTGCAAGCCACGCACAACGGCAAGGTCGTGCTGCAGTCGCTGTTCACCGGCTCGGTGGCGCAGAACCCCTTCCTGTCGTTCAAGTTCAAGGGCGGCGCCAAGGGCGACAAGATCGTCGTGAAGTGGGTCGACACCAAGGACGACTCGCGCACCGACGAAGCCGTGATCGCCTGAGGCTTGACCCACCCCCGCCGCGCTGCGCGCGACCCCCTCAAGGGGGCGTCGCTGGCGGCCCGGCAAAGCCGGTTCCGCGGCGACTCTGGATCGAGACACGTCGCGCCGGCAGAATGATTGATAACAACGAGGAGATCCCCCATGAAGCTTCCCCTTTCCCTGGCTGCGTTTGCGTTGGCCGCCATGTCGCTGGGTTCGGCCCACGCCCAGGACGCGACCGCCGAAGGCATCGCGAAGTACCGCGAGATGCTGCAGGACGGCAACCCTGCCGAACTGTTCGAGATGAAGGGGGAAGAACTCTGGAAACAGAAACGGGGTCCGAAGAACGCGTCGCTGGAGCAGTGCGACCTGGGCAAGGGCCCGGGCGTCATCAAGGGCGCGTTTGTTGAAATGCCGCGCTTCTTCAAGGACACCGGCCGCGTGCAGGACCTGGAGACGCGCCTCATCACCTGCATGGAAACCTTGCAGGGCTTCAACGCCGCCGAGATCGCCAAGACGCCTTTTGGCCGTGGCGAAATGGCCAATGTGACGGCGCTGGCCACCTACGTGGCCACGGCCTCCAAGGGCATGCGCTTCAACCTGCCGCAATCGAACGCGCAGGAAAAAATGATGTACGAAGCCGGCAAGCGCATTTTCTTCACGCGCGGCGGCACGCACGACTTCTCGTGCGCCTCGTGCCACGGCGAGAGCGACAAGCGCATCCGCCTGCAAGACCTGCCCAACCTCACGAAGAACCCGGGCGACGGCATTGGCTTTGCCGCCTGGCCCGCGTACCGCGTGTCCAACGCGCAGATGTGGGGCATGCAACTGCGCCTGAACGACTGTTTCCGACAGCAGCGCTTTCCCGAGCCCAAGTTCGGCAGCGAAGCGACCATTGCACTCGGTGTCTACATGGGCGTGAACGCCAAGACCGCCGAGTCCATCGTGCCCGCCATCAAGCGCTGAACCGGAGACACCGAACATGAACAAGAAAATCGCTTTCGTCCTGCTGCCCCTGGCTGCGCTCGCGCTCTCCGCGTGCACCGTGTCGCCCTCGGCCGCCGACGCCGACAAGGCCACCGCGGACATTCTCAAGAACTCCTTCCAGGACCGCGGCATCGCCACGGTGGACCGCTTGGTGCAGGACGACGCCAACCGCGAATGCGCGGCCGCCGACGTCGCGGCCAAGCCGATCGATCCCACCGTGGCCAAGGCCATCGAAGCGGCCAACATGAAGACCGTGAAGTGGCCGAGCGACGGCAAGTTCATCGGCGACTGGAAAGCCGGCGAGGCGATCGCGCAAAGCGGCCGCGGCATGACCTGGACCGACAAGGCCGGCGACGCCAACGGCGGCAACTGCTACAACTGCCACCAGATCAGCAAGGAAGAAATCTCCTTCGGCACGCTCGGCCCCAGCCTCTACAACTACGGCAAGCTGCGCGGCGTGACCGACCCGAACAGCGCCGGTGGCAAGGCCATCGTCGAATACACCTGGGGCAAGCTGTGGAACTCGCGCGCCTACAACGCGTGCTCGCAAATGCCGCGCGTGGGCCACAAGGGCATCCTCAACGAGAAGCAGCTCAAGGACGTGATGGCCCTGCTGCTCGACCCGGCTTCACCGGTCAACAAGTAAAGTTGCGGGCCCCGGTCGCCGTCAGCGGCGGCCGGGGCTTTTTTGTCAAAAAAATTTCGCGTAAATATCAGCGATCAGTTATTGAAGGACAGGGACACACAATGAGCTTCAGCCGCCGTGAATTCATGCAGGTGCTCGCCGTGGCGAGCGCCACCGGCATGGCCCTGAACCACCGCGACCTGTTGGCCGCCACACCCGGCGCGGGCGAGCGGCTGTACGAAGTGCCGACCTTCGGCAACGTCAGCTTCCTGCACTTCACCGACAGCCACGCGCAGCTGCAGCCGATCTACTTCCGCGAGCCCAACGTGAACCTGGGCGTGGCCGATGCCGTGGGCCGCCCGCCGCACATCGTGGGCGAGACCCTGCTCAAGCACTTCGGCATCAAGCCCGGCACCGCGCAGGCGCACGCCTTCTCGTACCTCAACTTCAGCCAGGCCGCGAAGACCTACGGCAAGGTGGGCGGCTTCGCGCACATGGCCACGCTGGTCAAGCAACTCAAGGCCAGCCGCCCGCACGCGCTGCTGCTCGACGGTGGCGACACCTGGCAGGGTTCGGCCACCTCGTTGTGGACCAACGGCCAGGACATGGTCGACGCCTGCAAGCTGCTGGGCGTGAACATGATGACCTCGCACTGGGAGCACACCTTCGGCGCCAAGCGCGTGCAGGAGATCGTGGAAAAAGATCTCAAGGGGAACATGGAATTCCTCGCGCAGAACATCAAGACCACCGACTTCGAGGACATGGTCTTCAAGCCGTACGCGATGCGCGAAATGAACGGCGTGCAGGTCGCGGTGATCGGGCAGGCTTTCCCCTACACCCCCATCGCCAACCCGCGCTACATGGTGCCCGACTGGACCTTCGGCATCCAGGACGAGCACATGCAGAAGATGGTCGACGAGGCGCGCGGCAAGGGCGCGCAGGTCGTCGTCGTGCTCTCGCACAACGGCATGGACGTGGACATCAAGATGGCCTCGCGCGTGCGCGGCATCGACGCCATCCTCGGCGGCCACACGCACGACGGCATGCCCGCGCCCACCATCGTGAAGAACGGTGGTGGCCAGACGCTGGTGACCAACGCCGGCTCCAACAGCAAGTTCCTCGGCGTGCTCGACTTCGACGTGCACGGCGGCAAGGTGCAGGACTTCCGCTACAAGCTGCTGCCCATCTTCTCCAACCTGCTGCCGGCCGACGCGGCGATGCAGGCGCACATCGACAAAGTGCGCGCGCCGTACAAGGACAAGCTGGACGAAAAGCTCGCGGTCACCGAAGACCTGCTGTACCGCCGTGGCAACTTCAATGGCTCGTGGGACCAGGTCATCTGCGACGCGCTGATGCAGAACAAGGGCGCCGACATGGCGTTTTCGCCGGGCGTGCGCTGGGGCACCTCGCTGCTGCCGGGCGACACCATCACCTACGAACGCATGATGGACCAGATGGCCATGACCTACCCGGCCAGCACGCTCAACACGTTCACCGGCGAACAGATCAAGACCATCCTCGAAGACGTGGCCGACAACATCTTCAACCCCGACCCGTACTACCAGCAGGGCGGCGACATGGTGCGCGTGGGCGGCATGCAGTACACCGTCTCGCCCAAGGCCGCGATGGGCCAGCGCATCAACAACATGACGCTCAAAGGCAAGCCCATCGAAGCCAGCAAGACCTACAAGGTCGCGGGCTGGGCGTCGGTGCAGGAAGGCGCGCAGGGCGAGCCGATCTGGGACGTGGTGGCGGGCTACCTGCGCGAGAAGAAGGTGATCAAGGGCGTGAAGATCAACACGCCACGCATCATCGGCATGGGTGGAAATCCGGGCATCGCTTGATGGCTTGACGATCCCCGCGTCACTCCCTCCCCGCTGGGGGAGGGCAGGGGTGGGGGGTCGTTTGAGGTGATGTGGTCGGCGCGCGTGCCCCCATCCCGGCTTTCCCCCAGAGGGGGAAGGGGCGAATCACATCCGCTCACGAAAAAAGCCCTCCACCCGCAACCGGGTGGAGGGCATCAAACCCTTGAAGAGCAGGAAGTAACGCGAGACGGCGATCGCGTGTCAGGACGATCGCCGGATCCGAAGATCAGAAGTCGTGGCGCACGCCGAAGGAGTACATGCGGCGATCGGTGACCGTCACGCCAGCGCCGTTCTCCACGTCGCCGTCCAGATACGCGCCGTACAGGCGGGTGCGCTTGGACAGGGCGTAGGTCGCGCCCAGACCGAAGGCCGAGCCCTTGGCCGTGGTCACGCCCGCGGCTTCGGACTTGCTGCGCGCATAACCGACCGAGACTTCAAACGCGCCCAGCGGCACGTTCACGCCCACGGACAGCTCGTTGTCGCGCAGGTTGGCGCCGTTCTCGGCACGGTTGAAGCCGGCGGAGAGGCGGGCCACGCCGAAGTTGTAGGCGCCGGAGATCGCGGTGTACTCGCGGTCTGTGCCCGGCACGGATTCGTGCTTCTGTTCCTGGCGGCCAACGCCCACGTCCAGGTTGCCGGCGCGGTAGCGCAGGTTGTAGGAGAGCACGTCGCGCTTGACCGGATCGGCCGCCTCGTCCAGGCCATAGCCCACGCCGAAGGTGAAGCCGCCGAAGGAGGGCGATTCGTAGCGGATCTGGTTGCTGGCGCGGCTGGAGTAGTCGGCCACACCGGCGGTGTACGCGATCTTGGTGGGCGTGAATTCCGAGTCCCACAGGTTGCTGCTGACCGCGATGTCGCGGATGTCATCGAACGAGGTGTCGTGGCGGCCGAGCTTGACCGTGCCGAAGCCGCCGCTCAGGCCGACGATGGACTGGCGGTCGAACGCGCTGCCGGCGGCTTGCGTGCCGTCGCTGCTGTCAAAGCCTTGCTCCAGACCGAAGATGGCCTTGAGACCGCCGCCCAGGTCTTCGCTGCCGCGCAGGCCCCAGCGGGTGGAGGACAGGTTGCCGCTGAACATCTGCGTGCTGCTCACGCCGTTGACCTTGTTGCTGCCGATCGAGCTGTCGATGCGGCCATACAGCGTGACGTTGGATTGGGCCATCGCGGCGCCGGTGGATGCCAGAACGGCGAGAGCGATAAGGCTCTTCTTCATGTGAATGCTCCGTAAGAAAAGGACGCAGGGCTGGTGAGAGCCCCTGCTTCTTGCACCATGCAAGAAGTCCAGTCGATTTCAACGGACGGTGACGAAATGTCTGTGACACACGGCCGTCGCAATGGGGTTATTACCGAGATACAACAGATGCCCCGCCGCGGCGCAAGGTCTGTCATCACCGTGCCACGGAGTGCTCTGTCAGATACAGTGCCTGCATCTGAAAAAACACAAAACCAGCATTCCATGAAGCGTGATGTGATCGTTCTCGGCGCCGGCATGGTCGGTGTGGGCTGCGCGCTGCACCTGCAGGCCAGGGGCCTGTCGGTGGCGCTGCTGGACCGCCGCGCGCCGGGGCTTGAAACCTCGTACGGCAATGCCGGCATCATCCAGCGCGAAGCCATCGCGCCGTATGCCTTGCCACGCGGCCTGGGCTTCCTGCTCTCGGGCATGAGCAACCGGCGCGTCGACGTGCGCTACCACGCGAGCGGCGTCGCGCGGCTGCTGGGTTCGCTGTGGTCCTACTACCGCCACTCGGCTCCGGGCGCCTACCAGCGGATTTCCCGCGAGTACGAAACCCTCATCGCGCACTCGCTCGAAACGCACGAGCGGCTCATGCACGATGCCCACGTCGAGCACCTGGTGGCGGGGCGGGGCTACCTCATGCTCTACCGCAGCGAGCGCGAGCTGCACGAGTTCTTCAAGATCGCGGACGAGCGCGCGCGCATGGGCGTGCACCACGTCAAGCTCAATGGCGCCGAGGTGGCGCAGGCCGAGCCCGCGCTCATCGGCGATTTCGCGGGCGCGGTGCGCTGGACCGATCCGATCGCCATCAGCAGCCCGGGCGATCTGGTGCAGGCCTACGCGCGCCTGTTCGCGCAACGGCACGGCACCCTGCACCTGGGCGACGCGATGACGCTGCGCCGGACCGACGCTGGCCATTGGCAGGTGGACGCGGCGGACGGCGTGCTGGAGGCGCCGCAAGTGGTGGTGGCGCTCGGCCCATGGACCACCGAGCTCACCTCGCGCTACGGCTACACCGCGCCGGTGATCCCCAAGCGCGGGTACCACATGCACTACACGCGCCTGCCGGGCAAGCCACTCCACAGCACCGTCATCGATGCCGAATACGGCTTCGTGGTCGCGCCCATGAAAGACGGCCTGCGGCTGACCACCGGCGCCGAACTCGCGATGCCCGACGCACCCCGCACGCCCACGCAGATCGACGCGGCCGAGAAGATCGCCCGGGCCGTCTTTCCGCTCGGGGAACGTGTGGAGGACGAACCGTGGATGGGCACGCGCCCCTGCATGCCCGACATGAAGCCGGTGTTTGGCGCGGTGCCCTCGGTGCCCGGCATGTGGTGCGCCTTCGGGCATGGGCACCAGGGGTTCACGCTCGGCCCCATCACCGGCGAACTGCTCGCGGCCATGGTGACGGGCGCACAGCCGCGTGTGGACGTGCGGCCGTTTTCGCCGGAGCGGTTCGCGCGGTAGCGCCGGGCACGCGGCTCAGCGCTTCAACCGTGGTTTCCCGCGCTGGGTGCGGGGTTGCGCCAGTCGTTCGCTGGTCTCCTCGATGGCGCGCATGAACTGCTGCGCCGCGGGTGACAAGGCCGTCCCACGCCGCCAGGTCAGGCCAATCGGGCGCAGGAGGTGCGGCAAGTCGAGCGGCAGCATCGCCAGCATCCCTTGCTCGCTGTAGTGCAGAGCGGCAATGCGCGAGAGCAGCCCGACGGCGTCGGTCGATTGCAGGTAGGCCAGGATCACGTGCGTCGACAGCGTCTCCACCGTGTTGCTCGGCATGCCCACCCCGTGTTCGCGGAAAGCAACCTCCAGCGGCTCGCGGGGCAGTGAGCCCACCGGGGGCAGGATCCACGCAAATTCCGCCAACGTCGCCCAATCGACGCGCCGCTTGCGTGCCAGCGGATGGCCCGGGCGCACCACCAGCGCGCTGGCGCCATCGAACAGCGGCTTCTCCGCCAGCCCGTCGTCGACCAGCGCTTCGCTGCGCAGGCGGCCGACGATGAAGTCGAGCCCGCCGCGGCGCAGCGCGGGCAGCAGCACGTCCATCGGTCCCTCGTGCAAGGCCACCGTGGTCGTGGGCGCGCTCTGCTTGAGCAACTGCAGCGCCTGGGGCACCAGCGCCGGTGTCATGGCGGGCAAGGCGCCCACGCTGCAGCGTCCCGAGGCGCCCGACATGAGGGCGCGCAGTTCGTCGCGCGTTTGCGCCAGGCCGCTGAGCATGCTGCGCGCCTGGCGGATCATGCATTCGCCAAAGATCGTGGGGTTGACGCCTCGCGCCGTGCGCTCGAACAGGCGCACGCCCAGGCCGCGCTCCAGCTCGCCCAGCGTGAGCGACACCGCGGGCTGCGACACATGCAGGCTCAGCGCCACCTTGCCGAGGTTGCGCATGTCGTCCAGCGCCACCAGCAGCTGCAGGTGGCGCGGCTTGAGTTGCGCGCGAAAGAAGCGGTCGATCTCGGACATGGGCAGCTCCTTTTGTCATAAGGGTTTACTGATGGTAACTGCGATATTTCTGTCTTGTTTGCTTATATCGTCCGTCGCATGATGGCGGTGCCGATCGAGACCGATCCACTCCCATTCACCGAGACAAGGAGCCGCCCCTATGAAACTGGACATCACCGACATCCATCCGCACGTGATCAGCGACGATCCCGTGCGCCACCCGCTCGCGCCGCTCACGGGCGAGCAATCGGGCTGGTCGCGCGAGCGCCCCGTCACCTATGCGCAATTGCTGCGCGCGATGGACGACGCCGGCATCGCACGCGCCGTGCTCGTGCAGGCCTCCACGTGCTACGGCCACGACAACCGCTATGTGGCAGAGGCCGTGGCCGCTCATCCCGACCGCTTCAGCGGCGTGTTCTCCGTGGACATGCTGGCCGTCGACGCATCGCAAAGCATCGCGCGCTGGATCGATGCCGGCCTCGAAGGCTTGCGCGTCTTCATCGCTGGCCACACCACCAGCCACGATGGCGCGCGCCTGGACGACCCCCGCGCCTTTCCCGCCTGGGAATACGCCGTCTCGCGCGGCCTGACGGTGGCGGTGCAGTTGCGTGCGCACGGTCTGCCGCAGCTGGTGGCCCTGCTGGAGCGCTTCCCCCAGGCCCGCGTGGTGCTGGACCATTTCGCGCGTCCCGAGCTGGACGACGGGGCCCCCTACGCCAAGGCCCAGGCGCTGTTCGATCTGGCACGTTTTCCGAACCTGTTCCTCAAGTACACGACGCACAACGTGCGCGAGTCGGCGGCCGGTGCTTCCACGCCGCAGGCCTTCATCCGCCGCGCGGTCGACGTGTTCGGCGCCGACCGGATCGCCTGGGGTTCCAACTTCCCGGCTTCGGCGGGCTCTCTGTCGTCCCTGTTGAACGACGCGCGCCAGGCCGCTGGAGAGCTCAGCGCCGCGGAGCAAGCCGCGGTGTTCGGCGGCACGTCCAGGCGCCTGTACCCCTCGCTTGCTCGCGCGATGGCCGCCGTCTGAGCCACGGAGCACCTCCACTATGCTTCACCTCTCGACCCTTCTTGGGAACTACCCGGGCACGCGCGCCGTGCGCAGCAAGCTGCTCACGTCGCCGCTGTTCGAACTCGACATTTGCGACGCCAAGGTCTCCAACCGCGTGTTCCCGCGCGTGGTCAACACGCGCGAGTTCGCGGTGGCCGAATTGGCGTTGATCACGTTCTTCCAGGCGCGCGCGGCCGGTCGGCCGCTGGTGCTCATGCCGGCGGTCATCGGCGCGGGCCGCCACCAGCACCAGTGCCTGGTCTACAACGCCGAGCGCAGCGGGCCGATCACGCCCGACACGCTCGCCGGCAAGCGCGTCGGCATCCGCTCCGTTGGGCAGACCACGGTGACCTGGGTGCGCGGCATCCTGCAGAACGACCATGGCGTGGACCTGGACAGCGTGCGCTGGGTGACGTTCGAGAACGCGCATCTGGACGGCTTTGCCGACCCAGCGGGCGTGGAGCGTGCGCAAGGCGACAAGCCCTTGCTCGAACGCCTGTACGACGGCGAGCTGGACGCGGCCGTCATCGGCACCGGCCTGCCGGACGACCCGCGTCTCAAACCCGTGATCGCCCACCCGCTGCAGGCCGCGCGCGACTGGTCGCGCCGCCACGGCGCGGTGTCGATCAACCACATGGTCGCGCTCGACGCGGACCTGGCGCGCGAGCGGCCCGACGTGGTGCGCGAAGTCTGGCGCCTGCTGTGCGAAGGCAAGCGCATGGCCGCTGAACCCCGCGTCGACGGATTCGATCTCACGCCTTTCGGACTCGAAGCCAACCGCGCTTCGCTCGATGTGCTGCTGCGGTATGCGCTGCAGCAGAACCTGCTCGCCCGACCGCTGTCGGTCGACGACCTTTTTGACGACACCACCCGGGCACTGGAAGCCGCATTCCAACCCGACCACACGGAGACAACAGCATGAACAAGCGCACCCTCATCACCCTCTCGCTGGCCGCCCTGGCCAGCGTCATGTCGGGCGTGGTCTCGGCACAGGCCCACGTCACACGCATCGTCGTGCCCTTTGCCGCGGGCGGCGCGCGCGAGACCTTGGCGCGCACGTTCTACACCGAGCTGGGCACCGAACTCGGGCGCACCCTCATCGTGGAAAGCAAGGGCGGCGCGGGGGGGGCCATCGGCACCACCTACGTCGCGCGCGCCGAGCCCGATGGCCGCACCTTGCTCATGGCCGCGTCCAGCCACTTCGTCACCGCGCAACTGGCGGCCAAGCCGGCTTACGAACCGGTGAAAGACTTCGTGCCGGTGGCCAACATCGGTACGCAGAGCTACGTGCTCATGATCAGCTCGGCGCTGCCGGCGAAAAACCTCAAGGAGTTCGTGGCGCTCGCCAAGTCCAAGCCCGGCGAGTTCAACTACGGATCCGCCGGCATCGGCAGCTCCACCCACCTCGCGATGGCCTATCTGCTCAACGTGGCCGACGTGGACGCCGTGCACGTGCCCTTCAAATCGACGCAAGAGGCGGCCAACGAGGTGAGCGCCGGCCGGGTGCAGGCCGTGATCGTGCCCAACGCCGGCATCGGCCCCTATGTGCAGGAGCCGAAGCTGCGCATCATCGGTGTCACGTCGTCCAAACGATCGGCCTTGCTGCCCAACGTGCCCACCATTGCCGAAGCCGGCTTGTCTTCCTACGTTTTCGAGTCCTGGTTCGGGCTGCTGGCCCCCGCCAAGACACCCAAGGCCGAGGTGGAGAAGATCAACGCGGCCGTCAACAAGGTGTTGGCGCTGGACGTGGTCAAGCAGCGCCTGGCCACCCAGGGCGTGCAGAGCGAGGTGATGTCCACGGCCGAGTTCAACAAACTCTTTCTCGCCGACCGCGAGCTGATGGCCAAGGTGGTGAAGAGCTCGGGCATGAAGGCCGAGTGAGGGGCTGCTGCGCTACCATTCCGATGCACATCAAACATCGGAGTCACGTTGGCCTTTCAGATCCGGATTCAACAGTGGGTACGACCCAACCTGCCCAACACCGAGAAGTACAAGCTGGCCCGGCAGGTGGAGCAGGCGGGGGCGGAGGCGGTCGCGCGCGACATGCGGCCGTGGGATGTCAGCGTCCTGATCGCGGGCGTGGTGATCTTTCTGGTGGGCCTGGCCTTGGTGGCGGTCTTCAGCGCCAAGCCGTCGATTGCCTTGCTCCTGAGCGCGGTCCTCGCCCTCTGCGGCTTTTTCCTGGTGCCCATCGCGATCTACACCGAAGTGCGCAACCGCGCGAACTGTGTCGCCTGGTTGTCGGAGATCCAGCAGTACTACGGGCGCGATCGCGCGCAGTTCGGTAACTGACGCCAAAGAAAAAGCCCCTGACCAGATTGGTCAGGGGCTTTTTGGATGTTGGTGCCGGAGAGATGCAGTTATGCATCGAACACGAACGTCCAATGTGTTGATTTTTAAGGGGTTTCAGACGGGGTATGGTTTACGGATACCACAGAATCTACCACGCACAGGGTAGCATCAGGCGTGGCTCTGCATACCCCTAACCTATTGCCTTCTGAATATTGATCATGAACACTCGACCAATGAACACACAAGCACCGATGAAACTTCTTGCTCTTTCCATTCCATTCTTTCTCGCCGCGTGTGCCAGCAGCGGTGTGCACTCGATTGGAACCGACAGGCTGATGATCTCCAAGAACACTGCGAAGGTGGGCGGTGGCATTTCTGCTTCCGCTGCAGCTGAGGTGAATCAAGAGGCGGATGCGTACTGCGCTGAGCGGAAAAAGAAGGTGGAAGTCACTGATCTTCAGTTGACACCCGGCCGCTTTGGGTCGCTCGGTAACGTCACCCTGCAGTTCAAATGCATTTGAATCGCACTTTCACGCTCTGAGGAATTAACCAATGGCAACACAAGACCTTTCAAAACTTTCGTACACCGAACTGCGCAAACTTGCTGAGGAAGCGTTTGCGCTCGCTGATTCCAAGCGCGGTGAGGAAATCAAAGTCCTGGCAGACGCGTACGCAAAGAAGGTGGCAGCAGCTGGCTTCTCTATCGAGGAAGCGATTGATGCCCTGAAGCCTTACATGTCGAAGAAGGGCAAGGGAGGTGGTGCATCAGCTGTTGTGAAGTACCGTGACCCTGCGAACACGGGCAATACGTACGGCGGCAGGGGTAAGCATCCAGCGTGGGTGCGTGACTACCTCACTGAGGGTCGCAAGCTGGAAGAGTTCGCCGTCTGATTCTCACGGCGCATAAGTCAGAGGTCGATGCTTTGAATGGAAAGAAGACATCTTCCGGCCAACATCGGCAGAAGATCATGAAGAAGGGTCCGTTTGATCTTTCGTTGATAACGCCTGAGTACCCATACCTAGCACAGCTGCTTGCGAATGCCATCGGGCAGATCAAGGAGCTGCCTGACTTTTCCGACGATGACAAAATTACGGTGGTATCAGACTTCGGTGGTGAGCACAGCGGTGCTTCGTTCAACACTTACTCTTTCCTATTCTTGGCGTACAACAAAGTCGGCCCCTTCATCGAGAAGGTGGAAGAGCTAAGGCGAAAGCACGGAATACTTCAGCCCTACAGCGAGTTTCGGTACAAGGCCTTGAAGTCAGGCCCGAGAAGCAGGGCGTTGCCGGAATTTCTTGAGCTAGTCGATAACTTCATCCATGGCGCGGTTATCACGGTCGCAATTGCAAAGGATGTTGACACTGTCTTCGGAAGCTCTAAAGCAGACGTTCGTACTCTGATGGGCGAAAAGTTGTCTGCGATGGGGTTCGGCACTTGGGATGGAAAAGCTGCAGAAAAGGTCCTTCGCGTGTGTCATACGCTCGCGTTGTTTACCTCGTTGATGACGAAGGAAAATCAGCGACTACTTTGGTATTCCGACGACGACACGATACTGGCGAATGCTAAAGGGAGAACGTATTCAGACGTTCAGCAGATGTTCGCCGCAGCATTGGGTATGTACTCGCGCCACAAGTTCGATCTGGTTGGCTTTGGTAAACAGTTCGATGCCAAAAGCCACCTCGACGACCTACTGAGTGTTGCAGATTTTTCGGCGGGTGTAGTTCAAGATCTTCTTCAGGGTTACAAGACCAAGAAAGACATCCCTGGCGGCGACGAGAAGATTGCATTGTTCAAGTGGATGGCCGTCCAGGGCAAGTTTCTCGCAAAAATCACAGTTCAAATCAGCCTTCTTCCCGACGGTGAAGTTGGGTCCGGAGTGGTTGGCTTCAGTCCCGCTGCCGATGATGTGAGCCACTGAAGAAGCAAAACCATGTCACGTTGCTACATGTGCGAGAAGCAAGCTACCTCAGTTGATCATGCCCCACCGAGGTGCATTTTTCCTGATGCCAAGGACACCGGTGGTATCGACTATCGAAAGAATCTGATCACCGTTCCGTCTTGCGATGAGCACAACCTGAGTCGGTCGAAAGACGATGAATTCCTGCTGCTCGTCCTATCAAGTTCAATTACTTCTGGCGACGTTGGCCTTCAGCAGTTCCTCACAAAGGTGCAGCGTGCGCTCACCCGGAGGCCGTTGCTGGGGAAGACGCTCACGATCAGCGACACCCCTGAGATGCGATTTGTTTACAGTACTGGACAGACTGTCGAAGCGTTTGAAATGCGCGCTGACGTGGCCCGTCTGGATCGCGTCTTTGATAGCTGCGCTCGCGGAATCTACTTTCATCATACGAAGAAGCCGTTCGTTGGGATGACGCGTTCGTTTACTCCGTTCATGTCGTATCCCGAACCCAATGTGAACGAGGTCATTCGAGAGTCAATGGAGAAGGCTAGATCACTTATTGACGGGTTGCCAACGCTCGGAGCGAACCCAGACGTATTCCGCTATAAGTTTGCTGAAGCTGACGGGAACGCGATGCTCGTCTTGACCTTCTACGGTGGGTCTGATGTTGTGGTGAATCTAAGAAGCGGCGTAAAGAAGATCCTCCCACCCGACGCATATTGATACTGAAGGACACTCCATGCAAACCAAAGAGGAACTTGAGGCGGAATCTCTCAAGAAGCTGAGGGAAAGAATTGCACAGCGTCCGTCGCGAAAGGGCAATGGTTCAAACGTCCTCACAGCGTTTGTCGTGTTGGGATTGCTCGCACTCTTCCTGTACTACAACGCCCAGAATAGTCCGCCGTCTGACCCCACTGACATGACACCCCGAACTCCCCAAGCTCGTGAAGAGGCCAAAAAATGGGAGACCGTCAAGAAGGTCCAACAAGAGTGGAGGGCTGAGGAAGCAAAAGTCGAGGAAGAACGTGCGAGGAGGCTTCAGATGCAGCGCAACGCTGAAGCTGCAGGTGCGGCTGCAAACTGATGTGCGCCAAAGAAAATGCCCGTGAAAAAAATGACACAAAGAAAAAAAGCCATCACTAGGCATCACCCAGACCTCCATAGGTGGTTGATTCGTAAAGAGAGTTTCGCGTGGATGGGTTAACGAATTCCACACCCACTACCACAGGTGGGGCCTGTCACTCGCGACGTACCGGAGCACTGCCTCGTTGCCGTTACTGCCAGTGCTACTGGTAGCCTGGGGTGGGTGGGTGATCCGTTTTGATGGACGAAGATCGCTCCCTATACTCAAGAGCAACAACTGTACTAACTCATGCCGAATCAGCTCGCAGTGCAACGCAATCTTCTAAGGCAGGTAACACTTTCTTTGCTGCTTGCTGTAGCCGTTCCCATCGCCTTCGCCCAATCATTTGGTGCCTCCATTTCCTACAAGATTGGCTCCGAAACCATAATCGTCCCGACACCGGCAGGCTTTTCGGAAACCTCTAGGAGAGCACCTGAAGTGTGGGAGCGGGCGCGCACATTCAGCACTGCCTCAACCCGCTTGGTCGGTCACTACGCTTCGGAAGCCGACTTGAAGGCATTCAAGGGAGGCGGAGAGGTGCAGCTTAGCCCGTACATGTATTTGCAGACGCCCTCCCGGGCGGAGAATTTGGTTGCCACGCAGGCACAGTTTGACAAGCTGCGTGCGGGCGTAGTTGGAATGCAGCGCGATCTCTCCGCGAAGCTGGGGCCAAGACTGTCCGCAGAAATAGCAAGGGCGGCGAAGGAGTTTGGTGATCTGCAAAATGAGCAGATCAACTTGACTGTCGGCGAAATTGTTCCATTGTCTGTGGACAGGAATGATGCTCGGGCTCTCATCTACACCACGCTGATGAACGTTGCACCAACTTCAAACGGTTCTTCCGCTGGCACGAACATCCTTACTTCTGGCGCGATGATCTTGGTCAGGGGAAAGATAGTGATGCTCTCGGTCAATAGGATCATGAAGACCCCGCAGGACATCAAGATAGTTCGACGCTTTACCAGCGACTGGGTGTCTGCAATCACGACTGCAAACTGAACCTGTCCTCACCACTCTCTATTTGATTTTGCAAGGACTGCCCCCGGGAGCCCCGCGCTGTGTCTATTCCTTGTCTTGTGGGGGAGTCCCCTGCTTGTTGGCAACGAGGATGAAGTGTGAGACGGCAGGCATTTGATGGAGCGCAATGATGGCATCGTAGCTGACCATTGCCGTCATTGGTATGCGTTGGCCTGCCGGCACCGAACGCTGTTCGAGCCGCACTCAGATGGAGCCTTGCGCGGTGGTGATGCATTTCACAGACGGCGCAATTCTTGGTCGGCATACTCAGCAGATACAACTCGGAGGCCCCGCATGATCAGATCGATATTCCTCACTTTGGCTTGCTGTGCACCGTTGCTGAGCTATCCGCAAACGAATTGCTCTCCTGACGGCTTTGGTGGGTACCGTTGCTCGGCACCTTCCGGAATGACAACAATCACGCCAGATGGCTTTGGCGGATCTCGCATTTCCGGACCGAACGGGAATTCGACGGTCTCGCCCGATGGCTTTGGTGGGTCTCGAATCTCAGGGCCAAACGGGATTTCGACGGTCACTCCTGATGGCTTTGGTGGATCGAGAATTTCCGGGCCGAACGGCATGACCACGGTGACCCCGGACGGATTTGGTGGATCTAGGATTTCAGGGCCAAGTGGTATGTCACGCTGCTCTCCGGACGGCTTCGGTGGCACTCGTTGCTATTGATGTGCGTTGAAAACCTTCATAGGAGGCGATATGGATGGAGTACGTGAGTTGTTGCAGCGTGCTGCCGAAAGCGGGGAGTTGGTTACCATCGTCTACAACGGTGGGAGCAAGCCGGGGCACCCAAGGCCCGTCCTTCCCTTGTCTATTCAGGGGGGAGTGCTCTCGGCCAGGGAGCCAAAAACTCGGGTAGCCAAGTCTTTCAAGCTCCAGAAGATCGCCTCGGTAACCATTGGCGAGACGCTGACTGCAAGCAACGCAAGCGCGATCCCTATTACAACTCCCGCGGTTCCCGTGCTCGGAACCTTGATGGACTACGCCGCACTTTTCGGCCCCGACTTCCGAGCGGCGGGCTGGAACATCATCGAGGGAGAGAACATGCTCGCTGTGGGCACGTACCTCAAGAATGGGGCCCCCAAGAAGACACCCAGCGTCTCGTTGGAGTTCGTTGACCGCAGCATTGAAGAAGTCTTCGATTGGGAAACCGGCGAAATTGGAACTCAAAAGAGGGAGTTAACAGGGCGAGAACGCCCGTGGCGTGTGGACAGCTGGATGCAGCCACAAGCAAAGTCCTTCTCAGAGCTTCCCAAAGCCATGGAAATGTTTGTCCAGGAAGTGAAGTCGAGCAACCCCCAGACGGCCAAGACCACGCGGCG
Organism: Hydrogenophaga sp. 2FB; assembly: GCF_005503365.1. Taxonomy (GTDB): domain Bacteria; phylum Pseudomonadota; class Gammaproteobacteria; order Burkholderiales; family Burkholderiaceae_C; genus Hydrogenophaga. The sequence goes on from NZ_SCML01000053.1 coordinate 39,154, forward strand.
CTGACACGCTGGTACAAACCTATGTTGTCCTTCTTCAACCAATGCACGAAATCATGATCAGTCAAGGAGTGGTCTCGGCACTTCATCATTCTGTTTGCGCGCTCGGTGTTCGCCTTGTGGATCAATTCCAGCATGAAAAAGAGCCCACAGCCGCCCATTTTGAAATTATCGGCACCGGCTTCGCGGTGAGCGATTGTTTGGTATTGACCAATCGACATGTCCTTGAGGCGATGCGAGCGTACGCCGATACGAATGGCTATACCCGTGAAGACTTTTATGCTCAGTTCGTCACACCAAAAGCGGATGGCTGGTCACTCCATTTTTGCCGCATTGGTGCTGTTGGCGTCTGCTCGTATCAGGATGAAGATATAGGCCTAGTTCACATGGCGGGACTGCCAACCCTGGGACATCGTGCTGTCTCGTTTAGGAGCCCTGCCACGTTGCATCCGGGCTGCGAGCTTGCGTTGCTCGGATACGCAGATGGCGTAAAGCTGCAGCAATCCAATCACGGCGCGGTGTTTCAAGAGGATTTGTATCGCTTCGGACCCATCCTCCAGCAAGGATACTTATCCGCAATTGCTCCCATGCACGGATGCGGTCAAGCCACACGTCTGCTGCTCGACATACGGACCACAGGTGGTTTAAGTGGCTCACCTGTGTTCTTGCCGAATACCGGCGAAGTGGTCGGCGTTCATTTTGCGAGCAACAAAACCACGACAGCGTTCGCCGTTCCCCTTGATGAAGGAAGGGTGCGGACATATGTGGAAAACTTTCAACTTGAGGTAGCGAAGTGGATCGAATCCGGTCACCCCGCCGATAGTGATACTTCCCACGTTACAAATTAAAGCTCGCACCTCGCGGTGCATAACAAGGAGCGGCTGTGGACGAGACTTTGACTGGCGAGTTCTCGCAGGAGGGGCAGCTTCTTGTCCATTTTCATCTCGATGATGGATCTCATCAAATGGATGCGCTCGTGCTCCATGCGTGCGAGGGTTACGTTCTCAGTCTTCTTCGGGAGGTCGGGAAGCAGCTTGAGGTCGAGTTTCGCATTGAAGCGCGGGCACATCCCGAGGGTGGTGTTGAGGTCTGGCTGACCACTGTTGGCAAACATGCCGCGGCGTTGACGGTGGTCATGGCGGTTGTCGCAGGCGTTTTCACGGCTGGAAAATGGGTTATCTACGACAGACCACTCACAAATCAGCATCGCGAACAAAATGAATTGACGCTCAAGAAGATGCGTCTCGAACTTAAAAGGCTGGAGGCGGAGGCCGCCGCCGATGCCGAGAAAGCGCCCGCCACCAACGCGACGAAGCCCCTCAACCTTGAACCGCCGCCAAGCGTCGAGGACGTTTTACCTTCGCTTGAGGACAAAAGACGGGTGGTTCGGTATCGCTCGAACTTCTATCAAGCTTTGATGCGAGACCAACGCGTAAATGCAGTGGGCTTCGCGCCTGAGCACCGTCCCTCTGCGAAGAGGGAGCAGGTCGTTCATCGCGCTGATTTCGGTGCATACGTTCTCGGCAACTACGATCTCGCCCCCCAACGGTTCCTGAAGGTTGAAGTCGAAGTGGTAGCCCCTGTGCTTACACGGAAGGCATTGAAATGGCGCGGCGTCTTTGAGAAGCACGGCATCAGCTTTGAGATCGCCGACCAAGCATTTCTTGACCGAGTAACCAACAAGCGAGTGACCTTCCAAAACGGAACTACGCTGGTTTGTGATCTGGTGGTTCACTGGCGCGAAAATGAAACTGGTGATCTAGAGCCCTACGCGTATGTGGTCGAGAAGATTCACAAGCACTACACCAAGGCTGTAAAGCGCCGAGGAAATGGCTCCTCTGATAGCGAACTCGGCCTCAGCCCATTTCCGGAATTCGATGGCGACGAACAGATGACGTTGCCATTGCCGCGTCATCAATATTGACATCGAACGCCCCGAACATGTTTTGCCGCAAAAATTTGGGACGGTCATCGACCAAGATCTCGCGGCGAATCCCCCCCGTGCCCCCTCGGGTTCGCCACTCGCCCTCCAGCCGTGAATCTTTTCAACGCGGTGTCCAAGGAAGTCGGCTATAGCCCTGAGTTCGCCAAGACTTTTTCTTGAAGGCTCATAAGTTGTAAGTTTTGAGCCATAGTCGCCGCGCACCGCTTGGGTGGATCACATGTCCTGTTGACGGCAGTTTTGATCTGGATCAAAATACATCAGGACAAATGATCCATCAAGGAATCCATGAACACCGTTTACTACCTCCGCGTCAGCACCAAGGACCAGACCATCGCCTCCCAGCGCACCGCCTTGGGAATCACCGATGACACCCCTCAGGACACCGTGTTCATGGATGAGGGGGTGAGCGGGGCGGTGGACGCCCTGGACCGCCCTGGGTTCGCCGCGTGCGCCCGTTACTGTCGTAAGGGGGACATCCTCAGGGTCACCGCGCTGGACCGCTTGGGGCGCAATGCCATCGACGTACAACGCACCTTCGCGGCCCTGGTTTCTAAGGGCGTGGTGGTGGACGTGATGGGCATGGGCGTGATCGCGGGTGAAGTTGGGTCGCTGCTGGTGACCATCCTCTCCGGTGTCGCCCAGATGGAACGTGCACGCATCGCCCAGCGAACCGAGGCAGGGCGCGAGACTGCTCGGCATCTTCTCGCTCAGGGCAAGCGCACGCAGAACGGCAAGGCCAGCTTGGGTCGACCTGTGGGGCGTGTGGCGGGGGGCGTTCAGGTGACACCGCAGGAGGTGGCTGAGTGGCGTAGGAAGAACGACGCAACCATCCAAGCCACCGCCGACCACTGGAAACTGTCTACGGCGACAGTGAAGCGCTACAGCCGCGACGGATAGCCAGGCGCGACCCACGAAAATCGGCGCTGCGACGCTGTAACGGCACAGGGTTCCCTGTCGCTACGGCGGCAGTCTTCGCACAGCGTCGTTGCCCAAATCGGCAAGTAGGCCTGCCTTCGTTGTGACAACTTTTGGCGCCAGGTGGATCGCGACCGCGTGCGAATGACGCATCGAATCCCCTCTCAAGAGCCCATTTTTGGCGGGCGCTTTAAACGACCTATGCGGCGTTTCGAGCACGAGCACATAGGGTGGCAACAAAACCCCGCAAAAAGCGGTTTACGGGCGTTCTACGATTTCCGGCCACATTAGGAAGAGCAGCCTGGTCCAAAGTGATTCTGGGGAGTCTCCGCGTCCGATTTTCACCTTCTGATTTTCGGCCCAAAAAAGCACCCTAAACAGGCGATTTCCGCCGCGCTTCACAGCGGATTTTTCACCTCCCACTGGCCGATTCAGCGCCAATTTTTCAGCACGACATCCGATCCAAGGACTGACATGACCTAGACCCGCACATTCCCGCACCGCACCCATCAGGCCCCGCTTTGTTGTCCACACCGGACGCAGGCGGGGTTTTCTTTTTTCTGCATCTCACTCAAAGGTGAAAACCATGTTCCAAAAAACCAAATCCTCCAACCACGCCGAAGACAACTTGTACAAAGAGCTGTGGCAGCACGCGAGTCGTCAAGTCATTGATCTCGATCACAAGGCATCAGATGCACTTGAAATTATGCTGAGGATGTACCTGCACCCGGACGCCTTCGCACTGCTCAAGCGATTCCATTGCGAATTTGATCAGCAATGTGGCTGCATCGGGCTCACCTTCCAGGATGCTCTCAATGAGCTGGGCGGGTCCGCCGGAATCGCCGGCCTCCAACGTACCTTGCGCCGCGCCAAAAAAGAAGAGGCCGCATGAGCAACCTCGCAAGCCCCGCGTATGCCGCCCCGCCAGTGATCCGCAGCTACGCCTTGAGCGTGAATGCCTTCGACCACCTCAAGGCGATGCAGCGGGAATACGAGCGCCGGGAAGGTGTCCGCATGACCAACAGCGCAGCCCTGGAGCGAATCCTGAAAGACCACGAGCGGGCCACGTTCGGGCACTGAAGGTTCCCACCCCCACCCCT
>NZ_SCML01000054.1 GCF_005503365.1 Hydrogenophaga sp. 2FB
GCCTGCAGTGTCTTGCGATCCAGCATGCCACCTCCCAACGGCCTGTCATTGCAGACTTCAGCATAGGAGGGCGACGATCTTCAGTCCCCGGAAATCTCCGATGAACCTTTTTTCTTGCCCGCGGTCCGCACCGCTCGCGGAAAGCCTATCCCTTGGGCCCGTTGTTCGAATGGGCTTCTGCAATCGCGGAGAATCCGCTGCGATACAGAATCAGGGAAAACCATGAACGCCGGCAGCCTCGCCCCCACCCAGCAAATGCAACTGGCCGTGCATTTCCATTCGCACGGCCAGTTCGACAACGCCCGCACGTTGTACGAAGACGTTCTCAAGCAGTTTCCCAACGACTTCGTGGTGCTCTACCACCTCGGCATGCTGGAGTCCCAGGTCGGTCGCATCGACCATGCCGCGGACCACTTCGCGCGCGCGGTGCAAGTCGACCCGAGGAACGCCGACGCGCAGAACAACTTCGCGTACACGTTGCGGCAGCTTGGGCGCGATGCGGAGGCCTTGCAGGCCTACACCGAGGCGCAAGCCTTGAAGCCGGACGATGCGGACATTGCGGTCAATCTCGGTCTGTTGCACAAGAACCTGCAGCAATGGCCGCAAGCGCTGGCGGTGTTCGATCGTGCCTTGCAGACCAATCCCCGCCATACCGCGCTGCTGGGCAACCGAGGCAATGTGCTGCAGTTGCTGGGCCGTCACGAAGAAGCCCTGAGCAGCTATGAGCAGGCGCTGGCGGTCGGGCAGGACAACCCGGTGGTGCTGAGCAACCTCGCCAATGTGCTGAACGAACTCGGGCGCTACGAAGAAGCCTTTGCCTACACCGAGCGCGCCACACGCGCCCACCCCCGGCATGCCCAGGCATGGGTGGAACGGGGCAGTGCGCTCAAGTTGCTGGATCGCACGGCCGAGGCCGTGGCCAGTTTCGAGAAAGCGTTGGCACTCGAGCCTGCGCTGGTGCCGGCGCACACCGGCCTGGCGGCCACGGTGCTGAGCGACACGCAGGCGGACGCGCCGCGTGTGATCGAAGCCGGGCGCAAGAGCCTGGCGGTGTACCTGCAGGCCACTTACAAGGCGCCCACGCTGCGGCGAACGGGGCTGTTGCTGAGCACGTCCCGACTCAAGCACGACGTGCAGCAGGCGGCCTGGTTGCAGCAGCATGGCCATGACGTGCCCGGACTGCAGGCTTTCCTGGAGACCGGCGCGGCGTTGTTGCAGAACCCCGAGCAAGCGGGCATGCTGCGCGCCTCGGGCGCCGAACTGGCGCGCATGCAGGAATTCCTGGGCACGCCCTGGATCCACACCATGCCCGCGTCTTTGCCCGACGTGCTCAACCCCGACAACGACTGGCGCGCGCTGGAAGACGCTTACCTGGCTGGAACGCCCGAGATCCTCACCATCGACCACTTCCTGGCCGAGCCCGCGCTGCAGGCGTTCCAGACCTTCGCGCACGCCTCGCGGGTGTGGCACGGCGAGTACGCCAACAGCTACCTGGGCGCGTTCGCCAACCGCGGCTTCAACAGCCCGCTGCACCTGCAACTCGCGCGCGAGCTCAAGCAACGCATGCCGCGTGTGTTCAAGGACTACCTGCTCACGCAGCTCTGGGGCTTCAAGTACGAGCCGGCGGTCACCAGTGGCATCAACGTGCACGCCGATTTCGCCAAGGTGAACCTCAACTTCTGGATTGCGCCGAGCGAGCACAACCTGGACCCCGAGAGCGGCGGCCTCAAGCTGTACGACGTGCCCGCGCCGGCCGACTGGACCTTCGAGCAGTACAACGCCGACAGCGCGCTGATCTATGATTTCCTCCAGCGCCACGACGCGAAGTGCGTGACCGTGCCGTACCGCTGCAACCGCGCCGTGCTGTTCAATTCGGCGCTGTTCCATGAGACCGACACCATCCGCTTCGTGGACCGCTACGAAACGCGTCGGGTCAACATGACCTACCTCTTCGGTCAGCAGTTGCGCTAAGACATGGCGCACGCAACCACCGCCGGCATCAGCCGCGCCGCCTTCGCCACCTTGCTGCTCATCGCCTTCATGATGGGCGCCAACCACGTGGCCGCGCGCCTGGCGTTCGACGACGGCGTGAGCGTGGCCACCGCGGTGGCCTTTCGCAGCGGTGTCACGGCGCTGGTGGTCGCGCTTATCTTGCTGGCCTACCGCGTGCCGATGCGCTTGCAGGCACGGCATCGCAAGGCCCTGCCGGGCATCGGCTTGCTGGTGGGCGTGCAGAGCCTGTGCCTGTATGCATCGGTGGCGCGCCTGCCCGTGGCGCTCGCGCTGCTGGCCTTCAACACCTACCCGCTGTGGACCGCGCTGTGGGCGCGCCTCGTGTACGGCCAGCGGCCGCAGCCGCGTGTGTTGCGCGCCATGCCGGTGATGCTCGTGGGCCTGGCGCTGGCGCTCGACGTGTTCGGCGCTGCCTCGGGGCTGGGTGCTTCCGGCCATTGGGCGCGGATCGGCGTGGGTGTGGCGTTCGCGCTGGGGGCCGCGGCCACCTTCGGCCTGGCGCTGGTGCTCACGCAGCACGAAACCGAGGGCCTCGATGGCCGGCTGCGCACCGCGACCACGATGGGCATCGTCGCCGTGATGGCGCTGGTCGCCGCCAGCGCGCAGGGCGGCCTGGTGCTGCCCAGCGCGCCCATCGGCTGGTGGGGCCTGGCCGGTCTTACCTTCCTCTACGGGACGGCCTTCACCATCATGTTCACCGTGCTGCCCAAGCTCGGCGTGGTGGGCAACTCCGCGATCATGAACGTCGAACCGATCTTTGCACTGGTGTTGGCCTGGGCCATCCTGGGCCAGTCCATCGCGCCGGTGCAGGTGGCCGGTGGCCTGGTGGTGGTGGCCACGGTGATGTGGCTGGGTTTGCGCAAGGGTTGAAACCGACACGTCGTTGACGGCGCGTGCGCTACATTCGGCCGTGGTGCCGCGCGCGATGCGCGGCTGAATTCTTTGCTTCATCCCCATGCCGTCCAACAAATCCAATTCACCCGTCACGCTGCTGGATGTGGCCAAGGCGGTGGGCGTGTCCAGAGCGACGGTGTCGCTCGTGCTGCGCGAGAGCCCGGTGGTGGCGAAGGCCACGCGCGAGCGGGTGCTGGCCGCGTTCAAGGAGATGGGCTATGTGTACAACCGCAGTGCCGCCAACATGCGCAGCCGCCGCTCGAACACGGTCGCGGTCATCGTCAACGACCTGGCCAACACGCGGTTTTCGATGCTGGTGCGCAGTATCGAATCAATGCTGAGCCGCCACGGCTTCACGACCTTGCTGGGCAATTCGGACGAGTCGGTCGACAAGCAGCGCCGCTTCCTGGAGACGGTGCGGCAGTACAACATCGACGGCATCATGATCTGCCCCGCGGACGCGACCTCGGCGGAGGACATGAACCAGATCCTGTCGTGGAAGATCCCGTGCATCTGCGTGTCGCGCCACGTCAAGGGCGTGGAAGCGGACTATGTGGGCAGCGACAACAAACGCGGCATGGCGCTGGCGACCCAGCACCTGATTTCGCTCGGCCACAAGCGCATCGCCATGCTCGGTGGGCATGAGCGCTCGTCGATGGGCCGCGAACGCCTGGAGGGCTACCTCTCAGCCTTGGAGGCGGCGGGCATCAAACGCGATGACCGCCTCATCGCGCCAGCGCGCCAAGGCCATTCGCTGCAGAGCGAGGGCAAGCGGCTTGTCGCGGCGCAGCTGCGCATGAAGAACCCACCGACCGCCGCCGTCTGCCACAACGACGCCGTGGCGTTCGGGGTCATCATGGGACTGCGCTCGCTCAACCTGGAGGCCGGGCGGGATTTCGGCGTGGTGGGCTTTGACGACGTGCCCGAAGCCGCGTTGTGGGAGCCGACCCTGACCACCGTGGGCTCGCAACTGGAGCAGGTGGGCCAGTGGGCGGCGGAGCTGATGATCAGCCGCATGAACGACCCGGTGCGCCTGCCCACCCGCATCGAGGTGACCCCGACGCTGGTGGTGCGCGAGAGTTGCGGGTCAGGGCAGCGCCGCCCTCAGACCTGAGCCAGTGGCATCGCGGAGGGTGCCGCGTCCCACTGCGGCGAGAAGGGCGGGTTCACCTGCCTGCCATCGCTTCTGCGCAGCGCCGACACACGGGCCATCTCGTCGTCGCTGAGCGCGAAGTCGAACACCGCGAAGTTCTCCGCGATGCGCGCGGGGTTGGTCGAACGCGGGATGGCGCAGACCTGTGCTTGCTGGATGTTCCAGCGCAGCAGCACCTGGCTTTCCGTCTTGCCGTGGCGCTTGGCGATGGCCGTCAAAGCGTCGGACCGGATGTTGCCGCCACGCCCCAGAGGCGAGAACGAGATGAAGGCGGCCCCGGTGCTGCGCACCGCCGCCAGCACCGCGTCCTGATCGAGCAGCGGGTGGTACTCGCACTGGTTGGCGACGATGGGTGCGCTGCACAGTTCTGAGGCACGCAGGAACATCGCGGCCGGGAAGTTGGCCACGCCCACATGGCGCGCCAGGCCCTGGGCGCGCGCCGAGGCGAGGGCGCGCATGGTCTCTGCCAGCGGGATGTCGTCGTTCGGCCAATGCACCAGCAGCAGGTCGATGCAGTCCAGCCCCAGGCGCTCCAGGCTGGCTTGTGCGGAGCGCTGCAGGGCGCCGTCGCGCAGCTCTTCCCGCCACACCTTGGTGGTGACGAACACGTCCTTGCGGGGGACTTTGCTGTGCAGGATCGCGTGGCCCACGTCGGGCTCGTTGCCCGAGCGCGATGAGGTGTCGAAATGCCGGTAGCCGACCGACAGGGCGTGCGAGACGAGGTCGCGGCAAAGTTGCCCCGTCATGGGTGAGGTGCCGAAACCCAGAGCGGGAATGTCCGCGCCCCTGGCGTGGACGCAGGTGGTCATGGTGTGCATGGGGCGCCGCTCAGAACCAGAAGTCCGTGTCCTTCATGGACAACCAGGGCTCGCAAGGCGTCTGCCGTTCCATGCTGACGAATTCGACTTTCATCGCATCGGGCGTGCCGAACAAGGCCGTCATGCCGTCGCGCGGCGGGCGGATCAGCGGCACGCCTTTGTCGATCAGGTCATGGCAGGCGTCGTAGATGTTGTCGACGCGGTAGGCGAGGTGCCCCGCGGTGGACGCGTGTTGTTCGCGCAGCTTCTCGTCCTTGAAGTACAGCAGCTCCACGGTGGGGGCGAAGGTGGCGGAGTTCGCGGACTCGACATCACCATCGGCGGCGAGAAAGACCAGCGTGAACCCGCCCAGTGGCTCGCGCTCCATGCGCCGCACTTCGACCATGCCCATCACGTCCTGGTAGAAGGCCAGGGAACGATCGAGATCTTTGACTTTGATGAGGGTGTGCATGTACTTCATGGGATGTTCTTTGCCTTGGTAACGTGGTTCATAAAAAGAGGACGGGACGATCAGTCGGCCTTGATGTCGGCGGCCTTGACGACCTTGCCCCAGCGGGCGTAGTCGTCGGTGATCAACTGGGCGAAGGTTTCGGTGCTCTGTACCTTGATGAGCTGTGCGCCGCTGCCGAGCACGAAGGTCTTGAAGGCGTCGCTGGTGATGGCCGTGTCGAGCGCCGACTTCAATTGCTTGACCACGGCGGGTGGCGTGCCGGCGGGGGCGAACACGCCCATCCAGCCGTACAGCACGTAGTTCGGAACGCCCGATTCGACGGCGGTCGGAATGTCGGGCGCGTTCTCGACGCGTTGCGGTCCGGTGGTGGCCAGTGCGCGCAGCTGGCCGTTCTTGATCATGGGCATCAGTTGCACGACGGCGTCGATCATCACGTCCACCCGCCCGCCCAGCAGGTCTTGCAAGGCCGGCGCGCCGCCCTTGTACGGGATGTGTGCCATGTCCAGCCCCAGGCTGGTTTTCATGAGCTCCATCGCCACGTGGTTGATGCTGCCGCTGCCAGACGATGCGTAGTTGAGCTTGCCGGGGTTGGCCTTGGAGTAGGCGACCAGTTCGGCGATGGTCTTCACCGGCAGGCTCGGGCGCACCACCAGCACCATGGGGTTCTGCGAGATGACGCCCACCGGCGTCAGGTCCTTCATCGGGTCGATCGTGAGCTTGGTGTACGTGTGCGGGTTGATCACGATCGGGCTCAGCTGGGCGAGCAGCAAGGTGTGCCCATCGGCGTTCGACTTGGCCGCGTAGGCTGTGCCGATGTTGCCGCCCGCGCCGGGCCGGTTGTCGATCACCACCGTCTGGCCGAGTGACGTGCCCATGCTGCGGCCGATGATCCGGCCCATGGCATCGGCCGCGCCGCCGGCGGGGTAGGGCACCACCAGGGTGATGGGTTGGTGGGGGTACGCCGCCTGGGCCAGCGCCCACTGCGCCAGGGTCCACAGCAGCGCAAAGAGGCCGAGCTTTCTCAAGATGTTCATGCTTGTCTCCTAGGTGTTTGAATATGGATCGATCTAAATTCAAGTCAAAAAAAGTCCGGCCGGCGTTTGTTCCGGCGATTCTCTCCCGTTGTCGCGGTGCGCGGTGTTCCCCGCGATGCGGTTGCGCAAAATGCCCAGCGAACCGACCTCGCATTCGACGACGTCGCCCGGCTGGATCCAGCGATCGATTTCCATGCCGCTGCCATCGCCCAGCGTGCCCGAGGCGAAGAACTCGCCGGGGCGCAGCGTCTCGTCGCGGCTGGCATAGGCCAGCAGTTCCTCGAAGCTGAACAGCATGTCCGCGGTGGTGGCCGTGGCCCGCAGTTCACCGTTGACCCGCACCTGCGCCTGCAGCGACTGCACATCGGCGATCTCGTCGGTGGTGACGATCCAGGGCCCCATGGCGTTGGCGGTGTCGAAGCTCTTGCCCTTGCTCGGCCCCAGCTTCAATTCCATGTCGCGCAGCACCTGTTCGCGTGCGGAGTAGTCGTTGAAGACGGTGTAGCCGAAGATGTGCGCGCGGGCGTGGCGCGCGTCCAGGTTGCGGCCGCCGCGGCCAACCACCATGCCGACTTCCAGCTCGTAGTCCAGCAGGCCGGAGTAGGCGGGGCATTCGATCTCGGCGTCCGGCCCGACGACGTTGAAGCGGTTGGTGAAATAGAACGCCGGTTGCTGGTAGTACAGCGGGTCCAGTTGCAACACGGGCGGCGCGGCTTCGGTGTTGCCGGCCGCCTTGCGCCGCATTTCCGCCACCCGGGTGCGCGACTGCAGCATGTGTTTCTCATAGACGGAAAAGCAGCGGATCTGGCGCGGCTCGGGCAGTGGAGCCCGCAGCTGGATGCTGTCCAGCGGCAACGTCGGCAGGCCTTGGCCCGTAGCCTGGGTTTGCAGTTCGCGGGCGAGGTCCAGGCCTGGTTCACCGGCGGCAATCAGGTCCTGCATGGACCGCAAGAGGGGCGAAGCGTGTGCGTGAAGGCGTTCGTGGGTGGATTGCAGGTCCAGCACGGTCTGTTGCAGGGGATCGACGATCCCGATCCGGGCCGTGGAAGCATGCTGGAAAGTGCAAAGTTTCATCGATCACCTTTAGAAATTGACGCAAATTTAGATCGATCTAAATTTTGTGTCAAGAGGGAATTCGATGGATGGCATGTCGCCTCGGAGCGGACCGGCCGTTGTTCAGTCGGGGTCGTCGAGCGACGCGCTCCAGCGCTCGTTCCACTCGCCGCGCGGTGGTGCATCGCGCAGGTCTTCGATCTGGCGGCGGTCGCGCTTGGTGGGGCGCCCCATGGGCTGGCTGTGGGCGGGCTCGGGGGCCAGGCGGCGTTGTTCGGCGGCCTCGGCGCGCTGCTTTTTCGATGCCTCGGTTTCCTCGTAGAGCAACACGGCCACGGGCGCGGGGCCTCGCACGCCGCTCAAGCCGCGCACGACGATCGTGCGCGGCGTGTCCTGGTGCATGCGCAATTCGAGCGTGTCGCCCACCTTGACCTCCCGCGAAGGCTTCACCGGCAGGCCGTTGAGGCGCACATGGCCCTTGTCGATGGCCTCGGTGCTGAGGCCGCGGGTTTTGTAGAAGCGCGCCGCCCAGAGCCATTTGTCGAGGCGGACCTTGCTGTCGTTGCGGTCGGGTTGGGGTTTCATGGGGTGGTTGCTGCGGCCAGTGGCAGGCGCACGGTGGCGTCCAGACCGACCACTGTGCCTTGTCGGGTGCGGTTGTTCAACTCGATGCCGCCGTGCAGGGACTGCACGATTTCGCGGCAGATCGCCAGGCCCAGGCCGGAACCGGAGATGCCGGGTGCGGGTTCGGTGGCAAAGGGCTGGAACAGGCGTTCGCGCAGCGCGGGCGAAATGCCGGGGCCTTCGTCGCGGATGGTGAGCGCGGCGCTGTTCGCGTCGACCACGAGCGCGACCGACAGCGCCGAACCGGGCGGGGTGTTCTTGATCGCGTTGTGCAACAGGTTGCGGCTGAGTTCGCGCAGCGCCCATTCGTGCGCCTGCACGGGCGCGGGGTGTGTGTCGATCGAGAAGTCGAGCGAGCGATCGGCGATCAACGCCGAGAGGTCGAGCGCGACCCCGCGCACCACGTCCGCCCAGTCGATCACCGACGCGCCCTGTTCCTGGCGCAGCTGCTCGACCTTGGCCAGCGCGAGCATCTGGTTGGCCAGTTCGGTGGCGCGCTCCACGGTGTGGCCGATCTCTTCCAGCGCCAGCGCCGGTGGCACGTCGCCGCGCTGCGCCGATTGCACCTGCGTCTTGAGCACCGCCAGCGGCGTGCGCAACTGGTGCGAGGTGTCGCGCACAAAGCGTTTCTGGTGTTCCAGCAGGTGCGACAGGCGCTGCATGTGCTGGTTGGTGGCGTCGAGCAGCGGCAGCAGCTCGCGCGGTGCGCCTTCGGTGGGCAGTGGGGACAGGTCGTTTTCGCTGCGCAGGCCCAGCGCGTGGCTGAGCGCGCGCACCGGGCGCGTGGCGCGCTGCACCACGAACACCACCACCAGCGCGACCACGATCACCAGCGCGGCCTGCCGCCACAAGGTGTCCAGCAGGATCTGCCGCGCCAGGGTCTCGCGCAGTTCCAGCGTCTCGGCCACCTGAATGGTCGCCATGCCTTGTTCGTAGACGCCCGAGACCGGTTGCAGCAGCACGGCCATGCGCACTGGCACGCCGCGGTACTCGTCGTCGTAGAAGTTGACCAGTGCCGCGTACAGGTTCTTCTGCGGAATCTCGGTGCGCCAGGCCGGCATGTCTTCGAAGCCCGAGACCATTTCGCCCTTGAGGCCGTTGACGCGGTAGAAGATGCGGCTGCGGTTGTCGGCCTCGAAGGCTTCGAGCGCGGAGTAGAGCAGGGTGGATTCGATGCGCACGTTGTCGCCCGAACCGGTCACGCTCAGTTGCTCGCCGAGCGATTTGGCGGTGGCCAGCAGGGTGCGGTCGTACGCGGTGTCGGCGGCGGCGAGCGCCTGCCGGTACAGCACCACGGTGTTGACGACGATGAAGGCGAACACCGGCAGCAGGATGCCCAGCAGCAGCGTGCGGCGCAGCGAGCGCGGGCGGTAGCGCCGTGGTCTCATGCCTGGGCCTTGAGCAGATAGCCCAGGCCGCGCAAGGTGACCAGTTGCGCCCCGGTGTGCGCGATCTTCTTGCGCAGGCGGTAGGCCACCACCTCGATCGCCTCGGGCTGCACCTGGCTTTCACCCGGGAACACCAGCTCGAACAGGCGCTCCTTGGCCATCGCGTGCCCGGGCTTGCCGAGCAAGGCCTGCAGCAGCGCAAGTTCGCGCGGGGCGAGTTCCATCGGTTCGCCGTTGAAGTACACCGCGCCGCTGTCTTTCTCCACGCGCATGCCGCACCACGCGGGGCTGGCGCCCGGGGCGGCTTCGGCCTGGTTGCCCGAGCGCCGCACCAGGGCACGCACGCGCGCCTCGAGTTCGTCAAGATCGAAGGGCTTGGGCATGTAGTCGTCGGCGCCGGTGTTCAGGCCGAGGATGCGGTCGCCCACGGTGCCGCGCGCGGTGAGCACGATGACCGGGGTGGCCAATCCCGCGGCCCGCGCCTGGCTCAGGACTTCAAGGCCATCGACACCGGGCAGGCTCAGGTCGAGCAGCACCGCGTCGGGCAGGCTGGCCTGCCACATCGCCAATGCGCGGGCGCCGTCTTCGCAGCCCAGCACCTGGATGCCGCGCCGCTCGAAGCTGCGCCGCAAGGTGGTCTGCATGGTGGCGTTGTCTTCGATCAATAGCAGCTTCATGGCCGTCGATTATGGCCACGCGGTCCGTGTGTGCAGGCGCCTCAGCTAGGGTTTTCACCGAGGAAGTGGACAGCTAACTGACAGCGAGCCGGCAGAAGATACGCGGGTCGATTCTTCCCACATCCAGGAGACAAGCCATGCGTCGCGACACCTTCCTCAAATCCCTGGCCGCTTTGGCGGCCGCTGGTGCCCTGCCCAACGCGGCCTGGGCAGCCGCCAACATCAAGATGATGATCCCCGCCAACCCCGGCGGCGGCTGGGACGGCACGGGCCGCGCGCTCGGCGACGCGCTGCGCGACGCGGGCGTGGCCTCGTCGGTCACCTACGAAAACAAGGGCGGCGCGGCCGGCGCGATCGGCCTGGCGCAGTTCTACAACGCCAGCAAGGGCGACCCGAACGCGCTGATGGTCATGGGCGCGGTCATGCTCGGCGGCATCATCACCGGCAAGCCGCCGGTGTCCATCACGCAGGTCACGCCGATCGCGCGCCTGAGCACCGAGTACAACGTGTTCGTGCTGCCGGCCAATTCGCCTTTCAAGACCATGAAGGACGTGGTGGAGCAACTCAAGAAGGACCCGGGCAGCGTCAAGTGGGGCGGCGGTTCGCGCGGCGCCACCGAGCACATCGCCGCGGCGCAGATCGCGCAGGCGGTCGGCGTGCCGGCTTCCAAGATCAACTATGTGCCTTTCCGTGGGGGCGGTGAGGCCACGGCCGCCATCCTGGGCGGCAACGTCACCGTGGGCGGCAGCGGCTACAGCGAGTTCCAGCAGTACATCGAGAGCGGCAAGATGCGCGCGATCGCCGTCACCTCGGCGCAGCGCATCAAGGGCATCGACGTGCCCACGCTGAAAGAGCAGGGCATCGACGTGGAGATCGGCAACTGGCGTGGCGTGTACGGTGCGGCCGGCATCACTCAGGCCCAGCGCGACGCGTTGACCGACATGGTCGTCAAGGCCACGAAGAGCAAGTCCTGGGCGGCGGCCGTCGAGAAGAACAACTGGACGCCCGCGCTGCTCACCGGCAAGGCCTTCGACGAGTTCGTGGACAAGGACTTTTCCTTGCTGCGCGCGACCATGGTTCGCGCGGGCATGGTCTAGACAGGATCACCCCCTGCGCCGCTTCGCGGCTTCCCCCCTCTCTGGCGCGCCTTTGGCGCTGGGAGGGGGACGGCATCTTGGGCCGGCGGAGCCGGACCCTTGATGCCCCTGGTTTTGGGTTGCTCGTGCGTGGCGGGGCGCGCTCCGGGATATGGAAATAGCCAAGGGATACCAACATGAACAACGATCTTTCGCCTGGCGCCAACCACCGCCCTGGCCAGCTGGCCATGGGCATTGGCGCGCTCGTCGTGGCGGCTGTGCTGGCCTTCGGCGCCGCGGCCATTCCCTCCGACGCGGGCTACGCCGGCGTGGGCCCGGACTTTCTGCCCTGGGTGGTGAGCGCGGCGCTGGCGGTGTGCGGCGTGATGCTGATCCGCGAGGTGCTCACCGGCGGCTACCGGCAGATGGAGGAGCCTTCGGGCGCGGCGCGCGGCGACTGGCGCGCGCTGGCCTGGGTGTCGGCCGGCGTGTTGCTCAACGCATCGCTCATCACCACCATCGGCTTCATCCTCAGTTGCGCGATGTGTTTCGTGCTGGCGGTGCGCGGCCTGCGCATCAGCGAAGGCAAGCCCGCGGGGGATGTGCGCCAGACGGTGAAGGACGTGGTGACCGGCATGCTGATCTCGGCACCGGTGTTCTGGCTCTTCACCAAGGTGTTGGCCGTGAACCTTCCTGGCATCACCGCCAGTGGCTGGATCTGAACGCGAAGGCTGAAGCACCATGATGGACACCCTCAACCAACTGCTCGCGGGCTTTGCCACCGCAGGCACCCCGATCAACCTGCTGTGGGCCTTCGCCGGTTGCGCGCTGGGCACGGCCATCGGCGTGCTGCCGGGCCTGGGCCCGGCGGTGACGGTGGCGATGCTGCTGCCGATCACCGGCCAGGTCGAACCCACGGCGTCGATGATCTTCTTCGCCGGCATCTACTACGGCGCGATGTACGGCGGCTCGACCACCTCGATCCTGCTCAACACCCCGGGCGAGACCGGCACCATGGTGACCGCGCTCGAAGGTTTCAAGATGGCCAAGAGCGGGCGCGCGGGCGCGGCCCTCGCCACGGCGGCCATCGGCTCCTTCGTGGCGGGCACCATCGCCACCATCCTCGTCACGCTGTTCGCGCCCATCCTGGCCGAGTTCGCCGTGAAGCTCGGCCCGCCCGAGTATTTCTGCCTGATGCTGCTGGCCTTCACCACGGTGAGCGCGGTGCTGGGCCAGAGCACCTTGCGTGGTCTCACGGCGTTGTTCTTCGGCATCGCGCTCGGCCTCATCGGCATCGACCAGATCACCGCACAGGTGCGCTACACCGGTGGCGTGCTCGAGTTCATGGACGGCATCGAGGTGGTGCTCGTGGCCGTGGGTCTGTTTGCCGTGGCCGAGGCGCTCTACAACGCGCTGTACGAAGGCCGCAGCGAAGCCAGCATGAACAAGATGAACAAGGTGCACATGACGCGCGGCGAGTGGCGGCGTTCCTGGCCGGCCTGGATGCGCGGCACCGCGATCGGTTTTCCGTTCGGCACCATTCCCGCCGGTGGCACCGAGATCCCGACCTTCCTGAGCTACGCCACCGAGCGCAAGCTCGCCAAGCCCGAGCACAAGGCCGAGTTCGGCACGGTGGGCGCGATCGAAGGCGTGGCGGGCCCGGAAGCGGCCAACAACGCGGCCGTCACTGGCACGCTGGTGCCGCTGCTCACGCTGGGTATTCCCACCTCGGTGACGGCCGCCATCCTGCTGAGTGCGCTGCAGAACTACGGCATCAACGCCGGCCCGCAGCTGTTCCAGACCTCGTCCGCGCTGGTGTGGGCGCTGATCGCCTCGCTCTACATCGGCAACGTCATGCTGCTGGTGCTCAACCTGCCGCTGGTGGGCCTGTGGGTGAAGCTGCTCAAGATTCCGCGCCCCCAGCTCTACGCCGGCATCCTGATCTTCGCGACGGTGGGCGTGTACGGCATGCGCCAGAGCGCGTTCGACCTGTTCCTGATGTACGGCCTGGGCCTGCTCGGCGTGGTGATGCGCCGCTACGACTTCCCCACCGCGCCGGTGATCGTCGGTCTGATCCTGGGCCCCATGGCCGAGGCGCAGATGCGCAACGCGCTGTCCATCGGCGAGGGCAGCTTCATGGTGTTCCTGCAGCGGCCGATGTCGGCCACGCTGCTGGCGGTGGTGGTGATGGTGCTGGTGTTGCCGCGCGTGCTGGCGCGGCGCACCGCCTTAAGGTGACGCCGACACGCCCTCGCGCATGGCCTCGATGAAGCGGCGCAGGCGCACCGGGTAGTAGCGGGCGTGTGGGTACACCAGGTGCAAGGTGAGGTGCGGGGCTTGCCACTCGGGCACCAGTTGCACCAGCCGGCCGGCGGCTAGGTCGTCCTCCAGCATCCACGCCGAACCGATGCCAACGCCCAGGCCGAGCACCGCCGCGTGGCCCAACGCGTAGAGGTTGTCGGTGCACAGACGCGGCTGTATGGCAAAGCGCTGCACCTCGCCCGTGCGCACATGGGTCAGCGACACCTCGTTGCGGTAGTAGGTGCTCAAGGCCAGCCACGGCAACTGCGCCAGATCCGCGACTTGCCGAGGCTTGCGTGAGCCCTTGAGCAGCGCGGGTGCGGCCACCACGATGCGCGGAATCTCCAGCAGCTTGATCGCCACCACCGACGGGTCGCGCACCTCGCCCACCTGCAACGCACAGTCGATGCCTTCCCCAATCAGGTCGTGCACGTCGTCGCGCAGCAGCCAGTCCACATCCACCTGCGGATGGCGCTGCAGGAAGCCGGCCAGCGGGCGCACCAGTTGTTCCTGACCCAGGGCGTGCGGCACCTGCACGCGCAGGCGGCCCTTGGGCACTTCGCCCGCGCCCCGCGCATCGGCCTGGAGTGCATCCCAGCCGTCGATCAGGACCTTGGCGCGCTCGTAGCAGCGCTCGCCGTCTTCCGTGAGCCGCATCGCGCGCGTGGAGCGCTGCAGCAGCCGCAGACCCAGCGAGCGCTCCAGCGCCTGCAGACGGCGGCTCACGGTGGGTTGCGTCGTGCCCATTTGCGCCGCCGCCTGCGACAGGCTGCCGGCCTCGACGATGCGCACGAAGGTCTGCATCAGCTCCAGGCGGTCACCGGTGCCTGTGAGGGTGGGTGTTTGGGGCTTATTCATGCGGCCATCGTATATCTCAAGTGCGTTCCGTGCCTCTACCGGCGTGTTTGAAGGGCAAGCACAATCGGGCACCCCCCGTTTTTGCCAGCGCACACCATGTCACTCATTCAAGCAACGAATACCCTGCCGCAGACCGGCAACCCGGCGAGCGCGACCGGCCTGTCCACCCCGCTGGTGCTGCTGCTGGCCACGAGCGCGGGCCTGACCGTCGCGTCGATCTACTACAGCCAACCCATGCTGGGCGTGCTCGGCGAAGACACCGGCGCGGGCGCGCAGGCGTTGGGCCTGGTGCCCACGCTCTCGCAACTGGGCTACGCGCTGGGCATCCTGTTGATGGCGCCGTTGGGTGATCGGCACGACCGCCGCACGCTCATCCTCATCAAGTGCGCGCTGCTGGTCGCGGCCATGCTGAGCGCTGCCGTCGCGCCGGGTATGGGCTGGCTGCTCGTGGCCAGCCTGGTGATCGGCCTGGGCGCCACGGCCGCGCAGGACATCGTGCCCGCCGCCGCTTCGCTCGCGCCCGACGCGCACCGGGGCCGGGTGGTGGGCTCGGTCATGACCGGCTTGTTGCTCGGCATCCTGCTCTCGCGCGTGGTCAGCGGCTTCGTCGCCGAGCACCTGGGCTGGCGCGCCATGTTCGTGCTCGCGGCCGCGTCGGTGGCGGTGCTGGGCGTGGCCTTGTGGCGCAAGCTGCCCAACTTCCAGCCCACCACCCACCTGAGCTACCGCGCCTTGATGGGCTCGATGCTCGGCCTGTGGCAGCGCCATGCGCCGGTGCGCCGCGCAGCCCTGGCGCAAGGGGCGCTGGCCCTGGGTTTCAGCGCCGTGTGGTCGACGCTGGCGCTCTGGCTGCATGGCGCGCCGTTCCACATGGGCAGCGCCGCGGCCGGGGCGTTCGGTATCGCGGGCGCGGCCGGCGCATTGGGCGCTCCGGTGTTCGGGCGCCTGTCGGACCGCCATGGCGGGCACCGCATGGCCTTGCTCGGCGCGGTGATCGCGCTGGTGTCGTTCGCGGTCATGGCCTTTCTGCCGTGGCTCGGGCGCGAAGCACAACTGGCCTTGGTGGCGCTCTGTGTGGTCGGCTTCGATCTGGGTTTCCAGGGCACGCTGATTTCGCACCAGACCATCGTCTATGGCGCCGACCCCGCCGCGCGCGGCCGCCTGAACGCGATGCTGTTCGTGGTGATGTTCAGCGGCATGGCGATGGGCTCGGCCCTGGGCACCAGCCTGTTCGCGCGCTGGGGTTGGGCGGGGGTGACGGCGCTGTGCGTGGCCTCGGCGCTGCTGTCGATCGGCATCCGCCTGTGGCCGGGCAACACCACGCGCCCAGCGGCTTGAGACCGTACCGGTAGGGGGTACCATCCCGGCATGACCCGGGACAACCGCCTGCCGCGCGACGCGCAAAGCATTCTCGAACTGGCCGCGAGGTCGATGTTCGAGCTGTTTGCGAATGCGAGCGAGGGCATGTTGCTGGTGGACCGGGACGCGCGCGTGGTGTGGATCAACGACCAGTACCGCCGCTTCCTGCCCGCGCTCGGCTTCGAGCGCGAAGAAGACTTCGTCGGCCACCCGGTCTCGCGCGTGGTGCAGCACACGCAGATGCACCAGGTGCTCGCCACAGGCAAACCGATCCTGATCGACCTGCTCACCAACCGCGCCGGCACCTTCGTCGTCAGCCGCATTCCGCTGCGCGACGATGCGGGCGAGGTGATCGGCGTGCTGGGCATCGTGCTGTTCGACCACCCCGAGACCACGCTGCAACCCCTCATCAGCAAGTTCGCGCGGCTGGAGCAGGATTTGAGCGAAGCGCGCCGCGAGCTCGCGAGCCAGCGGCGCACCAAATACACCTTCGCCAGTTTCGTGGGCAGCAGCGCTGCGGCGCTGGAGGTGAAGCGCCAGGCGCGGCGCGCGGCGCAGTCGGCCAGCCCGGTGCTGTTGCTGGGCGAAACCGGCACCGGCAAGGAGTTGCTGGCGCACGCGATCCACGCGGCCTCGCCGCGCGCAGGCCGCCCCTTCGTGAGCGTGAACATGGCGGCGGTGCCCGACACGCTGTTGGAGGCCGAGTTTTTCGGCGTCGCCCCCGGCGCCTACACCGGCGCGGACAAGAAGGGCCGCGACGGCAAGTTCAAGCTGGCCGATGGCGGCACGCTGTTCCTCGATGAATTGGGCGACATGCCGATGTCGGTGCAGGTCAAGCTGCTGCGCGCGCTGCAGGAAGGCGAGATCGAGCCGCTGGGCTCGAACAAGCTGGTGCGTTTCGATGTGCGCGTGGTGGCCGCCACTTCGCGCGACCTGCAGCAGATGGTGCGCGACGGCACGTTCCGCGAAGACCTCTACTACCGCCTCAACGTGCTGCCCATCCGCGTGCCGCCGCTGCGCGAGCGGCAGGACGACATACCGCTGCTGATCGAAGCACTGTGCGAAGACATCGCCGCGCGCGGTGGCGGTGCTCAGCTGGAGCTGACGGCCGATGCGCAGGCGCTGCTGGCCGCGCAAGCCTGGCGCGGCAACATCCGCGAGCTGCGCAATGTGCTGGAACAGCTCGCGCTGCGCAGCGACTCGCACCACATCGCCGCCGCGCAGGTGGGGGCGGTGCTGCAGGAGGCAGGCCTGCCCGCATTGACGCCGCCCGCCGCGCCCTTGCGCGCCCCGCCGCGCGCCGCAGTTGTGCCGGGCGACCTGCGCCCGCTGCCCGAGCAGATCGCCGAGCTGGAGCAGCGCGCGATTTCCGATGCCCTGGCCCGCACGGGCGGCAACCGCACAGCAGCCGCGAAGCTGCTCGGCATTTCGCGCGCGAGCCTGTACGACCGCCTGGCTGCGCAGGATGGTGGTGCGTCTGAAATTCAGACGATTGTCTGAATTTCAGACGGTGGTGTTTTTGAAGACTGTCTGAAATCTGGACGGTGGTATTCCGTTTTTGAAAAAAGCTGTTTGAAATCAACGGCGTAGAAGATTGGCACGAAGCCTGCAATGCACCAGCACGGCGCTCGGCGCTGTGACCTTTCCAACCAGGAGACAAGACATGACACACACCACCCGCCGCCTGGCGGTCATCGCGCTCGCTTGCACGGCCGCGCTCGGCACCACGATGGCCAGCGCGCAGGCCAACAAGGGCGAGATCCGCATTGCCCACATCCACAGCAAGACCGGACCGCTCGAGGCCTATGCCAAGCAGACCCAGGCCGGCTTGATGATGGGCCTGAGCTACGCCACGGGCGGCACCATGATGGTGGGTGGCAAGAAGATCGTCGTGATCGAGAAGGACGACCAGGGCAAGCCCGACGTGGGCAAGAGCCTGCTGGCCGCCGCCTATGCCGACGACAAGGTGGACCTGGCCATCGGCCCGACCGCTTCACCCGTGGCGCTGGCCATGCTGCCGGTGGCCGAGGAATACAAAAAGATTTTGCTGGTCGAGCCCGCCGTGGCCGACTCCATCACCGGCGACAAGTGGAACAAGTACATCTTCCGCACCGGCCGCAACAGCAGCCAGGACGCGGCTGCGAACGCCGTGGCACTGGACCAGCCGGGCAACGTGATCGCCATGCTGGCCAACGACAACGCCTTCGGCCGCGATGGTGTGAAGGCCGCGAAGGACTTCACCAAGAAGGCCAAGATCGTTCACGAGGAATACCTGCCCGTGGGCACGACCGACTTCACCGCCGGCCTGCTGCGCATCGTCGACAAGCTCAAGGACCAGCCGGGCAACAAGTACATCTCGGTGGGCTGGTCGGGCGCGCCCACGCCGTTCGGCAAGATCGCCGAGATGGAGCTGGACAAGCGCTATGGCATCAAGCTCGCCACGGGCGGCAACATCCTGCCGGCCATGGTGGCCTACAAGCAGTTCCCCGGCATGGAAGGCGCGCTGTACTACTACTTCGGCATCCCCAAGAACCCGGTGAACGACGCGATGGTGTCCGAGCACTACAAGCAGTTCAAGACGCCGCCGGACTTCTTCACGGCCGGTGGTTTCTCCGCCGCGATGGCGGTGGTCACGGCGCTGAAGAAAACCAATGGCGACACGAAAACCGACACGCTCATCAAGACCATGGAAGGCATGAGCTTCGAGACGCCCAAGGGCACGATGACCTTCCGCAAGGAAGACCACCAGGCGATGCAGAGCATGTACCACTTCAAGATCAAGGCCGACCCGGCGTTTGCCTGGGGCGTGCCGGAACTGGTGCGTGAGATCAAGCCTTCGGATCTGGACATTCCAATCCGAAACAAGCGCTAACCCCCTGCGCCGCTGACGCGGCTTCCCTCTTGAAAGGGGGACAACACTGCGGCCCGGCGAAGCCGGTTCCGCGGTGTTTCTGGAAGGTCGGCGCACTTGCGCCGCCCACTGTCCACGCTCTCTGGATTTCCCATGCTTGAAACCCAAGACCTCACGGTCCGCTTCGGTGGGCACGTGGCGGTGAGTGCCGTCTCCTGCGCGTTCGCGCCGGGCACGCTCACGGCCATCGTCGGCCCCAACGGTGCGGGCAAGACGACCTACTTCAACCTGATCTCCGGGCAGATCAAGGCCAGCGCGGGCCGCGTGCTGCTGGGCGGCAACGACATCTCGTCGCTGGGCGCACCGGCGCGCGCCAAAGCCGGCCTGGGCCGTGCGTTTCAACTCACCAACCTGTTCCCCAACCTCACCGTGCAGGAAAACGTGCGCCTCGCGGTGCAGGCCAAGGCAGGTGCGGGCCTGAACCTGTGGCGCATCTGGAGCGATCGGCGCGACCTGCTGCAACGCGCCGACGAGGTGCTGGAGACGGTGGCGTTGGCGGACAAGCGCGATGCGCTCGCATCGAGCCTGCCGCACGGCGACCAGCGCAAGCTTGAGGTGGGCATCCTGATGGCGCTGGAGCCCGACGTGTTCATGTTCGACGAGCCCACCGCCGGCATGAGCGTGGACGAGGTGCCGGTCATCCTCAACCTCATCCGCAAGCTCAAGGAAGACAAGCGCAAGACCATCCTGCTGGTCGAACACAAGATGGACGTGGTGCGCGAGTTGTCGGACCGCATCATCGTGCTGCACAACGGCGAGCTGGTGGCCGATGGCGACCCTGCGACGGTGATTGCCTCGCCGGTGGTGCAGCAGGCCTATCTCGGTATCAATCCTGAAGAAGAGGTGGCGGCATGAACAACCTCCTCACCCTCAAGGGTGTCCACACCCACATCGGCGCGTACCACATCCTCCACGGCGTCGACCTCGTCGTGCCCGCCAACCAGCTCACCATGCTGCTCGGCCGCAATGGTGCGGGCAAGACGACCACGTTGCGCACCATCATGGGCCTGTGGCACGCGAGCCAGGGCTCGGTGACGCTCGATGGAGCGGACATCACCGTGCAACCCACACCCGACATCGCGCGCAGCGGCGTGGCCTACGTGCCTGAAAGCATGGGCATCTTCTCGGACCTGAGCGTGAAGGAAAACATGCTGCTCGCCGCGCGCGGCGCGCGCAGCCTGGACGACGTCGACACCACGCGGCTCGAATGGATCTTCGGCCTGTTCCCTGCGATGAAGAAGTTCTGGCTGCACCCGGCCGGCAAGTTGAGCGGCGGACAAAAGCAGATGCTCGCCGTCTCGCGGGCCATCGTCGAACCGCGCAAGCTGCTGCTGATCGACGAACCCAGCAAGGGCCTGGCGCCCGCGATCATCCAGAACATGATCGCCGCGTTCCGCGAACTCAAGGCGGCGCAGACCACCATCCTGCTGGTCGAACAGAACTTCAACTTCGCGCGCCAGCTCGGCGACAGCGTGGCCGTCATGGACGACGGCCGCGTGGTGCACAGCGGCTCGATGGCCGAGCTCGCCGCCGACGAAAACCTGCAGGCGAAGTTGCTCGGCCTCTCCCTCGGAGCACACCAATGAAACTGAATGCCGACTTCGACTGGAAGCCACTGGCCCTCGTGCCCGTGCTGGCGCTGCTCGCGCTGCCCGCCGTGGGCAGCCCGTCCACCTGGATCACGCTCACCGTGGCGGGCCTGGCCATGGGCATGATCATCTTCATCATTGCCTCGGGCCTCACGCTGGTGTTCGGCCTCATGGACGTGCTGAACTTTGGCCACGGCGTGTTCATCGCGCTGGGCGCCTTCGTCGCCACCACCGTGCTCGCGAGCATGGGCAGCTACACCACGACCGACAGTCTGTGGCTCAACCTCGTGGCGCTGCTGCCCGCGATGCTCGTGGCGATGGCGGTGGCCGGCGCCTTGGGCTGGGTGTTCGAGCGCCTGATCATCCGCCCGGTGTACGGCATGCACCTCAAGCAGATCCTGATCACCATGGGCGGCATGATCATCGGCGAAGAGATGATCAAGGTCATCTGGGGCCCGGGGCAGATCGCCTTGCCATTGCCCGAAACCCTGCGCGGCTCCTTCATCTTCGGTGACGCATCGGTGGAGAAATACCGCCTGCTCGCGGTACTGGTCGGCGCGGCCGTCTTCGCCGCCATGGTGTGGACGCTCAACCGCACCAAGGTCGGCCTGTTGGTGCGTGCCGGCGTGCAGGACCGCGAGATGGTCGAGTCGCTCGGTTACCGCATCCGCCAGCTCTTCATTGGCGTGTTCGTCGTGGGCAGCGCGCTCGCCGGCCTGGGCGGTGTCATGTGGGGCCTGTACCAGCAGACCGTGCTGCCGCAGATGGGCGCGCAGGTCAACGTGCTGATCTTCATCGTGATCATCATCGGCGGCCTGGGCTCCACGCTGGGCGCGCTCATCGGCGCGCTGCTGGTGGGGCTGATGGCGAACTACACCGGCTTCCTGATGCCCAAGGTGGCGCTGTTCTCCAACATCGCGTTGATGGTCGCCATTCTCTTGTGGCGCCCGCAGGGCGTGTACCCCGTCACCAACCGCTAAGGAGCCGAACCATGTTGTCCCGACTCCTCTCCAACGACCTCCCGCGCAGCCGCTGGCTCGTCGCGCTGCTGATCGTGCTGTTCCTCGGTCTGGCCTTCGCGCCATTCCTGTTCCCGGGCGTGAAGGCGCTCAACGTGGCGGCCAAGGTGCTGATCTTCGTGGCGCTGGTGGCCAGCTTCGACCTGCTGCTGGGTTACACCGGCATCGTGAGTTTTGCGCACACCATGTTCTTCGGCATCGGCGCGTACGGCGTGGCGATTGCGCTCAACGCGGCCGAGACCCCGTCGTGGGGCGCGATCGTGCTCGGCGTGCTCGGCGCGCTGGTGATCTCGCTGGTGCTCTCGCTGCTGATCGGCCTGTTCTCGCTGCGGGTAAAGGCGATCTTCTTCGCCATGATCACGCTGGCGGTGGCCTCGGCGTTTCTCACGCTGGCGTCGCAGCTGTCGGACTTCACCGGCGGCGAGGACGGCCTGACCTTCCGCGTGCCCGAGCTGCTCTCGCCCGGCTTCACGTTGACCGAGGAACCGCTGGTGACCCCGCTGGGCGAGGTGGACCTGAACGGCCGCTTGATCACCTACTACCTGATCTTCCTCGCCGTCACCGCGATCTTCCTCACCATCCTGCGCATCGTGAATTCGCCCTTCGGCCGCGTGCTGCAGGCGATCCGCGAGAACGACTTCCGCGCCGAAGCCTTGGGCTACCGCACGGTGGTCTACCGCACGCTGTCCAACGTGCTGTCGGCCTCGTTTGCCACGCTCGCGGGCTGCCTGCTCGCGCTCTGGCTGCGCTACAACGGGCCGGACACTTCACTGTCGTTCGAGATCATGCTGGACATCCTGCTCATCGTCGTCATTGGCGGCATGGGCACCTTGTACGGCGCGTTTATCGGCAGCGTGTTGTTCGTGATCGCGCAGAGCTACCTGCAAGACCTGCTGCGCCTGGCCGGCAACGCCACCGAAGGCCTGCCACTGCTGCCCGCGCTGCTCACGCCCGACCGTTGGCTGCTCTGGCTTGGCGTGCTGTTCGTGCTCTCGGTCTACTACTTCCCGACCGGCATCGTCGGCAAACTCAGAGAACGCGCCGCGCACGCCCGCAGAAGGGGGCAGCCATGAACACCGCCGCCGTCGTCGTCACACCGCGCTCGCGCTACCTCACCTGCGAAGGCCGCGAAATCCACTTCATGGACTGGGAGCCCGAGACGCCGGGTGGCCCGGTGGTGATCGCCTGGCACGGGCTGGCGCGCACCGGGCGCGACATGGACCCGCTGGCCGCGCACCTGTGCGCGCAGGGCTGGCGCGTGGTCTGCCCCGACACCATTGGGCGCGGCCTTTCACAGTGGAGCCCGAATCCCGAGGCCGAGTACTGCCTGGACTTTTACGCGTGCATCGCCACCGCGCTGGTGGACCAGCTCGCACTCAAGCGTTTCCACTGGGTCGGCACCTCCATGGGCGGCGCGATCGGCATGGTGTGCGCCGCGGGGCCGCTGCACGGCCGCATCGAACGGCTGGTGCTCAATGACATCGGTCCCCAATTGGCCGAGCCGGCGGTGCAGCGCATCCGCAGCTACGCGGGAAAGCCCGAGGCGTTTAACACGGTGAGCGAACTCGAGCAGTACTTCCGCACCGTCTACAAACCGTATGGCTTCCTGAGCGACGCGCAATGGCGCCTGCTCACCGAAAGCTCCACGCGCCGCCTGCCCGACGGGCGCGTGACGCCGCATTACGACCCGGCCATGGTGCAGCAGTTCACCCACCACCCGAACGACTACGACCTCTGGCCCACCTACGACCGCATCGACGTGCCGGTGCTGTGCCTGCGCGGCGCGGACTCCGACCTGCTGCTGGCCGACACGGCCGAAGCCATGCGCGACCGCGGGCCGCGTGCCTTGGTCGTGACCATCGCCGGGTATGGGCATGCACCTGCGCTGAACGTGCCCGAGCAGTTCGATCTGGTGCAGCGGTTCCTCGCGGGGGCGTGATCGGCTCGTGCCGCGCGGCACGCCCATCCGTGCGGAACGCTGTGAAAGAGGGCGTTACTGAACCTGAGTCCAGCAGGCCGTGCTCCCGTTCACTTGCGCTCTGACAGCAGCTCGATGAGGCCATCCCGCAGCGCGGCCAGCAACACGCTGTAGGACGCCATCGCATTCGCGCCTCGTCATCGGTCTGCTGGACTACGATGGCGGCACATCCGCTTTCGCAGCGAACCCTTGAGGCGCCATGCTCCGTTTTGCCCATCGCATCCGGCACGCCGCACTGCACACGCCCGGCTTGCGCGTGATCCTGCTGGCCATCCGCAACTACATCCGGCACCAAAGCGCCAACCAGGCCGGCAGCCTGGCGTTCTCGTCGGTGCTGGCGATGTTTCCGCTGTTGATTCTGCTGTCTGCATCCGCCGGCTACTTCGGCAAACCGGGCGATGCGGCGGCGCTGGTCGAGCGTGTGGTGGGCTATGCGCCGCAGGTGGTGCGCGACGTCATGCAACCGGTGATCGAGCAGGTGCTGGCGCAGCGCAACCAGGCTTTGCTGGCTGTGGGTGTGGTGGTGACGCTGTGGACCGCGTCATCGGGCATGCAGGCCATTCGCTCGGCGTTGAACCGTGCCTACGGCATCGAGCATGGCCTGGCGTTCTGGAAGGCCCGCATCAAGGTCACGCTTTTCACGGTCGTCGTGGGTTCGGGCGTGCTGCTCGCCTTCAGTTCGGTGGTGGTCATGCCGTATGTGTGGCTGCTGCTGGCGGAGAACCTCGGTGCAGGGCAGGAGACGCTGTGGCTGCGCAACAGCGTGCGTTACGGTTCGGCCTTCCTCGTGCTCGTCGCGTTGTATGCCTTGATGTACGGCTGGCTGCCCGACATCCGCCAACGCCTTTACACCGTGTTGCCGGGTGCGGTTGTGGGCGCCGCGCTCTGGGTGGGCGCTGCCGCCAGCCTGGCCTACACCTTGCGCACCGCCGGCAAGCTGGCCTTGTTGTACGGCAGCTTCGCGGGCGTGGTCGCCACGCTGGTGTTTCTGTACATCAGCGCCACCACCTTGATTTTCGGCGCCGAGATCAACGGGGTGTTGCGGGAGGATGCGCGCGCCGGGTCGGAGTCGCAGCCTTAGCGGATCCGTCTGCCCAACGCCCCGGGGCCCCTTTGCAGCAAGAAATGCTGCCATCATCAAAAAATTTTGATAACACCTGCGCCAGTCGCGCTGCTCAAGGTTGGCCCGACAAGCCTTCTCGCTTCGTAGGCCATCCCTGCAAGTGCCGCTCCGCCAGATCGGCGAGCGCGCGAATCCACTCGGGAGAGTCGTTCACGCAGGCGATGTACCGAAACGCTTGCCCACCCGCGTGCAGAAACGCTTCACGCGCTTCCATGTTGATCTCCTCCAGCGTTTCCAGGCAGTCGCTGGTGAACCCAGGGCACACCACGTCCACGCTCTTCAAACCCTTGCGCGCCAGCACCACCAGCGTGGGCTCGGTGTAGGGCTCCAGCCATTTCGCTTTGCCAAAGCGCGACTGGAAGGTGAGGGTGTAGCGGTCTTGTGACAGCCCGAGTTGTTCGGCCAGCAGTCGTGCCGTGGTCTCGCATTCCCTTTGATACGGATCACCCAGGCGCACCGTGCGTTCGGGAATGCCGTGGAAACTCATCACCAGGTGGTCGCTCTGGCCATTGGCCATCCAGTGCGCGCGGACGCGTTTGGCCAGCGCCTGGATGTAGCCCGGGTCGTCGTGGTAACGGTTCACGAAGCGCAGCTCGGGCACATGGCGCAGCGGCGCGGCCCATTGCATCACGGCGTCGATCACGCTGGCGGTGGTGGTGCCGCTGTACTGCGGGTAGGCCGGCAGCACCAGCATGCGCGTGACGCCTTCGGCCTTGAGTTCGTCGAGCACCGACGCGATCGACGGGTTGCCGTAGCGCATGGCATAGCGCACCGTCACCTGGTGGCCGCGCTCGCCGAGGTAGCCGCGCAGCAGCGTGGCCTGTTTCTCGGTCCACACCTTGAGCGGCGAGCCCTCGGGCATCCAGACGCTGGCGTATTTCGCCGCGGACTTGGCCGGCCGCGTGCGCAGGATGATGCCGTGCAGGATCGGCCACCACACCAGCTTCGGAATTTCCACCACGCGCGGGTCGCTCAGAAACTCGGCGAGGTAGCGGCGCAGGGCGGGGGCGGTGGGTTCGTCGGGCGTGCCGAGATTGCAATAGACGATGGCCGTGCGGGCCGGCTGGTCATGGGGAATCGGCGGTTCGGGGCGAAAGGGCATGCGCTATTCTCCCGCAGTCATGAACACCACCCTTGCCACCGCACTGGACGCGGGCCGCGTGCGCGCCATCACCATCGATCTGGACGACACCTTGTGGCCGATCTGGCCCATCATCGCGCGCGCGGAGGCGGTGCTGGGCGCGTGGTTGCGGGAGCATGCGCCGGCGACCGCCGCGCAGTGGGGCGATCCGGCCAAGCTGCGCGAGGTGCGCAACCAGATGCACGTCTTGCGGCCCGACCTGGCACACGACCTGAGCGCGCTGCGCCGCGAGTCGATCCGTCTGATGTTGACCCAGTCCGGTGACGACCCGGCGCTGGCCGAATCCGCGTTCGACATCTTCTTTGCCGAACGCCAGCGCGTCGAGCTGTTTGAAGATGCCTTGCCCGCGCTCGAATGGCTGGCGGCGCGCTACCCGGTGGTGGCGCTCTCCAATGGCAATGCCAACGTGCACACGGTGGGTCTGGGCGCGCATTTCCGCGCCGCGTTGAGCGCGTATGAGTTTGGCGTGGGCAAGCCCGACGCGCGCATCTTCCACGCGGCGGCCAGTGCGGCCGGCGTGAGCGCGGTCGAGGTGCTGCACATCGGTGACGATGCGGCACTCGACGTGGTGGGCGCGCTGGGCGCGGGCATGCAGGTGGCCTGGCTCAACCGGGAAGGCCATGCCTGGGAGCACGCGCCACTGCAACCGCACACCACCGTGAGCGACCTGATGGCCGTGTGCCGGCAACTGGGCTGACCGCACATGGGTCTCACCATCTACGGCGTGGCCGCCTCGCGCGCGGTGCGCCCACTGTGGGCTGCCACCGAACTGGGCATTGACTTCCACCACGTACCCTTGCCTTACCAGGGCGGCGCGACGCGCACGCCCGGGTTCCTGGCGATCAACCCCAATGGCCACGTTCCGGTGGTGGTGGACGCGCGGTCCGAGGGCGACGTGGTGGTGTGGGAGAGCATGGCCTGCGCGCTGTACATCGCGCGTCACCACGGCGGGGCCGATGGCGCAAGCATCACCCCGGCCACGCCGCGCGAAGACGCCGAGGCGCTGCGCTGGAGCATCTGGGCCGTCACCGAAACCGAGGCCGACGCGCTCACCCTGCTGATGCACCGCATGGTGATGCCCGAAGCGCGGCGCAAACCCGAGCTGGCCGACGCCGCCGAGCGCCGCCTGGCCGTGCCGTTTCGCGTGATCGAGCAGCACTTGCAGCGCCAGCAGGCGCTGGGTCAGACCTTTCTGGCCGCGGCGCGCTTCACCGTGGCCGACGTCTGCGTGGCCAGTGTGCTGAATTGGACGCGGGCTTCACGCACGCTCATGCATGCGCACCCGCTCACGCACGACTGGATCCGCCGCTGCGTGGGCCGGCCCGCGCACCACGCGGTGAAGGCCATATAAGGTTCACCAACCCCAGAGCAACTGCTTGGCGATCCAGCCGCCCGGGCCCTCGTTGCGCTCCACGCGCACCCAGTCGGCGCGCTTCTCGCGGGTGCGCAACACCTCGCCGTACGCCACCTTGCCCACGATGCGGTGCTGCGCGCCCGGGCCGCTGCGCACATTGGCCACCTTGGCCTTGACGACATGGTGCGCCGCGTTGCCGGTGAGCGAGCGCGCCACCCAACCGGTGTCGCCTTCGAAGTCGCGCACCTTCAGCCAACTGCCTTTGCGCTGCGTCACCTGCAGTGGATAGCCGCGTTTCAACTCCCACAACACGGTGGTGCTGGTGCCCGGGCCGTCGCGCATGTTGAGCGTGCTGCCCTTGACGCTGACCATGGTCTGTGCGTTGGCCAGGCTGGTGGTGAGGGCCAGGGCGCACAGGCCGGCGGCGGCGATGAAGGTTCGTGCGGGGTGGGTGCAGTTCATCTGCGGAGCTTCCTTTCCTTGGGTTGCAACAAAACAAGTCCAGAGGTGTGAACGTGTTGCGCGCCAGAGGTTCCGCCGATCTGCGCTGGCCTCGCGATGAAGCGTTGTCAGCCCGTGGCGCCCACGGCCTGTCGTGCCGCGCTGAGCCCGCTGCGCACCGCGCCTTCGAGCGTGGCCGGGTAGGGGCCCTGCACATAGTCGCCCGCGGCCCACAGACCGGGGGCAATGTGCTGCACCGGACGCACCACGCCGGGTGTGCAGGCGAAGGTGGCGCGTTTTTCCACCACGGTCTGCACCGGCTGCAGCGTGTCCAGGCCGAGCTGCCGCGCCGCTTGCTGCAGCACGCGCGCCTGCAGGTCTTCGCGGTCGTCGCTGCTGGCGCTGACCACGAAGGCGAGCAGGCCTTGCGCGGCCGGGTCCTGTGGCTGGAGCTGGCCGCGGTCGAACACGAACTGCGCGGGTGCGGCCTGCGCGTCGGGCTCGGACCGCAGGGCCAGCATGGGCAAGGGCAGTTGCGCGTTCGGCGCCCAGGCGTAGACGGTGGTGAGGGCCGTGAAGGGCAGGGCGCGGGTGCCGTGCGCCCAGGCGGTGAGCGTGTGCGCGGTGGTTTCGTCGCAGTCGTCGGCGGCCTGGCCGATGGCCTTTTCAGCGGGGCTGGCGGCGGTGGCCCAGATCACGCCGTCGAAGGCTTCTTCGCCGTCTTCGTGGCCGAGCATCCACTGCGTGCCCAGCGGCCTCAAGGTGCCCACGCGCGTGCCCAGGCGCACGCGCGATGCGGCGGTGTGGGTGTGCAGCCACGATGCGGCCGCGTCCGGGAACAGCCGCGAGAGATCGGTGCGCGGCAGCAGCAGGCTGGCGGGGCTGAAGCCCGCGAAGCCCTTTCCGAAGAGCGAATCGCGCAGCACGCGCAGGAACACGGCGGCGCTGGCGGTCTCCACCGGCGTGTTCAGCGCGGACACGCACAGTGGTTCGATCAGTTCCTGGTTCACGCGCGGCGGCAAGTCTGCGCAGAGTTCGGCCACGGAGAGTTCGGGGGCGCAGACGAAGCCGGCGCGCTGCCAGCGCAAGGAGGCACGCACCAGCGCCAGCCGGTCGCGCCAGCGCCAGCCGCGCGCGGTGGCGATGGCCGCCAGGGCGTCCAGCGGCGCGGGCCAGCGCGTGGCCCAGGCGGGTGTTTGCAAGCCCGAGCCGTCGGCATGGGGCAGCGCCAGCGGCAGGCTCATCAGGGCCTGTGACAGGTCCACGCCCACGCGCTGCATCAGCGCGAGCGAGTCGGCGTAGGCGCCGATCAGGATGTGTTGCCCGTTGTCCAGCGTCAGCGGCGTGCCGTCGGGCAAGGACGCATTCAGCGCGCGCGCGCGGCCGCCCAACGTGCGCGCGGCTTCGAACACCGTCACGTCCGCACCGCGCGAGGCCGCCTCCACCGCGGCGGCCATGCCGGCCCAGCCTGCGCCGACGATGGCGAGCTTGAGGGAGGATGGCCGCGAGGCCACCCTCAAAGTCTCCCCAACGCCTGCACGCGCCAGGCCAGCCAGAACTTGCGCAGCGGGGTGAGGCTCACGCGCTGCGTCAGCACCAGCAGCGGATCGGCCGCGATTTCCTTGAGCAGGGTGCGGTAGATGCTGGCCATCATCAAGCCGGGCTTTTGCGCCCGGCGATCGGCTTCGGGCAGCAGGCCCAGCGCGTCCTGGTAGGTCTGCAGGGCGCGCGAGCATTGAAATTGCATGAGCGCGCTGAAGCGGCGCTGGAAATCGGCGGTGTCGCTGCCAGGGGCCGCGCCGCGCTGCAGCAGTTCGTGCGCCTTGACGTTGAAGCTCTGCAGTTCGTTGACCGGCAGGTAGATGCGGCCGCGCGCCGCGTCTTCGCCCACGTCGCGAATGATGTTGGTGAGCTGAAAGGCCAGGCCGAGGCGGTGGGCGTATTCGGTGGTGGCCAACTGGGTCTGGCCGAAGATGCGCGCGGCCACCTCCCCCACCACGCCGGCCACCAGGTGGCAGTAGCGCTGCAGGTTGGCGAAATCAAGGTAGCGGTTCTGCTCCAGGTCCATCTGGCAGCCGTCGATGACGGCCGTGAGGTGGCGGGATTCGATCTCGTAGGTCCTGGCCAGCGGCATCAGCGCGCGCATCACCGGGTGGGTGGGCTCGCC
The DNA here is from genome assembly GCF_005503365.1 of Hydrogenophaga sp. 2FB. Classification (GTDB taxonomy): domain Bacteria; phylum Pseudomonadota; class Gammaproteobacteria; order Burkholderiales; family Burkholderiaceae_C; genus Hydrogenophaga. The sequence continues at coordinate 29,423 of NZ_SCML01000054.1, forward strand.
GGCATACGACTGCGCCACCTCGCGCCGCCACCAGGCCAGCTTGGTCTGCGCCACGCCCGGGTCGCTGACTTCGTCGACCACGTCGTCGACTTCGCGGCAGAACGCATAGAAGGCCGTGATGGCCGCGCGGCGCTCGGCCGGCAGGAACAGGAAGGCGTAGTAGAAGCTGCTGCCGGAGGCGGCAGCCTTTTGCTGGACGTAGTCTTGTGGGCTCATGCGTGGGCGTTTTCCGGGTGCCAAGTGTACGCACCAGTCCAGGGGGTGGCTGCGGGGGGAGCCCGCTCCCGCGCCACCCCACCGAGAACTCAGTGCGCGTGCCCGTGGTGATCGTGCCCGTCCCCCGTGCCCAGCTCGCCGCGCGCCTGGCGCAGCACCTGCCAGCCGCCGTGCAGCGCAAGCGCGGCCATCAGGCTGGCGACGATCAGGTCGGGCCAGGCTGAACCGGTGCCCAACACACCCAGGGCGGCCAGCATCACGGCGACGTTGCCGATGGCGTCGTTGCGCGAGCACAGCCACACGCTGCACATGTTGGCGTCGCCCTCGCGAAAGGCGTAGAGCATGCCGGCCACCGCCACGTTGGACACCAGGGCCAGCACGCCGATCACGCCCATGGTGGTGGCGTCGGGCACGGCACCGTTCCAGACCGCCCACAGCGCGCTGCCCAGGACGTACAGGCCAAAACCCATCATGCTCACGGCCTTGAGAATGGCCGCGCGGGCGCGCCACGCCAGCGCCGAGGCCAGCACGGCGAGCGAGACCGCGTAGTTCAGCGCGTCACCCGCGAAGTCGATCGCATCGGCCAGCAGGGCCAGCGAACCGGCGCGCCAGCCGGCCACGATCTCCACCAGGAACATCGCGGCGTTGACCAGCAGCGCGATCCAGAGAATGCGGCGGTAGCGCCCGAGGTGGGCGATCTGTTCGGGTTGGGGGGTATCGTGGTTGCTGCAGTGGGCGGACATGGGGTTTTCCTTTCGATACGGGTATTGAAAACCCTGAAGCGGCTACAGTGTCAACACCACCCGCGTTGCCGGGTTCCGTCAGGAGAAAGCCATGCAGATCAAGGAACTGTCCCGCGCCACCGGCGTGGACGTGGAAACCATCCGCTACTACGAAAAGGAAGGGCTGCTGCCCGAACCGGCGCGGCTGGACAACGGCTACCGCAACTACGCGCAGCCGCACCTGGAGCGGCTGTCCTTCATTCGCCATTGCCGCGCGCTCGACATGCCCTTGTCGGACGTGAAGCGCCTGCTCGGCTTCGTGGACGACCCCGATGGCCACAGCCTGAACGTGGACCAGCTGGTGGACGAGCAGCTCAGCCGGGTGCGCGCCCGCCTCAAGAGCATGCGGGCGCTGGAGAAACAATTGCTGCAATTGCGTTCACGCTGCGATGGTGATCACCGTGGCGGTGCGTCCTGCGGGATCCTGGACGAGCTGGTGTCGGCCGCGCACGGCGAAGCCTGCGCATGCCACCCCGGTCACTGACCGTTTTTTCTATCGGACTCCCTTCATGGACGCGCTTCGCATCACCGTTCTCTTTGCCCTCACCGCGCTGGCCGAAATCGTGGGTTGTTACCTGACCTGGCTGGTGTGCAAGCAGGGCAAGGCGTGGGTGTGGCTGTTCCCCGCCGCGCTGGCACTGGGCCTGTTTGCCTGGCTGCTCACGCTGCACCCGAGCGCCGCCGGCCGCACCTACGCCGCCTACGGCGGCATGTACATCGCGGTGGCGCTGGTGTGGCTGCGGGTGGTGGACGGCGTGGCCCTCACCCGCTGGGACGTGGCGGGAGCGGTAATTGCCCTGGCGGGGATGGCAGTGATCGCGCTACAGCCTCAGACCGCCTAGGTGTGAAGAATCAAGAGGTTTCTTCGTGATTTCTTGATTCGAGACATGGGGGGGCTGGCAGCCGATGCTGTGATGCTTGAAAGGCCGGCGCGGCGCAATGCGCGACTGGCTGTGGCCTCGAAAACACCGAGGTAGGTCGCGATACGGGATTGCGTAAACAGCTTTCGACGCAACTCAACGATGGCCAATGTGCTTCACACCTAGGGCATGAGGTGCGATGCAGGCGCGCTTGCGCAATTCGATCTCCGTCTCGATGAGGCATTCAATCCGTGGTGGAATGCCTTGCGTGCCGGCCAGCACTTTGAGGGCTGCACCGGTTTGATGAAGTTCTCGATCACCCAACTTGCGGCAATCGAAGGTCAAAGCTTTTTCCAGCATCTTGAGGACAACCGCTCGCAATGCCTCTTCGGTTTTGAGAGCATCGAAGCTTGGCGCAAGCCCCAAGGCATCCGCATGCGCATGCACCTCACTCAGGCAGTGGGCCGCGCGGATCACATCTGCCGCGAGTGCCTTGAGGTCTTGAGACTTCCTTGAGGCAGGCCGGGAGATCAGCGTGTCGGCGGCTTTCTGGAGGAGGTTCTCCAGGCGCTGTGGGCGCTGCTTCACTTCGTCGGACAGCAGTTTGGTCACCGCCGCGTGATCTCTGCCGGCAACGAATGGCTTTGCCTTTTGCAGTTTCAGCAACTCGTCGCTGGGAACGCATTTCAGAACATCGGCGAGTCGACGTTCTCCCGACAGCAGATTCAAAGCCGTTTTGATCACCTCGCAGTGCATGGTGTCGTCGCTGTGGCGGCTTCCCAGGCGCTTGAGGAGCCGGTCGGCGATGCCCTTCATCGAATCGAACTGATGGAGGACGGAGCCGGGCTGGGCGGTTTCGCTGGCCAACTCAGTGACGCATTTTTCAAGCGCAGGTTGTATTTCCCGCGCAGCGAGTTCGACCTTCGTTGTGTTGCGAAGGGCTTCCAGTCGGGCGCGACATGTGGATATGTTCTTCAATACGCTTACGTCGATGCTGTCGATCAACCTGATGTGTTCCCAGAGTTGTTCCGAGGCCATGGCGTTGACCGGTGTAGCCGGTTGCTTCACGAGTTCGGCGTTCACAAGTGACAAGCAGCGCTTGTAGGTCACGAACGGGTCGGCGTTCCGGGGCGCGGTCTTGTCCGTGAGCAGCAGGACAGCATCCCTTAGCGCTACCAGTGCGTTGCGGTCGTAGCCGGTCAACGACATTCCATTGGTCACAAAAGCCGAAACCTGGAGCCGCGCCAGTCGGGGGGCGAGCACCGACTTGAATGGTTTCAGCTGCGCCTTGAGTGAGTCGGTACAGTGCGGATTCCGCAGGCAATCGTCAATGCCCTTGGACAGGCTTTGGACAGCGTCGTTGCTCATGTCTTGCATGGAGGGGCGCATTCGTGAGCCGACCATTTCATCGAACCTGGCGCCACTGCGAACGGTCATGATTTGCACGCTCACGCACAATGCTTCCATGGCTTGTTGATTCATTTCCAAAGCTGGGCCATTGGGGATGCGGCTAAAAACTTGGACTACTTGGAGGTAGTTCATGTATTCCTACGAAGATCGGATTCGAGCCGTTGAGCTCTACATCAAGCTTGGCAAGCGCCTCAGGGCCACCATCCGCCAGTTGGGCTATCCGACCAAGAACTCCCTCATTGGCTGGTACCGGGAGTACGAGCGGAGCCAGAACCTGCGAGTCGGGTATTCGCGATCAGGACAGAAGTATTCCGATCAGCAGAAGGATGCGGCGGTGAAGCACTACCTTGATCACGATCGGTGCATTGCCTCGACCATGCGTGCATTGGGATATCCCGGTCGGGAGTTACTGACCGAGTGGATTGACGAGCTGCACCCCGAAGTTCGCCACCGAATGGTGGGTCGGGCACCGAACACCCTGCACTCCGACGCGCTGAAAAGTGCAGCGGTGATTGAGCTTTGCACCCGAAAGACCAGCGCACAAGAAATCGCCCAGAAGCTGGCGGTGTGTCGGCCTACGCTGTACAACTGGAAAAACCAGTTGCTCGGCCGCGAGGTACCCGCATCCATGAAACGACAAAACAATTCACCGCCCGTTCCTGATGCAGCCGAACTGCAGCGCCAAGTCGAGTCGCTTCAACAGAGCATTCACCGTCTTCAGCTCGAACATGACATCTTGAAGAAGGCCAATGAACTGCTAAAAAACGTCCATCCTGGCGTTGCCCCGTCCCAATGGCAAGAAACACTGGAATGCCTACACTGAGCTGGCTGGACCGTGGCCGTCATCTTTTTGGAGGCACTTGTCCCCGTCAAAAAACGTGGCCCTTGGGGAACATGCGGACCCAACTGTGGTGGCGCCTCGTGCGACCCCGATTAGGAAATTGATTTAACCCGCTCCCCTGTCCAGCGCATTGCCTACAGGAGGTTGTCATGTCCAAAAGTGGTAAATCGATCGGCCTGCCGATCGTCAACGCACGAGCTGCCGGCATCGATATCGGCTCACGTATTCAAGTCGCGGCTGTACCGCCGGAGCTGAGCGACGATCCGGTGCAAACGTTTCAGAGTTTCACCGCCGATATCGAACGGATGGCCAATTGGCTGGTCTCGGTCGGCATCACGACCGTGGCGATGGAATCCACGGGCGTGTACTGGATTCCGGTCTATGAGATTCTGGAGGATCACGGGCTGACGGTCGTTCTGGCCAACGCGCGAGACTGCAAGGCCGTGCCAGGCCGTAAGAGCGACGTCAACGATGCCCAGTGGATTCAGCGCCTGCATGCCTGCGGATTGCTGCGCGCCAGCTTCCATCCGGCGCGAGACATTGCAGCACTGCGTGCCTACATGCGAATTCGGGATCGGCACCTGGAATACGCGGCCGCCCACCTGCAGCATATGCAGAAGGCGCTGACGCTGATGAACCTCCAACTGCATCATGTCCTTAGCGACATCAGTGGCGTGACCGGTGTGAAGATCATCCGTGCGATCGTGTCCGGGGAAAGAGACCCCGACGTTCTCGCCTCCATGCGCGACGTTCGCTGCCATGAAAGTATCCAAACCATACGTGCAGCGCTGGTCGGTAACTATCAGCCCGAGCACGTATTCGCACTGTCACAGGCCATGGCGCTGTTCGATGTGTACCAGGCTCGCATCACCGACTGCGACAAGCAGATTGAGAACTCGTTGCAGCTGCTGAACGCTGATCGTCCAGTGCCGGAAGCGCTGCTGCTGGCGCCACGCACGAAGACAAAACAGGCCAACGCGCCAAAGTTCGACGTGCGGTCGATGCTGTACCAGCTCACTGGCACCGACCTGACCTTAATTCATGGCATCGGGCCCAGCATCGCGCTATCGTTGGTCGCCGAGTGCGGAACGGACCTGAGCAAATGGCCCACCGAGAAGCACTTCACATCGTGGCTGTGCTTGTCGCCGGGCTGCAAGATCAGCGGCGGCAAAGTGCTCTCCGCCCATACCCGCAAAAGTTCCAGTCGCTTGGCATCGCAATTGCGCTTGGTGGCAGTGAATGTCGGGCGCACAGAGACGGCTCTCGGCGCATTCTATCGACGCCTGGCAGCTCGCATCGGCAAAGCCAAAGCGGTGACGGCTACGGCTCGCAAGATCGCCATCCTCTTCTACCGCACGATGCGCTTCGGCATGCAATATGTAGACCCTGGTGTCGACCAATACGAGCAGCGGTATCGCGAACGCGTGGTCAAGCAACTTCAACGGCGCGCCGCCCACTTTGGCTTCTCCCTGCAGCCGACCGAGGTTGGTGTTTCTTAGGAAAGGCCTGGGCGTCAACCCTCAGCTCCTGAGCAATCGGGAGAAGACTCTGCTGGTTGACGCCCTGAAGCCCATCTACTCGCTCACAGAGCTACTCGGCGAACTTGGCCTGGCTCGCAGTTCCTACTTCTACCACTGCGCCCGCCAGCAAAGGCCTGACAAGTACGCTGACGCCCGCGTTGCCGCTGCCGATGTGTTTCAGAGCAACCACCGCAGCTATGGTTACCGTCGCATGCGTGCGGCGCTGGGCAGACGCCAGTTGCACCTGTCTGAAAAAGTCGTGCAGCGCCTGATGAAGCAGGAGGGCTTGAGTGTTCCCGCGCGCAAAAAGCGTCGATACGGGTCCTACCTCGGAGAGATCAGCCCAGCGCCAGACAACCTCCTCAACCGTGACTTCCAAGCGGCGACACCAAATGAGAAGTGGCTCACCGACATTACGGAGTTCCAGATCCCGGCGGGAAAGGTTTACCTCTCGCCTGTGATCGACTGCTTCGACGGCATGGTGGTGAGCTGGACGCTTGGTACCCGACCGGACTCCGAGTTGGTGAACACGATGCTCGATGCGGCCATTGACACGGTGCAATCGTGCGACAGCAAGCCGATCATTCACTCCGACCGTGGTGCCCATTACCGCTGGCCGGGCTGGCTTGATCGGATGCACAGTGCGAACCTGACACGGTCGATGTCGCGCAAGGGGTGCTCACCGGACAACGCGGCCTGCGAAGGTTTCTTTGGGCGCCTGAAGAATGAGATGTTCTACCCGCGGGATTGGAAGTCGACCACCATCGAGGTGTTCATCCGAGCGGTGCACGAGTACATCCTCTGGTACAACGAAAAACGGATCAAGATGTCGTTGGGTTCCCTCAGCCCCATCGAGTACCGCGAAAGTCTGGGCTTAGTCAACTGAAACCAGTCCAAGAATTGCGCTGCACCCCCACTGGCTCAGTTGTGCTGATGAATCAACAGCCGTTCGCGCTGGAGCCCCTGCTTGGTCAGTTGCAGCAGGCCTACAGCGGCGTGGCGGCCAAGAAGAAGTTGCGCTTCGCCGTGTGCCCGACATCCGCCGTGGCCTACAGCGATCCAGCGCTGTTGCAACGCATCCTGTCGAACCTGATTTCGAACGCATTGCGCTACACCGAAGCCGGTGGCGTCGTGGTGACGTGCCGCCAGCGCGGTGATGCGTTGAGGCTGGAGGTTTGGGACACGGGACCAGGCATTCCGCGGGAGTACCAGGACGCCATTTTTCGCGAGTTTTACCGCATTGATCGGACCGATGCCCGCGGCGGAGTGGGGCTGGGCTTGGCAATCGTCCGGAGTTGTTCGGAACTGCTGGGCTACGGTGTGCGGCTGTCGTCCGATCCTGGTCGCGGCTCGCGGTTTTATCTCGATGTGCCGCGCGGAACGCTGCCCGCCTCACCACCCGGCGGCGTTGAGTCTTTATTCGGGGATGCCATCTCCGACGAACCCGTGAGCGACCAGTTTCAGGGGCTTCGGGTGGTGCTGGTGGACGATGACTTGGTCGTTCTTGAACGCACATGCCGCTTGCTGGAACGCTGGGGCTGCGTCGTGACGGCGGCCTCCTCGGGGCCGCAAGCCGAAGCGCTGGTCGCGCGTCTGACGGAGCCGCCCGATCTGGTGTTGACGGATTTGCGTCTCGACGCGGGCGAAGCAGGAACCGATCTCATTGCCCGCTTGCGCGCGCGTTTGCGACCCAATCTGCCCGCGATCGTCCTCACCGGAGACAGCTCGCTCAACACGGCGCGAGAAGTTCGGCGCGCGGGGCTCACGCTGTTGTACAAGCCTGTTCCGCCTGCCAAGCTTCGGGCGGTGATGAGAAAATTGTTGGAGGCCTGAACGGGTTGGCCAAAAAAAACGGGAGCCACTGGCTCCCGTTTTTTTGTTCTCTGTGTTGACGGCGATTACAGCGTGTCAATGAAGCTGCGCAGCTTGTCCGAGCGGCTCGGGTGCTTGAGCTTGCGCACGGCCTTGCTTTCGATCTGGCGGATGCGTTCGCGCGTCACGTCGAACTGCTTGCCCACTTCTTCCAGCGTGTGGTCGGTGGACATTTCGATGCCGAAACGCATGCGCAGCACCTTGGCTTCGCGCGGCGTGAGGCTGTCGAGGATTTCCTTGACCACTTCGCGCAGGCCGGCCTGCATCGCAGCCTCGATGGGCGCGGTATTGGCCTGGTCTTCAATGAAATCGCCCAGGTGCGAATCGTCGTCGTCGCCGATGGGGGTTTCCATCGAGATCGGCTCTTTCGCGATCTTCATGATCTTGCGGATCTTGTCCTCGGGCATCTCCATCTTCTCGGCCAGGATGGATGCGTCGGGCTCGAAACCAAACTCTTGCAAGTGTTGGCGGCTGATGCGGTTCATCTTGTTGATGGTCTCGATCATGTGCACCGGGATTCGGATGGTGCGCGCCTGGTCGGCGATCGAGCGGGTGATGGCCTGCCGGATCCACCACGTGGCGTACGTGGAGAACTTGTAGCCGCGGCGGTATTCGAACTTGTCCACCGCCTTCATCAGGCCGATGTTGCCTTCCTGGATCAGGTCGAGGAACTGCAGGCCACGGTTGGTGTATTTCTTGGCGATCGAGATCACGAGGCGCAGGTTGGCCTCGATCATTTCCTTCTTCGCATCACGCGAGGTGGACTCACCCTGGTTCATCCGCTTGTGGATGTCCTTCAAGTGCGCCAGCGGAACGACCACGCTGCTCTGGATGTTGATCAGGCCTTGCTGCAGTTCCTGCACGGGTGGGATGTTGCGTTCCATCACCACGCTCCAGGGCTTGCCGGCAGCGGCCTGCTTTTCAACCCACTTGAGGTTGAGCAGGTTGGCCGGGAAGTCGGCGATGAACTTGTCCTGCGGCATGCCGCATTTGTCCACGATGATGCGGCGCAGTTCGCGCTCTTTCTTGCGCACGTCATCGACCTGGCTGCGCATGGTGCCGCAGAGCTTCTCGATTGCCTTGGCGGTGAAGCGGATCGACATCAGCGTTTCGGTGATCGCGACCTGCGTCTTGAGGTAGGAGGGGGTGCCGTAGCCTTCCTTGTCGTAGGTCTTGTGCAGCTTCTCGAACAGCTCGCGCATGGTGTCGAAGCGGGTCAGCGATTCGCGCTTGAGTTCTTCGAGCTTGCGGGTGAGCGCCTTCGAGCCGCCCTTGCCGTCGTCGTCGTCCGCTTCATCGTAGTCGTCGAAGTCCTCTTCGGCCACGTAGTCGTCGGCCGCGTCGGCGTCGGCAAAGCCGTCGACCACGGTGGAGATGACGACCTTGCCTTCGCGGATGTCCTCGGCCATCACCAGAATTTCGGCGATGGTGGCCGGGCTCTCGCTGATGGCAGCCATCATGTCGTTCAAACCGCCTTCGATGCGCTTGGCGATTTCGATTTCGCCTTCACGCGTGAGCAGTTCCACCGTGCCCATTTCGCGCATGTACATGCGCACGGGGTCGGTGGTGCGGCCGAATTCGCTGTCCACGGTGGACAGGGCGGCTTCGGCTTCTTCCTCGGCTTCTTCTTCGGTTGCAGCGGTCGGGCCGGTGTTGTTCAGCAGCAGGGTCTCGGCATCGGGCGTTTGCTCGTAGACGGCCACGCCCATGTCGTTGAGCAGGGAGACCACGACTTCCAGCGTTTCCGCTTCAACCAGCTTGTCGGGCAAGTGGTCGTTGATTTCGCCGTGCGTGAGGTAGCCGCGCGTCTTGCCCAGCTTGATCAGGGTCTTGAGGCGTTCGCGGCGGTTGCGCGCTTCTTCTTCGGACAGAACGGTTTCGTCCAGGCCGAATTCCTTCATCAGCGCGCGCTCTTTCGCCTTGCTGATCTTCATGCGCAGAGGCTTGACCTTTTCGGTCGTCTGCGCGGTGGTGTCGACCGCTTCCGCTTCGGTCTCGCCCGCCAGGTCGTCTTCGATGTCGCTCAGGTCGGTGTCGTCCAGATCGCCGTCACCCTTGCCTTTGGCCTTGCTGTCGGCCTTGGGTTTGCGGCCTCGCTTGGCAGCGGGCTTGGCTGGAGTGGCGGCCTTCTTTTTGCCGTCGAGCGTCTCGTCTTCGGCCTTGGCGGCGGTTTTCTTGGCGGGGGTCTTTGTGGTCACAGCAGGGGCTTTCTTCGGGGGCAAAGCCGGGGCGGCGGCACGGGCGCTGGCCTTCGGGGCGGTTTTGGTGCTGGACACGACGGGCGTACTGGATTTCTTCGCGGGCATGAGGACCTCAAAAAAACGTCGAACTGGAACCGGCAGAACACACAAAAACCGCCTGAAGGCCGCGCGACGCGGTCCACCCCGGTGATTTTGTTGGGCACAACGCCTGCCTTTCGCCGGAAAGGGCAGGCCTGCAAGCTGTGGGGGCGAACATTTGGAGTGCAGTCCTTGCGGGGTTCCGTCGGGCCGGGAGGAGGCGCCGAGGTGGCCAGGAAGAGTGTTCCATCTAGCCCTGTACAGGGGCGAGGCCGGTGCCGGAGGTGCTGCTGTCGCGCTTGCGGTGCAAAACCTTGGATTATACCGCCGGCATGAAGTTCACGCTGTGCTGCTGGCGATCAAGGCCTGCAGCTGGTCGCGCACGCGCTTGTACTCGTCCATGGCGGCTGTGTCCCCCAGGGCCACGCGCTGGGCAAGCTGGCGGGCCTGCGCCTCCAGGCCGTCGCGGCGCAGGCGGTGCATGATGTCGGCCAACTCGGAGAGTTCGGTGTCGGGTTCGTCGCCCATGATGACCTGTTCCACCTGGCCGCACACGAAGGATTCGTGTTCGTGGCCGCGCAAGGCTTCGCGCATCGCGGCCCAGGGCTGGTGGCCGTGTTCGTGCAACTGGGCTTCCAGCCAGCTGAACACCGGGCCGTGCGGTGCGTCCAGGTGGGCCAGCAGGGCGTGGTCGTCCGCGGAGAGGGTGTCCCAGGCCGAGGCGTTGGTGAGCAGAAGGCCCACGGCCCGGTCGGCGCGGCTGCCGCCGACGTGGCGTGTGCCGAGCATGCGCGGTGGCGGTGGCGGGCCTTTGCGCCACTTGCCGCCGTAGCTTTTGCCGCCGCTGTAGGTGTTGCTGGTGCGGTAGGTGTTGCCCGAAGGGGCGTAGTTGTCGGCGGGAGGGCCACTGTCGTGGCCGTGCTCGTGCGATGGCTGGGCCGGTGCGTGCGCTGGCGCGCGTGTCGCCCTCGAGCCACCGGTGGCTTGTTGCCAGAGTTGCAGCAGGTCCTGGCTGCCAATGCCTATGCCGGTGGAGAGTTCGCCGATGAGCTGGCGTTTGAGCGCGCCATCGGGCAGGGCGCTCCAGAGTGGTCGGGCCTGGCTGGCCATGCGCGCGCGGCCTTCGGCGGTGGACAGATCACAGTCGGCGCTGGCGGATTCGAGCAGAAACCGTGACAGCGGCACGGCTTCTTTCACGCACTGGGCGAAGGCTGCCTCGCCGTTGGCGCGGATGAAGCTGTCGGGGTCGTGCTCGGCGGGCAGGAACAGGAACTTGACGCTGCGGGTGTCCGTGGCCAGGGGCAGCGCGGCGTCGAGCGCCTTGCGCGCCGCGCGCCGGCCGGCGCCGTCGCCGTCGAAGCTGAATACCACCGAATCGGTGAAGCGAAAGAGTTTCTGCACGTGGTCGGGCGTGCAGGCGGTGCCCAGGGTGGCGACGGCGTTGGCGAAGCCGAGCTGCGCCAGCGCGACGACGTCCATGTAGCCCTCGGTGACGAGTGCATAGCCGGCAACGCGGATCGCGGTGCGGCCCTCGAACAGACCATAGAGTTCGCGGCCTTTGCTGAAGACGGGCGTCTCGGGCGAGTTGAGGTACTTGGGCTCGCCCTTGTCGAGCACGCGTCCGCCAAAGCCGATGCACTCGCCCTTGACGTTGCGGATCGGGAACATGATGCGGTCGCGAAAACGGTCGTAGCGCTTGGCTTGGCCATCCGCGCCTTTTTCGTCCTCGTGCTCGATGACCATGCCGGACTCGACCAGCAGCGGCTCCTGGTAGTCGGGAAATACGCCGGCCAAGGCGCGCCAGCCCTCGGGGGCGTAGCCCATGCCGAAGGTCTTGGCGATCTGGCCGGAGAGGCCGCGGCCCTTGAGGTAGTCGATGGCGCGCGGTGCAACCTTGAGTTGTTTCGCGTACGCCTGCGCCGCCTTCTCCAGCACGTCGGTGAGGGTTGCCTGCTTCTGGCGCTGCTGGGCGGCGCGCTCGCGGTCTTGCGGCGAGGCTTCGTCTTCCGGTATCTGCATGCCCGCTTGCTGGGCGAGGTCTTTGATGGCCTCGATGAAGCTCATGCCAGCGTGCTCCATCAGGAAGCCGATGGCGTTGCCGTTGGCCCCGCAGCCGAAGCAGTGGTAGAACTGTTTGGTCGGGCTGACGCTGAAAGAGGGTGATTTTTCGCCGTGGAAGGGGCACAGGCCCATCAGATTGGCGCCACCCTTCTTGAGTTGCACGTAGCGGCCCACCACGTCGACCACGTCGACACGGTTAAGCAGTTCCTGAATGAAAGTCTGGGGGATGGCCATGGGGAGGGCGCAAGCTTAACGCCGCGAAGGGGCGGCGCGCGGGCCGCCCGCACCAAGTCCCCTCGCCCGGCTCAATCCCCGGCGACGATGCCCTCGCGGCGCGGGTCGGCGCCGCCCAGCCACACGCGTTGACCACGCTGCACGCCGCGCTGGATGGCCTGCAGGCCGCTGGTCATTTCCGGCTCTTCCACGGTGTGGCCCCTGCCGCGCAAGGCCTGCACCGTGGGAGCGGGGAAGCGGCCTTTTTCCAGCAGCACCGGCCCGCCAGTGGTGCCGAAGTTGGGCAGGTTGATCGCGGCCTGGGGCGACAGGCCCCACTGCTGTGTGCCATGCAGCGTCTTGGCGGTGAAGTGGATGATGAGGGCGCCACCCGGGCTGCCCGCGCTCATCAGCACCTCGCCATTGGCCTTGTCGAACACCAGGGTGGGTGACATCGAGGAGCGTGGCCGCTTGCCCGGCTCGACGCGGTTGGCGATCGGGCGGCCTTGAGCGTCGCTGGGTGCGAAGCTGAAGTCGGTGAGTTCGTTGTTGAGCAGGAAGCCGCCTGGACGCTTCGGATCCGTCGTGACCATGAGGCGGGATCCAAACGCGGCTTCGATGGTCGTGGTCATGGCCAGCGCGTTGCCAAAGGCGTCGACGATGCTGATGTGGCTGGTGCCGTACTCGGGTTGATCGGGCATCGGCGCCAAGGCCGCCTGAACGCCGGCGGGCTGGCC
>NZ_SCML01000055.1 GCF_005503365.1 Hydrogenophaga sp. 2FB
TGCCCGACCACCTCTCCATCGACGCCAGCAGCCCGCACCACGTGGCCGCCGTGTTCGAACACGACATCGGCATCCACTTCAACGGCAAGGAACGCTTCGACGTGGTCGAGTACTGCGTCAGCGAAGGCTGGGTGAAAGTGCCTTCGGGCAAGACCCTGGACCGCAAAGGCAACCCCTTGCTCCTCAAACTCAAGGGCAAAGTGGAAGCGTTCTACAAATAGAGACGAATCGAGACGACTTGCAGAGAACCTGCGGCGCAAAGCGGGCTCCAATCTCACCATGCGACGCAGAACCTTCTTTGGCATCCTTCCCCTCGCGCTCGGCGGCCCAGGGCTTGCCCTGGCGGCCGAAGACCGCCCCAGTACACCGGCGGGTTACCCGGTGTCCCTGGAACAGCTGCAGGAAGCCGTGGGCAAACGTTTCCCGCGCCGCTACCCGGTGCAAGGCATTCTGGACCTGGACCTGCAAACGCCGCGCCTGCAACTGCTGCCCGAAGAGAACCGCTTGCGCGCCGCCATGGACGTGCAAGCCACCGGCCCTGCGCTCAACCGCACCCACCAGGGCAGCTTCGACGTGGACTTCGGCCTGCGTTACGAAGCCAGCGACCGCACCCTGCGCGCGCACCAGTTGCGCCTGGCCCGGCTCAAGTTCCCCACGCTGCAACCGCGCGTGGAAGAGATGCTCAACCTCTACGCGCCACGGCTGGCCGACCAGTCGCTGCAGGAAGTGGTGTTGCACGAACTCGAGCCCAAAGACCTCGCGATGCTCGACCGCATGGGCATGCAGCCCGGTGACATCACCGTGACGCGCAAGGGCCTGGTGATCGGCCTCGTGCCCAAACCCCTGTAGGGCGCCTGCTCACCCGCGCGGGTGGTGCTGCGCCACGATGGTCTTCAAACGCTCGCGCGCCACGTGGGTGTAGATCGTGGTGGTGGAAATGTCGGCATGGCCGAGCAGCATCTGCACCGCCCGCAAATCGGCGCCGTGGTTGAGCAAATGCGTGGCGAACGCATGGCGCAAGGTATGCGGTGACAACGGGGAGGTGATGCCGGCCTGCAGCGCGTACTTCTTCACCAGTTGCCAGAACATCGCGCGCGTCATGGCCTCGCCCGCGCGCGAGCCGCGCGAGGTGACGAACAGGTCCTCGCTCTGCAACCCATTCAGAATCTCGCCGCGCGCCTGGCCCATGTAGCGCTGCAGCCACTGCCCCGCCAACTGGCCAAACGGCACGAGCCGCTCCTTGTTGCCCTTGCCGGTGATGCGCAGCACGTGTTCGTTCATGCCCACGTGCCAGGTCTTGAGCGTCACCAGTTCGCTCACGCGCAAACCACTGGCGTAGATGAGTTCGAGCATGCAGCGGTCGCGCAGGCCCAGCGGCGTGCCCACGTCGGGCGCGTTCAGCAAGGCCTCCACCTGCGCTTCGGACATGGTCTTGGGCACGCGCAGCGGCTGGCGCGCGGGCGACAGGCGCAGGGTGGGATCGGTCGAGATGAAACGTTCGCGCAACGCCCAACGGAAGTAGCGCTTGAACACCGTGAGCCGCCGGTTGGCGGTGGTGGCGCGGGTTTGCGCGTGGCGTTCGCTGAAGTAGGCGTTGAGGTCGACCTCGCTGGTCTCGGGCAGCGTCTTGCCGCGCCCGGCCAGCCATTGGCCCAGCAACACCAGGTCGCGCCGGTAGGCGTCGAGCGTGTTGCGCGAGAGGCCCTCTTCCAGCCAGAGACTGTCGACAAAGGCCCCAGCGAGGTTCTCGCTGGTCGACGCCAGGGCCTCCTGGTCCATCAATCCAGCTTGAGCTTCTGCTTGGCCACCACTTCCTTGTAGACCTCGAACTCGGCCTTGATCTGCGCGGTGAATTCGGCCGGCGAGTTGCCCACGACCAGCGAGCCGGTGTCTTCGATCTTCTTCTTCACGGCCGGGTCGGTCAGCGCCTGCTTGGTGGCGTTGTAGACCTTGTCCACCACCTCTGGCGGCAGGCCCTTGGGGCCGATCAGGCCGTAGTAGGCCATGCGGTTCACCGGCTCCAGGCCCACTTCCTTGAACGTCGGAATGTCGGGCAGCACGGCCAGGCGCTGCGGTGCGGCCACCACGATGGCGACCAGGCGACCCGACTTGATGAAGGGCAGCGCGGAAGGCAGGTTGTCAAAGATGATCGGCACCTGACCACCCACCGTGTCGTTGAGCGCCGGGCCCGCGCCACGGTACGGAATGTGGGTGATGAAGGTGTTGGTCAGGCTCTTGAACAGCTCGGTCTGCAGGTGGCCGATGCCGCCCGTGCCCGAACTGGCGTAGCTGTACTTGCCGGGGTTCTTCTTGATCTCGGCGACGAAGGACTTGTAGTCTTTCGCCGGGAAGCTCGGGTGCACCGCGATCACGTTGGGCGTGGCGGCGATGTTGATGATGGGCGTGAAGTCCGTGAGCGTGTTGTACGGGATCTTGGCATTGATCGCCGGGTTGGCCGCCGTGGTGGACACCGTGGCCATGCCCAGGATGTAGCCATCGGGCGGCGTGCGCGCGAGTTCGGTGGCGCCCACGACGCCGCCGCCACCGGCCTTGTTCTCCACCACCATGCTCTGGCCCAACGCCTTGCCCAGCGAATCGGACATGACACGCGCAATGATGTCGGTGGTGCCGCCCGGTGCGAACGGCACCTGCAGCCGGATGATTTTGTTCGGGTAGGCCTGCGACCAGGCGCTGCCTGTGGCGACCACCGAAGCGGTGGCCAGACCGATCGCAACCCACTGACGACGAGAAACCATGACGTGTACTCCTTGGCGTTGAAATATTGAAATAAACACGGGGGTAGCCGCATCCTACTGTGTGCGGCGACCACCCATCAGCCCCGCACTTTAGACGGGGTCGCCACCGATGAACATGGGGAGAACACATACGTATTAACCCGGAAACGCCGAGGGCCAGCCGCTATGCTCACGCCGTGAACTTCGCCCAACTCCTCTTCCCCGATTTCTCGCTCATCCTCTGCGGCTACCTGGTCTGCCGTTTCACCCAACTCAACCGAAAAGTGTGGGAGCAGGTGGAGAGCCTGGTGTATTACTTCCTGTTCCCTGTGCTGCTGTTCCACAGCATCGTGAAGAGCCCACTGGATCTGGGGGCTGCCTCCAGCCTGGTGGGCGCTGGCGTCTCGTTGGGGGTCCTGGGCATCGCGCTGAGCTACTCGCTGCCGCACTGGCCTTGGCTGGGCAAGCGGCTGGATGTGCGCCTGCACGCTGCCAGCGCGCAGGTGGCGTTTCGTTTCAACTCGTTCATTGCGCTGGCGCTGGCCGAGAAAGTGGCCGGTCCGCCCGGCTTGCTGATGATCGCGGTGCTCATCGGCGTGTGCGTGCCGCTGTTCAACGTGGGCGCGGTGTGGCCGATGGCGCGGCACGCCAACCGCGGCTTCCTGCGCGAGCTGCTGCGCAACCCGCTGATCGTCGCCACGGCCTCGGGCCTGATCGCCAACCTGCTGGGCTTCACCATCCCGTTCTGGCTGGAGCCCACCGTCAACCGCATCGGCCAGGCGGCACTCGCCTTGGGTTTGCTCGCAGCCGGTGCGGGCATGCAGTTCGGCATGCTGGCCAGCGCCAAGACGCTGGGCGGGTTGATCCTGGCCTGCAAGCACCTGGGCATGCCCCTGATCGCCTTCGGCATGGCCCAGCTGTTCCGGCTGGATGCCACGCAGACCGCCATCCTGCTGATGTTCTCGGCCGTGCCCACCGCGTCGAGTTGTTATGTGCTGGCGGCGCGCATGGGCTACAACGGGCCGTACGTGGCGGGGTTGGTGACGCTGTCGACCTTGTTGGGCGTGGTGAGTCTGCCGTTTGCACTGGGGGTGCTGGCTCCGCTGCGCTGAGCGCGTGCCTTCAGGACCTTGCGGCCGCATGCGGCAGAATTCCAGACCAGTGACACGCCTCGACCCCGACTTTCTGCAAGCGATCCGCAACGAGTTCTCCAGCACTCGACACTGGATCGACCGTGCCATCGTATTGGCCTACGCCGCCGCAGCGGGTTTGGCGGTGGTCGGCTTCACCCTTCTGTCGGAGTGGGCCTTTGGCGGTTTCCACGCATTGCAATCCATCAGCCCGTGGCTGGCGTTGATCTGGACGCCGGCGCTCACTGCCGCCATCGTCTGGACCACGCGGCGCTGGTTCGCGGGTGCCGGCGGCTCAGGAATTCCGCAAGTCATGGCATCGCTCGACCCCCAGATACCACCCGAGAGCGGCCCGCGCTTCGTCTCGCTGCGGCTTTCGCTGAGCAAGATCGCGTTGTCTTCGGCCGGTCTGCTCGCAGGACTCTCGCTCGGCCGCGAAGGGCCTTCGGTGCAGGTTGCCGCCGGTGTGATGCAACACGCTCAACGCTGGCTGGGTCCACGCTCGGGCATCGACCGGCGCGCGCTGCTCGTGGCGGGCGGCGCCGCGGGTATCGCCGCGGCCTTCAACGCACCGCTGGCCGGCGTGGTGTTTGCCATCGAAGAACTCTCGCGCAAGCTCGAGTCGCGCAGCAGCGGCCTGATCATCGCGGCCATCGTGCTCGCGGGCTTGATGGGCGTCTCGGTCTTTGGCAACCTGACCTACTTCGGCCGCATCGCCGTGCCGCGCCTGGGCTGGGACGCGCTGCTGCCCGGTCTGGCGGTCACTTTGCTCTGCGGCTTGCTGGGAGGGCTCTTTTCTCGGCTGCTGATCGCTTCGTTGACCGGTGGCTCGGCCAAACGGGCCACGCGCTGGCGTGCTCGCCGCCCCGTTGCCTTTGCCGCCGTCTGCGGCCTGCTCGTCGCGGTGATCGGACTGGCCAGCGGTGGCGAGACGTTCGGTGCGGAGTCCGAGACCGTCAAGCTCATGATGGCCGGCCAGGCGGAGGTGTCACCGCTCTACGTACCGCTCAAATTCGCCGCCACCTGGCTCACGAGCTGGTCGGGCGTGCCGGCCGGCATCTTCGCGCCATCGCTGTCGATCGGCGCAGGCGTGGGCCACGACATTGCCCGGCTTGCTGGTGGCGATATCGGGCCCGCCTTGATCGCCATGGGCATGGCCGCTTTCCTGGCCGCGGTCACGCAGGCGCCGCTCACGGCCTTCATCATCGTCATGGAGATGGTGGATGGTCACGCCATGGTGCTCAGCCTGATGACGGCGGCCATGATCGCCAGCCTGGTCTCGCGCATGCTAAGCCGTTCGCTCTATGCCACGCTCGCCGAAGCGATGGTCGATGCGGTCATTGGTCAGCCCCTCGCACCGGACCCTCACAGGCGCCCGCACTGAGCGGCATCACCGCTCGCACAAGGCCTTCAACGCCTCCAGCGCCTTGGGCCACTTGTCTTCCATCATCGCCGCGTAATCTTCCAGAATGTCCTGCGTGACGGTGAGCTGCGTGCCGCCGCCCACGGTTTCGAAGCGGTAGTTTTCATAGGCCGGCGCCCATCCGGCGGCAGCCGGGCTTTCGGTATCGTCCTTGCCGTTGGCCACCACGCCCAGGTGCTTGATCGAGATGAACTCGTTCGGCACGTTGCGTTCGATGGTGGACACCATGCCGTCCTGGCCGTCCGGCGACAGGAACCGGATGGTGGCGCCCTCGTCCCATGAGCCCTCGTAGTACGAGCCTTCCATGAACGGGCGCGTCCATTCACGGTAGCTCTGGGAATCCAGCATGGTGTTCCACACCACCTCGCGGGGCGCGCGGATGGTGGTGGTGAAAGTGAGTTGTTTCATGGAATCGCTCCTCTCTGAACCAAAAGAACGGGCACAAGCCCGGGCGGTGTCAGCGCGCGGCGGCGGGGCCCAGCACGAGGTCGATGCGACGCTGCAGTCGCGCGGCCTCTTCCTGAGCGCCCGCTGCCTGCGCGCGCCGGTGTTGCAAGGTCAGCCAGGCCGCCAGCGGCCGGCGCCAACCACGGGCAGACGACGTGCCCACCGCGCGCTCGGCCACGGCATCGCTGGCGCGGCCACTGCGCAGCAACACGCCAGCGGCCACGAGTTGGGACAGCGGATCCTGAATGGCGTTGATTACTGCTGCGTCGGCTGCGCCCCCACCCACCAGCGCGCGGTGCGCCGCGGGCAACAACGCGGCGTCGGCGGGCGTGGCGGTGCCCGCGAGGTAACGCGCATAGGCCTGTTCGGCCGGGGCCGCGTCTTGCGCCAGCGCGTCGAAACCCGTGCAGGGCTCGAACACCAGTGAGGCCACGCGCGTGGCGCAGCGCAGCAGCTCCGCGCGGGCCAGCAGGTCGGCCCGGCCGGTGCTGGTGAGTTCGTGGCGCACGCGCGCGAACTCCGCCGCCTCGATGCGCGAGTCGCCCACCAACCAGGCTTCGGTGGCGCGCTCGGCGCCGCCTTTGGCATTCAACTGCCATTCGGGCGCGGGCGGCGAACTGGAGCAGGCCGACAAGGCTGCCAAGGCAGACAGGAGCAAAGTGGTGCGCAGCTTCATGGAAGTTTGATCTCCGGGTCGCTCTTGAAGGGCCACTTGCGGTTGATGTCGTTGATCATCGTGTCCACCTTGCGCAAGCTGGACTCCACCTCGCCGCGCAGGTAGCCCAGATCGGTCGTGGCCTCGCGCGTATTGCCGGCGATGCCCTGCACTTCCACCAGCACCGCGTCCACCTTCCGCAGGCTGGTGCGCGCCTCCGCCAGCAAGCCGTTGAGCTGCTGCACCGTCACGCGCGCATCGCCCGCCAGACCGGCCTCGCCCGGCTTGCCGCCCTGGCCGAACACCTGGCGATCGGCATTCGCGGCCAGGCTGTCCAGCCGCTTGGCCAGCGCGTCGGCGCGCACCAGCAAGGCGTTGGTGCGGTCGATGGTGAGCACGAGTTTCTTCGCGTCTTCGTCGTTGCCCATCAGCAGGCCCAGGCCGCCCTGCGGTCCCTTGAGGCGATCGGTCGCCACGCCCACGCCGGTGAGCGCGCCGGCCAGCGCACCGTCGCTCTTGGTGAGCGCGGCCAGGTTGTCCAGCACCTCGCGCGCGCTGGCCGTGAGCTTCGGAATCTCGGCCGCCGTGTCGCCGCGCAACACCGTGCGCTCGGCGCCGTCGGGCAGCGGTGGGTCTTCGAGCACGCCGCTGAAGGCGCGGATGCGCGTGCCCCCCACCAGGCCGCGCTCCATGGTGAAGATGCTGGAGGTGCGCAGCCATTTCGCGTCGGTGCGCGGCACGTCGACCAGGATGCGCACATTGCCGTCGGGGGCCAGCTCGATGCGCGCCACACGCCCAATGGGAAAGCCCGCAAAGGTCATGTCCATGCCAACGCCCACCCCCTCGGAGTCGTCGGAAATCAGCACCAGCCGCTGCGTCGGTTCGAGCACGCCGCGCGCGTAGAGGATGTAGGCCACCGAGCCGAGCAGCAACACGGCCATGAGCATCAGCAACAGGCCGGCCTTGAACTCCAGGTTCTTGACCGGTGGCGCGTCGGGCGATGGGGGTGGCGCGGGTGTGGGGCTCATGTTCTTTCAATAGTAGTTGCCGATCAGCGAAACCACTTCGATCAGCAGCACGACGGAAAACAGGCGCGCGAACTCGCTCATGTCGCTGCGCCGGCTGTAGCGGCCATCGCGATCGGGCTGCGCGGCCGCGGCCAGCGGCACCACGGCCACGGCCAGGCTGAAGAAGAAGGTCTTGAGCGAAAAGATCAGCGCCACCGCCGGCGAGAACACGCCGCCGACCGCACGCGTGTAACCCGGCAAGGCCCACGGCGAAAAACCGTAGACGGTGAAGTAGGTCAACACCAGCGCAACCACCGAGCTCAGCCCCGCCAGCAACAGCACCGAGAACATGCTGCCCAGGGCGCGTGGCAGCAACTGGTCCACCAGCAGCCCCTGCCGCTCGGGCAGGTTGCCTTCGCGCTGTTGCAGCGCGAGCTGCTTGCGCACCTCTTGCGCGCCAGGCATGGCGTAGCGCACCGCCACGAACAGCGCCACGTACAGCGGAATGAGTTCGAGCACCAGCGTGCGCACCAACACCTCCAGCGCGTACTGCGACAGGCCGTAGCTGTAGGCCGTGGCCACGACGATGCGGATCAACACCAGGCTCACCAGCGCCGACAGCACGAGGAACCAGGTGAGCAAGGGCGCGGTGGCGCGGTAGAGGCTGGTGAGCACCGCCTGGCGGTGTGTGCCGGCACGGTAGCTCGCGGGCGACAGGGCCAGCACCAGAATCTGCGCGCCCACGAACAGCGTGTGCCACCAGGTGTTCCAGCTCGCGCGCAGCCCATGGCCCCAGCGGCGCAGCGTGTTGTGTGTGGCGTTCACCGGATGCATGGCGCGATGATAGCCCTGGGCCTGCGCGCGGGCATCGGTGCGGCTCCCCGCAAATGTGACAGCATGCAGGCGGTGCAACGGCCAGAATCCGAAGCCACTTTTCCGCCTTTGAGGAGACACACACATGCCGACATCCGTTCACCCGGTGGTGCGCCGCCAGACCATCGCCGACGCCCTGCGCCGCACCGCGCTGCGCCTGCCGGGCAAGACCGCCATCGTCTGCGGCGACACGCAATGGACCTACGCCGAGTTCGACGCCCTGGTGAGCCGCCTCGCCGCGGGCCTGGCGGGCATGGGCGTGGCCCAGGGCGACAAGGTCGCGGTGCTCGCGCGCAATTCGCACGGCTTTGCCGCGCTGCGCTTTGCGCTCGCGCGCCGGGGCGCGGTGATGGTGCCGATCAACTTCATGCTCAAGGCCGACGAGGTCGCCTACATCCTGCGCCACGCAGGGGCGCGCACACTCGCCACCGACAGCGGGCTGGCCGAGCTGGCGCGGGCCGCTTCGGCCCAGGACACCCAGGTGACCCAAACCATCTGGCTGCCTTCGGAAGACCCGAGCGAGCCGGTGGCCGGCATGCACCGCTTCGACGACCTCGCCGCCTGCACCGACCCGCTGCCCGACGTGACGCTGAACAGCTTCGACCTTGCGCAGATCGTCTACACCAGCGGCACCGAGTCGACGCCCAAGGGCGCCATGCTCACGCACGACGCGGTGCTGTGGCAGTACGTGAGCTGCGTGATCAACGCCGAGATTGCCGAGGGCGACCGCGCGCTGCACGCGCTGCCGCTGTACCACTGCGCGCAGCTGGACGTGTTCTTCGGCCCGGCGATCTACATCGGCAGCAGCAACGTGATCACGGCCAAGCCGGTGCCGGACAACCTGATCGCGCTGATCGAAAAACACCGGATCACCAGCTTCTTCGCGCCGCCCACGGTGTGGATCGCCTTGCTGCGCTCACCCGCGTTCGATGCGGAGAAGCTGAAGAGCCTGGCCAAGGGCTACTACGGCGCCTCCATCATGCCGGTGGAGGTGCTCAAGGAACTCGCCGCGCGCCTGCCTTCGGTGCGCCTGTGGAACCTGTACGGCCAGACCGAGATCGCGCCGCTGGCCACCATGCTCGGCCCGGACGATCAGTTGCGCAAGCCCGGCTCCTGCGGCAAGGCGGTGCTCAACGTGGAAACGCGCGTGGTCAACGACGCGATGCAGGACGTGGCCGTGGGCGAGGTCGGCGAGATCGTGCACCGCTCGCCACACCTCATGCTGGGCTACTTCAACGACCCCGAGCGCACAAAGGCCGCGTTCGAGGGCGACTGGTTCCACAGCGGTGACCTGGTCGTGATCGACGGCGAAGGTTTCATCACCGTGGTCGACCGCAAGAAGGACATGATCAAGACCGGCGGCGAAAACGTGGCCAGCCGCGAAGTGGAGGAAATGGTCTACCGCCTGCCGGCCGTGAGCGAGGTGGCCGTGATCGGCCTGCCCGATGCGAAGTGGGTGGAGGCGGTGACCGCCGTGATCGTGGTCAAGGCCGGACAGGCGCTCACCGAAGCCGAGGTGGTGGCGCACTGCAACCAGCACATGGCAGCCTTCAAGAGCCCCAAGCGCGTGGTGTTCACCGACAGCCTGCCGAAGAACCCGAGCGGCAAGCTGCTCAAGCGCGAACTGCGCCAGCGCTACGCGGCCTGAGCATTCCAGCGGCCGGCATCCGGCGCTTCCGATCGGCCTCAGGGGATCGCGTACGGCTGTTCGTCCGGTGTGTTGAGCGCGACATCGCGGTAGAACGCGCGCCACGTGTCCGGCGGATAACTCGCGGGGTCGCGAGCAGCCAGGTAGTCCACCATCGCGAAATGATTGACCCGTCGGCCGACTGCCACATTGTCGAAGCGTGCCGTGCCACGGATGTGCGACATGATCGATCGGCTGAGCAGGCAATACGACCAGGGTGCAGAGCCGATGCCGTCGAGGCCGACGCTGGGGAAATACAGGTTCGGGGCATCGAGGCTGTGAAAGATGTCACCGCAGCGCGCACACAGTGCATCAAGGGTTTGAATGGAGGCGATTTCGGGCGCTTCGAAGTACGACAGGTCCACGCTATAGCCGGTTCCCCAGAGCAACAGGTCCGCTTCGATGCGGCTCCCATCCGAGAGCGTGACGGTACGGTCTGCGATGGATGCCACGCTGCCGCAATGCCGCTCGATGGCGGCAAAGTTGGCCAGCATGCCGGGGCGTCCCGGTATGAGTTGATCCCGCTCCACATCAAAGTCATGCGAGGGCATGATCTCGCTGATGCCGAATTTTTCGTAGCGAGAACGCATGTCGGCGCCTATGGCTGCGCTTTGCTGCGAGGCCGTCATACCGCTGGCTTGCAGCCGCGCAAACCCGCGCACGCTGCCTGCGATGTGTTTCGGCTTGTGTGTCGGCACAAACCAGCGCAAGCCCCGATAGACCCAGACGGCACGGCGCGCGCCGTGATGGAAGCACAGTTCCAGCAGATCGAAAGCCGATGCGCCCCCTCCGACCACGAGAACGTCGCGACCGGCAAGCATTTCGGGGTCGCGGAGCGCACTCGAGTGAAACTCTTGAACGGTGCTTCCCAAGCGAGAAACCCGGGGAACAACAGGTGTGTTGTGCGCCCCCGTCGCGGCGATGAGATGCCGCGCACGGACAGCACCTTGCGGTGTCACCAACTCCCATGCCGAGTCGCCAAAGCGGGCCCGTTGTACGGGAGCGTTCAGCCGAACGCCGTCGGCCAAGCTGAACCGCGTCAACCACGCTTCGATGTTGGCAAGAATGTGCGGCTGCGTCGCACCGTCGAGCGGCAAATCGCCCAACGCCCAGTCCAGCGGGCTGATCTGGATGTCCTGCCATGACGGGAGGTCGCGCCACAGCCCGCCAACGCGACCCTGCCTCTCGAGCACGATCGCTTCCAGGCCGGCTCGACGCGCGTAGGCCAGTGCCAAGATGCCTGCCAAGCCGCCGCCAACGATGGCTACATCAAACGGGCTATTGCGGGGGGGCATGTACGTCTCCCGAGACCGATTGCTGCACCGCGGAGTTTCCGTTGATCGTCAGCCTTCAGTCTGAACCTTGCATTGAGCGACAAATACCGGATGCCCGCAAGTGACCGCGGGCATCAGCCACCCAATGTTTCGTGGTGGCCGACGCTGCCGCGCTTCCAGTAGGCGGAAGCGCGCACACGGCTCTTGTCGAGGCCATGGCCGTTCGGGTCCACCAGCGCCTGCCGCACCGCCGCGATGCTCGCGGCCTCGCCGCCCGCCCAGGCAAAACCCTCGCCGGCAGGCAGCTTCAACGCAGCAACCGCCTTCGCGAGCGCGCCTGTGGCGCCGGTCTCCATCCAGTGCGTCTGCAGACGCGCACGGCTCTCCAATGGGCGGCGGTCCCCCGCGTCGGCGGTCTCGATCACGGTGATGGCCTGCGCGGTTTCGGGCAGCTCTTCGAGCCGCCGCGCGATGGCGGGAATGGCGGACTCGTCGCCCACCAGCAGGTGCCAGTCAAAACCCGTGGGCACCACGAAGGAGCCGCGCGGCCCGCCCAGGCCCACTTCATCCCCGACCTGGGCGGTTTCGGCCCAGAGCGAGGCCACGCCCTCGCCGTGCAACACGAATTCGATGTCGAGCGTGCCGGCGGCCAGGTCAAAGTGGCGCGGCGTGTAGTCGCGCATCGCCGGCTTCTGCGCGCCGGGCGGGAGGGCCAGGCCGTCGGGCCCGGGCTGGGGCAACACCAGGGGCTGGCCGGGCTGGGCCGGCAGCATGAGCTTGGCGTGGTCGTCGAACGAGGCGCTGACGAAATGGCGCAGGGCGTCGCCGGCGAAGCGCATGCGCAGGAAGTGCGGGCTGATCCGGTCGATGCGTTGCACCTGCAGGCGGCGCACGTGGATCTCGTGGCGCACGCGCTCCACGGCGAGGGATGGGGTGGTGCTTGTGTTCATGGCTTCTATTGGTTGATAATGTCATCAATCATGCCCACATTGGATGACACTGTCAACGACATGGATACCCCACGATGAAGAGATCCGCCAACACCGAGGTGCTGGACCACATCCACGCTCTCATGCACAGCCTGCGTCGCCAACTGCAGGAAGGAATGCGCGAAGCCGGCGAAGGCCTCGGCCCGATGGAGGCGCGTTGCCTCGGTTATTTCATGCGCAACGACGGCGCGACGCAGAGCGATCTGGTGCAGCACTCGGGGCGCGACAAGGCGCAGATTGCGCGCATCGTCAAGGCGCTGCACGAACGGGGCTTGTTGCAAAGCTGCCGCGATCCGGACGACGGCCGCAGCCAGCGCGTGAGCGTGACGGCCGAGGGACAGGCGCTGCAGCGCAAGATGCAGCAATTGCGGGTACGGTTCGAGAAGACCATGGTGGCCGGCTTGAGCGAGAGCGACCGCGCCACCCTGCTCGCCCTGCTCGACCGGCTGCAGGAGAACGTGGGCGGGTAGGCTCAGCGCGCCTGCGAGAGCGCCCAGGCCACGTGCTCGCGCACCAGCTCGCCGGGATGGTCCATGCGGCTCTGCAGCGCGCGCAGCACCTCAGCGTCAGGGCCCGCACGCAGCGCATTCCCCATCGCCACCGCAATATTGCGCAACCACCGCTCGTGCCCGATGCGCCGGATCGGGCTGCCTTCGGTGCGGCGCAGGAATTCTTCCTCGCTCCAGCCAAACAGTTCCACCAGCGTGGCGCCACTCAGGCCTTCGCGCGCGTCAAAGTCCGGCAGCGGGCTGCGTTGGGCGAACTTGTTCCAGGGGCAGATCAGCTGGCAATCGTCGCAGCCGTAGATGCGGTTACCGATCAAGGGACGCAAGTCCTCGGGAATCGGCCCCGCGTGTTCGATGGTGAGGTAACTGATGCAACGGCGCGCGTCCAGCCGGTGCGGCGCGGTGATGGCCTGCGTGGGGCAGATGTCGATGCAGGCGCTGCAGCCCCCGCAATGCGCGCTGACGGGCTCTGTCGGCGGCAGTTCCAGGTCGGTGTAGATCTCGCCGAGGAAGAACATCGAGCCCGCCTCCCGGTTCAGCAACAGCGTGTGCTTGCCGCGCCAGCCCTGGCCGCTGCGCTGCGCCAGCTCTTCTTCGAGCACGGGGGCGGAGTCGGTGAACACGCGGTGCCCCAGCGGCCCTACAGCGCCCTGGATGCGCTCGGCCAGTGTTTGCAGGCGGTTGCGCAGCACCTTGTGGTAGTCCCGGCCCCGGGCATACACCGACACGATCGCCTCGCCCGGGCGCTGCAAGCGCTGCAATTCCAGCGCCGGCCAGTCTTCGGGCGTGTCGCGCGGCAGGTAGTCCATGCGCGCGGTGATCACGCTCAAGGTGCCGGGCACCAGCTCGGCGGGGCGGGCACGCTTCATGCCATGCGAGGCCATGTAAGCCATGTCACCGTGCCATCCAGCCGACAACCAGGCCTGCAAACCGGGTTCCGCGGCCGACAAATCCACACCCGCCACGCCAATTTGGGAAAATGCGAGCTCCTGGCCCCAGGCCTGAATCTGCGAGACGAGTTGAGCGGCATCAAAAGCGAACTTCATGTGAAGCCCATTGTAGGAACCGGCCCGGTTCCTGTGGGCACTGCGTCCCCTGTCGAACGCTGGCAGGGCCGCTGGGCCAGTGAAGAGGACACGCAGTCCTTTGCCCGCCAGCTCGCCGCCTCCCCCGCCATCGCGCACGCCACCCTGACGCTGCAAGGCGACCTGGGCGCGGGCAAGACCACGCTGGTGCGCCATCTGTTGCGCGCGCTGGGGGTGCGCGGCCGCATCAAGAGCCCGACCTATGCGGTGGTCGAGCCGCACAGCGCGATCGATTGCGCGGTGATGCCCGAAGGCGAGCCGCTGCAGATCTGGCACTTCGATTTCTACCGCTTCAACGACCCGCGCGAGTGGGAAGACGCGGGCTTTCGCGAACTTTTTGCCAGCCCCGGCCTCAAGCTTGTGGAATGGCCCGAGCGCGCCGGTGATTTTCTGCCGGTGGTCGATCTGCAGATCGACATTCAACCCGACGACATGACACCAGACACTTCCAACGACCCCGACCAGGACACACAGCGCGCCGTGCACGCCACGGCGCTCACCGCCACCGGCCGCCTGCTGCTGGAGGCACTCGCATGAGCGGCACCCTCAACCGTCGCACCTTGCTGCAAACCGGCTCGCTCGTGCTGTTGCTCGGCGCGCAGCAGATCGCGCGCGGCGCGAGCGTGCTGGCCGTGCGCATCTGGCCGGCCGAGGACTACACGCGCGTGACGATCGAGTCCGACGCCCTCCTGCAGGCCAGGCACCAGTTCGTCAACGAACCGCCGCGCCTGGCGGTGGACATCGAAGGCATGGACCTGCTGCCCGGCCTGCGCGAACTCGTGGGCAAGCTCAAGTCGGACGACCCCAACATCGCCGGCATTCGCGTGGCGCAGAACGCGCCCAACGTGGTGCGCCTGGTGATCGACCTGAAGAAGCCGATCAAGCCGCAGGTGTTCAGCCTGCAGCCGGTGGCGGCCTACCAGCACCGCCTGGTGTTCGATCTGTACCCCGCCGCCCCGCCCGACCCGTTGGACCAGTTGATCGCCCAACGCATGAAGGACCTGGACGAAGCCAGCGAACGCGCCGCGCGCCTGCTGGGCCTGGAAGCCGAGAAGGTCACGCGCCCGGCCAACCAGCAAGAAGACCCCTTGGGTGCCCTGATCGCGGGACGCGAACGGCCGTCCAGGCCCGACACCGCGCCGGACACCCCCACGGTCAAGCCCCCACCCAAGGACGAAGACACGGCCGTGGCGGGCGCCGAGCCGAAAGGCAGTCCGTCCAAACAGCCGCCTGCCTCGGGCAAGGGCAAGACCGAGCGGCTCATCATCATCGCGCTCGATCCCGGCCACGGCGGCGAAGACCCGGGCGCGATCGGGCCCAACGGCACGCACGAGAAAAAGGTGGTGCTGCAGATCGCGCAGAAGCTGCGCGACCGCATCAACGACACGCGCGTCAACGGCAACCCCATGCGCGCCTACATGACGCGCGACAAGGACTTTTTCGTGCCGCTGCAGGTCCGCGTGCAGAAGGCCCAACGCGTGCAGGCCGACCTGTTCATCAGCCTGCATGCCGACGCCTTCATGACGCCCAAGCCCCAAGGCGCCAGCGTGTTTGCACTGAGCACGCGCGGCGCCAGCAGTGCGGCCGCGCGCTGGATGGCCGACAAGGAGAACGCGGCCGATCTCGTGGGCGGGCTCAACACCAAGTCGGCCGACGCACATGTGCGCCGTGCCCTGCTCGACATGAGCACCACGGCCCAAATCAACGACAGCCTCAAGCTCGGCACGGCCATGCTGGGCCACGTGAAGAAGATCGGCAAACTGCACAAGCCCAACGTGGAACAGGCCAACTTCGCCGTCCTGCGCGCGCCCGACATCCCCAGCGTGCTGGTGGAAACGGCGTTCATCAGCAACCCGGACGAAGAACGACGCCTGAACGATCCGAAGTACCAGGACGATCTGGCCGAGGCGCTGCTGCGCGGCATCGTCGCGTACTTCGGAAAGAACCCGCCACTGGCGCGGAACCGGCAGATCTGAGCGGAGCGCACTTACTCCGGCTTGATCCCCGCTGCCGTGATGACCGACTCCCATTGTTTGCGGTCGGCATCGAGGAAGGACGAGAACTCCGGCGGCGTGTTGGTCGCCACTTCAACGCCCTGGCCGGTGAAGATCTTCTGCAATTCCGGTTTTGCGGCCACTTGACGCACGGCAGCGGACAGCTGGTCGACGATGGCGGCTGGCGTGCCCGCAGGCGCGAAGAGTCCGTTCCAGCCCGACGCCTCGAAGCCCGGGAAGCCGGCCTCCGCCACGGTGGGAACGTCCGGGAGAATGCTCACACGGCGCGAGGCCGTCTGCGCCAGCGCACGCACGCGGCCCGACTGGATATTGGCCATTTCGATCATCACCGGCGAGAACATGAGTTGAACACGCCCGGCCACCAGATCGGTCGACGCCTCGGCCGGCCCTTTGTAGGTGATGCGGGCCATGTCCAGGCCGGCCCGCTGTTTCAGCATCTCGACCGCCAGGTGCGACGAGCTGCCCGTGGTGCCCACCGCGTAGTTGAGCTTGCCCGGGTGCTTTCTGGCGTAGGCCACAAACTCCTGCAGCGTGCGCGCGGGGAAATCCTTGGGAACGATCACCACGTTGCTCACCTTGGTCAGCAAGGAGATCGGCATGAAGTCCTTGCGCGCGTCGTAAGGCACACGCGCCAACAGGTAAGGGTTGGTGCTGTGCGTGCCAATGGTGCCGAGCAGCAGCGTGTAGCCATCCGCCACGGATTGCTTGACGGCCATGGTGCCGATCACGCCGGCCGCACCGGGCTTGTTCTCCACGATCACCGCGCCACCAAGAACCTTGGGCAATTCGTTGGCGAAGGCGCGCGCGACGGTATCCGTGGCCCCGCCCGCACCCACGGGCACGATGATCCTGATCGGTCTGGCAGGATACGCCTGGGCCGATGCGAGCGGGTGGATGGCAGCGGCCACCAGGCCACCGAGGGTCTGGACGGCGCAACGGCGGCTCATGAAAGTGGTGTGGAACATGGTCAAGCGTCGGAGTTGGAAATGGTGGAGGAAACCCGGGTGAGCGCGTCGGCCGCGCCGGTCAGCGCGTGGGCAATGCGGTTGGCGGCACGGCGCAGCAAGGTCCCGGTTTGCAGGCGATCAGCGTGCGGCATGCCGTGCAGTGACAGCACGGGCGTGAGGCCGGGCAAGAGCCGCAGGCTGGTGGCGCGATCGGGCTGAAATCCGGACGACGTGGCGTAGAGCACCGGCGTGAGCAAGCGCAGCACGTCCAGCACCGCCTGGTTGCCCATGTCGGGCGCCAGCCGTTCGCGCGCCGCGCGGAAGCCGGATGCAGCATGTCGGAAAGTGTCCACCGTCCGCTGGAGGTCGTCGAGCAGCGCCAGTTCCGGCGCCGCTTCGCGCAGTTCGCGCAACGCGGCGTCGAAGTCCGTGGCGATGGGTTCGAGCTCGAACGGCAACATGCTGGCTTGCAACAAGCCGTGCACCAGACCGACGTGGATGCGCGCGTCTTCCAGCAACACGCCTGCATCGACCATGTCCGCGCGATCCTCCACCGCATGCCACCAGCGGGGCAAGCCGCCACCCGCGATGCGGTCGGGATCGTCCTCGAGCAGGAAGCTGCTCACCTGCAGCGATGTGATACCGATACCCAGGAAGCTCTGGTCGGACCCTCGGTGCGGGCGTCGGCGATCCGCGTAGCGGTCGGGCCGCTTGAGCATCTCGCGCGTGCCATCTGTGGCGCCGGGGCGACCTAGCGCCCGATCGATGGCCGATGCCGCGAACGCCTCGGCTTCGGCCGTGACGTTGCGCAGCGCCTTCTTCACCGCACCGCGCGATCCGTTGATGTCGATGTTGAGGTAACCGATGCAGTGCTGGTGCAACTCGAGCCAGAACTGGTCCGCATACCAGGTAGAGCCCGCATAGCGGCCCTGCGAATGGCCCGGCCACCAGGCCATGCGCAGGCCGACTTGCGGCCTGCTGTCCGCGAACACGCGCGCGAGCTCGAGCAGGATCGCGTCGGCCGCCACGTTGTCCGTTGCGCCGTCGAACCAGGTGCAGTAGTGCGCGCCCGCCAGCAGGAACTGTGGTGATGTGCCCGCGATCTCCGCGACCGGCAGCTGGACCGTGCGCCAGCCGGTCTCCACCTCGGCGACCAGGTTCACGCGCACCGGGCCGTCCGCCAGACCGGCTCGCAGCACCTCGAAATCGGGGCGGTTCACCGAGGCCGCGGCGATGTCCGGTATCTGCCGCCGCTCATCTTCACTGGCGGGCGAGCCCCAGATCGGCGAACAGGTCATCTTGTGGCGTTGTGGTCCGCTCGATGCGCCGAGCAAGCCCACGGCGCCCGCACGCCAGGCGGCAGCGCAGGCACCGTACTCCGGTAGCGCGCCGATGAGAACGATCTTGCCGCGCACGTCCCGGCCGTCGTAGTCGGAGGGTTTGCCCTGGCCGACCCAGACGAGCTCCGCCTCGATGCCCTCGGGGCCGGTTTCTCGCGAGAATGCGACCCCCACCGCATCGATGCTGCGCGGCACGTCGCCCAGCCACCGGAGCGCCGTGTGCCTGGGATGGCTGATCAGCGCGTCGAACGCATGCACCTTCCAGGCCACGCCATAGCGGGCGAGCTGGCCCGTGATCCAGTCGCAGGCTTGCAGCTCTTCGGCCGTGCCGGAGACTTTCTCGCCCATGCAGCACAGCGCGCGCACGGTGTTCATCATCCGCTCGGGCTCCAGCCGCTCGAACAAAGCGTCGGGGGTCTGGCAGCGCTGGCTGTCGTTCATGGCATGTCCTTCGCGCGGCGGGTGCTTAAGCGACAGTGGAGGCGGCGGCGGCCATCGCCGGACGCCGCGCCCGAAGCGCCAGTAGCGTCTCGTGGAAAAAATCCTGCACGTGCCTGACGCACTGCAGGCCCGCGTGCGACACGTTGTCCACCACGTCGAGCCGCGCTTGCACGCCGCGCTGGAGCAGCGACTGGCGCAGCGTCTCGATGCGCTCACGGCGCGTGGCGCCGGCATCGTTGGCGCCCGGCATGTAATGGCGACTCGCTTCCGTGTGGGTGATCTCCCAGGTGTCGGTATCGAACTTGCCCACCACGAGTTGCAGCGGCACGCGCCGCAGCGCTTCCACATCCAGCGCCTTGCCAAAGCGCTCCTGCATGCCGCGCACGCCCACCCACCAGTCGCGGTCGTCCTCCAGCAGCGTCACCGAGCCCGGCGCGCCGATGGTGGCCGCCCACAGGTGCTCGGGATGCAGATAGGCAAACCGGTTGACGAACTGACCGCCACCCGAATACCCGAACAGCGCGAACTGGTCGAAGTCGCGCTCGTAACGCTGACCGACGGCGGCCACCATGTCCAGCAACACCTGGTCGTACCGAATGTCCCCCTCGATCAGGTGCTTGAAACCGTCACGGTTGCCGTCGCCCAACACGCCCGCCGGAAACAGCGGGCAGAGGATGACGCAGTCGTGCCAGCGGCCGAATTCGGCGAACGCGTTGCGGTAGTCGACGAACTGTCGGCCGGTGCCATGTACCACCACCACCAGGTCGATGGCGCGTGTGGCATCGGCAATCGATGGCGGCACGTAGAGCGTGTAAGCGAAGCGCGGATCCGCGGCGTGTGCATAGACCGTCGTGGCGCCAAAGTCGTAATAGCGTGTGGCGAGGCGCTGCGAGAGCGGCGCCGCAGATGCGGAAAGAGAGGTGGATGTGGCTGTCATGTTGGCGTGCTCGGGATGCAGGCAATTGTTCGACCGCCGGGCATAAAAAGCTAACGAAATCTATTTGTGTCGTCGTAAAATTTTTCTTTACCACCAGCCAGGCGCCATGACCTCCATCCGCACCCTGAAGACCTTGATCGCCGTGGCGGAAACGGGCTCGTTCGCCGCCGCCGCGCAACGGGTCGCCCTGACGCCCGCCGCCGTGGGCGTGCAGATGAAAGCGCTGGAAGACGAACTGGGCCGCGCCCTGTTCACGCGCGAGGCGCGCGGTGCGGTGCTCGCGCCTGCCGCCCACACTGTCCTGCTGCACGCGAGACGCCTGATCGCGCAGTACGAGGACATGGTGTCGGCGCGCGACGATCAATTGCAGATCGCCGGGTCCTTCGTCGTGGGGTCCATCACCTCGGCCGTTGCGCTGCTGGCGGGCTCGGTGGTCGAACTCAAGGCGCTGCATCCGGCGCTGGACATCACGCTCATCCATGGCCGCCAGGCGGACCTGCGCAACAAGGTGTTGTCTGGCGAGATGGACGCGGCGATCTTCGTGGAGACCGGCGGGCAGCGCGCGCCAGAGATGGACTGGCACCCCCTCTACACCGAGCCGCTCATGCTGGTGTGCAGTTCGCGTCTCCCTTCCTCGGCCGATGCCAGGCAACTGCTGAACGAACAGCCCATGATCCGCTTCGACCACACCGGCTCGACCGGCCCGAAGATCGAGCAGATCCTGCGCCACAGCCGTGTCCAACCCAAGGTCATCCTGGAGATGAACTCCGTCACCAGCATCGTGGAACTGGTGCGCAAGAACCTGGGCGTGAGCATCGTGCCCTTGCTGCACGGCTTCGGCTGGGAGCGCGATCCGGCCCTGCGCCTCCTGAGCCTGCCAGGGCGGCAATACGAAAGGGGCGTGGGCATGTTGGCGAACACCCAACGGGCGCACATCACCGGTGTGCTCTTCAAGCAACTTTTGCGGCAGATCGATGTCGACGCGCAGTGCCGCTGATCACGGGTGGCCGCCGGCGTTCAGTCCAGGTTGAGCACAAGACCATATTTTTAAAATATTGAAACTTGTGATTTCATATATTTGACGCTCACCCTCCCTGTCCCTATCGTCCCGCCCACCAGAGAGCCACCCAGGCATCGCTGGCCGACAACACGGAGACAACGGACATGAGCGATTCGCACCGCACGGGGCATGCCCCCAAGCTTTCCATTCCCCTCGCCCTCCTGGCCGGCAGCGCGCTGTGCCTGCTGCTCGCTGCTTGCGGTGGTGGGGGTTCGAACAACGCATCCAGCAACAACGATGACGACCCGCCCCCCGTGGTTACGCCACCGGTAGACCCGGTAGCGGCCTGCGCCGCGCTCAACGGCTTCACGCTCGCGGCGACGGACCTGTCACTGCCGACCACCGGCGCCTCGGTGACGGCAACCACCTACCTCACGGGCGGCACCCTGGGCGACCACTGCCAGGTGCGCGGCGCGATCCGCCCCGTCGACCCCGGCGCGCCCGACATCACCTTCGCCGTCAACCTGCCCTCCAACTGGAACGGCAAGGCGATCCACTTCGGCGGTGGCGGCTTCAACGGCCGCCTGATCGACGGCACCGAGCAGATCCGTTTCGGCCCACCAGACAAGCCCGCACCGCTGGCGCTGGGCTACGCCACCTTCGGCGACGACAGCGGCCACCAGAGCAGCAGCATCACCGACGGCTCCTTCGCCGCCAACGACGAGGCACTCGCCAACTACGGCGGCCTCGCGCTGAAGAAGACCCACGACGTCGCCCTGAAACTCGTGCAGCAGCGCTACGGCAGCGCGCCCCGGCAAGCCTACTTCCTCGGCACCTCCACGGGCGGGCGCGATGCGCTGGCTCATATCCAGCGCTGGCCAACCGACTACAACGGCGTGATCGCCAACGAGCCCGCGCTCAACTACAGCGGCACGCGGCTGAGCAACCTGGCCGTGGGCCGCGCGCTCTACCGCAACGGCGGCGCGGGCTGGCTCAACGTCACCAAGACGCTGCTGGTGCAGCGCACGGCCCTGAGCGCCTGCGACACGCTGGACGGCGCGGCCGACGGCATCGTCAGCAACGTGGAGAGCTGCCGCATGCTCAACACGCAGGTGCTCAACGCCCTGCGCTGCCCCGGCGGCGTGGACACCGGCAACACCTGCCTGTCGGACGCGCAGATCGACACCGTGCGCGCCATCGAGTCGCCGCTGGACTTCACCACCTACACCCTGGCCAACGGCGTGACACGCGCTGGTGGCTACAACCTGCTCGAAGGCGCGCTGGTGGCCGGCCCCTACACCTCGCGCGACCTCGGCACGCGCGCGGTGCCGGGCAACCCCGCCACCTCGGCCGACGCCAACATGTACGTCACGGGCGACCAGTGGGCCAAGTACTTCGTCACGCGCGTGGCCTCGTTCGACTCGCTCGGTTTCGACCCACTCGACCCTGGCATGTACACGGCGCGCGTGCAGGCGGCCTCGGCACAGACCGATGCCACCAACCCCGACCTGTCGGCCTTTCTCGCGCGCGGTGGCCGCCTGATCCTGCTGCACGGGCTGGCCGACGAGGTCATCAGCCCGAACTCCACCATCGACTACCACCAGCGCGTGGTCGCCACGGTGGGACAGGCCGCCGTGGACGCGGGCATCCGCTTCTACACCGTGCCCGGCATGGGCCACGGCACGGGCGTGTTCATTCCCAACTGGGACTCGCTGGCCGCGCTGGAAAACTGGGTGGAGCGCGGCCTGCCGCCCGCCACCGTGACGGCCTTCGACGCGGTCGCCGGCACCTACGGCCGCACACGCCCGTTGTGCGAGTACCCCGCGTACCCGAAGTACAAGGGCAGCGGCAGCCCGGACGCGGCGGTGAACTTCAGCTGCGTCACCGAGGTGGGAGACCCGCTGGCCTGCAGCCATCTGCCCAGCGCGGTCACCAGCTACAAAGGCGGCAACACGCGCGGCGAAGAGCTGACGCTACAGGTGGACCCGACCACGCTGGCCTACACCATCACCATCGACGCCAGCCTGCAGCGCGCGCCCGGCACGCAGCGCACGGGCACCCTGCTCGCCCAGGGGCAATGCAGTTACGCGAGCGCCGAGAACGGCGCGGCCTTCACCTTCAGCGCGGGTGGTCTGGTGCACGGCGGCGTGGCGGCGGTCAGCGGTGGCGGCCACCTGCCGCTGCTGGCGTTCCGCGACACCTTCGTCAACACCACGGCGGGCAGTGGCTTCAACACCATCGCGGGCGACTTCAATGCGGTGGGCGTGGACACCAACACGGGCGGCACGCTCACGACCTGGGCGGGCACCGGCAAGATCCGCAATGCCGGGACCTGGCAGACCTGCCAGGCCACGGGCACACCTCCGGGCTTCATGCTCTACGAGGCCAACTGCTCACCGGCCACCAAGGGCTACCTGCAATACAGCGCCGCGCGCAACGCCTACGAGCTCATGCTCACGTCCACGTGTGGCGGCGCGGGCTGCCCGTCAACGCCCACCTCGGGCGGCACCGTCACCGGCTCGGTCGTGGCGGGCATGGTCGGCGGCAACCCGGTGCCACTGGTGCTGCTGCGCGCGGCCGATGCCAGCAGCTCGGGCATGCGGCTCTATGCCAAACAGGCCACGGTGCTGCCCGGCACGGGCGATGGCCGCTACGCGATGCTCGGCACCGACGGCGGCGCGGGCGCGGACGCCACCGTGCTGGGCACCAGCCTCACGCGCGGCGCGCAGACCGACGTGCTGGACTTCGACCTGCCCGTGGTGGGCGTGGTGCAGACCCGCGCGGCGCAGCCGGCGTACTTGCTGTTCAACAACGGCGCGATCGGCCAACTGGAGGCCAACCGGTTGTTGCTGGGGGTGCGTCACTGAAAGGGCACGGGCAGGCCCGCGGCCTTGCCCACCGCGTCGAGTTCGCGGGCCAACTCGTCGGAAATCCGAAGGCCCTGTTCCCGCCCGGCGCGCGCCTGTTCGTCCGCGCGTTCACCCGGAATGCGGGCCGCGTCGCCGCCGCGCTGCCGATACGCCTGCGCCCATTCCCGCATGTACTGCGCGAACGTATCGTCACCGGCAAGCGCCGGGTTCACCAGCCAGATCAAGGTGCTCTGATGACCCGCCGCGCCGCTGCGTGGCGTGGCCTGCACCCGTTGCCGCGATTCGGACTCGCCGCCCGCGAGCGCGCCCGCGAGGCACTCGGCGATCATGGCCAGGCCCAGGCCCTTGTGCCCGGCCATCGGCATGAGCGCGCCCTGCAACGCCGCCTCGGCATCGGTCGTCGGGTGGCCATCGGCATCGAGCGCCCAGCCTTCGGGAATGGGCTGGTGTTCGCGTGCCGCGACCAGGATGTGTCCGCGCGCGGCGACGCTGCAAGCCATGTCGAACACCAGCGGCGCTCGCCCGGGAATGGGACAGCCGAACGCGATCGGGTTGTTGCCGATGGCGCGAGACTCGAAGCCGGGCAAGCCCATCAAGGGCGGCGTGCGCTGAAACACCAGCGCCATGTGGCCCGCCTCGGCGGCATGCCATGCGTAGAGGCCCAGCGCGCCGAGGTGGCCGCAATCCCGGATGCGGCAGATCACCGAAGGCGACGACGCCAGCATGTCCATGCCTTCGCGCAGAGCGACCATCGCCGCCACCTGGCCGAGCGCGCCGTCGGCGTCCAGGGTGTAGACGCCGGGCCTGCGCTCGGACGTCATGGCGGGCGAGGCGTTGATCTCGCCAGCGCGGAGCTTCTCCACGTACGAACCCAGCCGCGCCAGGCCATGGGTGCGGACACCGCGCAACTCGGTGCAGACGATGGCGTCGGCGGCGATGCCGGCGTGATCCCCCGGCACGCCGGCTTGTTCGAGCACGGCCCGCACCCAGGCGGTCAACGGCGCGCTGTGAAGAACGGCCGAACTCATGCCGACGTTCCCGCCGCCTGCTCGCGCAGGTGCCGCACAAAACCGAGTTCGACGCGGGAGATGGAGATCTCGGTGTCGTCGAGGATTTCGCTGCGCGTCATGCGCCCGTTGGCCACCGCGAGCATGGCGCCGCGAAGCGCCAGCGCGGCATCGTCCACGCTCTGGCTTCCCTGGAGGATGCCGCTGACGTCGACGTCGATGTTGTCGCCGAAGTGCTGCGCCGTGCGCGGGTTGCCGGTGAGCTTGACGGTCGGCGACAGCGGGTGCCCGATGGGGTTGCCGACACCCGTGTTGAACAGGATCAGGTGCGCCCCACCGGCCGCGAGCGCGGCGATGTTCTCCACACCCGGCGCTGGCGCGTCCATGAAGACCAGCCCGTTTCGGCTCGGCTTCTCGCCGTAGCCGACCACCTGCTGCAGCGCCGAGGTGCCGCCCTTGCGCACCGCGCCAAGCGATTTTTCTTCCACCGTGGTCAGGCCCCCGGCGATGTTGTCCTGCCCGAGCGGCCACAGCTGAATGCCCTGGAACTGCGACAACTGCTCGAGCCGGGCGACGGCGTCGAGCACCTGTCGGGCCACGGCCGGATCGGCCGCGCGTTGCGCCAGCGCGTGCTCGGCGCCGACGATCTCGTCGGTTTCGGACAGGATCACGGTGCCACCCGCCTCGACCAGCCAGTCGGCGACCCGACCGGTGGTGGTGTTGGCCGTGAGACCCGATGTCGCGTCCGAGGCGCCGCATTCGACGCCGACCACGAGCTCACCGGCGGGCACGGGCACCCGAACCATCCCGGAGGTCTCGATCACCAAGGCCGCCGCGGCGCGCGTGCCTTGCGCCACGGCCTGCACCGTGCCGCCCAGTCCCTGCACGTCCAGCGACTGCACGGGCCGTCCCGTTGCCGCCACCGCATCGGCCAGGCGTTGCGTGGTGACGGGTTCAAGGCCGACGATCAGCGCCGCCGCCACATTGGGGTGGGTTGCGTAGCCGAGCAGCACGCGGTCGTGCTGTTCGAGGTCGGCGCCGAACTGGCCCCGGCCGTAGGCGACGCACACGGGAACGGTTCCCTTCACGGCGTCGCAGATGCGGCGCACCACCGGGTTGACGTTGTCCATCGCGGCGATGACCACCACATGGTTGCGGATGCCGAAGCTGCCATCGGCCCGCCGGAAGCCCCAGATGGACTCGGTCATTTTCTGTCTCCTCGGCCGCGCAGGCTTTCCAGGTTGTGAAGATGCACGTGCTCGCCCGCGCGAACGGCGCAGGTCGCTCGGCCGATGGACGCGGCGTACTTGCGGATCGGCGCGCCCGCGGCGACGTCGACGACCGCGAACTTGTGTCCGGCGGGAATGTCCGCCAGCAGCACCACGCAATGGCGCGCTTCGCCGCTGCGCAGCGTGACGGATGCGCCGGCCTTCAGGGGCGCGAACGCGGTCGCGACATCGTCGGCGGGATCGATGAGGATGGCCAGGTTGTTTTCCATCACTGAACCTTGTAGGCAACCACGGCGTGCCGGTAATAGTCGGATTCGGCCTGGAGGGCCGGGCGGAATTTCGCGCCGTTCAGGGCGGTGACGCGCATGCCCAGGTCGTGCAGCCGCTTGCGCACCGCGTCCTGGCGCATCAGCGTGTTGAACGCGTCCTCGATCCGGCTCTTTTCGTCGGCCGACGTCGTCGAGGGTGCGAAGAAGCCGTACCACACCTCGGGCAGGCTCTGGCCGAGGGCGACCTTCTCGGCAACGGCCGGTGTGTTCGGCAACAGGTCCGAGCGCGTCTGGGAAAGGACCGAGACGGGCACCAGCCGCCCGCTCTCGAGCAGGTTGCGCGCGGCGGGAAAGCCCACGGCGCCATAGGGTGTGGCACCCGACAACACGCCGGCCAGCACGTCGGGCGCGCCCTTGTAGGGCACGTGAAGGAACTTGCCGCCGGAGCGGCGCGCCACGTCCTCCAGCGCGATGTGCATGGGCGTGCCCACGCCTGGCGTGCCGATCGCGGCGCTGCCGCCGGCGAGCGCACGAACGAAGGCGTCCTGGTTCGCGTGCGCACCGGCCGCTGCCACGACGACCGAAGGGACGGTGCCGACCTGCAGCAAGGGCGCCAGCGCGTCCATCGGCCGGTAGGCCGGATCGGCCAGCAGGTGCGGTGCGATCGTGATCTCCTGGTTGCCACCGGTCAGCAGGACCGTCTGGTTCTTCGGCGCGCCGATCACGGCCTTGGCGGCGATGGTGCCGCTGCCGCCCGGCCGGTTCTCGATCACGACCGTGCGGCCGAGCGCTTCGCCCAACTGCTGGCCGAGGTAGCGCGCTACCGTGTCGACGCCGCCGCCCGCCGGCAACGAAACAATGATGCGGATCGGCAGGTCCTGCGCCAGTGCCGCACCGGCGGGCGCGAAGCCCGCCAGCACCGCGGCGATCAGCGTCCTGCGCCGCAGCGCGGCACGGGGATCGTCACCCAAGGTCGTGGAAGTCATGAGGTCTCCAGTTAACGTTCCGCGAACGGTCGCGCCGTGCGGTCAAAGAAAGCGGATTCGGATGTCAGCTGTCGCGCAAACGGTTCGGCCGCCAGCGGACTCGGCTCAAGGCCCGCGCGCCGCAGCGCGTCCTGGACCGTGGGCTCGTTGGCCACGGCCTGCAGCTCGGCGGACAGCCTTGCGCGGATCGCGGGCGGCGTGCGCGCGGGGGCGAACCAGGCGAACCACACGGACGGCAGATCGGGCACGTCGCTCCCGGCAGCTTCCTTCCAGGTGGGGACGTCGGGCAGCAACGGGCTGCGCCGTGCCTGCAGCACCGCCAGCGCCTTCAACTGGCCGGACTGCAACTGGCCCATCACCGTCGACAGCGTGATCGCCAGCATGTCGATCTGGCCACCCATCAGGTCGATGGTGGCGCGCGCGCCACCGTTGTAGGGCACGTGGTGCAAGCGCACGCCCGCGGCCCGGGAGACCCCTTCCATCATCAGGTGCATCGGCGTCCCGACACCGGGCGTGGCATAGGACAACCGGTCCGGCGCCGCGCGGGCGCGTTCCAGCAGCTGGTTCAGGTTCGCGGTGGCGGCATCGCCCGCGCGCGTCACGAGCACCACCGGCGCCACGGACGT
Source organism: Hydrogenophaga sp. 2FB (assembly GCF_005503365.1). Taxonomy (GTDB): domain Bacteria; phylum Pseudomonadota; class Gammaproteobacteria; order Burkholderiales; family Burkholderiaceae_C; genus Hydrogenophaga. The sequence goes on from NZ_SCML01000055.1 coordinate 27,479, forward strand.
GCGCAGCAAGGGCACGAGGTCGCTGTCGGCGTCGTAGGGAACGGAGGCGCGCAGGTGCCGCACGATCGTGATCTCAGGGTTGGTCGCGGCCAGCAGGGTGTGGCCATCCGGCGCAGCCCGTGCGACCAGGGTTGCGCCGATGGTGCCCACCGCGCCGGGGTGGTTGTCTGGCACGAGCGGCTGCCCGAGCCGCGCGGCCAACGCCTGGCCGACGATGCGCGCGGCCATGTCCGCGGCGCCGGCCGGTGGATAGGGGATCACGGCGCGCACGGGCTTGGTCGGCCAGGCCGGCGCCGGTGTCTGCGCGTGCACGCTTGCGGCGAGAAGGGTGGCGCAGAGCAGGCCCAGGCCGTGTCGCCCAAGCCCGGTCCATCGCACGCGGGCGGCGCCAGCCCGTGGACCGCTGCGCAAGGGGTGTGGTTCGCTCTTGTTCATGTGCGGGCGGCGGTCACGCCGTTCGTGTCGAAAACCGGTTTGACCGTGCGGTGCACGATCTGCCAGCCACCGTCGTGCCAGGCGAGTTCGTCGTGGTATTCGGCCACCGTTTCAGGTGCACGGGCGGCGACCGGCAGCTGCACGTCCGAACCCGCGGCCCCCAGATGCCGGTAGACGCTCACGTAGCAGAAGGCCTTGGCCCGGCCCTCGCCATTCGGCTCCACCAGCACGTTGGTCACGATGTGGCGCGTCAGCCGATGCGAAGGCCGCGCCTCGAACGACGAGCGCAGCGCCTCGCGGCCGTTGATCTGTTCGTCAGGGCGCCGCAGGACGCCTTCTGCGGCGAAGAGCGCCGCGGCCTCGTCATAGCGGCCGGCGTCCACCAGCACGGAGAAGCGCTGGACAGTCGCCACGCAGGCGATGTGGTCCTGAAGTGAAAGAGCGGGTAGCGACAACGACGATCTCCTGGTGCAACGATGCCCGCATTGTTCATTTGCTTTCGCTAAAACAATGGGCCTTCGTGAATAGAATTACTAATGGCATGTTCACACTGGCTACGGCACCCGCGCCGGCAAACCCGCGGCGCGGAGAGCACTTGATGGGCCGCAACCTCCCACCCCTCAAGGCACTGCGCGCATTCGAGGCGGCGGCGCGCCAGCGCAGCCTGGCGGACGCGGCGCGCGAACTGCACGTCACACCCGCGGCCATCAGTCAGCAGGTGAAGCTGCTGGAAGAGTGGCTCGGTTTTCTCGTCTTCCACCGGTCGCGCCAGGGGGTGGAACTGACCGAGCGCGGCCAGTCCTTGTTGCCCGCGCTCAAGGGTGCGTTCGACCTGATCCAGTCGGTCACCGACGACGTGCGCAGCCCGGAGATCGGTGCCACGCTGGTCGTGAGCGTGCTGCCCAACTTCGCCATGCGCTGGCTGGTACCGCGCCTGCCGGACTTCGTGGCGCGCCACCCGTGGATCGACCTGAAACTGCTGTCCGTCACCGGCGCGCTCGGCGACCTGCACGAGAACTGCGACCTGGCCATCCGGGCCTACGAACACGATCCGAAATTTCATTTCGAACCGATCGCCACGGCCGACATGGTGCCCATGCTGCATCCGCGGCTGCTGCGGCGCGGCAAGCTGAAACAGCCGGATGAACTGCTTCGCTTTCCGCTGCTCCACATCACGACCTCACCCGAGGACTGGCCGCGCTGGTACCGCGAGACCTGGCGCAGCGGCGAGCGCAGGCCCGACCCGCAGCTGCTCGCCCGCGGGCATCGCTTCGATTCGTACGTGGTCGCCATGGAAGCCGCCGTGGCAGGCATGGGGGTTGCGCTGGGCCGCCCGTCCTTCGTCGTGGATGTCGTGCGGCGCAAGGAGCTGGTCATCCCGTTCGAGCGCCCCATTCCAAGCAACAGGAGCTGGTACCTGGTCTACCCGCGGGCCGAACTCCCGCGCAAATGCGAGCTTTTCAGGACATGGCTCATGCAGCAGGCGAGCCTGTGACGGGTGCCGTGCCGCGGGCCGCTCAGACCGCGTTGTGCTTGGCCTCGCGGCTGGCCTTCCAGGCGCCGAAAATCGCGATCAGGCCGGGCACGAGGATCAGGGCCCAGATGATGACGCTCAGGTTTTCCTGCACCCACGGCAAGTTGCCGAACAGGTAACCCGCGCCCGTCAGCCCCACCACCCAGATCAGCGCCCCGATCACGTTGTAGGCGGTGAACTTGGTGCGCGTCATCTCGGCCACACCGGCCACGAAGGGTGCGAAGGTGCGGATGAAGGGCATGAAACGCGCCAGGATGATGGTGATGCCACCGTACTTTTCGTAGAACGCGTGCGCCTGGTTGAAGGCATTGCGGTTGAACAGGCGCGAGTTCTCCCACTGGAACACCTTCGGCCCGAAGTAGCGGCCGATGCTGTAGTTGGTCTGATCGCCCAGGACCGCGGCCACCACCAGCAAGGCCATCGCCAGCGGCAGGCTCATCAGGCCCACGCCGCACAGCGCGCCTACCACGAACAACAGCGAGTCGCCCGGCAGGAACGGCATGACCACCACGCCGGTCTCGGTGAAGATGATCAGGAACAACAGGGCATACACCCATGCTCCATAGTTCTGCACGAAGGTCTGCAGATGCTGGTCGATGTTCAGGATGAAGTCGATGAAAAAGGCAATGAGTTCCATGGGGGCGCATTATCCCTGCCACCTACAATTTGCCCGTGACAAGCCTACCTACCCTCAGCACGCCCCCCCGCCGACCCATTCGCGAACTGCCCGATGAGCTGATCAGCCAGATCGCCGCGGGTGAAGTGGTGGAGCGCCCGGCCTCGGTCGTGCGCGAGCTGGTGGACAACGCGCTGGACGCCGGCGCCACGCAGATCACGCTGCGCCTGCAGGCCGGTGGCGTGCGGCTCATCAGCGTGGAAGACAACGGCTGCGGCATTCTGCGCAGCGAGTTGCCCAACGCCTTGAAGCGCCATGCCACGAGCAAGATCGCGAGCCTGTCGGATCTTGAATCGGTCGGCACCATGGGCTTTCGGGGCGAGGCGCTGGCCGCCATCTGTTCGATTGCCGAGGTCTCGGTGCTCACGCGCGTGGACACGCCCGACGAACCACACGGCTGGTTGTTCGATGGCCGCACCGGCGAGCTGCAACCCACGGCACGCGCCACCGGCACCACAGTGGAAGTGCGCGAGCTGTTCTACGCCACCCCAGCGCGGCGCAAATTCCTCAAGACCGATGCCACCGAACTGGGCCACTGCATCGAGGCGGTGCGCCGCCACGCGCTCGCGCGGCCCGACGTGGGCTTTGCCATCTGGCACGAAGGCAAGCTGGTCGCGCAATGGCGCGCGGTGGCCGGTGGTGGCATGGACGCGCTGCGCCAGCGCCTGGCCGATGTGCTGGGCGAAGACTTCATCGAACAGGCCGTGGCGGTGAGCTGGCCCGTGGACCCACCCGACGACGGCCTGGAGCGCTTGCGCGTCTGGGGCTTCGCCGGCGTGCCCGACGCCGCGCGTTCGCGCGCCGATTGGCAATTTGCCTACGTGAACGGCCGCTACGTGCGCGATAAGGTCATCACCCATGCCGCGCGCAGCGCGTATGAAGACGTGTTGCACGGCCACCGCCAACCGGTGTACGCGCTGTTCGTCTCGCTCGACCCGGCGCGGGTGGACGTGAACGTGCACCCGACCAAGATCGAGGTGCGCTTTCGCAACAGCCGCGAAGTGCACCAGGGCGTGCACCACGCGGTGGAAGGCGCGCTGGCCGTGCCGCGTTCGGGCAGCAATGCCGCTGAAGCCACCACACCCGTGGCTTCACCGGCGGCACCCGCCTGGACACCACCGGCGCGGCAAGCCCCCTTCTCGTTCGCGCCACGCGAGGCCGAGGTGGGGCATCGGGTCAGCGATGTGGGGGCCTTGTGGGGCTTTGGGTCGGGAGGGGCTTCGACAGGCTCTGCCCGAACGGATGTTTTCGCCAGCCCGCCAGTGAGCGCCAGCGCGGCTTACGCACCCGACACCGTGCGGGCGGAGCCCGTCGCAGCCCTCGCCGCACCGCAGCCGCTGCCCGAAGGCGACTGGCCACTCGGCCGCGCCATCGCCCAACTGCAAGGCGTCTACATCCTGGCCGAAAACGCCCATGGCCTGGTGGTGGTCGACATGCATGCCGCCCACGAACGCATCGTCTACGAGCGCCTCAAGCAGCAGCTCGACGACCAGCAGGTGGCCAGCCAGCCGCTGCTGATTCCGGCCACCTTCTCCGCCACGCCGGACGAAGTGGCCACCGCCGAAGACTGCGCCGGCGTGCTGGCCGAGCTGGGTCTGGAAGTGAGCATGCTGTCGCCCAAGACCCTCGCCGTGCGCGCCGTGCCCACCACCCTCGCCCAGGGCGACCCGGTGGAACTCGCGCGCAGCGTGCTGGCCGAACTGGGCCAGCACGAGGCCAGCACCGTGGTGCAACGCGCGCGCAACGAACTGCTGGCCACCATGGCCTGCCACGGTGCGGTGCGCGCCAACCGCCGTCTCACGCTCGACGAGATGAACGCGCTCTTGCGTCAGATGGAAGTGACCGAGCGCTCCGACCAATGCAACCATGGCCGCCCGACCTGGCGGCAAATGGGCATGAAGGAACTGGACGCCTTGTTCCTGCGCGGCCGCTAAGCGATCGCACCAAAAACACACCTGACACGCCCGAAATCGGGCATGCAGGCGTTTTGTCGCGCCAAAAACGGGCGTTTTGCGACACGAAATGCAGGTTGCGCATAATCTCATGCACTTTTTTGAAGCATACGGTTAATGAAAACGCAATGAAATACACCTCGGCCCATCACTTCCTGGAACACGTCGCACAACAAAATCCCGGCCAACCTGAGTTCCACCAGGCCGTCTCGGAAGTGATGGAAAGCCTCTGGCCCTTCATCGCCGCCCACCCGAAATACGCCGAACACGGCCTGCTGGACCGCCTGGTCGAGCCGGAGCGCGTGGTGATGTTCCGCATTTCCTGGGTCAACGACCACGGCGACGTGCAGGTCAACCGCGGCTACCGCATCCAGCACAGCTCGGCCATCGGCCCCTACAAGGGCGGCATGCGCTTCCACCCCTCGGTGAACCTGTCGATCCTGAAATTCCTGGCCTTCGAGCAGACCTTCAAGAACGCCTTGACCACGCTGCCCATGGGCGGCGGCAAGGGCGGCTCCGACTTCGACCCCAAGGGCAAGAGCCCCGGCGAGGTGATGCGTTTCTGCCAGGCGCTGGTGACCGAACTGTTCCGCCACATCGGCGGCGACACCGACGTACCGGCGGGCGACATCGGCGTGGGTGGGCGTGAAGTCGGCTTCATGGCCGGCATGATGAAAAAGCTCAGCAACCGCGCCGACTGCGTGTTCACCGGCAAGGGCCTGGCTTTCGGCGGCTCGCTGATCCGCCCCGAAGCCACCGGCTACGGCACGGTGTACTTCGCCGAAGAAATGCTCAAGCAACAGGGCAAGAGCTTCCAGGGCATGCGCGTGAGCGTGTCCGGCTCGGGCAACGTCGCGCAATACGCGGTGGAGAAGGCCATGGCGCTGGGCGCCAAGGTGGTCACGGTGTCCGACTCCAGCGGCACGGTGATCGACGAAGACGGCTTCAGCCCCGCCAAGCTGGCCGAACTCATGGAAGTGAAGAACCACCTCTACGGCCGCGTGAGCGACTACGCGGCGCGCACGAAGACGCGCTTCGAAGCCGGCAAGACCCCGTGGGCGGTGCCGGTGGACGTGGCCCTGCCCTGCGCCACGCAAAACGAGCTCAATGCGGAAGACGCCGCCATGCTGATCAAGAACGGCGTGATCTGCGTGGCCGAGGGCGCCAACATGCCCACCACCATGGAAGCCGTCACGCGCTTCGAGCAGGCCGGCGTGCTGTACGCCCCCGGCAAGGCCAGCAACGCCGGTGGCGTGGCCACCTCGGGCCTGGAGATGAGCCAGAACGCGATGCGCCTGTCCTGGCCGCGCGACGAGGTCGATGCGCGCCTGCACACCATCATGACCGGCATCCACGAAGCCTGCCTGCAACACGGCCGCCGCGCCGATGGCACGGTGAGCTACGTGGACGGCGCGAACATCGCCGGTTTCGTGAAAGTGGCCGACGCGATGTTGGCGCAGGGTGTCATCTGAGTCTTGAAGCAGACGCGCGGCTAGACTGACCGCATGCCTGTCAGTCCCATCCAGCACCTCCCTGCTCCCCTGCCGCGCCGCACGTTCCTGTTCGGCGCGGCAGCGTCTCTCGCCCTGCCGGCGCTGCCTGTCGGCGCGGCCCGTTCCCCCGCCCACACGGCACCGCCCGGTGTTCGCCCGCGCGCCTTGCCCGTACCCGGCGGCGTCGCCCGGCTCTCGCTGGGCCCGGCGGCCACGCGCCCGGTGGCACTTCAGAACGACGTCCGCCTGCTCGTGCTCGGCGACCCGATCGAATGGACCGCGCTGGTCGGCATTCCCCTGAGCGCCGAGCCGGGTGAGGCCCATATCACCGTCACGCAGTCCGGCGAAACGCGGAACATGGCCTATACGGTCACGCCCAAGCGCTACGCCGAACAGCGGCTCAAGGTCGCGCCCGGCACGGTGGACCTCTCTGCCGAGGACGAGGCGCGCTACAACCGCGAGCGCGCGCACCTGGCCACGGTCATGGCCACCTTCAGCGAAGCGCCACCGACCTCGCACGATCTGGTGATGCGCGCGCCAGTCGCGGGCCGTCGCTCGGGCTCCTTCGGTTTGCGGCGCGTGTTCAACGGGCAGTCGCGCAATCCGCACAGTGGCATGGACATCGCGGCCCCCACCGGCACGCCCGTGCGCGCACCCCTGGCGGGCCGCGTGATCGACACCGGCGACTACTTCTTCAACGGCAACACGGTCTGGCTCGACCACGGCAGCGGCCTGCTCACGATGGTCTGCCACCTGAGCGCGATCGACGTGAAACCCGGCGACACGGTCCGGGCCGGGGACGTTTTCTGCGCCGTGGGCGCCACGGGACGCGTGACGGGGCCGCACCTGCATTGGTCGGTGATGCTGAACCGCGCGATGGTGGACCCAGCCCTGTTTCTCGCCTGAACGCCTGTTACCTCGCGTGACACAACGCGGTGGCATGGAACCTGCACAGGGAAAACCCCTGCTGAACTTTTCCCGGTTCAGGTGCATCCATCACCGCCATGAGCCGTCTTTTTGTCGCTTTGTTCACCGCCCTGGCCCTGATGGCCGGTTGCGCCACATTGGACGAGAAGCAACGGGTCTGGATCTTCCAGCCGTCCGACCGCACCTGGGCCGGCGGCCTCAGCGCCGCCGAGGGCATGGAAGACGTCTGGATCGATTTCAACTCCCCCAAGACCGACAAGCCCGTGAAGCTGCACGGCCTGTGGGCCGCGCACGCGAACTTTGAACAGCGCAAGGACGCCCCCGTGCTGCTCTACCTGCACGGCGCGCGATTCAACGTCACCGGTTCGGCCTTCCGCGCCCGCCGCATGGAAGAGCTGGGCTTCTCGGTGCTGGCCATCGACTACCGCGGCTTTGGCAAGAGCACGAACGAACTGCCGTCGGAAACCACGGCTTACGAAGACGCCCGCGCCGCCTGGGACTGGCTGGGCGAAAAATACCCGGGGCGCCCGCGTTACATCTTCGGACACTCGCTGGGCGGCGCGATCGCCATCGAACTCGCGGCCGCGGTGAACGACGAAGCCGGCACCGTGGTCGAAGGCACCTTCACCTCCATCCCCGACGTGGTCAGCACCTTCAAGTGGGGCTGGCTGCCGATCTCGCTGCTGATCACCCAGCGCTTCGAGGCCGTCAAGCGCGTGGCCGAAATCGGCTCGCCGCTGCTGGTGGTGCACGGCGGCGAGGACCGCCTGATCCAGCCCGAACTCGGGCGCAAGTTGTACAACGCGGCCCAGGGCCGCAAGGCCTTCGTGCTGGTGGAAGGCGGCTCGCACCACAACACCAACTCGGTCGGACAGGCGCAGTACCGCGCAGCGCTCACCAGCCTGTTCGGCCTGCGCGACGACAGCACGCAAGCCGTGAAGCTGGTCCAGCAGTAAAGCCCCACGCCGCGCGGCGGGCGCTCAATGCTGCACCGCCTGGGCCAGCGCCGCCCAGGCCTTCAGGTTCAAGGGCATCGTGGCCGCCGCCGCCGCGATCGGGTGCGACGACAGTTTCACCACCACCATCTCGGCCTTGGGGTTGATGTGGATGAACTGGTTGTGCACGCCGGCCGCTTCCCACGCGCCATCGGCGTTGTGCAACGCCCACCACTGGTTGCGGTAGCTGTAGCCGGCGCGCGCCTGCTGGCCCGGCGCCTTGGCGAACTTGTCGCGGTCGCCGCCGCGCGCGGTGTCTTCGATCACGTCGCGGGCCAGGATGCGCTGGCCGTTGAACTCGCCGCCACGGCGCAGCATCTCGCCAAAGCGCGCGAGGTCACGCAGCGTGGCGCTCATGCCCGAGCCCTGCAGCGGCGTGCCCACGGCGTCCACCATCACGCTCGCGTCCTCCTCCGCGCCCAGCTTCTGCCAGATGCGTTCGCTCAACAGGTCGGTGAAATGCTGCCCCGTCACGCGCGAGACGATCCAGCCCAACACCTCGGAGTGCACCGTGCGGTAGACAAAGGCGTCGCCGTGCTCGCCTTCCTTCTTCAGCGTCTTGAGGAAGCTGTAGATGTCCTTCGGGCCGGTGTAGGTGGCCGGCGCGGGCAGCATGCCGCTGGAGAACAGGTACGGGAACACCTCGGTCGTGGGGTCGGTGTAGACCTCGCGGTAGCGCACCGCGCCGGTCATGTCCATCACCTGGCGCACGCTCATGTCGTCCCAGGCACTGCCCGCGAGTTCGGGCACGTACTGCGTCACGCGCGCATTCGGGTCGATCCTGCCTTCGTGCGCGAGCTGCGCGGCCAGCAGGCCGGTGAAGCTCTTGGTGATGGAGAACAGCAGGTGCGGCGTCTCGGGTTTCATGTTGCGGTAGCGCTCGTAGACCACGCGGCCGCGGTGCAGCACGATCAGCGCGTCGGTGTAGGTGTTGCGCTGCCACTCGGCGACGGTGGTGCGCCCACCCTTGTCGTCGGCGAAAGCCCAGTCGTCCAGGTTCTTCTCGCGGCGCGGCAGCACGACCACCGGCGCGGGGCCGCGGCGGATGTTGCGCGTGGGGAGCAACTCGCGCACGTGCTGCAGCGACCACGTCATCTGCGGGTAACGCGTGCGGTTGCTGTTGTCCACCAGCTTGTCGGGCGCGGGCGGAAAGCTCTCCATGTAACCCAGCTTGTCGAGCAGCACGCTGTCGGGTGGCGGCAGTTGCGGGGCCTGGGCCCAGGCGGCGGGCAGCGCCAGCAGCAGGCCGCAGAGCGCGGCGGTGGTGAATCGAACGCGGTGGCGCACGGGCATGGTCTTGTCTCCTGTTGTGGTTCGGGAATACCGGGGTCTCGCAACGGGCAAGTTACCGGGACAATGGCGCGCAATCTTGATGAGAACCTGATGCCCAGTCCCGCACGCGACGACGACGACGAAGCGCCACCCGGCACCAGCCCTGCCCAGCTGGGCTACACCGCCGACGACGATGGCGACGTGTGCCACCACGGCCGCCCGCTCGCGCTGCCACCCAAGGAGCGCGCCGTGCTGCACCTGCTGCTGCGGCAGTGGCCGCGCACCGTGCCCAAGGAAGCGTTCGCGCGCCAGGTGTGGGCCGGCCAGGCCATGTCGGACGAAAGCCTGGCGCGCTGCATCGCGCAACTGCGCCAGGCCCTGCCACCTGCCACGGGCCTGGCCTTGCGCGCGGAGTACCGGCGCGGCTACCGGCTGCACGTGGCGGCGCACGAGCCCGCCCCCCAGGCACCCCCAGCGCCGGCGCACTGGCGGCTGGTGCACGCGGCCATGGCGCCGCCGCACCAGGTCGAAACGCTCACGCACGCGCGCCAGCTCGTACAGCAGCGCACCGCCGCCTCGCTCGCGCGCGCCGAAGGCCTGCTGCGTGCGCTGATCGACGAAGCGCCGGACTACCCCGCCGCCCAGCTCGCCCTGGCCGAGTGCCTCGCGGCCACCGTGAGCTGTGGCCTGGCGGTGCGGCGCGAGCGCATCGACGAAGCGCTCGCGCACCTGGGCCGCGTGCAAGCCCATGCACCGCAGATGCCCGGCCTGCTGGCCGAAACGGCCCACCTGCTCGACTGCGCATGGCGCTTCGAAGACGCCGCCGCATTGCACGCACGCGCGCTGGCCAGTTCGCCGCTGGACGCCGCCACGCACTACTACCGCGGCTGGCACCTGCTGGCCACCGACCGGCCGCGCGAGGCCGTGCAGGCGCTGGAACAGGCCCTGCGCTTGAACCCCTTCTCGGTCTACATGGCGATCCTGCTGGCGCGCGCACTCGCCACCGCGGGAGATCACGAAGCCGCGCTGGCACGCGCGCAGCGCACGCGCGAGAACGCGCCCGAACACCGCGCGGCCGCGCTGCACCTGCTCGGCGTTCAGGCGCTGGTTGCACCGTCGCCCACGCTGGCATCACAAGCGCTGGCGATGTTGTCGGACCCGGCATCGTGGGTGTTCGCGGCGTCCACGCTGGGCTACGTGCTCGCGCGTTGCGGCGAAGCCGGGGCGGCCATGCGCGTGATAGCCGGCACGGACCCGGGCAACCCCAGCGAGCAGGCCACGCATGCCGCGGCTCTCACGCTGTTGGGTCGCCGCGACGAAGCGCTGGACCGACTGGAACGCGCAGCCGTAGAAGGCTGCGGCCACCTGCCGCTGGTGCTGCTCGCCACCGAGAACCACAGCCTGCGCGCCGACCCGCGCTGGCCCGCCGTGGCCGCGCGCGTCTGGCCACCGCGTTAGGGACGTTCTGCTACCCTCGACCGGATGCCCGCCCCGCCCCCCACTTCCGCCATGTCGCCCGGCCTGATCGTGCTGGTGCTCTCGTTGCTGCTGGGCCTGCAGCCCATCGCGACCGACCTGTACCTGCCCGCGCTGCCCGCGCTCACCGCCGGCTTTGGCGCGCCCATGTCGCAGGCGCAGCTCACGCTCACGGCCTTGCTGCTGTCCTTCGGTGTGTCGCAACTGGTGTGGGGGCCGCTGTCCGACCGCTTCGGCCGCCGGCCGGTGCTGATCGTGGGTCTGTCCGCTTTCGTCGCCGCCTCGGTGTGCGCCACCTTCGCCGCGACGATGGAGCAGCTCATCGTCTGGCGCGCCATCCAGGGCGTGGCCATGGGCGCGGGCGTGATGTGCGCTCGCGCCATCGTGCGCGACCTGTACGCACCCACCGACGGCGCGCGCGTCATGTCCAAGGGCCTCACCGGTTTGGGCCTGATCGCCTGCACCGCATCGCCCGTGGGCGGTCTGCTGGCCGACTTGTTCGGCTGGCGCATCTCGCTGTTGGCGCTCGCGGTGTTCGGCGCCCTCGCGCTGGCCGTGGTCGTCTGGCGTTTTGAAGAAACGCTGGCGCAGAAAAACCCGCGCGCGCTCGAACCGCGGACCTTGTTCAGCAACTGGGTGCAGATCGCGCGCCACCCGACGTTCTGGGCCTTTGCGCTGCTGTCGACCGCGTCGTACGGCGGGCTGTTCACCTTCCTCGCGGCCTCGTCCTTCGTGTTCATCCGCGTGCTCGGCGTGTCCACCACGGTCTATGGCCTGTTGATGTTCAGCATGTCGCTGGTCTACATCATGGGCACCTTCCTCTGCCGCTACCTGCTGCCACGCCACGGGCTGCGGCGCACGGTGGCCATCGCCGGTGTCATGACGCTCACGGCCGGCACCACCATGGGCGTGCTCGGGCTGCTGGGCCTGCACAAGGTGTGGGCCATTCTGTTGCCGTTCTGGTTGTTCATGCTGGCCCATGGCGTGCACCAGCCGTGCGGGCAGAGTGGCGCGGTCGGCCCGTTTCCGCAGGCCGCGGGCGCAGCCTCTGCGCTCAGCGGTTTTCTGTCGATGGCGGCCGCCTTCGCCATGGGGGGCTGGCTCGGCATCAGCCTGGCCGGCGCCGACAGCGTGCTGCCCCTGACCAACGGCGTGTGGTTCTGGAGCGTGGTCATCGCCGCCGTCGCGTGGACGCTGGTGCAGCGCCACGGTGAATCCCACGGCGCGCCCCAGCGCCTCGCGGCGGCCGATACCCCGTGAAGCCGATACCCCGTTGCATCGCCCTGGCCGGCCCGACGGCCAGCGGCAAGAGCGCCGCTTCGATGGCCATCGCGCAGCGCTGGCCGGTGGAGATCATCAGCGTCGACTCGGCCCTGGTCTACTGCGGCATGGACATCGGCAGCGCCAAGCCGAGCGCGGCCGAGCGCGCGCTCGTGCCGCACCACCTGATCGACATCCTCGACCCGCTGCAGAGCTACAACGCGGCCGACTTCGTGCGCGACACGCTCCGCCTGGTGGACGAGATTGCCGCGCGCGGGCGCACCGCGCTGCTGGTGGGCGGCACCATGCTGTACTTCAAGGCGCTGCTGGTGGGCCTGGACGACATGCCCCAAGCCGATGCCGCCGTGCGTGAGCGCATCGAAGCGCGCGCGCGCGAACACGGCTGGCCCGCGCTGCACGCCGAGCTCGCGCGCCTGGACCCGACCACCGCCGCGCGCCTGCCGCCCAACGACGCACAACGCATCCAGCGCGCACTGGAGGTGGTCGAAGTGTCGGGCCGACCGATCTCCAGCTTCCAGACCGGGCGCACCCACAACCCGGCCAGCCCGCTCGCGCCCGAGCACCTGATCTCGCTGGAGCCGCACGACCGTGCCTGGCTGCACGCGCGCATCGCTCAGCGATTCGACGACATGCTGGCCGCCGGTTTTCTCGACGAGGTGCGCACCCTGCGCGCGCGCGGCGATCTTTCCACCGAACTGCCTTCCATGCGCTGCGTGGGCTACCGCCAGGCGTGGGATTTGATGGCCGCGCACGGCGATGCGCTCACGCCCGAGCTGCTCGACGACCTGCGCACCCTCGGCACCGCCGCCACGCGCCAGCTCGGCAAGCGCCAGCTCACCTGGCTGCGCTCGATGCCGCAGCGCCGCGTGATCGCCTGCGACGCACCCGATGCGCTGGTGCAGGTGCTGCACACCGTGGAGCACCTACTGGGTCCACCCGCATGAGCGACACGCTGGCCCTTGAAGTCACCCGACTGGGCAAGCGCTATGGCAGCACGCCGGTGTTCAGCGGCGTGAGCTTCAGCGTCGCACCGGGCGAGTTCGTCGCGATCGTGGGCGAGTCGGGCGTGGGCAAGAGCAGCCTGCTCAACTGCCTGGCCGCGCTCGACGACTGGAGCGAAGGACGCATCACCCACCAGGGCGTGGACCTCGGCACGCTGCACGAAACGCAGCGCGCGCACTGGCGGCGCGAGCACCTGGGCTTCGTGTTCCAGGCCTTCCACGTGCTGCCGCACCTGGACGTGGCGCAGAACGTCGGCCTGCCCCTGTTGTTGCTGGGCCGCCCCGACACCGCGCGCGTGCAGCAGATGCTCGACGCCGTGGGCCTGGGTGACCTCGGCGCGCGGCTGCCGGCCGAGCTGTCGGGCGGGCAGCTGCAGCGCGTGGCGATCGCGCGTGCCCTGGTGCACCGCCCCGGCCTGCTGCTGGCCGACGAGCCCACCGGCAACCTCGACCCCACCACCGCCGCGCAGGTGATGGACGTGCTGCAGCAACAGGCCACCGACAGTGGCGCGGCACTGGTGCTCGTCACGCACTCCAGCGCGGCCGCCGCGCGCGCCCAGCGCGTGCTGCACCTCACCGCCTCGGGCCTGCAGGCTGCGTGAATCCGCCCGCCGGGGCGCTCACGCTCTGACACGTTTTCCGTGTGCGCGCGGTGGTTCATCGGGGTAAGGTCTGCATGCCGGTGCAAAAAGAACCGGCCATGTAACTGGATTACGATAACATCAACAAAAACAGGTAACTAAATTAGATCATGGCCCTCCCGACC
>NZ_SCML01000056.1 GCF_005503365.1 Hydrogenophaga sp. 2FB
AGAAAACATGAGCATGGCCACTTCTGCTGAACAGTCCCAGGACATCGACTTTCCGCTCGACGGCGTGCGCGTACTCGATCTCTCGCGCGTGTTCGCGGGGCCGATGTGCGGTCAGGTGCTGGCCGATTTCGGCGCCGAGGTCATCAAAGTAGAACACCCGGGCCGCGGCGACGACACGCGCGACTGGGGCATGCGCATCGGAAAGACCGAGACCACGTACTACAACAGCATGAACCGCAACAAGCGCTCCATCACGCTGGACCTCCAGAGCAAGGAAGGGTTGCAGATCGTCTACGACCTGCTGCCGCAGTTTGATGTGGTGCTGCACAACTTCAAGACCGGTGGAGCCGAGAAGTTGGGCGTGGGTTACGAACAGCTCAAGACGTTGAGGCCCGGTCTGGTCTATTGCGCGGTAGCTGGATACGACACCAGCGGTCCCGAGGCGACACGTCCTGGCTACGACCTGGTGATCCAGGGCGAGGCCGGCCTCATGGCGCTTAATGGCGAAGCGGATCAGGCACCCCTGAAATTCGGCGTGGCCGTGGTAGATCTAATGACCGGCATGTACGCGGCGCAGGCCGTGCTGGCGGCCCTGTTCCGCCGAGAACGCACGGGCAAAGGGCGGCTCATTGAGATGGCTCTGTACGACTGCGGCCTCATGGTCACGGGCTACTACGGGCTGGACGCGATGCAGCTGGGCCATGACCCGGCGCGCTACGGCAACGCCCACCCTTCGATCGTTCCCTATGGGCTGTTCGAGGCTGCAGATGGGCCGTTGATCATTGCCGTGGGCAACAACGCGCAGTTCGAAAAGTTCTGCCGTCAAGTGATCGAGCGTCCAGATATTGTCGAAGACCTACGCTTCGCGACCAACGTCGAGCGCGCCCGCAACCGCCTCGAACTGGTGCCATTGCTCACGATGCGGATCCGCGAACTTGAGCGCGACGTGCTACTGGAGCGGATGACGGCAGCGGGAATTCCCTGCGGTAAAGTGGCCGGCTTGCACGAGGCCTTGACCAGCGAACGCACACGCCGTGGTGGCCTGGTACGCGACATGCCGCACCCGGTGGCCGGCACCATGCCGGTGTTTGCACCGCCGTACCGCCTGGACGGACAACGGCTTCCGATTCGCCACGCACCGCCCACGCTGGGCGAAGGCACCCGCGAGGTGCTACAGCGGCTGCTCGCGATGGAAGACGATCAGCTGCAGCAACTCCAACAGCGTGGCGTGCTCACCCTTCCACTCCCCAAGGGCTGACCCGCCCTTTGCGGCGCAGCTTTCAGAGGCAAAGTAAGACGCTTGACCTGTTCCCCAACAGATCTCATTTCTAGGGTTCAAAAGGCGCCATTCGGGCCATCGCCGGCCGGCAATACCTAACAGCCGCTTCGGGACAGTCAGCGTGAGTACGCCCGCCAGCACGCACCGACAGCAGCCGCTGCATCGCGGACGATCACCAGGGTGTGAGCGAAGGTCGTCGACCAGTTTTCGACTTTATTTGTGAGTTTTCGACTTTATTTGGTCAGAACAGTTGTGATCGTATAAATAAAAACTGTCAGGCTTTTCCCCCTAACCTCGATATCTCCAAAAACTGTCAACTGACTTAGTTTCGGCCTTCGAACGAGGTGGCTAGAAAAGAAGGACTGTCAGCGGCGTCAGTCAGGCGCCTAGGCCTTCTTGCGCGCCAGAAGGCGCAACAGCGCACTTTCGGTGGTGCCGGACGAAGGAGTGGCGTGTTCTGGCGTTGGCCCATGCAGCATCGTCTCCAGCACCGCCGGATGAATATAGAACCGACGGCACACCGCCTGCGTGTTGCCGATCTCCCTGGCCACCTCGCGCACCACGTCCACAACCGTCCGACGGGAAGGCACCGCATCGGTCGACGCATCCAGTCCCGCCGTGAGTTCGAGTGCGAGCACGCTCGCGTGCCACGTGCGGAAGTCCTTGGCCGTAAAGTCATGGCCGCTCACACGGCGCAGGTAGTCGTTGACGTGATGGGAGCGCACCTGGTGCCGTCGTCCTTCGTCGTCGAGATACTGGAAGAGTTGCTGCCCAGGCAGGTCCTGGCAACGCTGCACGATGCGGGCCGTGGCCTTGTCGGTCAGCCTGGCCTTTTGCTCCACCCCGCTTTTTCCCTTGAAGCCGATCACCAGTTCGTTCGCGCGCAAGCGTACATGGCGGTCGCGCAGCGTGGTGAGACCGAACGAGCCATTCTGGGCGGCGTACTCGGCGTTGCCCACGCGCAGCGCGGTGCGGTCCAGCAGCCGGACAATCGCCGCGACCACCGTGTCCTGCGTCAGCTCGCGGCGCCGCAGATCGCGTGACACCGCGCGGCGGATGCGCGGCAGGCTGCGGCCGAACGCGCGCATGCGGTCGAACTTGTGCTGTTCCTGTTGGGCCTGCCAGTTGGGGTGATAGCGGTACTGCTTGCGGCCGCGCGCATCGCGGCCCGTGGCCTGCAAATGGCCCCGTGGACTGGGGCAGATCCAGACCTCGGTGTACGCGGGCGGAATCGCCAGCCGCCGTATCCGCTCGACCTGCGCGGCATCGCGTATCGCCAGGCCCTTCGGCGTCACATAGGCGAAACCGCGCCCTCGCCGCACCCGCCTCCATCCGGGTGCATCGTCCTGTACGTAATGCAGTCGCGCCGGCATCGCGTCAGTTTCCGGTTTTCCTGGCGCCGCGCATGTTCAGGATCGCCAGGCCCACCTGCAAGGCAATGAGCGCGTGCGCATCCACATGCCAGCCCCAGACCATCCACAGAACATTGCTGGCCAGAAACAGCCAGAAGCCGGCGTTGCGCCGGCCGGTATGGCGTGAGGCGATCAACCAGGAGGCCAGCAGCGTGACCAGCATGGCGGGCCATTGCAGCGCATCGAGCACATCCATCGTGACCTCTCCGTCCAGGTGATCCTGGTCGCCATGTTGCCGACTGGTGGTGGATCCGACTGTTCGTCATGGCACACACGGGCGGCGATCGCCACACTGAAGGATGTGCCGCAGATGGACACGCCAGAAAAATTTGCCGCAAAAGACATGGCATGGAAGGACACTTGGCGCTCTCGGCATGGGAATGGCAGGCGCGCCGATTGCTCGAACAGCACGTTCAACCATGCAAGGCGAGGTGTCGAATGTTCGCGCTGTCCAGCCCCTGGTGGGAGACCCCCGCCAGGGCGGCCATCATCTATCTGGTGTTGCTGGTGCTGGTGCGCGTCTCCGGCAAGCGCACGGTCGGCCAGTTCACGCCGTTCGATTTGCTGGTCGTCATGCTGTTGAGCGAATCGGTGTCTGCCGGGCTCAGTGGCCAGGAAGATTCCGTCACCGGTGGCTTGCTCGCGGCGGTCACCTTGATCGCGCTCAACGTTGTGGTCGCCGTGATGAGCGCACGCAGCGGGCGGTTGCAGCGGCTGGTCGAAGGTGCGCCGGTGCTCATCGGGCGGGACGGCCGGATGTATGCGGCCATTATCAAAAGAAACCACGTGCCGATGATGGACGTGGAGCGGGCGCTGCGCGAGGCCGACTGCAAGCTGGAGGACATGAAATACGCCTTTCTGGAGGCCGATGGCGGGATCAGCGTGCTGAAGGTGTCTTCAGACCCGGTCACGCACCGGAGCGGCGACCGTGGATGACATCGATCTGCCGCGAAGCCGGCGCGCGCTGCTGCTGATCGACTTCATCAATCCACTGGATTTTCCGGAGGCGCAAGACCTGGCCGCACCCGCGTTGGCCGCGGCCAAGGCAGCCGCCCGGCTGGCACGCGCGGCACGCGCGGCCGGCATTCCGGTGATTTACGCCAACGACAACTTTGGCCGCTGGCGCTCCGACTTCCAGTCGATGGTGGTCCGGCTGAGCAAGGGCAACAGTGCCAGCGCGTCGATCGCGCGGCTGCTGCGTCCCCAACGCGGTGACCTGACGGTGCTCAAGCCCATGCATTCCGCGTTCTTCGGCACTCCGCTGGACATCATCCTGGACAAGATCGGTGCCCGCTCCCTGATCATGGCGGGCCTGGCCACGGACATCTGCATCCAGTTGAGCGCCGCGGACGCATTTCTCCGGCGCTTGTCGGTGCACGCGCCCGAAGACTGCACGGCCGCCGAGTCGCCAGAGAAAAAAGAAGCGGCGCTGGCCTACATGCGCGACATCCTCAAGAGCGACACCCGGCCCTGGGGACAGGCGCGCTGGTATCGCTAGATGCGCCGCACGACCGCACCCGGCTACCCCGCCTCGATCACACCGCATAGCACGCGCCCGCCGGAATTGCCGCACGGGGTGGGCAAGGCGCATGCCGCATGCCGTGTTGCGGTGTTCCGTGCCGCATCCAGACCACCTTCGCCTGTGCGGCATGGCGCGCAGGAGCGACGGCAGCAGTTGCTGCAAATATTTCTTTCTCTCCTCAACGGACGAAATGGGAACTGCGCGCCCGCAGGGCATGCCACTTGCCCTGGTCACCAGCGCCCCATCACAACAGCAGAGACAAACCCATGACCGACAGCAACCCTCACATGGAAGCCGGCGAAGTGCCGGCACCGGGGGCCACGCGATGACGCGCCACGACAGCCGTGCCTGGCTGCAATGGGTGGGCGTGGGTGGTGCCGTGCACGTCGTGGGCCAGGGCGCCCGCCTCTACCTGCAGCCGCCAACCGAGCCCGGCATGCCCGAGCAGGACCACCAGCTCGGTCTCACCCCGGCCGCGCTGTACCGCGAAAGCCTCGATGCACTCGCCTCGCACGATGCGGGACGCACGTTCGCCACGCGCTCACTCGCGCAGCTCATCCGCGCCCGATCCGCGCGCGCCAGCGTCGGCATGCCCCGCCCCGACCAGACCACGCACGACACCGGCGTTACGGTGATGGGCCACAACCCGCGCACCAACCGCAAAGCCCCCGAGCCGCAGGTGCAGGCATGAAGAAACAAGAGGCGCGATCCCGTTCGCTCGTGACGTGGGTGCTGGTCATCCTGTTGCTGGTGGCGTTCGCCGCGCTGCTGATCTTCCTGTCCCGGCCGGCGTTGGCTGATACACCGAACCCCTTGTTCGTGGCCGACGGCAGTGCGCGCGTGGCCGCACACAGTGGTTCCAGCGAAGGCCGCATTCGATGGAACCGGCACGCCGTCAGCGCGTGTTCAAAACCGTCTCAGGCACACAGCTTGCCAATGTGAAGCGCCAGACCCACCGGGTCGAGGCAACGTTTTCAACCCACCCAGGAGAACCTCATGGCATCGAATACCCCACGCGATCCGTCCCAACAAAACCAGCAGGGCCAACAGGGCCAGAACCAGCAAGACCAACAGGGCCAGAAGGGTCAGAAGGGTCAGAACCAGCAAGGCCAACAAGGCCAGAACCAGCGCCAAGGTCAACAAGGCGATCAGAGCGGCTCCCGTGATCAAAGCGAGCAAAGCAACCCCGGCGGCTCGGACCAGCAAGGCCGCAGCACCGTCAATCCCTCCATCCAGCAAGACGACGCCAACACGGGCGGACGCAACCAACCTGGTGGCAACACCGGCCGCCAGGTTCCTTGAAGACTGCCACTGCGGCCGTGGCGCCTGCCCATCGCTTCTTGACAGCGATGGGCTTGGCGCCATGGCCAACGCCGCCCCACTCTTCGCTCTACAAACCCCACGCATTCAGGAGATTTCAATGGCCACCAGCCGCACCGAAGCAGATGCCTGCACGTTTCTGGTGGTCGGTGCCGACGCGGGCGAGATCGCCCAGGGTTTTGCGGTCGCCCTCAAAGCCGGCGCGACCAAGGCGGTGTTCGACAGCACCATCGGCATCCACCCGACCGCGGCGGAGGAGTTCGTGACCATGCGCGAACCGGTCAACAAGTAATCCGCAATGGGCCCGCGACTGGGCACATGCAGCATGAATTAGTCCAAGATGGACGCAAATAACGACCTGACTTGGTCACCCTCACACGTCGTAGCGGATCGATGCGAATGCCAGTTGCCATAAGCTGAACGATGGCAAAGCCGTGCATTGGCCTGGGTCGCCAAACACATGGCGCTCATGCCCAACGCCAAAAAAGAAGAGGCTGCTGACTTTCGTCAGCAGCCCCCAGGTGGACTGAGCGCGCGTCAGTTTTGACGCGCACCATCCGCTCGGCGGTCAGCCACCGTTGCTGCTGCGCGATTCCACGCGCTCGGCGCGCACGTCGTCACGCGCCGGGCTCTTGGCAAGCACCTGCTGCGAGTAGCTGGTGGCGTACAGCTCGTTGTAGCGCTGGCCGGTCGCGCCGTCGGCGACCAGGTCACCGTTGCGAATGGCTTCGGCCAGCTCGGCCTTCACTTGTGCGCGGGTCTTGCCCACGGCAGGAGCGGCGTCAGCCACAACAGCTTCGGCGGCGTACAGGGCAGGGGTCAGCTGGTTGTAACGCTGGCCCGTTGCGCCGTCGGCGATCAGATCGCCACTGCGGATGGCTTGGGCCAGTTCGGCCTTCACGTCGGCACGGCTCTTGGATGCGACCACGGCTTGAGGCTGAGCGTAGAGCTGGGGCGAGAGTTCGTTGTAGCGCTGGCCGGTCGCGCCGTCGGCGATCAGATCGCCACTGCGGATGGCTTGGGCCAGTTCGGCCTTCACTTCGGCGCGGGTCTTGCCCACGGAAGCGTCAGCGGCCATGGCGTGGCCGGCAACGAGGGAGGAGAGAGCGAGTGCGACAACTGACAGAGACAGGCGGGTATTCATGACAATTTCCTTTTGGAAGGTTGAAACATTCCGGTCGGTCCGTCGTGCGGTCTGGCCGGCTTCGATGCCTCTGCGGAAGGTTTGCGTGCATCGATGGGGTGAACTTTAAAGTTTCTGATTCATAAGATAAATACGAAAAAAATCATCATAACGTTGCTGAAATAGAAATAATTAGGCGATTTTTATCCGGGAACACCCTAGGCAAGGAGGCGATCCGATCCGGTGGCCCAGCCGCGGGGGCGCTCCAGACAGGTCAAATCCGAATCTGGCCGAAAATCACCTCAAAATCCGCCTCGTTGACGGCATTTCCGCCCAGCCTCACTCTTTACATACGAACGGTCGCTCTTTATGCCGACATCCGCACGGACCCGATCACCCCGAGCCGACAACCGATTGCCTGAACTGTTGAATGCGGCGGCGCGCCTGTTCGCGCGCCACGGCTATGCCGCGACCTCCATGCGAGACATTGCTGTTGAAGTCAAGATGTTGCCGGGCTCGCTCTACTACCACTTTCCCTCGAAGGAGGAGTTGCTGATCGCGGTCTATAGCGCTGGTGTGCTGGAGTTGCAGAGCGCGGCCACCGAATCCGTTGCCAAGGAAACGGACCCGTGGGCCCGCCTGGAGGCGCTGTGTCGGGCCCACCTGGAGGCCGTTCTGCGCGACAGCGACTACGCCCAGGTCCTGATCCGCGTCCTGCCCGACGACATTCCACAAGCGGCGGATCGCTTGCGGGAATTGCGCGAAAGCTACGAACAGGTCTTTCGCCAGGCCGTGGCGCAGCTGCCGCTCGCCGCCGGCACCGACAAGCGAGCCCTTCGTTTGATGCTCATTGGCGCGCTCAACTGGGCGGCGCTGTGGTTCAACACCGAGGGCCGCGATTCCCCGCGCGTGCTGGCGCGCAAATTTGTGGGGCTGGTAAGAGACACCCAGGATGGCCGATCATCCACCTAGGGTGACCGGCGCAAGGCCGCGGGCTTGACGGTACGGCGCAGACCGCCGTCAGATCGAGCGCCCGCCGTCCACCGGCATCTCGACGCCGGTCAGGAAGCGCGCTTCATCGCTGGCCAGGAACGTCGCGGTGTTCGCCACGTCGACCGGGTCGCACATCCTTCCCAGGGGAATCGTCGAGACGAAGCGGGCCCGGTTCTCGGCGGTGTCCGCCACACCCATGAACTCCGTGAGAAGGCCTGTGGGCGCCATGACCGGCGAAATGAGGTTGACACGGATGTCGTCCGGCGCGAGCTCGACGGCCATCGACTTGGTCATGACCTTCACCGCGCCCTTCGAGCTGTTGTACCAGGTGAGGCCTGGGCGCGGACGGATGCCGCCGACAGAGCCCACGTTGATGATCACGCCACCCTGCTTCTGCTCCTTCATCAGCGGGACCACCGCACGCGTCATGTGGTAGATCGACTTCACGTTGACCGCGAACACGCGGTCGAACGTGTCTTCGTCCACCTCCAGCATCGACTGGTTGCGGTGCGTGGTGCCGGCGTTGTTGACGACGATGCTGGGCGCGCCGAAGCGTTCCACGCAATGGCGGACCATGGCCTGCACCTGGTCGAAGCGGGTCACGTCGCAAGCGACGGCGCTCGCGTTGTCGCCCAAGGCCGCAGCCACGCTTTTGGCGGCTTCGAGGTTGACGTCGGCCAGGACCACCTTCGCGTTCTCCTGGATGTAGGCCCGCGCGATCGCCGCGCCGAAGCCGCTGCCTGCGCCGGTGACGATCGCGATCTTGTTGCTCAATCTGGACATGGTTGTCTTCCTTATTCGTAGTGCTGAACGATGGTTTTGGTGGTGCTCATCTCTTCCAGGGCGAGCAGCCCTTTCTCGCGGCCATAGCCGCTTTTCTTGACGCCGCCGAACGGCAGCTCGACGCCCCCACCCGCGCCGTAGCAATTGACAAAGACCTGTCCGCTGGCAATGCGCTGCGCCATGCGCGCCTGGCGGCTGCCGTTCTCGGTCCAGACGCCGGCCACGAGGCCGTAGTCCGTGGCGTTGGCCAGTTGCACCGCGTCGTCTTCGTCGGTGAACGGCATGACCGACAGCACCGGGCCGAACACCTCCTGGCACGCCAGGCGGTGGTCGCGCGGCACGGGGCCAAAGAGGACCGGCTTGACGAAGTAGCCTTCGCCGGGAATCCCGGGCGCCAGGCTGCCTTCGGCCAGCTTGGGCACGCCCATGGCGACGGCGTCGGCGATGAAGGCGCTCACCCGTTGGTGGTGCCTGGCGTTGATCATCGGACCGCAGTCGAGGTCCATGGCCGGGGTGCCGACTTTCAGCGCCTCGAAGCTGGCGCTGATCGTCGCGACGAAGCGGTCGTAGATGCCTTTCTGCACGAGCAGGCGGCTGCCGGCGGAGCAGGTCTGGCCGGCGTTCTGCACGATGGCCTTGACGATGATGGGCGCGGCCTTGGCCAGGTCCGCGTCGTCGAACACGATCTGGGGCGACTTGCCGCCGAGCTCGAGTACGCAGGGAACGTGGTGGCGCGCGGTGGACTGCTGCACCTGCACGCCCACCTCGGGCGAGCCGGTGAACGTCGCGAAGTTGATGCCAGGATGCGCCGTCAAGGCCGCGCCGGCCTCGGTGCCGTAGCCAGTCACGATGTTCAGCGCACCCGGTGGCAGCCCCGCGAGCATGGCCAGCTCGGCGAGCTTCAAGGCGCTCAGGCATGCGTCCTCGGAGGGCTTCACCACGGCCGCATTGCCCATGGCCAGCGCGGGCGCGAGCGTGCGGCCCATCATCTGCGCGGGGTAGTTCCACGGAATGATGTGGGCCGTGACGCCATGGGGAATGCGCACAACGCTCACGTTGTAGCCATTCAGGTAGGGAATGGTCTGGCCGAGGATCTTGTCGGCCGCGCCGCCATAGAACTCGAAGTAACGCGCCACCGCCTTGGCGTCCGCGCGCGCCACGGACATGGGCTTGCCGGTGTCGCGGGCCTCCAGCTGCGCCAGTTCCTCGCCATGGTCGAGGATGAGCTGCCCCAGGCGCAGCATGATGCGGCCGCGCTCCGTGGCCGTCATGCGGCCCCAGGGGCCATCCAGCGCACGGCGCGCCGCGGCCACCGCGAGGTCGACATCCGCGGCGCGGCCCCTGGCGATCTTTTCAAACACCTGCCCGCTGCAGGGATCGATGACGTCGATGGTGTCGCCCTCGAGTGCATCGACCCATTCGCCGTCGATCAACAATTTGCTCACGCATTGCTCCTTCAAGTTGGGCCCATGGCATGGCGTCCGTCGCGGGCCTGGCCCGCGCGGGCGTCATGCCTTCGCCGATGACGATCCCTCAAGCCTTCGAGGTCACGCCTTCGGGCTCGACTTCCTTCATGAAGTTGGCGTCGTTGTAGTGGTAGAGGTCGTCCAGGTAGGGCACGAAGAAGTCGTAGAAGGAGCGCGAGTCGTACTTCGCCTTTTCGCCCGGGCCGATGCACGCCGGGATCGGGCCTACGTTGGCGTCGTCGTCCGGGTAGAAGAAGAAGGTCAGCGCGTAGCGCTTCATCGGCGGATTGACGACACGGTGTGGCGTGGCAATGAAGCGGTCGTTGGACAGGCGGTTGAGCACCTGCCCGGTGTTCACGATCAACGCGCCCTTGACGTAGCTGACCTTGAGCCACTCCTTCGAGGGCGTCATCACCTGCAGCCCCGGCACCGGCGTCATCGGCAGCAGCGTCAGGAAGCTGCCGTCGGAGTGCGGCGCGAGCGCGTACTGGCCTTCTTCCATTTTCTCTTCGGGGTGGTAGTAGGCGCAGCGCTGGTAGTACTCCGGCGCCTTGAACATGCTCTCGAAGTAATCGGCGGGAAGGCCCAGCGCACGCGCATAGATCGGCAGCAGCTTGAGCGAGAGCTGCTCCATGGCGGTCTGGTACGCGTACAACGCCTTCTTGAATTCGGGCAGGCTGTCGGGCCATTGGTTCAGCCCGCGGTGCCGCACCTTGGCCAGCACCTTCGGGTCGTCGGCATTGCGGTTGCGCATGAACAGCCAGGCCGCGTTGGTGTCCTTCTTGGTATTGACCGCGATCTTCTCCATGATCGCGGTCGATTTCAGGATGGAGGACTTGGGTGGGAGGTAGCCCTGGTGGTGGACGCCGACCCGGTGCTTGAGCTTTTCCTCCATCGGAATCTCGAACAGCTTCTCGGTCTGACGGAACGCCTCGTCGATCAGGGACTGCGGGATGCCGTGGTTGACGATCGCGAAGAAGCCCAGGTTTTCCTGGATCCACTTCACGTCCGCGGCCAGTTGTTCGAGCGCGCCGGGCGCGCCCGCCAGATAGGGGCCCACGTCGAGCAGCGGCAAATCCTTGCCGTCCGCAATCGACGCCCGAACGCCCGCCGACGCCGTCACTTTGCTGTGGGTTTTCTCGCTCGCTGATGTCATCATGATTCATCTCTCCTGGTGGGTGGTTGCCAAAAAACATGAGCCCTTCGGAGACCCGAAGGGCCTCTCCATCATTTCCAGAGCTTGCACTTGGACTCCGCCTTGGACGCGAAGGCCTGGTCGCCCGGAATCATCTGAACCTGCTTGTAGTAGTCCCAGGGGCCTTTGGAGGTGGCGGCGCTCTTGATCTCCATGAGGCGCAGGTCGTGGACCATGCGCCCGTCCTCGCGGATGACGCCGTTCTGGGTGTACATGTCGTTGATCTTGGCCTTGCGCATCTGCGCCATCACGTTGTCCGCCTGGTCCGAGCCGAGTTGCTTGACCGCGCTCAGGTAGTGAAACGCCGCGGAATAACTGGCCGCCTGCATGCTGGTGGGCTTCTTCTTCATCTTGTCCTGGAAGCGGTCGGCCCATTTGCGCGACTTGTCGTCCGAATCCCAGTACCACGCTTCGGTCAGGTTGATGCCGCTGGTGAGCTTGAGGCCGAGCGAATGCACGTCGGTGATGAACAGCATGAGGCCCGCGATCTTCATGGACTTGGAGATGCCGAACTCGCTGGCGGCCTTGATCGAATTGATCGTGTCGCCGCCGCCGTTGGCCAGCCCCAGCACATCCGCGCCGGAAGATTTCGCCTGCAACAGGAACGACGAAAAGTCGGACGCCGACAGCGGGTGGCGCACGCTGCCGAGCACCTTGCCGCCGTTGGCGTTGACGACCTGCGTGGTCTCCTTTTCCAGGGAGTCGCCGAAGGCGTAGTCCACCGTCATGAAGTACCAGTTCTTGCCACCCTGCTTGGTCATCGCGGTGCCGGTGCCGCGCGCCAGGGCCACCGTGTCGTACAGGTAGTGGACCGTGTACGGCGAGCACTCTTCGTTGGTCAGCTGGGCCGCGACGCCGCCGGTCACCATGACGATCTTTTTCTTCTCCGCAGCCACCTTGGCAATCGCCAGGCTGGTGCCCGAACTGGGGCCGCTGATGATCATGTCCACGCCCTGCGTGTCGAACCATTCGCGCGCCGTGGTCGCCGCGATGTCGGGCTTGGCCGAATGGTTGGCCGTCACGATCTCGATCTTCTTGCCGTTGATCGTGCCGCCCATGTCGGCGATGGCGAACTTCACGGCCTCGACGATGCCGCTGCCACCCATGTCCGAGTAGATGCCGGACATGTCCGCGAGCACGCCGATCTTCACGACATCGTCGTTGACCTGCGCCCCTGCGGGCACGCTGGCCGCGATGGCCATCACCGCGCCCGCGACGGCGGTGCAGACGTGCCGGCGCGGAATGTTTCTGAAGAAGGTGCTGTGGGAAGAATTGCGCATGGTTGTCTCCTGGTTTTTGATTCAAACGATCCTTTTCCATCGACCAGCCGCTTGGCGCGGCGGTCCCGGACCCGAGGCACGGGTATCGATCGCCGGCGCATGGCTGCCCGGGCGCGCAGCGCCCTGTGCCGACGATGGAAGCGGTTGAAACATGGCGGCTCCTGGGGGTTCAGGGTTCGAGCGCCACGCGCACTGTGTTCAACACCGCCGCCAGCTGTTGCTCGCGGGGGGTGTCAAAAAAGTCGTCGGCCTGGAGCGCGATCGCTTCCGCGACGCGCATCTCCAGCAGGCGTCTGAGCCGGTAGCGGGCGCGTTGCGCGCGCAGGTGCTGCCGCCGCCGCGGGTCGGCGTTGCGCCAGGTCCGGTGCTGGTCGATCGCGTCGGACAGCGCGCGAATCGAAGCCGGCTGCGAGGCCGAGGTCAGCAGAATCGGTGCGCGCCACGCGCCCTCGGGGCGCTGGGTCACCGCGGCGATGCGCTGAATGTCCGTGGCCATGCGTTGCGCCCCGGGCAGGTCCGACTTGTTGACCACGAAGATGTCGGCCATCTCCATGATCCCCGCCTTCATGGCCTGCACCGTGTCACCGCTCTCGGGCAGCAGCACCAGGACCAACGTGTCCACCTGTGCGCGCACCGCGTGCTCCGCCTGGCCGACGCCCACCGTTTCGAGCACCACTTCGTCAAAGCGGAACGCGTCCATGATGTCCAGCATCTCGGGCAGGTTGTCGGCCAGTCCGTCGGAGGTCCGGCGCGAGCCCAGGGAGCGGATGTAGAGCTCCGTCGACCCGGCCAGATCGTCCATGCGAACGCGGTCCCCCAGGATCGCGCCACCACTCTTCGGGCTGCTCGGATCGACCGCCAACACGCCCAGCCGGCCGTGGGCCAGGCGCTCCAGCGCCAGGTGCCCGACCAAGGTGCTCTTGCCCGCGCCCGGTGCCCCGGTGACGCCGATCCGGTGGGCCGCGTGCGCCGGCCCTGCGCATGGCGCGGACCGCGCCAGCTCCGCCGTGCTGGCGTTGGCCATGCGCGTCAGCGCGCGGCTCAGCGCCCAGCGATCCAGCGGCAGCGTCGTGCTCACGTCGTGACCCTTCCCAGCACCGCGTCACCGTGTTCGTCCAGCAGCGGTGGCAGGCCGTAGACCGGCGTGAACCCGTTGAAACGGATCGGACAGGCCACGGCCTGCAGCGGCAGGCTGCCGTCGCCCAGGGGCACGATCAGCGCGCGCGCGGCGGCGATGTCGCTGCGCAGCGCCGCGTTCAACGTGCCGACTTCGGCCACCACGATGCCCAGCGGGCCCAGTCGGCGCACCCAGTCGGCCGCCGAGGCCTGGCGCAACACGGTCGAAATGGCGGCGATGACTTCGGCCCGGTGTGTCCGGCGCCCGGCCATGGTGGCGAACTTGCGGTCCACCGCCCACTCGGGGTGACCGATCTCGTCGCAAAAGGTCTTCCAGAACTTGTCGTGCGTGATGAACAGCGTGAGCCAGCCATCGGTGGTCGGGAAGATCTGCGCCGGCACCACGTAGGGGTGCGACGAATCCGCCAGGCGTTCGATGGTCTCGCCGGCATTGAGCGCGGCGCCCGCGAGGTAGTTGAGCTGCGAGAGCATCACGTCGTACATCGCCACGTCGACCTGGCCGCCCTGGCCTTGCACGATCTTGGCCAGCAAGCCCACCGCCGCGACCAGTCCCGCCGAGTTGTCGACCGCGGAATAGCCGGCCTTGGTGGGCGGCGCCTGCGGGTCCCCCGTCAGCGCCATCACACCGGTCATGGCCTGGATGACGTAGTCGTAGGCCGGGTTGTCCGCATAGGGACCCTCCAGGCCGTAGCCCGTCAGGGCCACGCACACCAGGCGCTCGTTCCAGTTGCGCAGCGTGTCGTAGGTGAGGCCGAGCTTGCGGATCGCCGAGGGCCGCAGGTTCGTCACCAGCGCGTGCGAGGTCTCGACGATGCGGCCCAGCGCCGCGAGTCCGTCGTCGCTCGCCAGGTCGAGCACGACACTTTTCTTGTTGCGGTTCAGGCTCGCGAAGTAGGCGTTGTGCGGACCCACGAAGTGCGGGCTGACGGTGCGGCCGATGTCGCCATCGGGCGTTTCGATCTTGATGACCTCGGCGCCCATGTCGGCCAGCATCAGGCCGCAATACGGGCCGGCCAGCATGTGGCCCACCTCGACGATCCGGATACCGGCGAGTGGCGCGCTCATGCCAGACTCTTCGCCAACGAATCGACGACGGCGTCCAGGTGCATGTCGGCGGTGAACACCGCCGCCACGCCCAGCCCGCGCAGGTAGGCCTGGTCT
Organism: Hydrogenophaga sp. 2FB; assembly: GCF_005503365.1. Classification (GTDB taxonomy): domain Bacteria; phylum Pseudomonadota; class Gammaproteobacteria; order Burkholderiales; family Burkholderiaceae_C; genus Hydrogenophaga. The sequence goes on from NZ_SCML01000056.1 coordinate 14,672, forward strand.
TCGGCCGGGATGGTGCCGCCGACAAAGACCTTGATGCCGTGCGCCTTGAGCGCGTGCAGCTGTCCGATGACATCGGCGACGAGTTCCTTGTGGCTGCCCGACAGAATGCTCAGACCGACCGCATCGACACCTTCGTCCACCGCGACCTGGGCGATCTGCAGCGGGCTGCGGCGCAGACCGGTGTAGATCACTTCCGCGCCGGCGTTGCGCAGCGTCAGCGCGATGATCTTCGCGCCGATGTCGTGGCCGTCAAGACCGGGCTTGCCGATCAGTATCCGTTTGGCCGCCAACGCGGCGGAGGTGTGCTGGGCGCTCATAGGTTCACCGGTTCCTTGAATTCGCCCCATTGCTCTTTCAGGCGTGCCACCATTTCGCCGACGGTGGCGTAGGCATGGCAGCACTCCACGAGGTAGGGCATGATGTTTTCGCGGTCCTTGGCGGCCGCGGCGGACAGCCTGGCCAGCGACCGATCGACCGCCGACGGGTCGCGCGTGTCGAGCACCCGCTGGTACTTGTCGAGCGCGCGCTGGGCCACGGTCGGATCGAGCGTGAACACGTCGCCGACCTTGATCTCTTCGTCCACTTTCTTGAAGTGGTTCTGGCCAACGATCACGTTGCGCCCCGAGTCCGTGTCGAGCTTTCGCTCCAGCCCGCGCTCGGCGAGCCGCAACTGGATCCACCCGTCTTCAATGGCGCGGACCACGCCGCCATACGCATCGATCTCGCCCATCACCTGGGTGATATGCTGCTCCATCCGGTCGGTGTGCTGCTCCAGGAAGTAGCTGCCGCCGAGGGGGTCGACCGTGCGCCCGATGCCACTCTCGAAGGCGATGATCTGTTGCGTGCGCACGGCCAACTCGGCCGAGAACTCGGTGGGAATCTGGAAGGCTTCGTCGAACGCGCAGGTGAAGATGGACTGCGCGCCACCCAGCACCGCCGCCATCGTTTCCACCGCCACGCGCACGACGTTGTTGTAGGGCTGCGGCGCCACCAGCGAGGAGCCGCCACACACCACGCCGAAGCGGAAGTGCTGCGCCTTCGCATCCTGCACGCCATAGCGCTCCTTCATCAGACGCGCCCATAGCCGGCGACCGGCGCGGAACTTCGCGATCTCGTCGAAGAAGTCCATGTGCACGTAGAAGAAGAACGACAGGCGCTTGGCGAACTTCTCCACATCGCCGCCGCGCGCGCGCAGCTCGTCCACGTAGGCCAGGCCGTTGGCCAGCGTGTAGGCCATCTCTTCGGCCGCCGTCGCACCGGCGTCGCGCACGTGGGCGCCCGCGATGCTGATCGGGTTGAAGCGCGGTGACACGTCGTTGGAGTAGAGGATCGAGTCCGCGATCAGGCGCATCGACGGGCGCACCGGGAAGATCCAGGTGCCGCGCGCGACGTACTCCTTGAGGATGTCGTTCTGGATCGTGCCGGTGAGCTTGGCGCGTGGCACGTTCTGCTTGTCGGCCACCGCGAGGTACATCGCGTAGACGATCGCGGCTGTGCCGTTGATCGTGAACGAGGTCGAGATTTTCGACAGGTCCAGGTCCTTGAAGAGGATTTCGGCTTCGCTCAGGTTGGACAGCGACACGCCGACCTTGCCGATCTCCGGCCGCGCCATCGGGTGCACGGGGTCAAGGCCGCACTGGGTCGGCAGATCCAGCGCGACCGACAGGCCGGTCTGGCCTTTTTCCAGCAGGAACTTGTAGCGTTCGTTGCTTTCCTCGGCGGTGCCGAAGCCCGAGTACTGGCGGATGGTCCAGAGCCGGCCCTGGTAGCCGTCCGGGAAGATGCCGCGGGTAAAGGGATAGGCGCCCGCCTCACCGACGTGGTCGGCCTGCACGGCCTCGGGGCCCACGCTCACGGGCACGTCGATGCCGCTCGGGCTGACGGGACGCAGCTGGGGTTCCATATCGGGCACGCCCGGGTTCATGCCGCTCATGTCGCGCTCCTCGCCAGAAACTTGTCCGACGCGCGCCAGTGGTCGTCGTGCAGCCAGGTGTTGAGCACCTGCTGCCGTTCGACGGCGCGGCGTGCCTCGTAGGAAGCCCCCTGGCGCCAGGCCGTGGTCTGCGCCTTGATGCCGCGCAGCACCTGGGGTGCGCATGCGAGCAAGGGCTCCAGGAACGCCTGCACATCCTTGCCTGCGGGGCCATCGGTGGACAGCGCATCGGCCAGGCCCCACTGCAGCGCCTGTGGCGCGTCGATCAGCTCGCCACGGCCCATCATCCGCATGGCCCGCGCGCCGCCCACCAGCTGGCACAGATCCGGACCACCACCCCATGCCGACGAAATGGCCAGGCGTGCCTGGATGAAGCCGATGCGCGCGTGGCTGGCCTGTATGCGCATGTCGCACGCCAGGGCCAGTTCGGCGCCGCCGCCAATCGCGTCGCCGTTCAGGTACGCCAGCACGGGCACCGGGCAGGTGCGCACCGCGTCGAGCGCCACACGCGATTGCTCGGCCATGTCGATCGTCGCGGACGCGTCGCGCACCGAAGACAGCTCGACCAGATCGCCCCCCGCGGCGAAGAACCGCTCACCGGCGCCGGTCAGAACGATGAAGCGTGTGTCCGGCCGCACGCCAGCCGCTGCCACGGCGTGCCCCAGATCGGCGAGCACGCCCCGGGCGAGCGCATTGTGCTTCTGCGGCCGGTCGATCGTGATCCGCACGACGCCACCGGCCTGCTCCTCCACTGTGATGTCCTTGCTTGTTTGCACGGTGTCTTGTCTCCATCGGGTTGTTGCGTGCTGATGCTAAGAACCCGCATGCCCAATGACAAGAACGAACGTTCGGTATTTCGAACATAATCCCGTGGCGAAAGAAAAGCAGGGCGGATGAACCCGATTTGTTCAACCGGCCGAACTTCGGCGGGTTGACGTGCATGGAAGGAAGCGCGATGTCCGGTGTGAATGTGACGGCGATCGAGAGAATGATCGACATCTTCGAAGCGTTCCAGGCCAGCCAGCGGCCCCTGTCGCTGACCGACCTGTCAGAGGTGGTGGGCATTCCCAAGAGCACCTGCCATGCCATCGTCGCGACGCTGATGGCGCGCGGCTACCTCTACACGCTCAGTCGACCGCGTGCCCTCTATCCCACCAAGCGCATGTATGACGTGATGCGTGACGTGTTTGCGAAGGACCCCTTGATCGAACATGTCACGCCGGTGCTGGAACGCTTGCGCGACGCCACCCGCGAAACCGTGATCCTCGGCAAGCGGCAGGGAGATTCCGTCATCTACCTCCAGGTCATCGAGGGGCATCACGCCATTCGCTACTCAGCCAAGCCCGGGGAGTTCAAGCCACTGCATTCGAGTTCCATTGGCAAGGCCTTGTTGGGCAGCCTGAAGGAACCGGAATTGCGGGCCTGGCTGGAAGGCCGGGAACTGGCCCCCATCACCCCCGCCACGAAAACCGGGCACGACGCACTGGTCCAGGATGTGCTGGAGAGCCGAAAGATGGGCTACTTCGTGACGCGCGGCGAGAACGTGAGCGACGTGTGGGCGGTGGCGGCCTTCCTCACGCTCAACAACGAAACGCTGGCCGTGGCCGTGGCCGGCCCAAGACACCGCATCGAGGGCAACGTGGTCGAGTGCGCCAATCTGCTGGTGGCGACCTGCAGCTTCCTGGCGCGCCAACAGGCGCGTGCCTAGTGCTCTGAAAAAACTTGCAGCGCGTCCGGTCGTATGTTACCGTTCAATTTATATCAAACGATCGTTCGTTTTTCATGAGGCTTGCGCTGTGAGAATGAGAAGAACCTGCAACACGCGTTGCGGCATGTTGATGCCTGCCAGCTTTGACACGACGTCGACTGCTGTTGAATGAGGTCCATCGATGCACCCCTCCTGGAGAATCCGCTGCTTGAAGTGGCCGACCTGCAACTGGGTTTCGGCGGCATACGGGCACTGGCAGGCGTTTCGCTGACGGCGCGGCGAGGCGAGATCACGGCCGTCATCGGTCCGAACGGCGCGGGCAAGACCAGCCTGTTCAACACGATCTCCGGCTTCTACAAACCCCAGCACGGTTGCGTGACGTTCGAGGGAACGGACGTCACACGCCATAGCGCGCACCGGCGCGCCGAGCTCGGCCTGGCACGCACTTTCCAGAACGTGGCGTTGTTTCGTGGCATGACGGTGCTGGACAACATCAAGCTCGGTGGTCACACACGCCTGCACTCGAACCCGTTGTCCGCGATGTGGTATTTCGGCTCGGCACAGCGGGAAGAGATGGCCTTGCGGCGTCAGATCGAGCGCGACGTGATCGACTTCCTCGAGATCGATCACATCCGGCACTTGCCGGTTGCTGGCCTGTCGTATGGCCTGCAGAAACGCGTGGAGCTGGCGCGCGCACTGGCGATGCGGCCCAAGGTGCTGATGCTGGACGAGCCGGTGGCGGGAATGAACCGCGAGGAGACGGAAGACATGGCCCGTTTCATTCTCGATGTCCAGGAGCAGTGGGGCATCACCGTGCTGCTGATCGAGCACGACATGGGTCTGGTGATGGACATTTCGAACCATGTCGTGGTGCTGAACTTCGGGCAGGTCATCGGCCAGGGAACGCCGGCACAGGTGCGAACGAACCCGGAGGTGGTGCGCGCCTACCTCGGTGAAACGGCTGCGCAGAAGGTGGCGGCATGAACGATTTCGACTGGATCGCGCTGGCCGAATTCAGCGCACTGGGCCTCCTCGCGGGCGGCCTGCAGGCGATGATCGCGCTGGGCTTCGTCCTGATCTACAAGGGAACGGGCGTCATCAACTTCGCGATGGGCGAGTTCATGATGCTCGGCGCCTACTTCTTCTATACCGCCAACGTGATGTGGGGCATGCCGACGGTCGCCGCGTTGCTGCTGTCGCTGGCCGCCGTGGCCGCCTGCGCCGCGCTGATCGAGAGGACGATCTTGCGGCCTCTGTCGGGCCAACCGGTGATCTCGGTGTTGATGGCCACCATCGGACTCGCGAGCGCGCTCGCCGGCGGGGTGGATGTCGTCTGGGGCGGTGGCAAGAACTACGAGATGCCCACGCTGCTCTCGCGCACGCCCCTGCACATCGGTGAGGTCATGATCCCGGGCCAGATCCTGTGGAGCTTCGTGCTGGCGGCGCTCATCATCCTGGCCTTCACGCTGTACTTCCGGTATTCGAAGACGGGCATTTCCATGCGTGCGGCGGCCAGCGACCCCGTCACCGCCTACGTGCTGGGCATCGACGTGCGCGCCACGCAGCGCCTGACCTGGATGTTTGCCGGTGTCGTCGGCGCCGTGGCGGGAATCATCGTGGCATCCATCACCAGCCTTTCGCCAGCGATCGGCGGGACCGCTCTGGGCGTGCTCGCCGTCATCATCCTCGGCGGCCTGGACAGCATCGCCGGCGCCATCGTCGCGGGACTCATCGTGGGGCTGCTGGAGAGCCTCACCGCGGGCTACCTGGGCGGCAAGGTGCGCGACATCGTGCCGTATGTGACGGTGCTGATGATCCTTCTGATTCGGCCCTACGGCCTCTTCGGCACGCGGCAAATCGAGAGGTTGTAGAGTATGAGAATTGGTGACTTCCGCGAAAGCTACGCGCACGACGAATCGATCTGGCCCACGCCCGTTCAGCGGGGTTGGCTGTGTGTGCTGGCAACGGCGTTGCTGTTGTTTCCGTTTGGCGTCAACGGGTACTTCGTGAGCCTGGCGTGCATGCTGGGCATCCACGTGATCGCCGCCACCGGGCTCAACATCATGACGGGCTACACCGGACTGATATCGATCGGTCACGCCGCATTCATGGGTGTGGGCTGCTACACGGCGGCTTACTTCGCACAGCGCGGCATGCCGTTCTTCCTGACATTGCCACTGGCTGGCGGCATGGCGGCGTTGCTCGGCTTGCTGGTGGGCCTGCCCAGCTTGCGCATCAAGGGCCTGTACCTGGCCGTGGCGACCCTGGCCACACAGTTCATCCTGGTCTATGTGTTCCGCGAATGGGACAGCGTCACCGGCGGTGTGCGCGGTGTGAACGTGCCCAGTGCCAGCCTGTTCGGCTTCGAGTTGCTGAACGACCAGCGGATGTATTTCCTCATCGTTCCGGTGGCGGCGTTGCTGCTGGTGGCCGCGCGCAATCTCTTCCGCACACGCGTGGGCCGCGCCTTCATCGCGATCCGCGACAAGGACATCTCCGCCGAGGTGCTGGGCATCAACCTGCTGCGCTACAAGCTCGCGGCATTCGCCGTTGGCTCGTTCTACGCGGGCGTGGCGGGGGCGTTGCTGGGTTATTTCTACCGCGCGATGACGCCGGAGTATTTCACGCTCACGCTGTCCATCTTCTATCTCGCCGTGATCATTGTGGGCGGCCTCGGGAGCTTGCTCGGCACGATCCTCGGAGCGGTGTTCATGACCCTGGTGCCCGAACTGCTGCGGGCCGCGATGAGCGTTGCCACACGCTGGTCGCCCAGCGCCACCGAGATTCTGAACTCGGTCCAGCAGGTCGTCTTCGGCCTGCTCATCATCGGTTTCCTTGTATTTGAGCCGCATGGACTGCTTGAGGTCTGGCGGCGTGTGCGGCGATTCTTCCACCTCTGGCCCTTCCGGGCTTGACTCTGACAACAGGAGACACACCATGAACAACGACAACCATCCCGTCAATCCCTTGCGCCGCCGTGTCATCAACGCCGGTCTTGGCGCCGCCGCGCTCGCGGGCTTTCCGTTTCGCGCATCGGTAGCGCAAACGGGCGACATCGTGATCGGCGCCGCCATGCCGATCACCGGCGTGTTTGCGTTCGCCGGCGTCGGTCTGAACCAGGGCCTGGGCGACTACTGCGACTGGCGCAATGCCCGAGGCGGCGTGGCCGGCCGGCGCCTGCGCTATGTGGGCGAGGACTCGGGCTACAAGATGGACCAGGAGATGGCCATCTTCAAGAAGCTCATGGGCGAGCACCAGCCGCCCGCGTTCTTTGGCGGCTCCACCGCCTGGGCCAAGGTGGCCGCCAAGGAAGTCGGCCAGCTGGGCACCACCCTGACCAGTGGGGTCAGCTTCGCGTCGGAACTGGCCGACGCGAAGAGCCACCCGTATCACTTCATGGTCGCGCCCACCTACGTCGCGATGGGTGAGATTCTGCTCGAGCACATCAGCCGCAACGCCCGTGGCGCGACCAAGCCGGCGGTGGCCATTGTCTACAGCGACACCGAGTTCGGCCGCGATCCGATTCCCGGCATCAAGGCCAAGGCGCAGGCATTGCAGATTCCGGTGGTGATGGAGGTCGTGACCAAGCCGGGCGCGGTGGACGTGTCGAGCGAAGTGGCCAAGCTGCGCCGGGCCAAGCCCGACTTCGTGATCTTCCACGGCTACGTGTCGGCGCCGATCCCGGAGTTCATCAAGCAGATGCGCGAGGCGGGCATGAAGGCCACCCCGATGGGAACGATCTGGAGCATGGACAAGACCACCGTCGACACGATGGGCGCCGCGGCCGAGGGCTGGGTGGGCGTGATGCCCTACCGCTACAGCTACGACACCAAGGACGCGCCGATGATGCAGTCGATGAAGGAGCACGTGGCCAAGGTGCGTCCCGACATGAACTACATCTCGATCTTCAACGTCCACACCTGGCTCGCGGGCATGGCCATCGCGGAGATTGTGGAGCGTTGCCTCAAGGCCGGAAAGCCCTTGAACGGGGCGAACATGAAAGCCGCCCTGGAGAGCATCGACAACTGGGACACGGGTGGCGTGACGGGTTTGCCGGTGTCGCTGAAGAACCACCAGATCGCCTCCGGTCGCATCTACGCCTACGACAGCAAGACGAAGCTGCTGCAGCCCGCCAGCGACTGGATCAAGACATCATGATCGCGTCCTTCGGGGGCGGTTCCGCTCCCGCTCAAGTCGCGAAACGTGTGCCGAAGGCCGCCGCCAGCGGCGACTCCATTCTGGTGATCGAGAACATCGAGGTGGTGTACCAGCACACCGTGCAGGTGCTTCGCGGCTTGTCGCTCTCGGTCCCCAGCGGGCAGATCGTGGCACTGTTGGGGAGCAATGGCGCGGGGAAGACCACGACGCTGAAAGCCATCTCCAACCTGCTTCCGCTGGAGGTGGGGCAGTTGCGCGCGGGAACGATCCGCTACCTCGGCGAGCGCATCGACGCAACGGCGCCGCATCTGCTCGCCCGACACGGCATCGCGCATGTGCGCGAAGGCCGGCATGTCTTCGAGGATCTCACGGTCGAAGAAAACCTGATCGTGGCGGGCAATGCGCTCAACGGCCGCAGCGAGAAGCCCGACCTGGCCATGATCTACGAGTACTTCCCGCGCCTGAAGGATCGGCGCACCCAGCGCTCGGGCTATCTGTCCGGTGGCGAACAACAGATGCTGGCCATCGGGCGGGCGCTGATCGGTTTGCCCAAGCTGATGCTCCTGGACGAGCCTTCGCTCGGCCTGGCCCCGCTGGTGGTACAGGACATCTTCAAGATCGTCGCGCGCATCAACCGCGAACAGGGCGTGGCCATGCTGCTGGTGGAGCAGAACGCCATGGCCGCGCTGGACATCGCCCACTATGGCTACATCATGGAAGGTGGAAAGATCGTGATCGACGGGACGACCGCGAAACTGGCGCAAGACGCCGACGTCCAGCGCTTCTACCTGGGCTACAGCGAAGGCGAGGGGGAGTTGGCGAGCTTCCGCAACGTGAAGCACTACAAGCGGCGCAAGAGGTGGCTGTCGTGAGCGATCAGATCGACATCGGCACGCTGACGCTGCCGCAGCAACTTCGCCATTGGGCGCGGGTGCGCGCGTCCTCCGTCGCATTGCGGCAGAAGGACTACGGCATCTGGGAGCCGGTCACATGGGCCCAGTACGAACAACAGGCACGCCACTTCGGCCTGGGCCTGGCCCAGCTCGGACTGCCGCCAAAAGGGCACTGCGCCATCATCTGCGAGAACCGGAAAGAGTGGGTTTTCACCCAGCTGGGTTGCGGCATGGTGGGCGCCGTCACGGTGGGGATCTATCCCACGTCACCGGCCGCGGAAGTCGAGTACCTGCTGGAGGCCTCCGACGCGCGTGTGGTCGTTTGCGAAGACCAGGAACAACTCGACAAGGTTCTCGAGGTGCGCGCCAGGCTACCCAAGCTCACGCACATCGTGGTGATCGACCCGCGCGGGGTGCGGCACTACAAGATCGACAACCTGATTTCGTTCGAGGAGGTCGTTGCGTTGGGCGCCACCAGCGAGCAAGCGCTGCCCCGCCTTGTCGACGAATGTCTGGCGCGCCAGACCATGGACGATCTCGCGTTGATGATATTCACCAGCGGATCCACGGGCCGGCCCAAGGCCGCCATGATCAGCTACGGCAACATCGCCGCGATGGCCGCCAGCACCGACGCGATCTACCGCTGCACGCCGTCGGATTCCACTGTGTCGTATTTGCCGCTGTGCCATGTGGCCGAACAGATTTACACCGTCTGCCTGCCCTTGCGTTGCGGTGCCGTGGTGAACTTCGCCGAGAGCTTGCGCACCGTGCAGAGCGATCTCCGGGAGATTGCGCCGACGCTGTTTCTCGGAGTGCCCCGGATCTGGGAGAAGCTGCACGCCGCGATCGAAATCAAGATCCGAGAGGCCGGCTGGTTGCGCCGGCGCCTGTATCAGAGCGCGCTCAAGTCGACCATGCCGCTCGCGGTGATACCGAGAACTCAATGGTTGTGGCGTCAGCGTGCGGGCCATGTGTTCTGGTACTGGATCATGTTGCGCCCGCTGAGCAACTTCATCGGTTTGCGGGAGTGTCGGCTGGCCGTGTCGGGCGCCGCGCCGATCGCCCCGGACATGCTGCGCTTCTTTCGTGCCCTTGGCGTGCCCATTCGGGAAGGCTACGGCATGACGGAAACCGCCGGCCTGGTGACGCTGCAGCGCAGCGCCGCGTCACCGCTGGGCACTGTGGGTGGGCCGACGCCGGGCGTTGAACTGCGGATTGCCGACGATGGTGAGCTGCTGGTGCGCGGCGCTTCGGTCTTCAAGGGCTACTACCGCAACGAGGAAGCGACGCGAGAGGCCATCGATGCCGAAGGCTGGCTGCACACCGGTGACGTGGCCGTGGCCGTGGGCGATGAAGTCCGGATTGTCGACCGCAAGAAAGACATCATGATCACCGCGGGGGGCAAGAACATCACGCCCAGCGAGATCGAGAACGCGCTCAAGTTCAGCGTCTACATCAAGGAGGCGATCGTCATCGCCGATCGCCGCGCCTTCGTGTCGGCGCTGATCCAGATCGATTATGAAACGGTCAGCAAGTGGGCCGAGGAACATGGCTTGTCCTACACCCACTTCCGCACCCTGGTCGACCACGCGCGCGTGCGCGAGCTGGTGCAAGCCGAAGTGGATCGCGTCAACGCGCAGATGCCGCAGGTGCAGCACGTGCGCAAGTTTCATCTGTTGACCAAGGAGCTGGACCACGACGATGGCGAGGTCACGGCAACGATGAAGATTAAGCGCAAGAGCATCAGCGAAAAATTCATCAACGAAATAGAGGCTCTGTACGGGAGCCGCCGTCTGGAAAAGGAACCTGCATGAAGTCGATCCGCTTTGATGGCCGTGTTGCCGTGATCACCGGCGCTGGAGGCGGCTTGGGTCGCGCGCACGCCCTGTTGCTGGCAGAACGCGGCGCCACCATTGTGGTCAACGATCTGGGGGGCAGCGTGGGCGGGGTGAGTGGGGATGCCACGGCCGCTCAGAAGGTCGTGCGCGAGATCGAGGCAGCCGGAGGCCGAGCGATTGCCAGCTACGACGACATCGCCACGCCCGCCGGCGCGCAAAGCCTGATCGATGCCGCCATGCAGGCATTCGGGCGCGTGGATGTGCTCATCAACAATGCGGGCATTCTGCGCGACAAGACCTTGCACAAGATGGATCCGGCCGACTTCGAGGCGGTGGTGCGGGTCCACCTTCTCGGATCCGCGTGGTGCTCGCGCGCGGTCATGCCGGTGATGCAGCAGCAGCAGTACGGCCGCATTGTCATGACGACCTCCGCGGCCGGCCTGTATGGCAATTTCGGCCAGAGCAACTACGGCGCCGCCAAGCTCGGGCTCGTGGGCCTGATGAATTCGCTCAAGCTCGAAGGCGAGAAGTTCGGTGTCCGTGTCAACACGGTGGCGCCCGTCGCGCTCACCCGGATGACCGAGGGCGTTCCGCTGGGACGTCTTCTCAACGAGGCCACACCCGAGCGCGTGGCGGCCGGTGTCGCATTCCTGGCCTCCGAGGCTTGTGGGTTGACGGGACAGATACTCTCCGCCGGCGGCGGTTACTTCTCGACCGTGAGAATCGTCGAGGGTCCAGGCGTGCATGCCTCGGCCGAGGAGGTGTCGCCCGAATTCGTCGCCGATCAGTGGGCGAAGATTTCCGACGTCTGCGGCGAGCGTGGCTATGGCAGCGCCACGGACGCACTGCTGGGCGTCTTCGGCCCCCTGCAGGCGTGACCGCGCGCCCGTCGACGTCGGGCGCCACGCGCCTGAATCCCGAGGCACTGCTGCACCGCGCGCTGCCCACCCTGCGTCAGCGCTACGAAGCACGCGACACCATCGTGTATGCGCTGGGTGTCGGTGCGGCACAGGGGGCGGACGCCTGGGATGAACAACACCTTCGGTTCGTGTACGAGGACCGCCTGCAGGCGCTGCCCACGATGTGCGCCATGCTGTGCGACCCCGGTTTCTGGATGCGCGAGCCCGACACCGGTCTGGATTGGCAGCGCCTGGTGCATGGCGAACAGTCCATGCAATGGTTGCGGCCATTGCCGCCCGCGGGAGAGGTGATCGGACGCAACCGGGTGCTGAGGGTTGAGGACAGAGGCCCGGACAGGGGGGCCGCCTTCGTCGTCGAACGTGAGCTGTGTGATGCCGACACGGGTGCGTGCTGGGTGCGCTCCTGGATGACGGTGATCGCGCGTGGCGACGGTGGGTTCAGTCCCGCTAGCGGTCCATTGCTGCGCCTGGGGGCCGACGCCCTCGCGCCATTGCCGCCGCTTCCCGACCGACCGGCCGACCGCGCGCTCATCCGAGCAACGGCCACGCACCAACCCTTGCTCTACCGACTCAGCGCCGACCTCAATCCCTTGCACGCCGACCCGGCCGTCGCGCGGCAAGCCGGCTTCGAGCGGCCCATCATGCACGGCATGTGCACGTTCGGATTGCTGGGCATGTTGCTGGTGAGCGAGTTCTGCGACTTCGAGGCCCATCGGTTGACCGAGATGCGCGCCCGCTTTTCGGCGCCGCTGTATCCCGGCGAAACGCTTCGTTGCGAGTTCTGGCAGGAAGCTGGAACGGTGCAGTTCCGTGGCACCGCCATCGAGCGCGACGTGGTGGTGCTGGATCGCGGCGTGGCGCGCATCCTTCCCCATGAATCGAATCCAGGAGACATCCACCATGACCGAGCTTGACGCCTCGACCGCGCCGCTGGACAGCGCAGACCACGATCTGTTTCGCGACACCGTGCGGCGATTCATCAGTGAAGAAATCACGCCCCACCATGCCCAGTGGGAACTCGATGGCCAGGTCCCGCGTTCGCTGTGGCGTCGGGCCGGCGAGCTGGGCCTGCTGTGCCTGACCGTGCCCGAGCAGTACGGCGGCGCCGGGGTGGACTTCAGCTACAGCGCCATCGTCGTCGAAGAGATGGCCCGAGCGGGCGCCACCGGCCCGTTGTTCTATCTCCATTCCGACATCGTCGCGCCCTACCTGCTTCACTACGGGACCGAGGCCCAGAAGCAGCGCTGGCTTCCGCGCATGGCCCGTGGCGAGGTGATCGGCGCCATCGGGATGACCGAACCCGGCGCGGGCAGTGACCTGGCCGCGATCCGCACAAGAGCAGAGCGAGATGGGGATGACTGGTGCATCAACGGCCAGAAGATTTTCATCTCCAACGGGCAGATCGCGGACCTGGTGCTGCTCGCCGCCAAAACCAACCCGGCGATGGGCTCCAAAGGCGCGAGCCTCATCATTGTCGAGGGCGATCGTCCGGGATTCAGCCGCGGGCGACGGCTTGAGAAGCTCGGCATGCACGCCCAGGACACGTCGGAGCTGTTCTTCACCGATGTCCGCGTGCCCGTGGAGAACCTGCTGGGGGAAGAGGGTTCGGGCTTCCGCTACATGATGAACGAGCTGCCCCAGGAGCGGCTGCTGGTGGCCATCACGGCCGTGGCGGCAATGGAAGCAGCGGTCTCGTGGACGCGGGCGTACGTCGCCGAGCGACAGGCTTTTGGCACCAGCCTGTCCGACAAGCAAACCGTCAGGCACCGCCTTGTGGAGGCGCACGCCAACACACTGGTGGCGCGCAGCTTCCTCAACGATTGCCTCAAGCGGCATCTGGCCGGTCAACTCGACACGGCCACGGCTTCGGTGGCCAAGTTCTGGACCACCGAGATGCAGTTCTCCGTGCTGGACAACTGTGTGCAGCTGTTCGGTGGCTATGGGTACATGCGCGAGTACCCCATTGCCCGCGCCTGGACCGATGCGCGCGTGCAGCGCATTTACGGCGGCACCACCGAGATCATGAAAGAGATCGTCGCGCGAGAGCTGTTCAAGACGCGCTAAACGCATGGCAGTCGGCATCAAATATTGGTAGTTTCCCTATGTGCCTCGGGCCTCCGCACACGCCACAATACCAAACGATCGATTGCTTTTTATATTGATGCACGAGGCGGCAAGGTGCTGCGGCAGGTCTCTCCGCGCGCTCAACCGGCGACGCCTTGTTCAACCCGACGGACGCGACTCCCCACGCGTTCTCGCGCGACAGTTTGTGGGGCTAGCGAAGGAAACACGAAATGGCCGAACGTCCCCCTAGGGTGATCGTGACAAAGATTGGTTTTGATGGGCATGACCGGGGTAGCAGGGTGATTGCAGCCTGTCTCCGGGACGCGGGCATGGAGGTGATCTACACCCCGCCGTGGCAAGAGATACCGACCGTCGTCAAGCTGACGATGGAAGAAGACGCCGACGTCATCGGCATCTCGTCGCTCGCCACCGACCACCTCATCGTGCCCAAGCTCCTGTCCGCGCTGCGCGAGGCAGGGCTGTCCGATGTGCAGGTCATCGTCGGCGGCATCGTGCCCGCCAAGGACGAAACGATGCTGCTGAACAGCGGCGTTGCACAGGTGTTTCATCCCGGCACGTCGCTGGACGATGTCGTGGTGTCGGTGCGCGCACTGTCCGAGAAGCGCCGCGCCATGCAGGGAGCGTCGACATGAGCAAGCAGCCCACCTTGAACGGCCACGCACAGTGGGAAGCCGAGTTCGCCCAGGGCGTGGTGGGTGACGCCACCACCTACAACCGCTCCGGCATCGGCATCAAGCCGCTGTACACGCCGCAGGACCACAACGGCGCGCCCTATGAGGAGTCGCTGGGCTATCCCGGCCAGTACCCGTACACGCGCGGCATCTACTCGACCATGTACCGCGGCCGCAGCTGGTCCCAGCGCCAGCTCGTCGGGCTGGGAGTGCCCGAGGACTACAACCTGCGCGTCAAGGAGATGCTCGATCTTGGCGCATCCGCGCTGTCGCTCATTCCCTGCAACTCGGTATTCCGAGGCTACGACGCCGACGATGTGCCGTCGGAATTGCTGGGTACCTGCGGCACCGTGATCAACCACGTGGAAGACATGCGGGTCGCCCTCGACGGCGTGCCCATCGGCGATCTCTCCACCGCCATGAACGATCCCTCGCCCTTCACGCTGCTGGCTTTCGAGCTGGCGGTGGCCAAGCGGCGCGGCGTGCCATGGACCAAGATCACCGGCACCTCGAACCAGAGCGACTGCATCTCGCACTTCGTCGCCAACCACATGTTCTTCCGCCTCGCGTTGCAGGGTGCGCGTCGGGTCATCGTGGACCACATCTCGTTCGTGAACAAGCACGTGCCGGGCTGGAACCCCCTGTCCATCGTCGGGCAGCACATGCAGCAAGCCGGCGCGACCCCGGCCGAAGCCATGGCCTTCACGCTCTGCTCGGGCATCCAGTACGCGGAAGACTGCATCGCCGCCGGCATGGACCCCGACCAGTTCCTCCCGCGCTTCACCTTCTTCTTCGACGTCTCGGTGAGCTTCTTCGAAGAAGTGGCCAAGTTCCGCGCCGGTCGGCGCATCTGGGCCAAGCTGTGCCGTGAGCGCTTCGGCGCCAAGGACCCGCGCTCCTGGCGCTTCAAGTTCCACGGGCAAACCTCCGGGGTGGATCTGACCCGTCAGCAGCCGCTCAACAACGTCGCGCGCGTCACGACCCAGGCAATGGCCGGCATCTTCGGTGGCCTGCAGTCGCTGCACACGGACGGTTACGACGAGGTGTTCTCCACGCCCACCGCCGAAGCCGCCCGCATCGCGGTGGCCACGCAGAACATCCTGCGGGAAGAGGCCCACCTGACAGACGTGATCGACCCGCTCGGGGGCTCCTACTATGTGGAGTCGCTCACCAACGACATGGAAGCCAAGATCAACGCGATCATCTCGATGATCGACGAGGCCGGCGGCATGTACCAGGCCGTGGAAAAGGGCATCGTCCAGCGCATGATCGGCGAGTCCGCGCTGGCCTTCCAGAAGAAGGTCGATGCGGGCGAGCAGACCATCGTGGGCGTCAACGCCTACCAGGTCGAGGAGGACCCGGCCACGTATCCGTCGCTGGAATACCCCGACGCGGCACGCATGCAGTCGTACCTGGGTCGCCTGGCCGACTTCAAGAAATCCCGTTCCAGCTCGGATGTCGACAAGGCGATCAGCGCTCTGGCGAAATCGGCCAACACGCCCAAGTCCAACGTCTTCGAACACGTGGTGGCGGCTGCGGAGGTCGGTGCCACCCACGGCGAGATCTGCGGTACCCTGCGCAAGGAACTGGGTTTCGGTCAACCGCTGACGGTGGTGTGAACGCCGTGAGCAACATGTCCATTCAAAAGGCGCTGGGTGGCGATCGGCGATCGATCGCGCAGGCCATCAGCGCGCTGGAAAACGGCGGCGAGATGGCCTACGAGGTGCGCCGCGCCATCGCGGCGACCCAAGGCCGCGCGCATGTCATCGGCGTCACGGGGCCACCCGGTGGCGGGAAGTCCACCTTGGTGTCGGTGCTGATCAAGGGGTTGAGGAAGAAGGGCAGAACGGTCGCCGTCGTCGCCATCGATCCGTCGAGCCCGTTCACCGGTGGCGCCGTCCTCGGGGACCGCATCCGCATGGGCGAGCGCCAGAGTGACGAAGGTGTCTTCATCCGCTCGCTGGCCTCTCGCGGTCACCTCGGTGGCCTGTCGGTGGCGGCGGGTGATGTCATCGACCTGTTCGATGCGGCGGGCTTCGACGTCGTGATTGTCGAGACCGTGGGAGCGGGTCAGTCGGAGGTGGAGATCACGCGCTTTGCCGACACCCGTGTCGTGGTGTGCCCCCCCGGGCTCGGGGACGACGTGCAGGCGATCAAGGCCGGCATGTTGGAAATTGCCGACGTGTTCGTCGTCACCAAGTCCGATCTGCCCGACGCGCGCAAGACCGAATCCGAGTTGCTGGCCATGCTGACGCTCAGGCGCTCAGAGGCGGTGACGCCGGAGGTCAAGCGTGTGTCCGCGCCCAACGAGGAGGGCACGGACGCGCTGGTGGATTGGCTCGACGCGCGCAGTGAACGCGGTCGGCGCCACGCAGCGGGTGGCGCCAAGACAGCCTACAACCTGGTCTCCCAATGCATCGCGGGCGACAACATGGCGCAGCTGCTGGGCATCGAACTCGTGTCGGCGTCGATGGGCAGCACCACGCTGCGCATGCGGGCGCTGCGCAAGCACATGAACTTCAACAACCGGTGCCACGGCGGCGCGCTTTTCGCACTGGGCGACATGGCGCTGGGCCTGGCCTGCAACTCGCACGGCAAGATCGCCACCCTGGTGGACGGGCAGATGAGCATTTCCACCGCAGTGGAAGAAGGCGAGTGGCTGGTGGCGCATGCGTACGAGGTATCGCGTTCGCGAAAGATCGGCAGCTACCAGGTGAAGATCACGCGAGCGCGCGACGGCGAGCACATTGCACTGCTGCACGGCACTGTCTACGTGCTGGACAAATCGGTCGAAGCGCCGAAAGGCATCGACCTGTGATGGGCGCGCTTTCGGGGGAGCCACTCCATGGCCGGGGACGGCAGCGCGTGCGCTCGCTCAAACGCCTCGCGCGTTCGGGCCTCGGATCGGACGCTGCGCCCGCACTCAGGTTGCAGAGCCAGGCCATCGCGCTGGCCCTGCTGGACCGCAGCATCAAGTTCAAACACCGCCGATTGGCCATCCTCCGTTTGAAAGAGGCCGCGGCGCTGGGCGCCCTCATCGAGGCCGCGCAGTGGTCGTACTGCAGCGGCGTCGTTGCGGCCGAACAGGACCTCGTGCTGCGCGCCGAATTTGCGAAGACCGTGACCCGCTCGCGCGACGCGGTGCAGCGCCTTCACGTTAATGCACCCGTGCCTGAGCACGCATGAACCATGGAACGAAAGCGCCCCGTCGATGAGTGACCTGATCCTCGAAACACGTCAACTCACCAAAGAATTCAAAGGATTCACCGCGGTCAGCAAGGTGGATCTTTCGGTGGTGCGCGGCTCCATCCACGCCCTCATCGGTCCCAACGGTGCGGGCAAGACCACCTGCTTCAATCTGCTCACCAAGTTCCTCGAGCCGACCCGTGGTGCGATTCTGTTCAACGGTCAGGACGTCACCGGTGAGCGGCCTGCGCAGATCGCGCGACGCGGCATCATCCGCTCCTTCCAGATATCCGCCGTCTTCCCGCACCTCACCGTGCTGGAAAACGTGCGCCTGGGTCTGCAGCGAAAGCTGGGCACGTCCTATCACTTCTGGAAGAGTGAGAAGTCCCTCGAGTCGCTGGACGGGCGTGCTCGCGAGCTGTTGGCTGAAGTGGGCCTGGAGCCGTTCGCGAATGAGCAAGCCGTGAACCTGCCCTACGGCCGCAAGCGCGCGCTCGAGATCGCCACGACACTCGCCATGGACCCCGAACTCATGTTGCTCGACGAACCGACCCAGGGTATGGGCCACGAGGACGTGCAACGCGTGGCCATGCTCATCAAACGCGTGTCCGTGGGCCGCACGGTCCTCATGGTCGAGCACAACATGGGTGTGGTCTCCACCATCGCCGACACCATCACCGTGCTGCAACGTGGCGCCGTGCTGGCCGAGGGATCGTATGAAGAAGTCTCCGCGAATCCCCTGGTCATGGAAGCCTACATGGGCACCGTCGACGGTCAACTGGAAGGGGCCCACCGATGACAGCCGCGCTTGAAATCAAGGGGCTGCAGGCCTGGTATGGCGAGTCGCATGTGCTGCATGGCGTCGAGCTGGAGGTGCAGCCCGGCGAAGTGGTCACGCTGCTCGGCCGCAACGGCGCAGGTCGCACGACCACGTTGCGCGCGATCATGGGGCTGGTGGGCACGCGCAGCGGCAAGATAGAAGTCAATGGCAAGGAAACCATCGGCATGCCGACGCACCGCATCGCGCACCTCGGTGTGGGCTATTGCCCGGAGGAGCGTGGCATTTTCGCCAGCTTGTCGTGCGAAGAAAACCTGATGCTGCCGCCGCCACTGAAAGGGGCTGCGAAGGGCATGTCGATCGAAGAGATCTACGCCATGTTCCCCAACCTGGCGGAGCGCCGGCACAGCCAGGGCACGCGCCTGTCAGGGGGCGAGCAGCAGATGCTGGCCGTGGCGCGCATCCTGCGCACGGGCGCCCGGTTGCTCCTGCTGGACGAGATCTCCGAAGGCCTCGCGCCGGTCATCGTGCAGACGCTGGCCCGCATGATTTCCACCTTGCGCGCCAAGGGCTACACCATCGTGATGGTGGAACAGAACTTCCGTTTTGCCGCGCCGCTGGCCGACCGCTTCTATGTCATGGAGCACGGCCGCATCGTCGAGAAATTCTCCGCGGCGGAACTCGAGACCAAGATGCCGGTGCTCAAAGAGCTGCTGGGTGTTTGAGGATTGCACACGATGACGAGTATCTCCATGGCCGCCCTGTCGAGTCAGTTGCTGCTGGGCCTGGTCAATGGATCGTTCTACGCGATCCTCAGTCTGGGCCTTGCCGTGATCTTCGGCCTCCTCAACGTCATCAACTTCGCGCATGGCGCACTGTTCATGCTGGGGGCGATCGTCACCTGGATGGCGATGCACTATGCCGGTGTGAACTACTGGGTGATGCTGATCGGCGCACCGGTCATCGTTGGCATTCTGGGCGTGCTCATCGAGCGCCTTTTCCTGCGCTGGATCTACAAGATCGACCACTTGTATGGCCTGTTGCTCACGCTGGGTCTCACGCTGTTGATCGAAGGACTGTTGCGCTCGGTGTATGGGGTGTCGGGCCTTGCCTACGACGCGCCCGAGTTGCTCTCGGGTGCCACGGACCTGGGCTTCATGGTCTTGCCCAACTACCGCGCCTGGGTCGTCGTCGCCTCGCTCACCGTCTGCTTCGCCACGTGGTACATGATCGAGAAGACCCGTCTGGGTGCCTACCTTCGCGCGGGCACCGAGAACCCCCGGCTGGTCGAAGCGTTCGGCATCAACGTGCCGCGGATGGTCACGCTGACCTACGCCTTCGGTGCCGCGCTGGCGGCCTTCGCGGGCGTGCTCGCCGCGCCGGTGATCCAGGTGTCACCCCTGATGGGGCAGAACCTCATCATCGTGGTGTTCGCGGTTGTGGTGATCGGTGGCATGGGCTCGATCATGGGAGCCATCCTCACCGGCCTCGGACTGGGTTTGGTCGAAGGGCTGACCAAGGTCTTCTATCCCGAAGCGTCTTCCACCGTGGTGTTCATGATCATGATCATCGTGCTGTTGATTCGTCCCGCCGGCCTGTTCGGCAAAGAAAAATAGAACAAAACCCATGGACATGAAGAAGCTCCCCAGGGTGGCCTACGGACTGCTGTTGCTCTGCCTCGTCGCCGCACCGTTCCTCGGCGCCTATCCGGTGTTCGTGATGAAGCTGTTGTGCTTCGCCCTTTTCGCCGCGGCCTTCAACCTGCTGCTGGGCTTCGCGGGCCTGCTGTCCTTCGGACATGCGGCCTTCCTCGGCGGCTCGGCCTACGTGGCGGGCCATGCGATGAAGGTCTGGGGGTTGACGCCCGAGCTGGGCCTGCTGGCGGGCTTGTTCGCCGGGGCATTCCTGGGCTGGATCTTCGGCATGCTGGCCATCCGCCGCCAGGGCATCTATTTCGCCATGATCACGCTGGCGCTCGCGCAGATGATGTTCTTCATCGCCCTGCAAGCCAAATTCACCGGCGGCGAAGACGGGCTGCAAGGCGTGCCGCGTGGCAAGCTGTTTGGCCTCATCGAGCTCGGCAACGACCTCACGATGTACTACGTCGCACTGGTCGTGGTGGTGCTGGCGTTCCTTCTGATTGTTCGAACCGTGCACTCCCCCTTCGGCCAGGTGCTCAAAGGCATCAAGGAAAACGAGCCGCGCGCCATCTCGCTCGGGTACGACGTGAACCGTTTCAAACTGACGGCCTTCGTGATCTCCGCGGCGCTGTCCGGACTCGCCGGTTCGCTCAAGACCTTGGTGCTGGGCTTTGCGACGCTGAGCGACGTGCACTGGTCGGCGTCGGGGCACGTCATCCTGATGACGCTGCTGGGTGGCCTCGGCACCTTGTCGGGTCCTTTGGTGGGCGCTGCCGTGGTTGTGCTGCTGGAAAACAAGGTGGGCGAATTCGGCGGCTTCCTCGCGCGCCTCACCACGGTGGACTGGTTCAACACCCTGGGCGAATCGGTGACCATGGTCACGGGCCTGATCTTCGTGGTCTGTGTGCTCACCGTCCGCAAGGGAATCATGGGCGAGGTCATCGCCTTCCTGTCGAAATTCAAACGGTGACGCGCAGACCTTGCGATGCACCGCGTTTCCCACGCATTCAAACGCTTTCTCAATAAAGACTGGAGACCCCACGTGAAAAAATGCTTCTCAAAAGCCATGGCCGGCTGTGCACTGGCAACCGTTGTGGCGAGCGCTGCACATGCCCAGATGTCCGATCAGGTCATCAGGATCGGCTTCATCACCGACATGTCCAGTGCCTACGCCGACGTTGACGGCAAAGGCGGCGTGGAGGCGATCAAGCTGGCCATCGCGGATGCCGCTGCGAGTTTGAAAGGGGTGAAGGTCGAGCTGCTGACGGCGGACCATCAGCACAAGGCGGATATCGCGTCCTCGAAGGCGCGGGAATGGTTTGACCGCGAGGGCCTCGACCTCCTCATTGGGGGCACGAATTCGGCCACAAGTCTGGCGATGGCCCAGGTGGCGGCGGAGAAAAAGAAACCCTTCATCGCGGTGGGCGGCGGGACCACACGGTTGACCAACGAGGAGTGCTCGCCGTACACCATCCAGTACGCGTACGACACGGCGGCGACCGCCCGGACCACGGCGGGCGCCGTCGTGGCACTGGGTGGAAAGACCTGGTATTTCATGGCCGCCGATTACGCCTACGGCGCGTCCCTTCAGAAGGAGGCCAGCGATGTGGTGGTCGCCCGCGGCGGCACGGTGGTCGGATCCGTCAAGCACCCGTTGTCGGCCCCGGATTTTTCGTCGTTCCTTCTGCAGGCGCAAGCCTCGAAGGCACAGGTGCTTGCGTTCGCCAATGCGGGCTCGGATCTCATTGCCTCGATCAAAGGCGCTAGGGAATTCGGTTTGACCAAGAACATGATGCTGGCAGCGCCGCTCATGTTCGAGACCGACATCAACGCCCTGGGACTTCCGGTGACGCAAGGGATGTACACGAGCTCGGCCTGGTATTGGGACAGCAACGAGGAGACGCGGGCATGGTCCAAGCGTTTCTCCGCGGTGGCCAAACGCCAACCGACGTTCCTGCACGCGGCGGATTATTCGGCGACCCGTTTCTACCTCGAGGCCGTCGTGGCTACCGGAACCGACAATGCCGACAAGGTGTTGGGGAAGATGAAATCCACACCCGTCAATGACATGTTCACCAAGGGCGCGCGGATCCGCCCCGATGGGCGCCTGAACAAGGAAATGTTCTTGCTGCAGGTGAAGAAACCCGAGGAATCCAAATACGCATGGGACTTCTTCAAGATCGTGAAAACCCTCCCGGGTGAGGAGGTGCTGATCAAGAAATCCGAATCGACATGCCAGTACTGGAAGTAAACGCGTGCAGGAAAGCGAGAAGATGATTCAAGTCAGTGCGCAGTCGACCATTGGACAGGTATTCGAAGAGGCCGTCAGGAAATACAGCAAGAATCTGCTGCTGATGGCGCCCAGGAATGCACAGCGCGCCTACGCGCCCGAGGGCTATGCGATCACCTACGCCGATGCCAAGAAGGAAGTGGATCGGTTGATCTCGGCGTACGGACGCGCGGGCTATGGAACCGGGCACCGGGTCGGGCTTGACATGGAAAACCGGCCCGAGCACTTTTTTCACAAACTGGCGCTGAATTCGCTGGGTGTCTGCTGCGTGCCGCTGAACGCCGAGCACCGCGCCAACGAGCTTCAGTACGTCGTGGACCATTCGAAGCCGGACCTCATCGTGGCCGCATCCAGTCGGATCGCCTTTGTGCAGGCGGCCGTTGGAGATCGCGTGGCGATCTGCGCGGAAGACGATGTCCTTCAGGATGTACCGATGGCGGCAACGGCATCCCGTCAGGAACCCATTTCCGGTGAAACGCCGGCCAGCATTCTGTACACCTCTGGCACGACGGGCCGGCCGAAAGGCTGCGTGCTGTCCCACGGCTATGAACTGGAGTCGGGCGCCTGGTACCTCTCGCGCGGCGGTCTGTCGACCTTTGTGGAAGGCGGGGATCGGCTGTACAACCCGCTCCCGCTGTACCACGTGAACGCGTCGGTCTTTTCCTTCTATTGCGTCCTGCTCGCCGGGAATTGCCAGGTCCAGGGGGACCGGTTTCACCCCGGTCAATGGTGGCAGGAGGTCGTGGAGTGTGAAGCCACGGTGGTGCACTACCTTGGCGTCATTGTCCCCATGCTGCTGGGGCAACCCACCTCGTCACTCGAGCGCGCCCATAAGGTGCGCTTTGGTGTCGGTGCCGGCGTTGAAGCCACCTTGCATCAGACATTCGAGGAGCGATTTGGCTTCCCCTTGATCGAGGTGTGGGGCATGACCGAAATGGTCGGGGGCTTCTTTGACAACCAGCCGCCCCGGTCCGTTGGCACGCGCGCGTTCGGCAGATTGCCGCCGGAGGGGCTGGAGGCCCGGATCGTCGATGCCAACGATGTGACCGTGCCCACTGGCGCCACCGGCGAACTCACGGTTCGCTACTCCGAGACGACCCCCCATCGACGCTGTTTCAGCGGCTATCTGGACGACCCCGTCGCAACGGAATCCGCCTGGCGAGGTGGCTGGTTTCATACCGGCGATCTGGTCCGACAGACCCCCGACGGCGTCATGCATTTTGTGGACCGCAACAAGAACATCATCCGGCGATCGGGAGAGAACATCGCGGCGGCGGAGATCGAGGAAGTGCTGCAGAGCCATCCGCTGGTCCGGCAGGCGACGGTCATTGCCGTCAAGGACGAGGTCCGCGAAGAAGAGGTTTTCGCCTGCGTTGTGCTCGCGTCGGAAACGGGCGGTGAAGAGGTCGCCGCACAACTCTTTGCGTTTTGTGCGGATCGGCTGAGCTACTACAAGGCCCCTGGCTACTTCTGGTTCACTGACCAGATTCCAAAGAGCGGCACGCAGAAGGTGCAGAAGTACCTCATTTTCAAGAGCGACTGCGATCCCAGGGACGCAGAAGGTGTTTTTGATTTCCGACGCCTCAAGACGCGGCGCGCGAGTGCAAGACAGACCATCGAAAACTAGTTCATCAACGAGATCCAATTTCCAACATGGCTTTTTCCAACATTTTCCTGTCCGCAGGCGTGCGTACCCCCTTTGGTGATTATGGGAAGTCGCTCAAGGGCATCCCTCTCAACGCGATCGGCACGCATGTCGTGAAAGCCTGCTTTGCCAAGGCGGGCGTCGACGCCGGTGATGTCGATCATCTGGTCTTCGGCAACGTGGGCGCGGTGGACCACGACAGCGCCTTCATCAGTCGCAAGGTCGCGCTGCAATCGGGAATGACGATTGAAAGTGCGGCGCTCAATGTCACGCGCGCCTGCGGCACCGGGTCGCAGGCCATCGTCAGCGCCGCATTGCAGATTTTGACGAAGCACAGTTCGGTGGCAGTCGCTGCGGGCGGGGAAAACTTCAGCCGCGTCCCCTATGTTTCTCCGGGCACCCGGTGGGGTGCCGTGAGGGGGGAGGCGGCCCTGGTGGACGGACTGGACTATGTCTACCGATGCCCCTTCACCCGCGAGTTGATGGGCGAGACAGCGGAGAACGTGAGCCAGCTGTACGGGTATCGCCGTGAAGAGATGGACGACTGGGCGTTCATGAGCCAGCAACGCGCGAAGTCCGCCGAAGCCTCCGGGTTTCTCGCGCAACAGATCGCGCCGATTGAGGTCCCGGATGGCAAAGGCAGTCGGCTCTTCACGGCAGACGAATTCCCGCGGCCGAACGTTCTGCGCCAGCGCCTCTCCGAACTGAAATCGGCGTTCCGTGAGGGCGGTCCCGTGACGGCCGGGAACTCGAGTGGCGTGACCGACGGCGGCGCTGCCATCCTGGTGTTCGATGAGGATGCTGCTCAACGCCATGGGCTGCGGCCACAGGCAAGGCTGGTTGACTACGCCGTTGAAGGCGTGCCCCCTCATCTGATGGGCGTGGGGCCGGTGCCAGCCATGGCCACTTTGCTGAAACGAAACGGGCTGGGTGTCGCCGACATTGACTATTTCGAGATCAACGAGGCCTTTGCGGTCGTGAACTTGCACGCCGAGAAGGAGCTTCAGATCCCCCGTGACAAGACGAACCTGTATGGTGGTGGCATTTCGATTGGCCACCCGCCGGGCGCCACCGGCATCCGGATGACCATGACCGCCATCCAGCACTTGGAGATGACCGGTGGCCGTTATGCTGTGGTCAGCATGTGTCTGGGCAGCGGGATGGGCATGGCGACCTTGATCGAACGGGTCAACGATTGAGATCGGTTCGGGCCGCTCGACAGCGTTGGCTGCGTGTAGGATGACCGGGTCAGCGGTCATGGTTGCGATGGGAATCGCAACCACCTAATCCAGGAATTTACGCAAGACATGTCAAAGAAAACGGGCGGACAAGTAAGCAGGCTTCCTCAGATCCTGGACAAGGCGGCTGAACTTTTCGCGGCCAATGGCTATCGGGGCACGTCGACCCGCGAGATCATGGGCGCGCTGAACATGCCATCGGGCTCGCTGTACTACCACTTCTCATCCAAGGAAGACCTGTTGGCGGAGGTCTACAAAGTGGGTGTGCAACACGTGATCGACGTGGTGGACCGAGCCATCGTGGGAGAGGCCGATCCTTGGGTGCGACTGGAAAAGGCCTGTGCCGCGCACCTCCAGGCCATTCTTGAAGACAACAGCTATGCCCAGGTGATTTCCAAGATCATGCCGGAAGACGTTCCCAGTGACACGGAGCGGCTCACCGAACTGCGCGATGCATACGAAATGATCTTTGTGAAGGTGATTCAAGACCTGACGCTGCCATCCGACATCAGCCGCAAGTCCCTCCGGTTGTTGCTTCTGGGTGCGCTGAACTGGTCCCGGATCTGGTACCGATCCGGGCAGGATTCGCCGGCGGCCATCGCAGCCGAGTTTGTGCAAATCGTGAGAGGGAACCTGCAGCGTTAGTCAGCAGGTTTCTGCGAAGAGTTCGCGGCCGATGAGCATGCGGCGGATCTCGCTCGTGCCCGCGCCGATTTCATAGAGCTTGGCATCGCGCCACAGGCGGCCCAGCGGGTACT
>NZ_SCML01000057.1 GCF_005503365.1 Hydrogenophaga sp. 2FB
GTGGTGGGGGAGATCAGGCGGCGGCCCATTCGGGGCACACGCCCTCGCGGTTCCAGCCGTTGAGTGGGTTGCCTTCGGTGTCCACTTCGACGTAAACCGTTCGGGGCGTGTAGGGGAAGGTGATGGGCTGCTGGCTTCCACGGCCGGTGAAGCCCGTGCCGTTGGGTTCCAGGAAGACCACGGCATCGATGTCATAGGCCTGACCGTCGAACCGGTCCGCTTGCTTGAACACGCGGCCGCAGCGGTTGTTCTGCTGGCAGTACCCGTGGTCCACCCACTCGCCCGGATCGCCCGTGAGCGGCGCAACTGGCTCGTAGCGCAGCAACGTCTGGAGCAAGCCCGTCGCATAGCTGGCGCTGAAACCGCTGTGCCCCTGGGTGCCGAACACCAGCACCAGCTCGCGCATGTTCTTGGCCATGAGTTGCCCCATCTCATCGGTGCCGATGTGGGGCAGCTCACGGTCCGCGTGAGACAGCAGGTTGGACGGCTTCGCGCGCAGGATGCGCACGCACAAAGCGATGCGGGATTTCAAGTTCATGAGTGCTCCGGGTGGTGAGGGGAAAGGGTCAGGCGGCCACGCCTTGGGCCACGCCCTGGACGTGGCGCACGATGGCGGCGCAGATGCGGGGGAAGTCGCTCTCGCGATAGAGACGCGCGTTGCGCTCCACCGTGGCGGTGAAGCCGAGCGATTCGATGAAGTCGGCGGTGACGATGAAGCCCAAGCGGGTGTTGAGCTCGCCGAGTTTCACGGTGGGCTTCTCCAGCTCGATGTCGTCGTTGAGGTCGCAGAACACGCTGCGCTTGCCCTCGGGGGTCAGCATGATCGGCTCGCCGTTGTCCTTGAACGTCGTGGTGCTGTACATGGGTGCGCCGTTTTCGTAGGTATGCACAGCAGGCGTGGCCGCCACCTTGATGGCGTCTTGCGCCTTGCGCTCGGCCTCGGCTTCTTCCTCTGCGCGGCGCGCGGCGATCGCGTCCTGCTCAGCCTGGAACGCTGCTGCTTTCGCGTCCAGCTCGCGCTGCGCTTCGGCCAGGCGCTCGGCCTGCGCGCGGTTCTCGGCGGCAATGCGCTCGTTCTCCACGCGCTGCAGCTCGACTCGTGCCTCTTCGTCTTCGCGCGCCTTGGCCGCATCGAACATGGAGCGCATGGCGGCCAGGGTCTCGGCCTGGGCGGTGGCGGCCTCACCGGCGAACTCTTCCCAGGTGGCCGCGTCGGTCACCATGCGTTCGACCTGCTCGATACCGACGGCGATGCGAGCGGATGGCAGGCCCTGTGCCTTGCCCACGCATGCGCGGATCACGGCGAGCCGGTTCTGATGCACGGCCACGCGCTCGGCTTCGATTCGTTCGCGCTCGGCCTTCTCGGCGGCGCGTCGGGTTTCGTCGGCTCGGATCTGGGCATCGATCGGCTGTTCCAGCGCCTCGATCTCGGCGGTGATGCGTGCGGCCTCGGCGTCGATCTTCTTGCCGAACTCCAGCGCGGGCGCCTTGAATTCCTTGCGGCGCTTTTCCAGGCCGGTGCGCAAGGTGGTCAGCTCCAGGCGTGCGGCGCGCGCTTCCTTGTCGCCCTTCGTGGTGGTCATGTCGAAGGTGGCGCCGGTGTATTTCTCGCGCAGCGCGGCCAGGGCGGCCTCGGTTTTGCTGTACTGCACGAGCACGCCGCCGGCGTTGATCTCTGCGCGGTCGATCAAATCGATGGGGGTTTCAGTCGTCATGGTGGGGGCCTCAGAAGTCGAAGGTTTCAGGGATGCGTGCGGCCGCGGCGGCGCGCACAGGGGCAGCGCCAGGCAGCGCATGGGAGGTGGTGAACTCGGCGAGCACCTGGGCGTAGTACTGGCGGGCGGCCTTGATCTTTTCGACCATGGCGGCTTCGAGATCGCGGTCTCGCTCGACGGTCCAGGTGGTCAGGCGCATGTGCTCGGGGATGTGATCCACGAAGTGCATGGACGGTGGCTCGTAGCGCGTGAGGTGCTCCGGCGTCGTGATCAGCGCGTAGTTCACCTCCCAGCTGTCGGCATCCCAGAGCCACATGTAGCCGCGCATCTGCCACTCGTAGAGCTTGTCCACGCAGTCGACCAACGCGATCGGGAAGCTGGCGACAGACCACGAGCTTTTCAGGTCATGGCCGCGGCGCGCGCGAGCGTCGAACAGATCGCACTCGCCGGTGATCCAGGCATTCGATTTGCGCTCGGTGTTCTTCACCAGCGACAGGCCGCGCACCCGGTTCAACAGTGCGATGGACTCGGGCTCGACCAGGATGCCCTTCTCCATTTCCTTGCTGGAAACTTCGAAGTCCACACCGTAGATCGCCTGGGAAACGAGGCTGCGGACGTGGGTCTTCGCGCCCACCGACAGCGGGCCCTCGGCCTTCGTCCTGGGCTCGGTCATCAGCTTGCCGATGGAGCTGCAGCGGATCAGGAGGTCATGCATGGTTGCCTCCGCGATCTGCGGCCTGGGCTGCTGCGCGCATGGATGGGAAGTCCTTGTTCAAGCTGCTGCGCTGCTTCGCGGTCAACCCGCCCCACCATGCCGTGAGAGCCTTCATGCCACCCATAGCGGCATCGCGGCCGAACTCGACCATGGCCTCAAGCTCGCCTTCGCCTTGCTGCTCACTGCCGCGAGACTTCCGCATCTTGGATTCGTCGTCTTCGCCGCCGGTGGCAGTGCCGGTGATCGCCAGCAGCGACTGCCGTTTGAGGTAGCTCGCCGTGGTCTGCATGTTTTGCGTCGGGGTGTTTACCGACAGATCGCCTGGAGGGCCTTCAAGCTCCAGGGACTCCGTGTGCCCCTTGCGATGTTCCAGGTGGCATGTCACCCACACCCAGCCGACATCGTTTTCCACCCCATCGATCATCATCCGCTTGAGGCCGAACTTCTGGTCGTGACGGAAGCCGAAGCCGTGGCGCGACAGGGCGGGCGAAAGGCGACCAGTCACCTGGTCATACTCGGCTTGGTCGAATGAGCCGCCACGTCCACGGTCGACGTGCTTGGTCTTCGGGATGATGATGTTTTCACCACGGAACCCTGCAAAGTCTTCGCGGAATGCCTTGCGGGCTTCGTTTGCTTCCCAGCGCTCCTGCAGGTCCATCAGCTGTTTGAGCTTGTCCATGTCGGCGCCTTGCTGCACCGCCATCTGCAGGAGCAGGGCCGGCGTGGCCACTTGCTGCAGTGAAGCCGCGCTGGTCGGCTCTTTCATTTCAATCACGTCGTTCATGGCTTTCTCGGTGGTGGGTCAATAGGTGCGCCAAGCGGCGCGGATGGCTTTGCGCATGGCAGGCCAGAAGGGCATGCCGCTGCGGCGGTAGAAGGAAAGCAGGCGCAGGGTGATCACGAGAACCACCGCACCAGGCCGTAGAACAGGGAGAGGCCCAGCACCACGGCGGTGGTGACATCGCGGGCCTTCTCGGAACTCAGCACCTCCAGCGGGCCGGGCTTGCATCCCTTGCACCGCGGCGTGCGGTCCTGGCAAACACCCAACTGGTCACAGGTGCGAGCACGCGCTGGGCAATCGGCGCCGCGCGTGCACTGGCCGTAGTCGGAACAGCAATTCATGACGCCCTCGCTTTCAGCATGGCGTCGGCCATGCGGTATGCATGCTCGACAACACCGGTGACGCACCACGCTTGCCACTGCTCGACCGAAAGCGTCTGGTCGGCACGGTCTCCATAGCGCTGGTCATCCGGCACCGCCAACATTCCCTGCATCGCCTTCGCCGCGAAGTAGTCGCGCAGCGTCATGCCGAAAGCGTGGGTGTTTGGGTCGTGCATGGGCGGAAAGGCTGGCCCGCCGTTGTCGGGGGCGCTCATGACACGCTCCCGGCGGCCTTGGCGATGGCGGCGCGATACCGCTCAACGTCAGCGGGGTTGATCTGGTCAAAGAATCGAACCACGTGCTGCAACTGCTTCAGCAGATCAGGAGCTGCGGCGATCAGGAGCTTGTCGGCCTCACGCTGGGCGACCTCAAGGGCATAGCGCTCGTCCTGACCCTCGTAGCGCTGGACGCTGTGTGTGTGTGCGATGTATCCGCCACGGTCACGGACGCCAGATTCAGTCGGCCACCAGGGCGCCGGTGTGTGCTGCGCGCTCGGACCGGTCCACTGCTCGCGCTCGGCTGCCAGCGCAGCCCGCACGAAGGATTGAGCGGTGTGCGGCGCGCTCACGGCGTCACCTCGCACGACAGAACTTCCAACGACTCGCACAGCTCCGGCAGGTGCGCTTCCTGGGCCTTGCATGCCAGCGTGTCCAGCACCTGACCGATGTAAGCCGGGGTCACCAGCGCGAATGGCGTGTGCTGGATGGCCGCACACGCGGCGTTGATGTGGTGTTCGTAGGCCTCAGCGTTCGCTGCAGCGCGCTCAGCGTCCAGCGCGTCGTCGACCTGCTGCGGGGTGAGCCGGGGCCAGCTCTCCCTGCGCTCCACGTTGTCGATTTGCATCTGCTCTCTCCGTTGCGGCTCCGATGTGGAGCCGATGGAGATAATTTACCCAAGGGTAATGAAACAGTCAATACCTGCAGGTAAACTTTTTTGAGATCGAGGAAACCGTGGACAAAAAAAGCCCGCTCGGGGCGGGCTTGGATGGGAGGTCGGGAGGTTGTGCGCTATTTCGAGGGCGCAGGATTTGGAGCAGGTGCCTGCGGCAGGGCCGGGATCTGGATCACTATGGGCGGTGGACTTGCCGAAGCCGGCGCCTTTGGGGTCGCGTTGTTCAGCACGAATGACATTACCGTTATGCCGGCCACACCCAAGCCCGCAGCGGTGCCCACGACCCACTTGATCAAGTTGTTCATGGCGTCAGAGACATCAGCCTTGGTGGCCGTCTGATCAATCCGAGTTTCGATGCGAGTCAGCCTGTCGCGCGTGTCCTGCGCGAATTCTTCAAGCTTGATGACGCGGGCTTCCATGCCGTCCATGTTACCCCCATCGCCTCCGCTTGGAGGCTCTTGGGGTTCAAAGGAGGGCTCGATCTCTTGGCCCGTGGTGATGTTGTGGACGCCCATCAGTCCACCGTATCGCTCAGTTCCATGTAGCCACAGGTAGGGCAGACCCACACAGCGCAGCGGAACTGGAGTTGACCAGAGCTGTACCCCTGCAGATCAGCCTCGCCTGAGCGCAAATGGTTGTTCAATGACCAAGAGCGCCCGGATTTTTCGAGGAGGCCATGGCCGTAGCGGCAACTCCTCGTCACCTCTTGGTACCTGTGGCGAAGAAGCCCAGCGAGTTTGTTCGTCGATTGATCTGCCATGCTCAATTTCCTTTGGTTCGAAGTTGTCGCCAGTCCCAAGGTGGCAAGGGGGCTTTGTCTCCCCACAGCCCAACGCGCGCGGCACGCGCTCCATCCTGCTCCCGAGCCACGGCGGGGTCAGTCAGGTACTTTGTGTAGGCCCAGGCCATGCCAGCGCGCACCTGCTGCAGGTTGGCGTCCTGACCCTTGCACTCCACGCGCGCCACGGTGCGGCCGTAACGGTCCCTCGTGGTGGGCCTGATGGTTGCCACCTGCTGGAAGCAAAGCTCGGCCAAGTTCTGGCGGCTGCGGTTGCCGAACGGCTGCGCCTTCTCAGGAGCGTCGATCTCGGCCAGCCGTACCTTCACCTGTTCATAGGCGCCGGGATCGCCACAGCGCGCGGTGAGGGTGTCGCCATCCGCGATTGCCACGACCAGGCAGAACAGGGCGGCTGCACCCACCTGTCAGCTCGTGCGAATCACCAGCTCGCGCGGCTCTGGCCAGTCATTGGGACGCCCCCACTTCACCAGCCGTCCGTTGTGAAAGTAGAACCACAGCTGGTCCTGCTCAAGCCGGCCGCCGACGCCGGTCCAGTAGTTGTGCGAGAGCTCCATGGCCTCCACCTGCTGGCCTCCGATGGCCGTCTGCCCTCTGGTGACCATGTCGGGGAACAGGGTGCGCAGCTGCGGCTTAGTCATGCCCAGCGACACCTCGTCAAGTTGTCGGGCGTATTCCTTGGTGATAGGGGAATAGCTCAGGCTGTAGATGTGGTTTGCGCAGCCCGTTAGGGCGGCCAGAAGGGCGGCGGCAGCAATGATCGTTCGCATGTTCGTGTCCCAAGATCAATCGCGGCGCGCAGGCCACATGGTGAAGGCCAAATACCAGAGAGTGGCGATGTTCACCAAAGGAATGTGCAGCGCAATCGAGAGAGCCGGATGGTGTCCAGTCTTGCCCACAATCCGCCAAAGCGGCCAGGCAACGACCACGATGTAGATCAACACCACCAACCAATGCCAGATTGAAAAACTGCCCAAGATGAGTCTCCTTAAAAAACTGTCCGATGCAGCTAGAACTGCTCGCTTTTCCAGACGGTGAGCACCTTGCCCAGCACCTCGAAATCCATGGTCTTCTGGTCGATGTCAAAGGGATCGTAGTCGGGGTTCTTCGACTTGGCGCGCAGCACCAGTCCCGTGGCGGTGGGGATGCGCTGCAGGGCCTTGATGAAACCATGGTCCCCCACCCGAAAGAAGAACACCGCGTCCGTGTCCACCACCTTGACGCCGCGGTCCACGAGCAGCGGATCGCCCGGGTTGAACATCGGCCGCATGGACGGCCCGAAGCCGGTGACGATGCAAAGGTTCTCGATCGCCGAGTAGCTGCGCACATTGAGGCGCAGCCAGTCATGGTCCACGCGCCAGCTCTTGATCACTCCGGGTTGATCGTCCAGCAAAAGACGGCCAGCGCCCATTCCGCCGCCGACCTCGAATTGCCGAATCTCCACGTCATCGCCTTGTATTTTGTATTGCGCCACCGTCTCTTGCACGCTGTGCACGAGACGGATGCCCTTGGCGGGCACTTCGTCCATCCAGCCCTCGGGTTTCTTTGCCCCGTGCTCGAGCTTGCGTGCCGTCACCTCGCCAATGTTCTTGTAGCCATCGTCGCCAGGTTCCCTGAGCGCGCGGCTGATGTAGCTCGCCGCCACGCCTGAGCTGCGGGACAGCTCTGCAGCTGACAGCACCGTCAATAGCTCGCGAAGTTTCGCCCTTCGGCGATCGAAAACGTCCATGCGATTGAAGTTACCAGAGGGTAATTTACCGTTGGGTATTGACTTTCGATTACCCATGGGTAAACTTTCCCGCATGGACTTCAAAACCTTCTTCACCAATCTGCCCGTCGCCGAGCGCGAATCCTTCGCACAACAGGCGGGGACCAGCAGGGGTTACTGCAACCAGGTCGCCTACGCCAACAAGCAGATCGAGCTGGGCATGGCCGACGTGTTTGTTGCTCTCGGCGGTGGCCACCTGAATCTGGACGAGTTGCCGCTGACCGATCGTGCCTCCGCCCAGCGCGTCATCCGGGAGCGTGTTGCAGAACCCGCAGCCGGCAGCGTCGCACCCCAGCCCGCCACCACAGGCCAGAGCTGATCCATTCACATCACGAGCGCGATTCGAGTTCATGACTTGGATCGTGCTTTTTATTTGCCCGAAAGGGGTAGTCAAGTGGCGTCAAAACAATTGAGTCCGGTTGAGCAGGGTGAGCTGGCGCTGTCGCGTCGAGCACCTGCCAACGACATGCCGATCGAGCTGGTGCGCCGGCAAAAGACCGGCGCGGCCGCGTTCGCACTGGCCTGCCAGTCGTCTGGTTTGGAAGACAAAGAGATCTATCTGGCGATCGGCGTGGATGCCGGTTACTTCTCCCGCATAAAGGCCGGCACCGCGACCCTGCAGGCCGACCTCGTGCCGTTCTTCTGCGACGTCGTGGGCAACCGCATTTATCCGGAGTGGCAGGCGTTCCAGGTGGGCTGCACGCTGGTGCAGATCCAGTCCGAGGCAGAGCGCCGTGCGGATGCAGCCGAGCGCCGCGCCGCCGAAGCCGAGCTCAAGGTTCGCGTGCTGATGGAAACCTTCCACGCGAGGGCAGCCGCATGACCACATCTATCTACTGGCCAGGCACGCGCATTGTGCGCAGCCGCGGCAACGGCTTTGACCTCGCCGCGCGCCGCGCCCAGGGCCCTGGCATCTTTGCCACGCCCGCCGAGCAGGTGAAGGCCACGGCCTACCTGCGCGGGGTGGCGAACGGCCAGGCATCGCGGGCGAAGCAGCCGGGCCCGGCGCCTGACCACAGCCACCCCGTGATGCCGAACCTGAGCAACCGCGCCACGAGCCAGCTGAAGAAGGGCCCGGCCCCGATCAGCCTGGCCAAACAACGAGGTGCGGCATGAACGCGCCAGAGCCGGTACGCCAGCCTCTGAGCGACGAAGAGGTCGACCTGCACATCAGCGATTGCGGGCGCCGCATGGTGGCTGCGATGGCCGCAGGGGACCGCCCTGATGCTGACCAATGGCGCGAGCGCATGTATGAGGCGATCAACAGCCGCACGCCAGAGCACCGGGCCCGCATGACCGCGCGCATCGACTCGGCCATCTGGTTCCAGAGCGAGGAAGCGCTGGCGATGGGGAAGGCGCCCTGATGGCCGACTGGATCAAGATGCGCAGCAGCCTGCTGACCAATCCACGGGTCACGCGCATGGCTCGGGTGCTCTTGCAAGACCCCGAATACCTCGCCTGGATGTACTCCGGGCGTGACGTCACGCGTGACGAGAGCGTGACGAAGCGTGACGTTTCGGTCGTCACACGCATTGTCGTCGGAGGCCTTTTGCCGGTCTGGTCGATGGTGAATGAGACCGCAGCGCGTGACGGTGTCGTGCGTCACGCGTCGTCACACGAAGTCGACGACGCGGCAGGAATCCCCGGTTTCTTCCGGGCGTTGGCCGCTGTTGAATGGGCCGAGGAATTGCCCGATGGATCGGGCGTTCGGTTCAACAACTTCGAGGAACACAACAGCCCGCAGAAGGAGCGGTCACTAACCGGGAAGTCTGGTGCGGAGCGCACAAAAGAGTACCGGGAGCGCAAGAAGCAAGGGCTGTCCGGCGTGACGAATGGTGACGCTGGAAGTGACGAGCTGCGTGACGTCACCGTGACGTCACAGCGTGACGACAGAGAAGAGAAGAAGAGAGAAGAGAAGAAAGACTCTCTTACGTCGTCAGCCAAGCTGCCGACCTGCCCGACGCAGTCCTTGATCGACCTGTATCACGAGATGCTGCCCGACCTGCCGCAGGTCAGGCTGGCGACAAAGGACCGCACACGGGCCCTGGCCAAGGCCTGGACCTTTGCCCTGCAGTCCAGGCGTGCCGATGGCTCACGCCGTGCCGAGACCTCCGAGCAGGCCGTGCAGTGGTTCCGCGACTACTTCGCTCGCGCTGGACAAAACGATTTCCTGATGGGCCGCACGCCGCGCAGCGGTGAACACGCGAACTGGCGCTGCGACCTCGACTTCCTCCTGACCGATCGCGGCATGAAGCACGTGATCGAGAAAACCCTGGACCCAGCATGAACATGAACGAACCCGAGGACTTCCTGGCCGACCCCGAGGCCGCCGCGCTGCGCGTGCCGCCGCACTCCATCGAAGCCGAAGCCAGTGTGCTGGGCGGGCTGTTGCTCGACAACGGGGCCTGGGAGCGGGTGGGCGATCTGGTGACCGAATCCGACTTCTACCGCAGCGAGCACCGCTTGCTGTTCGGCACCATCGCCGCGCTGGTGAACTCGCTCAAGCCCGCCGACGTGATCACCGTCTTCGAGCGGCTGCGCGACCAGGGGCAGGCGGACAAGGCCGGCGGCCTGGTCTACATCAACGAGCTGGCCCAGCACCGTCTCAGCACCGCGAACATGCGCCGCTACGCCGAGATCGTGCGGGAGAAGGCATTGCTGCGCCGCATGGTGGAACTTAGCGACGAGATCGCCACGAGCGCCTTCAACCCCGGCGACCGCACCGCCACCGATCTGTTGGACCATGCGCAGCAGGTGTTCGTTGGCCTGGGAGACCAGGGCGCGCCTCGCGACGATTGGCAGGACAGCAACGACGGCATGGTGTCGCTGATCGACCGCATCCAGGCGCAGGCGGACGGCGAGGGACAGTCCAACTTCGTGTCGACCGGCCTGGCCGAACTCGACGAACTACTCAACGGTGGATTCCGGGAGGGGCACCTGATCGCGCTGGGTGGCCGCCCAAGCATGGGCAAGACCGCGCTGGCCATGAGCATCGGCAACACCTTCGCCGAGGCCGGACACGCGGTGGGCATGCTGTCGATGGAGATGCCGCGCACCGAGGTGCACGAGCGCCGCATGTCCATGGTGTCGCAGATCCACCTGAGCCGCATCCAGCGCGGCGAGCGCTTGCGGGACTTCGACTGGCCCAGGCTCACCGGTGCCAGCGAGCGCATCCGCAGCACGCCGTTCTACACCAGCGACCAGACAGGCCTGAACATCAACCAGGTGCGCGCCAAGGCCCGCGCGCTCAAGCGCCGTCACGGACTGCGCCTGCTGATCGTCGACTACCTGGGTCTGATGGCCGGGACCGACCACAAGGCGCCGCGCGCGTACCAGCTCGACGAGATCACCAAGGGTCTCAAGGCCCTCGCCAAGGAACTGAGCATCACGGTGTTGATGCTGGCCCAGGTCGGTCGAGAAGTGGAGAAGCGGCCCGACCAGCGCCCGTTGATGTCCGACTTCCGCGACAGCGGATCGGTGGAGCAGGACGCTGATGTGTGCATGTTCGTCTACCGGGAGTGCCGCGCGAAGCCTGGCCTGCCCAAGGAATGGGACTACATCGCCGAGCTGATCGTGCCCAAGCAGCGCGGCGGTTCTGCCGGCAAGGTCGAGGTGATGTACGTGGGCGAAAACACCCTGTTCAAGGACTGGCCCGAGGACCAGCCGAAGCCGGAATCCCGGGTGCGCGTGCAAGGGGGTGGTCTGTGATCGTGCTCGGAATCGACCCAGGATTGACGGGCGCATGCGCTGTGCTCGGCCACAACGGCCTGCTGGCCGTCTTCGATCTCCCAACCATGGAGATACCCGGCGTAGGCCCGAAGGCGCTGGTGAAACGCAAGGTAGACGGCCTGGCACTGCGCCGCCGCATCCTGGAACTCTGCCCCGCCGATGAGCCAATCGCCGCGGTGGTGGAAGCCGTCGGGACCATGGGCGGCAAGGACAACAGCGTGCAGACGCAGGGCTCGCTGCTGCGCACGCTCGGCGCCGTTGAATGCGTGCTCGAGTGCTTGAGCCTCACGGTGGACTACGCCCACCCCCAGACCTGGAAACGCTTCTTCGGCCTGATCGATCCGAAGCTGAGCGCCACCGAGCGCAAGGCCAAGGCGCTGCACATGGCCCGCACGCTGTACCCGGGCTGCCCCGACATCGCCCGCGCCAAGGACCACAA
The DNA here is from genome assembly GCF_005503365.1 of Hydrogenophaga sp. 2FB. GTDB lineage: Bacteria > Pseudomonadota > Gammaproteobacteria > Burkholderiales > Burkholderiaceae_C > Hydrogenophaga. The sequence goes on from NZ_SCML01000057.1 coordinate 11,215, forward strand.
CCGCGCCGAGTCGATCCTGATCGCGCACTGGCAGATGAGGAGCACCGCATGAAGATCGAAACCATTGGATCCGCCACCCTGTACCTGGGTGACAGCCTGCAGGTGCTGCAAAGCCTAGCGGCCGGTACCGCCGACGCGGTGATCACCGACCCGCCGTATTCCAGCGGCGGCGCGTTCCGCGGCGACCGTGCGCAAGACACGAAGACCAAGTACTTGAGCAGCGACAGCGGCAACCACGAGAAAACCCAGAACTTCGGAGGCGACAACCGCGACCAGCGCGCGTTCCACTTCTGGTCTGCACTCTGGGCGGCCGAGGCGCTGCGCGCAAGCGCACCAGGCGCGCCGGCTCTGTTCTTCACCGACTGGCGACAGCTTCCCATCTCCACTGACTACCTGCAGGCCGGCGGCTGGGTGTGGCGTGGCGTCGTTCCCTGGGCGAAGAAAAGCACACGGCCGCAGATGGGGCGCTTCTCTGCCCAATGCGAATACGTGGTGTGGGGCAGCGCCGGTCCGATGCCGGTCGAGCGCGAGGTCGGGTGTCTCCCGGGCTTCTACGAGTTTCAGGCGCCGCAGGACCGCGAGCACATCACCCAGAAGCCGGTGGAACTCATGGGCGCCATGGTTGAGATCTGCAGGCCGGGCGGTCTGGTGCTGGATCCGTTCATGGGCAGCGGAACCACCGGCGTGGCCGCCATGCAGCTGGGCCGCAAGTTCATCGGCATCGAGCAGAACCCCGAGTACTTCGAAATCTCATGCCGACGCATTCGCGAGGCGATGGAGGCGGGGCGCATGTTTGAGCAGCAGCTGCAGGAGCAAGGCGACCTGCTGGGAGCAGACGCATGAAGCCCGCCGACTTCGACCTGCAGCACACCGACATTCCCCAGCCCAAAGAGCTGGACGAAGAGATCGCTACCCACGACTGGCCGCTGCCACCGGTGAAGCCGTGGGCACCGCTGCCCGATCGGCCGGTCTCCCTGTGGACGCAGATCCGGGAATCCAAGCTGCTGCGGGGGCGCTCATGAGCAAAGTCGTCATCATCAAAAACGACCAGGGCCGCCTGGAAGGCATCGACCTGCAGGGCCAGCGCGCGTACCAGAAGTGGCGCCGCCTGGTCACTGACCTGCCCGTGGGTCAGACGCTCAGCTTCAGCTACCGCATGCCGCGCAGCCCGGCGCACCACCGGTTGTTCTTCGCGAAGCTCAACAGCCTGCTGGCGCGTACCGAGGCGTTCACCGAGTTGGACAAGCTGCGCTACTGGATCGTCATGGGTGCGGGCTATTTCGACCTGGTGCCCGGGTTCGACGGCAAGCCCAACGCCATCCCGCGCTCGCTCGACTTCGAATCGATGGACGAAGTGGAGTTCGGCGAGCTGCACCGCCAGGTCGACAGCTTCCTGTGGGGACCGCGCGCCCAGCAAACCCTCTGGCCCCACCTCGACGAAGAAGGCCGGTACCGGTGCGTCGAGAGCTTTCTGCGGGAATTCGAGTGATGCCATCCCAATCAACCACCCACGCAAAGGACCACCCGTGTACGCATACAACCGCTTGACCGACAACGACCGCCATTTCGGACCCATCGACATCGGCGAGCGCGGCGACAGCTGGCGCCCGCTTGGCATCACCATCAAGTCCGGGGACGAAGAGAACTCAGGTTGTGCCCTCTACCTGCGCGCACTCGGCTGGACCGTGCGGGTGCGCCTGCCGGCCGTGGTCAAACCGTGGCGCACGAAGATTCAAGCCACTTACTGGGACGCGGCGACCATCGAGCGCATGGGCCGCGACTGGTACTGGGACATCCACCCGCGCGAATACGGCTTCCAACTGAGCGATGGATTCCTGCAGGTGTTTCTCGGCGCGCAGACACACGACAGCACTACCACCCAAAGCTGGTCGAAGTTTCTCCCCTGGACGCAACTGCGCCACATCCGCACCAGCTACTACGACGGCGACGGCAGGCATTTCTGGACGGAATGGAGCCGGCCGCGAGGCTTCACATTTCGCGATCAATGGGCATCCACGCAGGCCGCAAAGAAGGCCTGCCCGACCGCCGTTTTCGAATTTGATGACTACGACGGCAAGCGCATTCGAGCGACCTGTCGCGTGGAAGAGCGCGAGTACAGGCACGGCGAAGGCTGGTTCAAATGGCTCTCGCTGTTCCGCAGTCGCCGAATCTGCCGGTCGCTTAGCCTCGAATTCAGCGAGGAAGTCGGGCCAGAAAAAGGTTCGTGGAAGGGTGGCACGACGGGCCACGGCATCGACATGCTGCCGGACGAATCTCCCGAGGCCGCATTCCGACGCTACTGCGAGCAGGAACACCGGGACAAGAACGGCCGCTACCGCATCACCTACGTCGGGCGCGTGGAGGGCTGATGCAAAGCAAGAATAAAAAGGCCCCCACGGTCGCCGAAGCCGCATACATCCGCTACGTGGCGGTCCAGCCTTGCGCGGTGTGCGACGAAGGTGGAGGCGAAGCCGACCCATCTGAAGTCCACGAGATCGAACAGGGCAACTGGTGGCTCTCCATCGCCCTGTGCGGCGGGTGCCATCGCGGCCCACTCAACGGCCTGCACGGCCAACGCCAGATGTGGAAGCTGAAGAAGCTGGACGAGCAGCAAGCCCTGGCCATCACCATCCGCCGGGTGTTCCTGGCAGCGAGGGGCGCCCACTGATGACAGCAGCGATCTCGATCGAATGCCGCGCACAGCTTGAAGCGTTGGGCCTGTGGCCCCTCGTGTCGGTTGCGCTCGCCCGGTCGAGGTCATCCCGCGAGCGTGCCCACCGCAGCCTGAAGGCCTGCCGCGAGGACATGAACACATCCCGCCAGATGGAGCTGCAGTTCGACGCGCCCGCCCAACCCGCAAAGGCAGAGCCGGCCATCCTGAAGATCACCGCACGCCCAATCCCCAGGCCCATGGACGTGGACAGCATCCCGATCGGCTCAACCGTCCGAACACCTACCGGCGCACTCGCCGAGGTACTGGCATACCGTGGCGGCCGTCGCATTGGGGGAGGGCAGAAGGACGATCACGAGCGCCTCTTCTGTCGCTACATCACCGCAAAGAACCGCCGATTCGGCACCCTGCTCATCAAGCCCGAGCTTGTCGAAGTAGTACCAAAGGAAGAAACCCATGAGTCGTGACCGGACCAAACCACACATAGCACTGCACGGTGCGTGGTGGAGATGCTCTTCCTGCGAAAGCGTAATGAGCCGGCTCGTCCGTTGGCCGGCGCTGCCCTTTTGGTACGTGGGTGAGGGTTCAACGCCGGCCGAGGCCTACAAGAACTGGGAAAAGGTGAAACATGGGACGTAAGGCCGCAACGAAAGCGACGCCAGAAAAAGAAGCGAACGACCTGGCCATGCTGACTTTCCTGTCTGCGCTGGCTGACGGCGCCACGGTCGGAGAGGCAACGACCGAGGCGGGAATCAACCGCGCGACGGCGTACCGCTGGAAGGAAAGCGATGCCGAGTTCGCCGCGGCCTGGGATGAATCGCTGGAGGAGGGCACAGAGCTGCTGGAGCGCGAGGCGGTGCGCCGGGCCGTGCATGGGGTGGAAGAGCCTGTCGTGTACCAGGGCCAGCTCACGCCGATCTATGAGCACAACCCGGACGGCACGCTGCGCATGGTGGAAACGCGCGAGCGCAACGCCGCGGGCCGCATGGTGACGGTGCAGAAGCCTGTGCAGGCCGTGGACGCCGAGGGCAACCCGCGATTCCTGACCATCCGCAAGCCCAGCGACACGCTGATGATCTTCATGCTGAAGAGCCGGCGCCCGAACACCTACAGGGAGCGCGGCAGCATCGACCACACGAGCGGAGGCAAGCCACTGGCGCCGGCCGTAGCAGCTGGTGGCGTGCTGGTGGTGCCGGGGATCATGGCCGACGCTGCGGCATGGACGAAGGCGGTCAGCGACGCCACGCCGGCCGATGAGAAAGGCGGAGCATGAGCCGCCTCAACATCCGCTGCTGCTGTCAGCCCGAGAAGGTTTTGGGCTCGCTGCCGTGGTCCGGCTGGCCCGCCAATCAAAACGGTCTGTACCGCCGCTTCCTGCTGGAGCCGACAGGGGAGCTAAACCCGTGCTCGCGTCTTGAGACCGTGGTCGTCGAGATCAGGCGTTTCTACGAACCCGACGCACCCGAGAAAGAGTGGGCGATCTACGGTGACGACAGGCCCATCGAGTTCTGGCAGCGCATACGCGGCTACCTGCCGCCCCAGCAGCCCGGCCTGCGTGGATGATCCTGCCCCCACCGCTGCCCCCAATCGCCTGGAAGCCGCACCCCGGAAGCCAGACGCTGTTCCTCGCCTGCCCGGTGTTCGAATGCCTGTACGAGGGCACGCGCGGCCCAGGCAAGACCGATGCCCTGCTGATGTCCTTCGCCCAGTTCGTGGGCCGCGGTTTTGGCGCAGAGTGGCGCGGCATCCTGTTCCGGGAGACCTACAAGCAGCTGGCCGACGTGGTGAAGAAGAGCAAGCGGTGGTTCCGCAAGTTCTTCCCCAACGCCCGCTTCCTGGAGAGCCACGCGGACTACAAATGGATCTTCCCGGGCGGCGAAGAGCTGCTGCTGCGCGTGGGCGTGAAGGAAGACGACTACTGGGACTACCACGGCCATGAATACCCGTGGATCGGCTTCGAAGAGCTGACCAACTGGCGCGACCTGAACTTCTTCGAGATGATGCAGTCGTGTTGCCGCAGCTCGGTGCCGGGTATGCCGCGCATGGTGCGCGCCACGTGCAATCCCTACGGGCGCGGGCATGCGGCAGTGAAAGAGCGGTATCGCCTGGGCCGCATGGGCGTGCCACCTGGAACCATCATGCGCGACGGTGCCACGGGCCGCGAGCGCACCTATGTGCATGGCGACATCCGCGAGAACACCACGCTCCTGGCCAGCGATCCGGATTACATGGCGACGCTGGAGGGCACGAAAGACCCGAACCGGCGCAAGGCCTGGCTGTATGGCGATTGGGACATCCACATCGGCGCGTTCTTGGAGGGCGCCTGGGATGCCGAGAAACACATCGTCAAGCCATTTGTCATCCCCGCGCACTGGAAGCTGTGGCAGGCCATGGACTGGGGATATGCCAAGCCCTACGCCGTCGGCTGGTTCGCCAAGGACCCAGAGGGCAAGACCTACCTCTGGCGCGAGCTGTACGGCATCGCCAAGGACGACAAGGGCCGCATGCTGGCCAACACCGGCACCAAGGAAACGCCCGACAAGGTGGCCGCCCGGATCCTGGCACGCGAGGCGCACGACTCGCGGCTGGGCTACGACATCAGCCTGCGCCTGACCGGGCCCGACCTCTTCGCGAAGGGCGGCGCGCAGTACGGGGCACAGAACACCCACAGCCAGACCTTCCGCCGCGCGGGCCTCAACTTCCGCCCGTGGTGGGCGGGCCCAGGCAGCCGCAAGGCCGGCGCCATGCTGGTGAAGCAGGCGCTGGAGCTGGACGAGCTGGCCATCTTCGCCAGCTGCGAGCACACCATCCGCACGGTGCCTTCCATCGAGCCGGACCCGGATGACCCGGACGACGTCGACACCGAGGCCGAGGACCACGCCTTCGACATGCTCAAGGCCGGGCTCATGCGGCGCACCGCCACACCGAGCGCGAAGGACGCCAACGACAGCCCAGATCCGGCCACGGCAGGCGGTGCCAGGGTGCTGGAGGACGGCCGCCACGAGGTCGCGCGCTGATCACTTTTCGGCGTGTCCAAGGGCGTCGCGGCCCACAGTTCCGCCGAACTGATCAGGACCATCGCCATGCAGCAACCCCTTGACGCTCCACCGCCCAGCGTGAACCCCGCCTCGATGGAGGCGCCCAACCAGACCAGCACCGATCCACAGGCCGACCCTCTGGTGAAGACCTGGATGAACCGCGTGCGTGCGTCCGAAAAGCACTGGAGCACCTTCCACAAGCGCGTCGCCCACAACCGCAAGCTGGTGCGTGGCATCGACGACACGGCCGATGCCGACACTCCTGCGTACAACAAGCAGCGCGCCAACCTGATCGCCTCGACGATCTCCGTCGTGCTGTCCAAGGTCTACGCCAAGAACCCGGAGATGTCGGGCGAGCCCACGAACAAGTCGCGCCCGCTGCGCCTGTTTGCCGACACCGTGAGCACGGTCACCCAGACCACTCTGGAAGATGCCAAGCTCAAGCAGAAGGCCAAGCGCGCGGTGAAGGCGGCCATGACCTGCAGCTTTGGTGTCGTCAAGGGTCAGTGGCAGCGCGACATGAAAGTTGACCCGATCATCAAGGCGAGGATCGAAGACACCCAGGACAACCTGGCACACATCGATTCCCTGTTGGCCGAGATCGAAGACCCGGAGCAGCGCGGTGACCAAGAGGCGAAGAAGCGAGAGCTGGAGCAGGCAATCGCTGGCCTGGAAGCGAAGCGCGAGGTGGTCGCCGCCGAGGGCTTCGTAATCGACATGGTGCGCACCGAGCGCCTGTTGCCCGATGAGGCCGTTGAGGACATTTGGGACTACGCGTCCGGCGACTGGTTGATTGAGAAGATCCCGATGCGCAAGTCGAAGGCGCGAGGGCAATTCCCCGATGTGGCAGACCTGATTGACCGCGCCACCACGTTCAAAGTTGGCAAGGACATGACGGACGACACGCCGCGCCGCGGCATGTACGCCGGTGCCACGTTGGTCGCTGGTGGCGATGACCCCATGGTGATGGTGTACGAGGCCTGGAGCAAGGTCGACAACACGGTCTACACCATGATTGCAGGCATCGAATCGAGGTTCGCACGCCAGCCCTACCACCCCGAGCGCCTGGGCGAGCGCTGGTATCCCTATTTCCTCCTGCCGTTCCAGTCGGTCGACGGCGAGTTCGTTGCGCAGAGCATGGTTGACGTGCTGGAGAAGCTGCAGGACGAACACAACGAGACGCGCGACAAGTTCGCCGAGGTGCGCCGCAACGTCCGCCCCCACTTCATCGCAAGCGCCGCCGCCAATGAGAAGTCGCTCCGCAAGGTGGTGATCCCGGGAATCGGGGAGGTGGTGACGCTCGACACGGGCGACCTTCCCATCGACCAATTCCTCAAGCAGGGAACTCAGCTAACGATCGACCCCGCGGTGTATGACACCAGTCCGATTCGCAACGACTGGGAGATGGTGTCAGGCCTGCAGGACGCCGCGCGCTCCGTGGTGGTGCAGGCCAAGACCGCCACCGAGGCGGCCATTTCCGACCAGTCGCTCGCCGCGCGCGTGGCCGAGTTCCGCGACCAGATCGAGGACTGGCTCACCGAGATCGCGCAGTTCGCCAGCGAGGTGTGCCTGCTGTCCATGACGCCGGCCATGGTGGAAACCATCATGGGCCCGAACCCGCCACCGCCCGAGCCGCCGAATCCAATCTTGGCGATCGCCAGCCAGGCGATGGGCACGCCGATGCCGCCGACAGAGCCGCCCCAACCGCCGGCCTACGAGTGGCCCAAGCAGTCCACGCCGGACACGGTCTTCAACCTGATCAACATGAAGATCCGGGCCGGCTCCACCGCCGCGCCGAACAAGCTCCAGGCGCAGGAGACGTGGACGCGCGCGCTGCCGCTTATTCGCGAGATGGTGATGGCCATCCGCCAGATCGACTCCATGGGCGGCGACAGCGAGCCCGAGCGCGAGCTGGTGCGCGAGACCGCTGCGCGCTTCGACGAGACCATCGACGTCGACCGATTCCTTCCGCCCAAGCCAGCGCCGCAGATGGCAGCGCCAGCGCCTGGGCTTCCCCCGATTCCCGGTGCACAGCCGGGCATGCCGATGCCGGGCGGCCCAGTCCCGGCCACTCCTGCCACCCTGCAGTAGGACACCATGATCATTCACAAACTCATCCGACGATTCTTTAACGACGAACCCGGCGCGGCTGGCGGCGGCTCCGCTGCTCCACCGCCAGCACCGGCCCCGGAAGCCGAGGCGCCCGCTGCCGCGCCGGCAGAAGCGACTGCAGCCGCACCCGCTCCCGCTCCTGACGCCGCCGCCGACCCCTTCGAAGGCCTGGGCACGCTGCTCGATGCCGTAGGCACAGATGAAGCCGGAGCACCTGCAGCTGCTCCTGCGCCAGCTGTAGCACCTGCTGCCCCGGCCGCGCCTGCGCCTGCACCAGTGGCCGCCGCGCCGGTCGCCCCTCCTGCTCCCGCCGCACCCGGCCAGGTGGACCTCACGCCGCCTGAGAACATGAGCGAGCGCGCGAAAGCACGCTGGGCCGATCTCACGGAGCGCGTGAAGGTGGTGCCAGAGCTGGAGCGCCGAGCCACCGAAGCCACCCAGCAACTCGACAGCGTTCGCCGCATGGTCACCGACAGCGGCCTGGCGCCCGAGGAGTTCGGCACCGTGCTCAACCTGGGCAAGCTGTACAAGTCCAACGACCCGAAGGACCTGCAGACCGCGCTGCAGCAGATCGAAGGCCTGCGCGCAGACATTGCCACGCGCCTGGGCACCGAGGTGGCCGGCATTGACCTGCTGGCCCAGCACCCGGACCTGAAGCAGCGCGTGGAGGGCATGACGCTGTCGCGCGAGGACGCGCTGGAGATGGTCCGCCTGCGCACGCAGAACCAGACGGCCCAGCGCTCGCAGGACCAGAGCCGCGAGTTCCAGCAGTTCCAGGTCACGGTGCAACAGGCGGCCCAGCAGATGGATGCAACGCTCGAGCAGCGCAAGCACCAGCCGGGGCACGAGGCCAAGGTGGCGTTCATCAAGGGCCAGCTGGCCGACCCGGTGAAGCTGCAGCAGTTCGTGACGACGTACGAGCCGCACCAATGGCAGGCGGCCGTGCTGATGATGTACGACGCCTTCAGCCCGCCGGCAGCGCCTGCACCTGCGGCAGCGCCATCTCCGCAGCCGCTGCGCCCCGGCAACGTGTCCAGCGGCGCGCGGATCGCCACGCAGCCCACGAACGCCATGGACGCGGTCCAGAGCGCGTTCGCAGCCGCGGGCCTGTGATCGCGCAGGCCGCCCGCGTCACTTTTTGGCCGGGCGGCTTGACACGCGGCCGACACTCCGTCCCGCAGTCGCAGCAGAGGTAAGTCGTGAGCCGGGTTCGCAGCCGGCACCTCAGATGCGACGCACACGCCGGGGAATGTCGCATGTACGAAGGGTTCGCGTCCTTCAGCACCTTGCAGGTGCCGTCCACTAGGTTGAAGCCGAGGTCACCGCCGGCAGGACAGCACCAGCAAAAAGCCTCGACCACAGGGTGCGGTGGATGGCGTGCAGAGCTTTAACCACTTTGCACAGGAGGCTTCATGCCCATTTCCGCACCTGACCTCGCAACGGTCACCGTCGCCGCGCTCGACAACTACATGCGCAACCGCCCGGTCGATCAGATCGGCACCGAACGACCCTTCATCAAGGCCCTCATGGGCAAGAAGAAGACCCTGCTGCCCGCTCGCCAATTCTCCGTGGAGACCGTGCGCGAAGGCTACGGCAGCAACTTCGCCTGGTCCTTCGGCGAGACCGCTCGGACCTTCAACAAGCGTTCCACCGCCGCGCAAGCGCAGTTCCCGTGGCGCGTTGCCCTGGACGGCCTGTACCTCGACTGGGACATGCTGTTCTCCGCGGGCATCCGTGTCGATCCGGATCCTGCCAGCAAGGGCAAGCTGGTGCTGGAGCCCAACGAGAAGGTCATCCTCTACAACATCCTGACCGAGCACATGGAATCGCTCGAGCTCGGTTTCGTCGAGAAGCTGGACATCGAGCTGCACCGTGACGGCACGGCCAGCACGGATGCGGTGGTGGGCCTGGATGCGCTGATCTCGCGCACCCCGGCCGTGGGCACCGTGGGCGGCTTGAACGCGGCCACGAAGGCCTACTGGCGCAACTACTTCGCGGGCGCGGTGGCGACCAACGCCCTGCGCGCGACGATGGAAGCCGCCTGGCGCTCGTGCATCCGCAACGGCGGCGCGCCGGACTTCATCCTGGCCGGCTCGACCTTCATCGACGCTTACGCCAGCATCCTCACGCTGACTCAGAACACCGAGGCGGGCAAGCCCAAGACGATCGACGTGTCCACCGGTACCGGCGCTCGCACGGGTCTGTACTTCAAGGGCGTGGAGATCATCTGGGATCCGGTGTTCAGCGTGCTCGACACCCTGGAAGCGCCCGTGGCGGCCAACCTCTGGGAAAAGCGCTGCTACTTCATCAACACCAAGCACCTCAAGTACGAGGACGACGAGATGGCGGTCTACAACCCGACCCCGCCTCACAACGTGCGCGCGACCTATGCGTCGCTGGACCTGCGGTGCGCCATGAAGGTGAACCGCCGCAACGGTCACGCGGTCATCGTCGCCGCCTGATGAACGAAGGGGCCGGCCAAGTGCTGGCCCCTTTGCCCTGATTCCTCAACCTTTCGGAGATACACATGAACTTGCTCATTGCCATGGTCGCCCTCACCATCACGCGCGACCCCATGACCATCCTGCCGCGCGAAGTGCCGGCCCACGAAGTGCCCATCGCACAAGCCATCTTTGGCGAGGACAACGTGGAGGTGCACGGCCCTGTGGAAGGGCAGCGCGTCGAACTCGACATCACGCAGGAGCCGGACCGCCTGAAGGCGAAGTACGGCGAAGAGGCGGTCGCCGCTGCTTACGGCGTGAACTACAAGGCTGCGATCTCCAAGGCCTGCAAGGAAAACGGCATCGAAGCCGCAGGCGCACCGGTCGACTTGGCCGACATGACCAAGGCCCAGTTGCTGGAGCACGCCGCCGCCGTTGGCGTGACGGTGGACCCCGCCGCCACCAAGGCCAAGATCATCGAGGCCATCGAAGCCGCTGGCGCACCGGCCTGATCTTCAACCAGCACCACCGGACCGACCATGCCCCATGTAATTGCCGACCGAGTGCTGGAGGCCAGCACATCCTCTGGATCTGGCCCCTTCACCTTGGCCGGGGCGGTGCTGGGCTTTCGATCCTTCGCCATCGTTTGCGCACTCGCCGACACGGTGCCCTACTACATCGAGGCTGTCGATGACCAGGGCCGACCGACCGGCGAATACGAATTCGGCCTTGGCACCTATTCCGCGGCCAACCAGCTCACCCGCACGACCATCCGGGGGTCATCCAATGGCGGCCTGGCGGTGAGCTTCGCCGCGGGCAACAAGCTGGTCGGCCTGGGTGTGCCGGCGCCAAACACGGCCCAGACGCGTCAGGAGTGGCGCACCGCGTTGGGTCTCACGACGCTCGGCAACTCGCTTGCCACGGTCGCCGACCAGGCCGCGCTGCAGGTCCTCGTAGGGCTCGATCAGCTGGCGCGGCCCGGTGATGTGAAACCCACCGCGAGGGACACCGCGGAGAGCGGCTGGATGATCCTGCCAACGGCACCGTCGAACGTCTCGCGCGTCACCTATGCGAGCCTGTTCGCCGCCATCGGCACGAAGTGGGGCGCGGGGGATGGCGCCACCACCTTCGGCCTGCCGTATGTGCCCGAGGGCCATGCCGTGCTCAACACCGTTGCCGGCGTGGGCACTGCCACCGTCGGTGAGGTGATCTCCCACTCCCACACGATCAATCCCGTTGGCGGCTCTGCCCAAGCACAGTCCGGCCCGAACTTCACGGCGGTTACTGCTGGCGCGACCAGCTCTGGGGCCACCGGTGGCTCCGCCAACCTTCCCGCGGGTGTGAAGTTCCGCTGGCTCATCAAACTCTGAGACTGCCATGAGCACCCTGCCGCCCGCCCAGACCTTCTCCAGCATGCTCAGCACGCTGCGCAGCCGCTGCGGTCTGCACGCCACGCTGGGCAACGCACCAGCGCTCAACGACATCCTGACCGAGGCCAACGACTACGTCTATGACCAGCTCGACGATGGCCTGCCCATGACGTCGATCATCACGCTCTCGGCTGACGTCGCAGAGTACCCATGGGATTCCGATGAGGCGGAGCCGATTGCCCGGGGAAGTGTGCAGACGGTTTGGATCGAGCAGGGCGATTCAGAGCGTGTGCCGCTTCCCCAGGGCATCAATCACGCCATGCGCGCCGACCAGTCGCTGCGCGCCATCCCGCAGCGCTACGACTCGCGCTTCGTGGACGGCATCTTCTCGCTGGAAGTGTGGCCCATCCCAGACCAGACCTACCGCCTGTTCATCGATCACAACCGCGTGCTGACGCGCTTCACGCAGCCCACCGACAAGCCCAGCTGCCCGTCCCGCCTGGTGCTGGGCTACGCGGTCGCCCTGGGCAAGGCCCACTACGGCAAGGCAGATGCGGACACCGCGGGCCAGTCCTTCAAGACCATGCTCTACAAGGCCAAGGTCAAGCAGAAGGAAAACCGGCGCTACCTGCCGCCGACGGCCTGTGATCCTGGCCGGCCGCGCGTGGTGGCCACGGCCAACGGCTTCAGGCAGGTGGGCTGATGGCAGACGTCACCTTCGATCGCTTCGACGGCGGCCTGCTGCTTGCGCGCCCGTCCAGCGTCGCACCGGCGAACAGCCTGCGCAAGCTCATCAACATGGACGTGCAGCCCGGCGGCTGGCTGCGCAGTCGCCCCAAGTGGAAGCCGGCGGTGGGCGGCTTCACGCTGGGCCAACAGTGGAAGGGGTTGGAGTCGAACGCCGGCTACCTCTGGACATTCTCCTGCTGGGACGTGGCCAGCACGGGATTCACCAGCGAGGTGGTGAACCTGGACACGGGAGACCGCATCGTCTATGCGTTCATCTCGACGGGAACCGGTGGCAACTTCGCGGAGGCGGGCCGCGCGCGCCTGTTGGGCGTGGCGCGCTGGAACAACGGCTTTCTGGCCGTGCTTTCCCCTGACGATGGCGCGACCACCCATGCGGCGGTGTTCGCGGTCAACACCAATACGCACGTCGTGACCGGGACGCCTGTTTCCGATGTCAACATGCCCAAGTCCGGCATCATGGTGACCGCCGCCGGTCGCGTCTTCGCCGTGTCCGATGACGGGCAGACCGTGCGCTTTTGCAAGGTCGGTGACCCAGCGGATTGGACCGCGGCGGGCAATGCCGGCTTCCTGCCGGTCTCGCAACATTTCGCCAGCGGCCAACGCGCCTATGCGCTGGGCCAGTACCAGGGCAAGCTGGCGGTCTTCACCGACCAGTCGATTCAGCTCTGGACGATCGATCCGGATCCGACCGCAATGGCGCTCGATCGGGTTGTCGATGGCGTGGGCACGCGGCACCACAGCTCGATCGTCTCGCTTTACGGCGACCTGCTGTTCCTCTCCGAATCCGGCGTGCGCTCACTGACCACGCTGACCAATGCGGCATTCCCCACCGACGTGGATGTTGGGCTGCCGATCAAGCAGTTCACGAAGTCGCCGGCCAACCTCACGCGCTTCTCCAATGGCGGCCTGCAGCCTTCGGTGATCGCGCTCGCGGCCACGCCGATGGCGCAATACTGGGTGAGTGCCCCCGGTCGCTGGCAGGAGGGCTGAGCATGTTCAGCGCCGCCGCCTTCTCCAACCGGCCTTTCTCGTCGGGTCAGATTCCTTTCCGCTCTGTGACGATCGCCCCGAGTCTGGGCGAATACGGATGGGCCGCTTGGACATACAGCCGACAGGCGAAGCTCAATGCCTGGGCCTGGCATGGCCTGGGGGTCGCGGGAACATCGAACATCAATTCGTGGGCGCAGCTTGGCAATTGCCTGTACCTGCGCCGTGAGAACGACCTTCCGCTGTACGTGTTGCGCCCTGACGTGTTCTTCGCTGCTGGCGAGCTGAACAATGAGAGTGCCAATGTCATGGCGGAGACGCAATGGCTCGACTTCAAAGCGCCGGGCAACCTGAAAGCGCTGACCGGCCTGGACTTCGACGGCATGAACGTGCTCACCGTCGAGGTGTATGTCTCCATCAACGGCGGGCGCACCGGCGAGCTTGCCGACACGATCCAGGTGGGCAACGCTGACGACGGCTGGACCTACAACGGCGACGTACTGCCGGTGGAGGCGAGCGGCACCGAGTTCAAGCTGCGATTCATCGGGCACCCGGATCGAGAAGTGCAGGTCAACCGGCTGACCATCTACTTCGATGACCTGGGCAGCCAGTGAGAAACGTCCTGTTCCTGACGACGCCCGCGCTCATCGAGCAAAGCTGGAGCGCCGTGGCGACATTGCTCGCCCCCGTAGTGAGCGACGCCGCACGCGGTGAGTTTTCAATCGAAGACCTCCAGCAGATGGTGCACGACGGGCGCGCATTCGCTGCGCTGATGTTCGAAGCCGGCGAGCCACGCCTGGCCATGGTTTTCGAGTTCCGCCACTACCCACGGAAAACGGTGCTCAACGTCATGGCGCTGGGTGGCAGTGATCTGGCGGGGGCTGCGGTGTCTTTCTGGCCTGCCTTCGTCGCCTGGGCGAAAGAATCTGGCGCACACGAAATCGAAGCCTGCACGGCGCCTGCCATGACCCGCGTTCTGCGCAACCTGGGCTTTCAACACACATACGACCTGGTGAGGCTCACATGCTGATCTACCCGACTTCCGATCCCCGCCACTTCGATCGCCGCCTGCACAAAGGTGGTGACGGCGGCGCGGGCCAAATGCGCGCCGATGAAGAAGAGCGCCAGCGCAAGGTGCAGATGGCCGTGGACACGGTCAATGCTCAATTCGGCAATGGCAGCATGGCGCAACCCACGCGGGAGCAGTTCACCACGACTGAGAGGGCGGCGTTCTCACCTCAATTGCCGGGCAATGAGTTCGATGACACGTCACGGGGTCAGAGTGTTGGCCTCTTCAACGAAACGAGCTCATTCGATGCCGCGGGCTTTGCGCAGGCCATGAAGAACTGGCAGGACTCGCAGGGTGCAGCAGAGCGGCGTCAGGCCATGTACACCGACATCCAGAACGCCACGCGCGACGTCGCAACGCGCGACCTGGACAAGCAGTTCACCCAGGCAAGCAATCAGAACCTGTTCGGCCTTGCGCGCTCCGGCTTGCTCGGTGGCTCGGTGGACGCTGAAGCCGGCGCAGACCTCGCCACGCGCTACGGTGAAGGCCAGATCCGCGCGACGGCCGCCGGCCAGGGTGCCGCCGCCGATCTGCGCAGCGTGGACGAGAAAACGCGGCAGAACCTGATCTCGCTTGCGCAATCGGGCATGGACACCGGTACCGCCGCCTCGATGGCCGCCGGTCAGATGGCCGCTGCGGCAGACAGCGCGCGCAGCACGTCGCAGGCCGCCACCGTGGGCCGTCTGTTTGACGACATGGGGCAGGCCTACCTCACCAACCAGCAGCTGAAAGCACGTTACCCGGCGACCGGCACGCAGGGCAGCGGCACGCCGGGCTACTCCAGCAACCTCTTCGCCGGCAATTCGTACGGCGGCACCGTCCGCAAGTGAGGTAAAGCATGGATCCGATCACCATTGGCCTGATGCTCGCAGGTGCCGCGATCACGGCGCACGGGCAGAATCAGGTGCTCAAAAAGCAAAGTCGCATTGCCGTTGCCGGTCAGCAGGAGATGCTGAACGAGCGCAACAAGGCCACCGACGTGGCGCTGCGCAAGGCGCTGGAGTTCAACCCGGACAACCGCGCCGAGCAGCAGCAAGAGATCGCCCAGGCCATGGAAGGCGACTACCGCCAAGCCGTGGAGGGCACGCCCATCACCGCCCAGGGCGTTCAGGTCGGCAGCACCATCCCTACCGCTGCCGGCACCGGCGACTACCTCGCAGCGACGGCGCGCGAGAAGGCAAAGAGCACCGAATCACTGCGCACCCTGGCCCAACTCATGGGCCGTATCGGCTCGGCTGGTCAGCTGCGCCGCAATGAGGCTGTGGGCATCGGCGACACGGCCGGCGCGATCGGCCGCATCCAGAACGGTGCCGACAACATGAACCAGATCAACAGCCACCAGGCCAACATGGTGACGCCCAGCCTGGGCTCGCAGTTGATCGGCGGCGCGCTGACCTCATACGGAGCCGGGCGCATGGCCTCTGCGGGACTGGGTGCCGCGAAGGTGCCCGCTGGCGCCTACTCCAACCCCGACATCATGCAGGCCGGCTTCCGTCCGGTGTCGGCCTGGAACGGAGGCTAAAACCATGCGATTTCGACTTGCAACCAGCGGAGCCGGTGGCGGTGGCCAGGACCTCGCCGGCGGCGTTGGCAACCTGTTCCGTTCGATCTCCATGGCTCCCGCTATGGCTGCACAGGCCGCCGAGGAGGCGCGCAACGTGCAGAGCCAGATGAACGTGCGCAATGCCCAGACCGCGCTCTACCAGGCCAAGGCCGGCGAGGTCGAGGACCAGCGCGAGCGCGGCACTCTCGGCTCCATGATGCAGACGGCCATGATGCAGCGCGGCGTGCCGCTGCACCAGCAGGAGGAATTCGGCGGCTTCATGCGCACGGGCCAGCTGCCTGCGAAGTACGCGACGCCAGCGGACGACATGGGCCCGGTGATGCAGGCGCCCAAGATGTACCAGGACGACACGGCCGCACGGATCCTGCAGACGCTGGGTCTGACCAACACCGCCATGACCGTGGGTGACAGCAACAGCTTGAACATCGCCAAAGCGGTCGGCGAGTATCAGGATCAAGACGTGATGGCGGAAGCTGTGGGCGCCGCACGCCGCGGCGACGACATGGGCATGAGCAGGCTCAACACTGTGCGCGGGAAGAAGGAATTCACGCCGTTCGCAGCCGTGGGCACCACCGGCACCGCGCTCAACCAGGTGACCGGTGAGCAAGACGTCGCAAATGCGGGCCTGCGCGCGCTCTTCGGCAACAAGACCGCGGCGGAGATCGAGGCCGACAAGGCACGGGCCGGCGCATCGCGCGCATCGGCTGCCAGCAGCTACGCCAGCGCAGCGAAGACGCGCCAGGACATGGACCAGGGCTTGCGCACGGGTGACCTGCAGGTGGTCACCGGGCAGGACGGCGCCATCACCGTGGTCAACAAACGCACGCTGAGCGCGCAACCGGTGCTGGATGCCCAGGGCCGCCCCGTCATCAAGGGCGCAGCCGGTGGTGGTGGCAAGGCCCTCACCGAAGGCCAGGCAAAGGCCAACATCTTCGGCGGGCGCATGCTCGAATCGAACAAGATCCTCACCGAGCTGGAGCGCGAGGGTGTCCAGCGGCCGGGCAGCATCAAGGCCATCGCGGAAGGCACTGGCCGCGTGCTCGGCTTGGGCACCGATTCGATGGGTGGCACTCTCTCTGACATCGCGGGGTCGGCGACCAACTGGACGCAGTCGCCGAAGCAGCAGAAGGTCGACCAGGCGCGCCGCGACTTCATCAATGCTGTGCTGCGCCGAGAGTCTGGCGCCACGATCCAGCCGATGGAATTCACCAACGCGGAAAAACAGTACTTCCCGCAGCCGGGTGATGATGATCTCGTGATCGCACAGAAGCGTCAGAACCGGGAACTCGCCACCCGATTGATGCTTCAAGAGGTGCCAGAGACGCAACGGTATCGCCCGCGCCCGGGTGCCCACACTCAACCCGCAGAACGCCCCGGTGGCGCCACTGGCGGCTGGGACGCCACGGGCGGGGCACCGGGTGGCGGCTGGTCGATTCAGCGAGTGGAGTGACCCATGGCAAAATTCAAGATCACCGGCCCGGACGGCGCCAGCTACGAGATCACCGCGCCCGACGGCGCCAGCGAGCAGGATGTGCTGTCCTACGCTCAGCAGAACTTCGGTGGCGGGCACAATGCCGCGCCCGCGGCACCTGCCTTGCCCAAGGTCGACGCGCCCACCAGCGGCATGGCCATGGGCCTGCGCGACCCGATCGACGCGGGTGCGCAGCTGCTGCGCCGCGTGGTGCCTGAGGGCGTGGGGCGCGCGGTGGACAACGTGGGCAACTGGCTGGCGGACAAGGGCCTGCCGGTGGCCCGTTCCACGGGCGTGCAAGGCGTGGATAACATCGTTCAGGGCGTGAACCAGAGCTATGACGAACAGCGCCGCGCTGCGCAGCCGCCGACGCTCAATGGCCTGATCACCGGCGAGCGTCAAGATCCGGGCTTCGACTGGGCACGCCTGGGCGGCAACATGGTGAACCCCGTGAACTACGTGGGCGGCGGAGCGCTCAAGGGCGCCACCACTGCTGCCCAGCTCGCGCGCGGCGGCGCCATGGCTGGCGGCATCTCTGCGCTGTTCCAGCCGGTGGTGGACACCACAGACGGCTTCTGGGGTCAGAAGGCTGGCCAGGCCGCCATGGGCGCTGCTGCAGGCGGCGTGCTCACCCCGGCTGTGGCCAAGGTCGGGCAAGGCCTGGCCAAGGGCGCGCGGGCGCTGACCACACCCACGCCGCGCGGCAACGTGTTCACGCCCGATGGCGTCAACATCCGCGTGAACAACATCCTGCAGTCCCAGGGCCTGAACCTCCAGGACGCTCCCGAAGTGATCCTGCAGTCGGTGCGCCGCCAGGTCGAGGAAGCCGGCCGCACCGGTGGGCGTCTGGATCCTGCGGCGATGCTGCGCCGCGCTCAATTCGAGGCCGTGGGCCTGGCAGACGATGCCGCGCCGACGCTCGGCCAGATGACGCGCGACCCGATGCAGTTCGCGAACGAAAAGAACCTCTCAGGCGTGCAGCTCAACCGCGGCGCGCGCGGCATGGGCAACGACCTGGCCGACCGCTTCCAGCTCCAGAACCAGCGCCTGGGTGAGGTGTTCGACCACATGGGCGCACGGGAGGCCACGGACCGCGTCACGGCCGGCCAGAGCTTCATGGACGCCCTGCGCGAAGCTGATGCGCCTGTGCGCGCCGGTGTGGACGATCTCTACAACACCGCGCGCGGCATGAACGCGGGCCGCGCAGCGGATCTCGAGCGCGCCACCTTCAGCACCAACGCGAATAACGCCCTGGACGAAGGCATGTTCGGCGCGTTCCTCCCTTCCGACGTGCGCAACCTGCTCAACCAGATCAGCGAGGGAAAGACGCCTTTCAACGTCGACGCGGCCGTGCAGATCGACACGCTCCTGTCCCAAGCGCAACGCCGCGCCGATCGCGCCGGTGACGCCGCCGCCGCGCGCGCCGTGGGTGTGGTGCGCGATGCGCTGCACGGCACGCCCCTGGCCGCCGCGCCCGCGCAAGCTGCTGCAGGCGGGATGGCCGATGATCTCGGTCGCGCCGCTGGTGAGGTGGTCGATGAGGGCGTGACGGACGTCGTGCCGCGCATGGCGCCGCAGTTGCCGCGCCCGCCCGGCACCGCACTGGCCACCGACATCGAGTTTCCGCAGATGCCCACGCCCGGCACTGCCATGGGCCCAGCGATGGCGCCACCGATCGACGAAGGCGCCGCCGCGCGCGCCGCGTTCGACCAAGCGCGCCGCGCCGCGCGCGACCGCTTCGCCACCATCGAGGCCACGCCCGCGCTCAAGGCGGCGCTCGACAATGACGCCCCCGATCAGTTCGTGCGCAATTTCATCCTGAACGCCGATGTGCGGGACGTGGAGGCCATGCGCAACGTGCTGCAGAACAGCCCGGATGCGCTGTCCCAGGCCCGAGCCCAGGTGGCCGACCACTTGAAACGCGCGGCGTTCGGCGAGAACGTCAGCGGCGACAAGGGCTTCACCTCCGAACGCTACCTGAACACGGTGCGCGCGATCGGCCCGCAGAAGCTGCAGGTGTTCTTCTCGCCCGCCGAGATCGTACGATTGAACCTGGCCGGCAAGGTGGCCAGCGACATCAACAGTATTCCGGTGGGCGCGAAGTACGGGACGAACTCCAGCGGCACCGGCGCGGCCGTGATGAACCTGCTGTCTCAGCTCGGTAGCCGGACCGTGGGGCGTATCCCTGGCGTGGGGCCGGTGGCTGGTTTGATTGCCGACAAGACGGGCGCGATGCGCACGGAACGCGCGATCGGCCAGGCGCTCTCACCGGCTGCGGCGGAACCAGCGCGCGAGCTTTCGCCCGAAGTTCTCCGCGCGCTTCAGCTGCTCTACCCGGCGGGCGGCGTCGCGGGTGGCGTTCTTGGCGGCGCGGCGATCAACTAGCCAGTGCACGGGCGCCCACACGAGGGGCGCCAGAACGGCGGCGAGAACGATGCGCAGGGTGTCGTTGTCCATCGCCGGATTCTAGGCGGCCTACTTGATTTTGGTCACTATGGCCTTGCCAGCTTCCGACAGGATTTCGCCCACAGTGCTCAATGCCGCCTTGGTCGCCTCGGCGGCAGGAAGTTGAACTCCGGTATCAGGTTGCTTCGCATCCAAAGGTGCAAACGCGTATTTTGCGAACCCAAGGATCATCACTGTGACAGACAGTATCAGTGAGCCGCAGAGCCCGGCAGCGAGAGGGGAAACGTCCTTCGTGATGTTGCTTTCGACGGCGAACACCAAGGTGCTGAGCAGGATGATGAATGCAACGACTGTGGCCATGCCTATGCCGATCGCAGCCGTCCTGTAGAGCCGCCTGTGCGTGGTGTCGAGAAGTCCTTCGTTTGCCCGTCTTTCCAACTCTGTCTGGTCGCTCGCTGTGCGAGGTGTTGGCGGTCCAACGAAGACTATTCGACGCGGGTCTCTTCTTGGAGGTAGAGAGTCGCCACCTAGATCGTCATGAGGCTGAGGGCGCGGAATTGGGCCTACCGAATCGATGGGATCGTCCGGCATCAGATCAACCGAAGATTTTGTAGCCTGTACGTCATTGCGACCTTGGACACACCAAACATGCCCGCCAGCTCATCTAGGTTGGTAGCTTGACCGGAACGGTACACTTTTCGCAGTGCATCCTCTGGCATTAGCACGGATGCAGCGAACAGGTTGGCTTCTCGTTCGATGGGGTCTGTGGCTGAAGCCGAGAAAACTGAAGGGTAGTCGCGAAGCGCATCAGGATGGCCGAGCGCGAAGTGTCCCAGTTCGTGAGCAATGGTGAACCGCTGACGCACGGGTGCATCGCTAGCGTTCACTTCTATGAGATGCGAGTCACGGATGAATCGTCCGCTGTATGGGAAAGGCTCAGCATCGAAAGGACTCCGATGGGACACCTCTAAGCCGGAATCAAATGCCAACTGTTCGACATCGACAGGAAGCACGCCATTCCATTGAGATTGCAACATCTGCGCGGCAGCTATTGCGGGGTCACGTGAGAAGTAAACAGTGGGCGAAGCGTAAGACATTGAAGTGAGGCTCCAGGAAAGGTAGGGTACCCGGGGCAGGTGCGTAACTTCTGTTACGCGAATAGTAGTGTGTGGCCTAGAGCTTTGAATTTCAAGGGGTTTTTTTCAACCACTTCATGTAGCTCATGAACTTTTGGGCCATTTGGCGATATCGGCATTGAGTTTACCGATCATCGATTTTGGATGGTGATATCGCAATTTGAGTGGATTTAAGTGACCGATCCGACCCTCTAGATCACTTTTCGGCACTGCGCGCATCGCCTGGGCTGACCATTCCGCGGCACTTACCCACCGCGCGAATGGAGAGATCCCCATGCCAGCAACAGTCCAGATCATTGAAAAGAACGGTGTCGGCGGTACTCCCACCGACAAGACCGGCGGCAACGTCCGCATGAAGAAGGCCGACAACAGCACCGTCGACCTCGTGAATCCGCTCGTGAAGCCAACCAGCGGCTCCGACTGGTCTTTCGAGAAATGGCTGCGCCTCAACATCACCGGTGGGTCGTTCACGCAGATGACCAACGCGAAGATGTACACCGACGGCTCCAGCGGCCTCGGGACCGGCATCAACTTGTGGGCCAAGGCTGTGGCCAGCTACACCACGCCTGCACTGGGGTCCGCGAGCACTGGCTACACCAACGCCTTTACCTACAGCAGCGGGGCACCGCTGAGCCTGGGCGCCGGCCCTTTCACGGGCACCGGTGAGAAGGGCGATCACGCTGTGCTGCTGGCGGAGGTCACCAGCGCAGCTGCAGGTGGGCTCACGCCCAGCGAGGCACTGACCTTCGGCTGGGACGAGATCTGAACATGGGGAAGCCAACCCCTTTCACGATCGTCCGTAACGAGGGCATGCCACCGGTGGCCACGAACGGAGCCACGCGGCTCATGTGCCTGGACGCCGACGGCGAAGTGCGCCTGCGCCGGGCCATCCGAACGGTCATGGTCGCGCCGATGGCCGAACGCCTGATTCCGCAGCTCAATGCCCTGTCGGGTGAGCTGCTCGCCAACACGATGTCGGCCGAGGACGTGGCCGCGCGCCTGCACGCGCTGCAGCTGTCCTGCACCCCCATCGAGCCTCAACACGTGGAATGGGCTTATGTGGAGATCGCCGGCGTGCGCGTGTATACCGACGGCACGGATGTGATCGTCACGCGCCAAGACCTGTTGGTCTAACCCTCAGGGGTTGATATGGCCGCGCCAACTCCCCTCGGCCTAGTCACGCTCACATCAGGCGGAGGATCTCTAACCGTTCCCGCAGGCGCAACGGGCGCGGTTGCTTTCTGGGGCGAGTACGGAGCCTTTGCTGGGATGACGACTTTTTCGTCGTCCTTCGCCATTGCGAACACCTCCGACAGAACTCAGACGCCATCGATCAACGGCACGCACAACGGCACCGGTCTCTGGCGTTTCGATGTCTCAACTACTGGCGCTGGGCAGACATTCACGCCTACGTGGTCCAACTCACCAGGGCAAGGCCCAGCACTCACGATCGCGTTTTTCAAAGACCTGGATTCGAACTGGAAGGATTCAACCAGGTTCGCCACAAACCACAATCAATACGCTACAACAAGCGGGAGCGTCACTGCCGAGACCGACGCCTATGTCTTGGTGTTTGAATCTCAGGATGGAGGTACAGCGCCCGGCGTGCCGGTTGGACGCACGCTGGTGCAAAACCGCTCGGAGAACGCGATTGGAGGTGTGTTCTATCGAGTCAATTCGCCAACGGCTGGCTCAAACACCATTACCTCGGGGAACAGCAACTTCCCCGGTGTTGCGATTGCCAGCATCAAAGGCGCATCTGGAGGTGGTAGCACCCCGGTGACGATCGCAACGTCGCTGTCCTCCGCCGTACAGCTGGCGCGAACCGCCACCGCGAACGCGGCACTCGCAGTGCAGGCGCCGCAGCAGGCCAACACCTCGCTGGCCATGGCGGTTTCGGCCGCGAGCTCCGCAACCGTCAGCCTCGACGCAGCTGTGCAGCAGGCGAAGGCTGCGAATGCACTCGTGCAGGTCGCGGTGCAGGCGCCAGGTCTGGCAGGCTCAGATCTCGCGCTGGCGGTTCAAACCGCGCGCACCGCCGCTGCGACGCTTGATTCGGTGGTGCAGCAGGCCAAGACCGCCGCAGCGAGCGTCGATCTTCAAGTGCAAGCGCCCTCGGAGGTCGGCACGGCCGTGAGCCTGATGGTGCAGGCCGGGTCCGAGCTCAGCGCCTCGCTGGCCATCGCCGTGCGCGAGCTGCGCGACGTCACCTCTTCGCTTGCGATCGCGGTTTCGCAGGCGCGCACCCTTGGCGCATCTGTCGACGTTGCCGTGCAGCTGGGGCGGACCGCAACCGCGAATGCTTCCCTGGTGGTGCTGTCGCCTCGCCAGGCCGGCGCAGCGATCGACCTGCAGGTGCAGGGTGCCAGTACGCAGGTTTTGGCGCTGCAGGCCGCCGTGCAGTTCGCCACCGCCGCGGCCACGTCTGTGCAAATGGCAGTCGCGAGGCTGGCCAGCGCGAACGTGGGGTTGGCCGCAGCGATCTGTCTGCAGCGCACCCTCGGCGTGGCTATCGAGGCGGCTGTGCGCCACAGCGAAGTGGCGGCGCTTGGGCTGTCGCTCTATGTGCTGGACGCATCGGGATTCAGCCGCGATCCATCGGCATACCGCTCCAGCGTTCCGGCTGGCACCTACACGTCCAGCGTGCCACCTGGTGAATACACGTCCGGCGTGCCCGTCGGCGTCTACCAGTCCCAGGTGCCACCCGGCTCCTACACCTCCACGGTCCCAGTGGACTGATCACATTTCACGAGAGGACACCCCATGCCCATCGACAAATTCGACATGCAACCCGGCGAGGTGCAGGACTTCGACATGCTCTATGGCGAGTACCTGACGCTCATGGCTGACACGCCAGCCACCCACGTGGTGGACCCGCTGCCCACCGGCATCAACCTCCTGCATTCGGAGATCGTCGGGCAGAACATCAAGCTCTGGGTTTCTGCGGCGGTGGCGGGGAGATACAAGGCGACCGGGCGCATGACCACCACCGGCGGGCGAACGAAAGAGCACGAGATCCTGATCGTGGTGCGCGACGTCTGATCACTTTTTGGCGTTCCGGGGTGGATGGGCCTTGACCATCACCGGCCATGAACTTGCATCTGAGCGCCATCAAAGAAGCCGTCGAGGCAGCCACGATCTACGTCAGCAACAAGCTGACATTCCTTGGCGGCGGGACGGCCGCTGTCTTCGGTTTTCTTCATCAAAACATGGTCGCAATCTGTGGCTTCGCCCTAGGCGTGCTGGGCTTCATTACGAACCTCTATTTCCAGAAGCGCCGCGACATGCGCGAGCAGCGCCTGCGGGAACTGGCCGAGCTAGAGGAAGACCGCCGCGAGCGCGAGCACGTGCGGCGCATGCAAAAGATGATGTCGCGGCCGGCGCCGCTCGAAGAGGAACCTTCATGAACTTCGACGACGCTTTCCACGCGCTGCTGGGCCATGAGGGCGGCTACGTTGACCACCCCAAGGATCCGGGCGGTGCAACCTGCTGGGGTGTGACCGAGCGTGTGGCGCGCGCCACCGGCTATTCGGGCCACATGCGCGACCTTCCCGTGGACCTCGCCAAGGCCATCTATCGCCGGGACTACTGGGACGCCGTGAAGGCCGACCAGCTGCCCGCCGCGGTGCGCTACGCCGTGTTCGATGCCGCGGTGAACTCTGGGGTGAAGCAGGCCGTGAAGTGGCTGCAGCGCTCCGTGGGCGCGGTCGACGATGGCGCGCTCGGACCCAAGACCCTTGCACTGGTGAGCGAGGCCAACGCCTTCCAGCTGAAGAGCACGATGCTCGGCACACGTTTGCAGTTCATGACAGACCTTCCCACCTGGCCGGCCTTCGGCAAGGGCTGGGCCCGGCGCATCGCCGCACTTCTTGGAACCTGACCATGGACTGGCTGAAAACCATCGCTCCTACCGTCGCCACCGCGCTCGGCGGCCCACTGGCTGGCCTGGCCGTGGATGCGCTCGGCAAGGCCTTCGGCTGGCAGGATGCCACCACCGAGAAGGTGCAGGAACTGCTGGCCATCGGCCAGTTGAACGCTGAACAGATCGCCGCCATCAAGATCGCCGAGATGGACCTGGTCAAGCACGAGCGCGAACTGGGCTTCAAGTTCGAAGAGCTGCTGACCAAGGACCGCGACAGCGCGCGCCAGCGTGAAGCCGTCGTGAAGGACAACACCAACAAGATCCTGGCCTACGTCGTGGTCGGTGCCTTCATCACCATGGTGGCCTCCATCCTGATGGGCTGGAGCAAGGCCGAGAGCGTGATGGCCGGCACGCTGGTGGGCTACCTGTCCGCCAAAGCGGAGCAGGTGCTGGCGTACTACTTCGGCTCCACCAAGGGCAGCGCCGAGAAGACCGCGCTCATTGCGCGCGGGCAGCAACCCAAATGACCACCCTGGGCCTGATCTGGCTGGCATCCATCGCCACCCTGGTCTAGGCCCTGTTCCTCTGACCGAGTCTCCCTCCAACTATCGCAGTTGCCACTCGACTGTTGGTTTCGCCCCCTGGCCCTCACCGGTCAGGGGGCTTTTTCGTTTCTGGCAGGGAGGCTATGCCGCGCGGCGGAGGGCAACGACCTTGCCGCCTCTGGATGCCGGCGCGCTCCGCTGGCAGGCGACAAGGAAAGCCGCCCACTTGGCCAGCGCCGCCCGACGTTCGGGGATTTCTTCCCGCACGTCGTAGATGCCCTCCATCCCCTGCAGCTTGTGGTTCAGGGCGATTTCCGAGATCTCCCGCGAGATGCCCATGTTGCGCATGTGACCCTTGGCGGTTGACCGCGTGTCGTGCGGGGTGAAGCGGCGGATGTCCAGGTCGTTGCGATCGAATGCTCGGGCGATGGCTGCCCAAAGCGTCGTCTCGCCGACGTGGGTGTCGCCGCCGTGCTCGCGCAAGCGTTTCTCCGTGCGTGCCGGCAGCACGAACTCGGAATCGCCGGACAGGGCAAGCAGCTCCCGGAACCACTCCACCACCACGGGCACCAGCGGCACGAGGAACCCGGCGCGCGTCTTTACGGACTCGTCGGGAACCCACCACGTGCCGCGCTCCAGGTCGAGGTGTTCCTTGCGTGCCTTGACCAGCTCAATGCCCCGAACGCAGGTGGCCAGCAGGATCAGCAGAGCGAGGGAGTTTTCCCGGCCGATCGCATCCGTGTCGCGCAGCAGCACGCGCAGCTCGGCCTGGTCCAGCATGAGGCGCTTGCGAATGGGCGGCCGGGGCCCCTTGATGGCCGACAGCTGAATGCCAGTGCACGGGTTCGCCGGGATGATCTGCCGACCGACTGCGTGTTCGAACAGCTTCGACGCCGACGTGATCAGGCGCTTGCTGATGGTCCACGTCCGTTTCGCCGATTCGATCATGGCCACGATGTCCACCGGCGTGATGCTGTCCACGCGCCGCGCGCCAAGCTTGGGCAGGATCACCTGATCGAAGTCCACCAGCCGGTACTTGATCGTCTTGGCGGCATAGGCGGGCTCGACCAGCACCTTGTCGCGCAGGTCGGCCACCAGGTCGCGCACCGACCAGGCCGCCATGGCGCGCACCTTCTCCTGGCCTTTCTCTGCGCCAGGGTCGCGGCCTTCGTCGATGGCCACCCGGTGCGCACGCGCCTTCTCGCGCGCGGCGGACAGGCCGATGTCGGGGTAGTTGCCGATGGTGAGCTCACGCCGACGGCCTTCGATCGCACGGTAGCGCAGCACCCAGGTGGCGGTGCCGGAAGCGGAAAGGGTGAAGGTGAGGCCGTCGCCGTCAGACTTTGCGACGGCTTCGCGTTTGGCCATCCAGGCCTTGAGCTGGATGTCGTTGAGGAGGTGAACTGATTTCGCCACTTGGTTCCTGTTCTGGGTAGCTGGGCGGTCTAGCTACCCAGCTAGCTACCCAATTCCCGTGTGATGTTGTGCCGCGAGTTGACACGTCGGGAAACAGAAACGCAAGGCTTTACAAGGGGTTGCGCGGGGTCATGGACCGCACCGGAACACTGTGGAACGTCATTAGAACTTGCAGGTGGCAAGTTTCATGGTGGACCCATCGTATTGGTTGGACAGCGTGCTGGTGCACGGCAGCGAAGCGCCAAGTATGCGATGAACCGATCGCTCGATCGAGCGGCCCCGTCACTCGGCCGCGAGCCGCCGCAGACGTTTGAGGAAGACCGTCATTTCCTTGACTGACTGGTGGTCCCCTTGCTGTTCCGCCACGGCCAGGCCCTGGGTCCAGGCCGCTTCGGCGGCATTCAGGCGTTCGAGCTGGCGCAGCGCCACGCCGAGCAGTTTCCAGGCGGCCGAGTGGTGCGGATTCTGCGCCGTGGCCTGCGTCAGGTGCAACACGGCGGCTTCAGCGTCCTCGTCCTTGAGGCAGGCCTGACCCAACCCGAAACGCAGCAAGGCGTTGTCGTGGCCCTCGGTCAGCATTTTTTCCAGTCGTTGGCGCATGGCAGCTCCTGTTGAGGTGAGGGCGCTGGTACCCAGGTACCTGGCCAAAAGGAAGGCCGCGGCGCTGCTCAAGGCGAGGGCGAGCCCGTTTGGCGCGTGATGCGGCGGGCCAGCAGGGCCGCCAGCGCCGGCGCCAGGGCAAAGCTTGCGAATAGCCAGACCGCGGCGGAGCGCGCGCCCAGCGGACCGCCCGGGTCGGTGAGACCGGCGGCGTTCGCCACCAGGCCGGCGACCGCCGCGCCCACCGCCATGCCGTAGAGCTGGATGGTGGTGATGGCGGCAGACGCGGTGTCACCTTCACCAGCGGGCGCCAGGTTCAGCACACGGTTCAGCAGATGGGGCCAACCGATGCCCACGCCGGCGCCCGCACCCGCCAGCGGCAGACCGCAGAGCAGCAGGCGCATGCCGGGGCTCAGGTCCGCGCTGCCGGGTACCACCACGGCCAGGGCCAGCAGGCTGATGGTGGTCAGCACGGGGCCGGCCCGCAGCAGGCGAGCGGCGGCGGCGCCATCGCGGCCCGACGACAGCAGCGAGCCCGCGCTCCAGCCACCCGCCATGGCGGCGGTGAGATAACCCGCCGCCAGCGGCGGATAGCCGTGCAGCACTTGCAGGAAGTAGGGCACGTAGATCTCGGTCGTCGTGCCCACCAGCAGCAGTGCCACGATCGCGTACACCGCGCCCAGCGGCGAGCCCAGGACCGTCGCGCCGGAAGGCAGCAGGCGCACCGCGGCCTTGCGGTCCACCGCGATAGCGATGGCGCCCAGGGCCAGGCCACCGGCCACGCCCAGGCCTTGCCACACCAGCAGCGGCGACACGCTGCCCGCGGCGATCAGCAGCACGGAGCCGGCGAGCAGGCCCACCTGCACAAAGGGCACGTCCGGCTTCTGACCACGGCCGGCCACGGCACCGGCTGCAGGGCGCAACTGCACCAGCACCACCAGTGCCTGCAACAGCGAGATCGGCAGCAGGATCCAGAAGGCCCAGCGCCAGTGGCCGGCCTCGGCGAACAGGCCGCCCGCGGCCGGGCCGCTCAGCGTGGCGATGCCCCACATGCCGGAGACCAGCGCCACCGCGCGCAACCACAGGGCGGGCTCGAACACGACGCGGATCAGCGCGTAGCTCAAGGCCGCCAGGGTGCCCCCGCCCAGGCCTTGCACGCTGCGGCCGACCAGCATCCAGCCCATGGCGCCGGCGCTGGCGCAAATGGCCGAACCCAGCGCGAACACACCCAGGGCAGCAAGGCAGGCGCCGCGCGGCCCGAGGGAGGACAGCAGGCGCACCGAGAGCGCGGCGCCGACGATGGAGGCGACCACGAACAGGGTGGTGTTCCAGGCGTACCAGTCCAGCCCGCCGATGTCCTGCACCACCGAAGGCAGCACGGTGGTGACGATGTGCACGTTGATGGCGTGCAGGGCGACGCCGCCGGTCAGGGCGAGCGCGAGCCAGCCGTTTTTTCCTTTGAGCAAGTCGCTCCAGGAGGCGGTGGCGGGGAGGGGCGCGGTGAGGGTGGACA
>NZ_SCML01000058.1 GCF_005503365.1 Hydrogenophaga sp. 2FB
CGGGTATGCGGGGTTGCATGGTGGAGGAAGTCTGCATCAGAGTGCGGCCGGGCGGTGAACCGGGGGCAAATCCACCGCAGCGGGCAGTTCTTTGGCAATGGGATCGGACGGGCGCCCACGCAGCTTTCGCCGCCAGGGCACCTCAACCAAACGATAACAAAGGACCGACAAGCCGACGGTGGCCAACAGCGCGATCGCGTGCACCGGCGGCGTGCCCCATGAACCGAGGAGCTTCATGCTCAGCACGGTCACGACCGACCAGTGAACGATGTAGAGCGAGTAACTCGCCTCCCCCAGCAAGACCAGCCACCGGTGCGCCAGCACGGGGCTCAGGCAGGTGGGGCCCGCGG
The DNA here is from genome assembly GCF_005503365.1 of Hydrogenophaga sp. 2FB. Classification (GTDB taxonomy): domain Bacteria; phylum Pseudomonadota; class Gammaproteobacteria; order Burkholderiales; family Burkholderiaceae_C; genus Hydrogenophaga. The sequence continues at coordinate 351 of NZ_SCML01000058.1, forward strand.
CCACCGCGAGGATCACACCGACGAAGGGCAGGATGAACACCGCGTACTTGGTGGAAACGTCGAGCAACCACAGCGCCGCGCTCGGGCCGCTGTAGTTCGGCACCATCACGCGCACCAGAATCACCAGCAGGCACAGCCCCAGCAGCAGGTGCCTTCGACCCGCCGTGCGCAGGTGCGGCACAGCGCTGCCGCCCGCTTCCCGCGCCATCAGGAAACCAATGCCTGCCAGGCAACCCGCCAGGAACTCGCTGTAACGCAGCACCGGGTTGTAGGTGATCACCAGGTATTGCGTGGTGCCGTCCACCCGCCAGAGGTAGTTCATGGCGTGGATCACCACGCCATACAAGGCCGCGCCCAGGAGCACGGTGAGCAACATGGCGCCGACGAGCCACGTCCATGAACGCGCCCGTTTGCACAAGGCCGCGCACAGCCAGGGAAACGTGGCATAGAAAAAGAACTCGGCCGCCACGCTCCACGCGGGCGTGTTCCAGAACATCGCAAACGGCACGGCCGGCACCCAGGCCTGCAAAGCCACCGCGTTCAACAACCACGACGCCCAGTAGGTGTGCGCCACCTCACCGAGCTGCCCCCCCGATGCGCGCTCCAGCAGGTGCCACGGTGTGTCCAGCAGCAGGCCGAGCAGATAGATCGGGTAGATCCGCGCCAGCCGGAAGCGCTGGAACCACCAGAACCGCGCATCGCTCACACCGCCGGCAAACCAGTCGCGGTACCGGTACGTGAGGATGAACCCGCTGAGCACGAAGAAGAAGGTGACACCGAACTGACCACCCACGATCAGCCGCCGCAAACCCTCCGGCAAGGGACCGAGCAGATCGCGGTAGTGCAGCACCACCACGGCGAACGCGGCGAAGAAACGCAGGCTGGTGAGGGCGTGCAGCGCCGGGCGCTCCGGATGCGCAAGACGATCGGCCAAGTGGTGTGCCCTCTGTGTGGTTCGTCCGGGGCAGCGCAGCTCGCCGCGACCGCCAGCCACGGATGTTAGGGCCGTGAACCCGATTTTTCCAGGTGCGCATGGGTTGAAAACGGCGCCCGACGGGTGCGCGTTGACAGCCCGGCCCACCTCCGCACAATGACCGCACACACTTCAGGAGCCCCCATGACCCCCACCCGCACCGCCTTGCTCGCCTGCACCTTCGCCCTCTGCGCCACGGCCCAGGCCCAGACCAGCGTCAAACCCGGCCTGTGGGAAATGCAGAGCAAGATGGGTGGCAATCCGCAGATGGACCAGGCCATGGCCGAGATGCAAAAACAGATGGCCGGCATGCCGCCCGCGCAACGCAAGCAGATGGAGGACATGCTGGCCAAGCAGGGCATGGCCATGCCGAGCGCGGCGGCGGGCGGCGGCATGAACACCAGGCTCTGCATCACGCCCGAGATGGCCGCGAAGCAGGACCTGCCGGTGCAGGAAAAAGGCGATTGCACCAACACCGTCACCTCGCGCAGCGGCAATGTGGTCAAGATGAGCTTCGTCTGCAAGAACCCGCCCTCCAGCGGCGAGGGCACCTACACCTTCAACGGCGACACGGCCTACACCATGAAGATGCAGATGAAGTCCATGCACCAGGGCAAGCCGCAGAACATGACCATGGACGGCAGCGGCAAATGGCTCGCCGCGTCCTGCGGCAACATCAAGCCGGTGAAGTGACCTTGCCGGGTCGGCCGCCGAACACCGCCCGCCCCACGCGCACCATCGTCGACCCGGCCGCCACCGCCGCTTCCAGATCGTCGCTCATGCCCATGGACAAGGTGTCGAGCGCGAAGCCGTCGTCGTTGAGGCGCTCGAACAATCCGCGCGCCTGCAGGAACAAGGCTTGCTGCGCTTCGAAGCCCTCGGCCGGCTCGGGAATGCACATCAGGCCGCGCAACCGCAACCGGGGCAAGGCAGCGACGGCCTCGGCCAGTGGAAGCAAGGCGTTCGGGGCAACGCCCGATTTCGTCAGGCCACCGTCCACGTTCACCTGCAGGCACACCTGCAGCGGCGGCATGTCTTCGGGGCGTTGCTCGCTGAGGCGCTGCGCGATCTTCAAACGGTCCACCGACTGCATCCAGTCGAAATGCGTGGCGACCAGCCGGGTCTTGTTGCTTTGCACGGGACCGATGCAATGCCATTCGATGAGGTCGCCCTGCAACGCAGCGGACTCGCGCAAAGCGAGGATCTTCTCGACCCCTTCCTGCACGTAGTTTTCGCCGAATGAACGCTGACCGGCAGCCTGAGCCTGACGAACGGCGTCGGGGCCGAAGGTCTTGGAAACCGCCAGCAGGGAGACCTCCTCCACCTCACGTCCAGCCTGTGCACACGCCCGCGCGATTCGCTCGCGCAAGCCTTGGAGATTGCCTTCAATCGTCGTCATAATCTGCCGTCATACCTCAACACCGCACGGACGTCCCGGATGGATATCACCCAACTGCTTGCCTTCAGCGTCAAGAACAAAGCATCGGATCTTCACCTCTCGGCCGGCCTGCCACCCATGATACGGGTGCATGGCGACGTGCGGCGCATCAACGTCGAACCGCTGGACCACAAGATGGTCCACAGCATGGTGTACGACATCATGAACGACAACCAGCGCAAGCACTACGAAGAGTTCCTGGAGTGCGACTTCTCGTTCGAGATCGAAGGCCTGGCGCGTTTTCGCGTCAACGCGTTCAACCACAACCGGGGCGCCGGCGCGGTGTTCCGCACGATTCCCAGCAAGATCCTCACGCTCGAGCAACTCAACGCGCCCAAGATCTTTGGTGACCTGGCGCTGCGTCCGCGCGGTCTGGTGCTGGTGACCGGCCCCACGGGTTCGGGCAAATCGACCACCCTGGCCGGCATGGTCAACCACCTCAACGAAACCGAGTACGGCCACATCCTGACCGTGGAAGACCCGGTGGAGTTCGTGCACGAGTCCAAGAAGTGCCTGGTGAACCAGCGCGAGGTCGGCCCGCACACCTTGAGCTTTGCCAACGCACTGCGCTCGGCCCTGCGCGAAGACCCGGACGCGATCCTGGTGGGCGAAATGCGCGACCTGGAAACCATCCGCCTGGCCATGACCGCGGCCGAGACGGGCCACCTGGTGTTCGGCACATTGCACACCTCGAGCGCGGCCAAGACGATCGACCGGATCATCGACGTGTTCCCGGCCGAAGAGAAAGACATGGTGCGCGCGATGTTGTCCGAATCGCTGGTGGCGGTGATCTCGCAAACGCTGTGCAAAACCAAGGACGGCTCGGGCCGTGTGGCCGCGCACGAGATCATGCTGGGCACCAGCGCCATCCGCAACCTGATCCGCGAAGCCAAGGTGGCACAGATGTACTCGACCATCCAGACCAGCAACAGCGTGGGCATGCAGACGCTGGATCAGAACCTGACCGATCTGGTGAAACGCAACGTGATCAGCCCCGCGGAAGCGCGTGGCAAGGCCAAGATTCCCGAGAACTTCCCCGGTTGAGCATGATGGGTTCCCTGCCCCATCGGCGGTCTCGCTGGCGCAGCGGCCCACACACCTGAGCACAAGGACAGATTCATGGAACGCGACCAGGCATCCAAATTCATCAACGATCTGCTGCGTCTTATGCTCAGCCGCGGTGGCAGCGACCTGTTTCTCACGGCCGAATTTCCGCCTGCGATCAAGGTGGACGGCGCAGTCGTCAAGGTCTCGCCGCAGCCGCTGAATGCCACGCACACGCTGGCCTTGGCGCGCTCGATCATGAACGACAAGCAGGCCGCGGAATTCGAGCGCACGAAGGAATGCAACTTCGCGATCGCTCCGCCCGCCGTTGGGCGCTTTCGCGTGAGCGCCTTTGTTCAGCAAGGCAAGGTGGGCATGGTGCTGCGCACGATTCCCGCCGTGCTGCCCTCCATCGACAAGCTCGGCTTGCCCCAGGTGCTCAAGGACGTAGTGCTGTCCAAGCGGGGTCTGTGCATCCTGGTGGGCGCGACGGGTTCGGGCAAGTCGACCTCGCTGGCGGCCATGGTGGACTGGCGCAACGAAAACACACACGGCCACATCATCACCATCGAAGACCCGGTGGAGTTCGTGCACCCGCACAAGAATTGCGTGGTGACGCAGCGCGAAGTGGGCCTGGACACGGACAGCTGGGAAGCCGCGCTGAAGAACACGCTGCGCCAGGCGCCCGACGTGATTCTGATGGGCGAGATCCGCGACCGCGAAACCATGGAGCACGCGATCCAGTTCTCGGAAACCGGTCACCTCTGCCTGGCCACCTTGCACGCCAACAGCGCCAATCAGGCGTTGGACCGGATCATCAACTTCTTCCCCGAGGAACGCCGCTCGCAGTTGTTGATGGACTTGTCGCTGAACCTGCGCGCGCTGATCTCGCAGCGTCTGGTCCCGCGCCAGGACGCCAAAGGCCGGCATGCCGTGGTCGAGATCATGCTGAATTCGCCGCTGATCTCGGACCTGATCTTCAAGGGCGACGTGGCCGAGATCAAAGAGATCATGAAGAAGAGCACCCAGATGGGCATGCAAACCTTCGACCAGGCCCTCTTCAACGCCTTCGAGGCCAACGTCATCACGCTGGAAGACGCCCTGCGCAACGCGGACTCGCTCAACGACCTGCGCCTGCAGATCAAGCTCAACAGCCAGCGCGCCAAGTCGCTCGACCTGGCGGCAGGCACCGAACACCTCACGATCATTTGACCCCCCCGCGCCGCGCCTGCGGCGCGTCACCCCCTCCAGGGGGCAATGCGTGCGGCCCGGCAAAGCCGGTTCCGCCGCATTTCTGGAACTTCACCCGAGAGACTTTTTCCCATGAGCAGCATTGCAGAACGCACCTACGAAACCATCCCCGCTCACAAAGTCGCCTTCATCGGACTGGGCGTCATGGGCTATCCCATGGCGGGCCATCTCGCTCGCGCCGGGCATTCGGTGACGGTCTACAACCGATCGGCCGGCAAGGCGGTGGCGTGGGTGGCCGCATTTGGCGGCGCGCACAAGTCCACGCCGCGTGAAGCCGCGCAGGGGGCCGACATCGTGTTCGCTTGCGTGGGCAACGACGACGACCTGCGCGCCGTCACCCTCGGCGCCGATGGCGCCTTCGCGGGCATGGCGCCCGGCGCGATCTTCGTGGACCACACCACCGCCTCGGCCGACGTGGCGCGCGAGCTTTACGCGGCGGCCAAGACCCTGGGCCTGTCGTTCATCGACGCGCCGGTTTCTGGCGGCCAGGCCGGCGCGCAGAACGGTGCGCTCACAGTGATGTGCGGTGGCGATGCGCCCACGTTCGAGGCTGTCACGCCCATCGCCATGGCCTTCTCGCGCGCCTTCACGCGCATGGGCGAAAGCGGGGCGGGCCAGCTCACCAAGATGGTCAACCAGGTCTGCATCGCCGGCCTGGTGCAAGGCCTGTCCGAGGCCATCGCCTTCGGCCAGAAAGCCGGGCTGGACATGAACCAGGTGCTCGACGTGATCGGCAAAGGCGCGGCGCAAAGCTGGCAGCTCGACAACCGCGGCAAAACCATGGTGGCCGACAAGTTCGACTTCGGCTTCGCCGTGGACTGGATGCGCAAGGACCTCGGCCTGGTGCTCGAGGAAGCCAAGCGCAACGGCGCGCGGCTGCCGGTGACCGCGCTGGTGGACCAGTTCTATGCCGACGTGCAGGCCATGGGCGGCCAGCGGTTCGACACCTCCAGCCTCATCAAGCGCTTGAAGTAGGCGCCGCCTTTGCGCCTTATTTGTTCGCGCCGCTTTCTGGCGCGGGCTGCTTGAGCGCGTTCAGGTTGGCGAGTTCCTGCTCGGTGATGATCTCGAGCACGCGCACCACGCGACCCACACCCTGCGTGTTGCGTGCGATGTCGGTGGCACGGTCCGCCTCACGCTGCGTCACGCGACCCATCAGGTACACCGTGCCGCGCTCGGTGATCACCTTGAAGGCGCTGGCGGACAGGTCCTTCGCATCGACCAGCGAGGCCTTCAGGCGGCCGGTGATCAAGGTGTCGGCCGCGCGTTCCTTGAACGACGGGCTGTTGGTCACCTCGAGTTCGTTGATGACTTCCCTGACGTTCTCCACGCCCGAGACGAGCTGCGTGATCTGCGTCTTGACCGCGTCGCTCGCGGCTTCACCGGTGATCAACACGCGGCGGTTGTAGCTGGAGATCGAATAACGCGCACGCGCATCACCCAGCGCGTCTTTCACGCGGTTGGTGGCGCGCAACTCGATGCCCTGGTCGTCGAGCTGCGCGCCCGACGTGCGCCGGTCCACCGCCACGATCGCGCCCACGGCGGCGCCACCCAGCATGAGCGGCGCGCAGGCACTCAGCGTCGCGCCCAGCGCGGCCACGGCCAGGGTGGCAGCGGCAATGCGGCGAAAGGATGTGGTCATGGTCATCTTCTGTTGGCTCATGAAGCGTTCTCCATAGTGATGTTGGATTCGTCGGGCAGGCCCAGCAACTGGGCGTCCACACCGTCGCAAATGCAGTGCAGCACGAGGTGGTGCACTTCGAGAATGCGGGCCGGCAACTCGTGCGGCACACACAGGTGCACGTCGGTGTCGCGCAGCAGGTGGCCCAGTCGGCCGCCGCGCGCACCGGTCAGCGCCACCACGATCATGTCGCGCTCGTGCGCGGCTTCGACAGCGGCCACCACATTGGCCGAGTTGCCGGTGGTCGAGAGCACCAGCAGCACGTCGCCGCTCTGGCCCAGCGCACGCACCTGGCGGGAAAACACCGAACGCCCGTCGAAGTCGGTGGCAATGCCGGTGAGCACCGCCGCGTCGGCCGCCAGGGACAGGGCCGCCAGCTCGGGCCGTTCGCGCTCGTAGCGGCCCATGAAGCTGGCCGCGAAGTGCTGTGCGGCCGAAGCCGACGCGCCGTTGCCGCACGCCAGCACCTTGCCGCCCCCGGTGACGCTGGCCAGCACCGCCGCGATGGCGGACTCGACCAGGGGCGCGAGGGACTGCGCGCACTGGTACTTCAGGTCGGCGCTGTCGATGAACTGTTGTTGTATGCGTTGCAGAAGCATGGCGCGATCATAGCGGCGGGGGGTGTATCAAAATGCGGCGGATGCATCAAATGCCGCGCGAATCCATTCGAGTTTCGGTGGTGTCGTCGGGGCAAGCGGCGTTCCTTCCAGCAACACCACGTCGAAGCGGCATGGAGGTTCTGAGCCGAGTCGCAGCAAAAAGTGCCGCGCCGCGAACACAATGCGGCGCTGTTTCACACCGGTGATGCTGGCGCCCGCGCCGCCCTGGCGCTGGCTCGCGCGCTGGCGCACCTCGACGAAGACCAGCGTGCCATCGCGCTCGCGCATAATCAAATCGACTTCGCCGCCACCCCGGCCCGGGGTCTTGAAGTTGCGCTGCACCAGCTTCAGGCCGTGCTGCTGCAGGTGCGCCAAGGCCAGCGCTTCGGCGGCGTCGCCCCGGTTTTTTGTGGTGCCCGCACCCACACCGGTCGGGCCCGGCATCCCTTGTTTTCTGGAACTCCACATTGTCTGCAAGCTCTCCATCCCTGTTGGCCGCTGCCCGCGACACGGCGGGGCACCAGCATTATCCGCAGGGCGCGTTGTACATGGTGGCCACGCCGATCGGCAACCTGGCCGACATCGGGCTGCGCGCGCTGCAGGTGCTCGCGCTGGCCGACACCGTGGCGTGCGAAGACACCCGCCACACCGCCACCCTGCTGCAGGGCTACGGCCTGCACAAGCCGCTGCTGGCGCTGCACGAACACAACGAGGCCGAGGCCGCGCAGACCGTGGTGCAACGCTTGCAGGAGGGCCAGCGCGTGGCCTACGTGAGCGACGCTGGCACGCCCGGTGTGAGCGATCCGGGCGCGCGGCTGGTGGCCGCCGTGAACGCGGCCGGGCTGCGCAGCGTGCCGATACCGGGCGCGAGCAGCATCACCGCGCTGCTCAGCGTGACCGGCCACAGCGGTTGGGACGGGCACTTCGTGTTCGCGGGTTTTCTTTCCCCCAAGTCGGCGGAGCGCCAACGCGAGGTGCAGCAGATCGGCGGCGACGCGCGTGCCTGCGTGCTGCTCGAAGCACCGCACCGCATTGAAGCGCTGGCCAAAGACCTGGCCACGCTCGGCGCGCGGCCCGTGACCGTGGGGCGCGAGCTGACCAAGCAGTTCGAGGAGATCGCGCAGATGCCGGCGCAGGATGTGCCCGCTTGGCTGCAGGCCAGCGAGCACCGACGGCGCGGTGAGTTCGTGTTGATGGTGCACCCGCAAGCGGCCGACGTGGACGGGGCCGATGCCATCGACGCGCGCACCCTGCGCACGCTGGATTTGTTGCTCGCGGAGTTGCCGCTGAAAACCGCCGTGCGCCTGTGCGCCGACATCACCGGCCAGCCGCGCAACGCGCTGTACGACGCGGCACTGGCGCGGCGCCAGGCCGGCGAGAGCGAAGACTAGGGCGCCTCAGCGCATCACGCGCGCGATCGTGTCGGGGCCGGAGCGCGGGGCACTCTCGGCGCGCTTCACATCCGGTGCGTCGGGCACCTCGGTCGCCTGCACGTCCACCACATCGCCCATGGGCCGACGGCCCATGCCCGCGCCACCGGGCCAGGCGCCCTGCGAATAACGCTGCGAGGACTCGCGAAAGCGGGTGAACAACACCGCTGGCGCCGGCTTGCGTCCGGTCAACAAGGACCAGATCGACACACCGAGCACCACCACCAGCGTGGCCGCCAGGAGGCTGAGCAGAAACACCAGGCCAGCCAGGCCCAGTGCCAGCTTGAAGACGCCACGCAACACGCGGCCGAAGAAATCGAAGAGTTCGTTCATGGAAGAGAGAGCCTCCTGGCCTCGTGGAGTTCCGGAACTGGCGCATGCGCCAGATGGGTTGCCCGGTCGGGGGCAAACGGCATGAAGATGGGGACATTCTCGCCGGTTGCAAGCCGAAGCGGCTGATATGCTGCCGCGTGGCTGCGGGCGCCTGGCCCGCAACAACCTGCAATGCCCCCCCCATGAAACCGATTTACCAGACCTTTTTTCGCGGCCTGATCACCTTTCTGCCGGTGGCGATCACGGTCTATGTGCTGTACCTGTTCATCCGATGGGTGGAGTCGATCGCCATGTGGGCGATCCGACCGTTGATCGGGGACTTCTACCTGCCCGGGCTGGGCATCCTGATTGGCGCGGCCATGATCTTCGGCCTGGGTGTGCTGGTCTCCCTGCCCGTGGCGGCGCGCATGCTGTCCTGGATCGAGTTGCCGTTCAACAACCTGCCGGTGGTCAAGAGCATCTACTCCTCGCTCAAGAGCTTTGCCGACTACTTCGCCCCCCGCAAAGGCGACGAGCAACAGCAACAGGTGGTGATGCTGAAGATGCCGGACAACGAGATGACCATCGTCGGTCTGGTGACGCGGCAAAGCATGCGCGGCCTGCCACCCGGCTTGGCCGAGCTGGACCACGTGGCGGTGTATTTGCCGATGGGCTACATGATCGGCGGCTACACGGTGTTCGTGCCGCGCAGCTGGACCACGCCGATCGAGATGTCGGTGGAAGAAGCAATGCGCGCATCTCTCCTGGCCTGGATGGCGAGCAAGAAGTAGCTCCCCCCGCGCCGCCTGCGGCGTCACCCCCCGAGGGGCAACACCTGGGACCGGCAGAGCCGGATCCTCGGTGTTTCTGGAAGGGGCACGCGCTTCGGCGGCGTTTTCGGGATTCGTGCTGGCTCCCGGAACTTGCCTTGCGTCAACGCTTCCAATCACACAGCCCTTGCCTGGAGACCCTCATGTCCACCCTTGCCCGCCGCCGCCTCCTCCTCGCCAGTGCCGCCGCCGTGTCCGCGCCCGCCTGGTTGTCGCCCGCGCTGGCGCAGTCGAAAAACCTTCGGCCCACGCCGCGCCAGACCGAGGGGCCGTTCTACCCCGTCACGCTGCCGGCCGACACCGACGCCGACCTGTTGAAGAACGGCAACGCCGTCTACAGCAAAGGACAGCCGACCTGGGTCGACGGCACGGTGACCGATCTCGCGGGCGTGCCGGTGGCGGGCGCGGTGGTGGAAATCTGGCAGTGCGACGGGCAAGGCCACTACCACCACCCCGGCGACGGCGACCGCGCCGACCCGGCGTTCCAGGGTTTTGGCAAGGTCACCGTGGGACGCGATGGGCGCTACCGCTTCCGCACCTTGAAGCCCGTGCCCTACACCGGCCGAACGCCGCACATTCACGTCAAGGTGAAACTGGACCGCGCGGAACTGCTCACCACCCAGCTCTACGTGGCGGGCGATCCGGGCAATGAGCGCGACGGCATCTGGCGGCGCATGAGCGACGCGGATCGCGCGGCCGTGACCGTGTCCTTCGCGCCGGGAAGCGATGGGTTGCGCGCCACGTTCCCGATCGTCGTTCAGGCCTGAGGCCATACCCAGCGGCGAGGGCCTGTTCACCCAACGCATCTTGGAAAAATAGGGTGAACAGGCCCTAAGCTCGCCGCATGGATTCACTGACTCAGATTGCCCTCGGCTCGGCCGTGGGCGTGGCCGTGATGGGCCGCCGCACCGCCGTCTGGAAGGCCGCGCTGTGGGGCGCCATTGGCGGTACGCTGCCCGATCTCGACGCCTTCATCAACCACGGCAACGCCATCCTCAACATGACGCGCCACCGCGCGGAGAGCCACGCGCTCTTCGTGCTCACGCTGGCCGCACCGGTGCTGGCCTGGATCGTCTCGCGCGTGCACGGCGAAGCGGCCCTGTTCAAGCGCTGGTGGCTGGCGCTGTGGCTGGTGCTCATCACGCATCCGCTGCTCGACACCATGACGGTGTACGGCACGCAACTGCTGCAGCCGTTCAGCGACTACCCGTTCGCCGTGGGCAGCGTCTTCGTCATCGACCCGGCCTACACCGTGCCGCTGATCGTGGGCGTGGTGGCCGCACTGTGGTTGAAGTCGGCGCGCGGCCTGGCGTGGAACACCGCGGGGCTGGTGATCAGCACGCTCTACCTGGCCTGGGGTGTGGGTGCGCAGTGGCACGTCACACAGGTGGCGCGCGCGTCGTTGCAAACCGAGGGCCTTGCGGTGGACGAGTTGCTCGTCACGCCCTCGCCGTTCAACACCGTGCTCTGGCGTCTCGTGGCGACCACGCCCACGCAGTACCGCGAAGGTTTTTATTCGCTGCTCGACGACAGCCCGCGCATCCAATGGACGGTGCACGAACGCGGCGCGGACCTGATCGCACAACACGGCAACGAGCCTTACCTCGCGCGCATGGCGGCCTTCTCGCATGGGTTCTACAGCGTGTCGTCCACCGACGGCCATCTGTTCGTGACCGACCTGCGCATGGGGCAGGAGCCGCACTACACCTTCCGCTTCGACCTGGGCACCAACGCGGCACGTGCCAACGGCGGGCACCGGCCGACGCTGGAGGGCTCACGCCCGAACCTGGCTACCGCACTGCCCGGGTTGTGGCGCCGTATGTTGGGTGAACGCCCGCCTTCAGCAACGAACTAGGGTGCGAAGCCCTCCACTAGGCCCGCGTATGTTTTGGGCATTGGGGCGGCGTAGTCACCCACCTTGCTCGTGGTCCAACCCAGCCGAACCAGCGATTCGGCCGTGGCGACCGCCGCGCGCACACCGTCGATCACCGGCACGCCCAGCTCCTGGGCCAACCGCTCGCACAGGTCGGCCATGCCCGCGCAGCCCAGCACGATAGCGCCCGTGTTGTCCTGCGCGAGGGCATCGCGGCAGCTCTGCAGTACTTTGCGGTAGGCGTCGCTGCCCGTTTCTTCCAGGTCCAGCACAGGGACGTCGCAGGCGCGGATGCCTCGGCACCTGGAGCCAATGCCGTAGCGCGTCACGAGATGCTCGGCGATGACCACGGTGCGCTGCAGTGTCGTCACCACGGAAAAGCCGGTGGCCACGAAACCGGCGAGGCGCATGGCAGCCTCTGCCACGCCAACCACAGGCGCGCGCGTGATCTCGCGCGCAGCGTCCAGCCCCGGGTCGCCGAAGCAGGCAATGACGTACGCATCCATGCCCTGCGCCTCGCCACGGCGCACTTCATCGAGCAATCCGACGCAGGCCAGAGCCTCGTCGTAATGCCCTTCGATGGACGCCGGCCCATGGCGCGGGCTCACGGCCACGATCTCCGAGCCGGGCGACGCCGCACTGAGCGCCGCCTCACCGATCTTGACCGTCATCGGCCAACTGGTATTGGGGTTGATGACCTTGATGCGCATGTCAGCCGATGTGCTTGTCGTAGCGGGTGATGAAATGGCGCTCGAACACGCCGACGCGGGTGAAGGGATCGTCGTCGTGGAAAGCAACGACGGCCTCACGCGACGGTGCGTCCACCAGCATCAGCGTGCCCACATAGGTGCCGTTGTCGTCGCCCGCGCACAGCGGGCCGGCCTGCACGATGCGCACCTGGCCCTCTTTCTTGAGAAATTCCTGGCGTTCCTCGCGGTGCTTGAGGCGCAGGTCGAAAGCGCCCGGGTTGTCGTAACAGATGCGGACATAAATCATGCTGGTTCCTTGGTGAAGACGATGGGGTCTGGCGACGGTGTCGCCAGGTGCAGGCATTGGCCATTGCGCGCCACGACGGTGCCCCGCCGGACCACGAGCTCGCGCGGCGGGTGCGCGGCCACGGCGTGCGCGATGTTCTCGGCGCGCACGGTGAACAGATCGGCGTCCTTGCCCACGGCCAGGCCATGGCCATGCAGCCGCATGACCTGGGCCCCGCCATGGGTACACACCTCCAGCGCCAACGCCATGTCGGCGTCGGTGGTGAGGCGGTTGCGCAGGCCCAGAAACGTGGCGCGCTCCAGCATGTCGGCGTTGCCGTAATGCTTCCAGGTGTCCCGCACACCGTCCGAACCCGACGACACACGCACGCCGGCGGCCAGCAGCCGCTTGAGCGGTGGGGCGGACCAGCCGGCCGGCCCGGTGGTCATGACGGCAATGTCCAGGGCGGCGAGCTCGGCGATCAGCGGTTCCACCAGCTCGCTGCGCGCGCTGCCCAGGCAAAACGCGTGGCTGATGGTCACCTGACCCTGCAAGCCCAGCGCGCGCACGCGCTCAAAGACGAGGTCCAGCGTGAGCGCACCCATCTCTTCGGGCTCGTGCAGATGGATGTCGATGGGTCGGCCGTGCTTTTGCGAGAGCGCGAAGATCGCATCCAGCTGACCCTTGGGGTCCCGGTCGATCGCATACGGGTCCAGCCCACCCACCCACTCGCAACCCATGGTCAACGCCTGGTCCATCAGGGCAAGCGTGCCCGGACGGCGCATGAGGCCAGACTGCGGAAACGCCACGAGCTGGATGTCCACGAGCGCGCGGCAGCGCTCGCGCGTGGCTAGCACGCCTTCCAGGCACCACAGGCCTTGGTCGGTGTCGATGTCGACGTGGCTGAGGATATGCAACGACCCCTGCGCCACCGACAGCGCCACCTGCCGCGCGGACTGGCGCTGCGGATCGATGTCCCAGGCGCGTCGGGCGTGGCGCTCATGGTCGATCTTGTCCATGAGGGACGGTCCCGCCGTATTGGCATGCCAGGGCATATCCCAGAGGGACTTGTCCAGATGCGTGTGCGCCTCCACCAGCGAAGGCAGCACCAGCGCGCCGTGCACGTCTTCCACCGGCACCCCGGGCGGCGGTTGCAGGCAGGGGCCCATAGCGACCACCTTGCCCTCGCGCACCAGTATGTCGGCAGGCGCCAGCCCATGCGGCCGGCCGCCGCGGATCAACAGGTCAGAGGCCATGCCGTCAGTTCCCGCAGGGATCCAGTGGCAGCCCGTGGCGCGCGCAGATGGCGCGCACGTGGGCCGCCGTGGCCTGGATGTCCTCCACGGTGCCCGCATAGCCGGGCCTGCGCGCGCGCCAGGCGTCAAAGGAGGGGACCTCGGCGTGGTCGATGCGGCGCGAGCCCTCTTCGGCCAGTGCCATGAACGCGTCGAACTCTTCCTGCGACAGGTCCGGGTGCGCGGCGCGCCAGTCCGGGTCATGCACGTCGATGCGCATGTGCACCGGCTCGCGCGGCCGGTCCTCGAAGGACTGGTCGTTTTCGATGGACAGGTTGAGATCGGGCTTGACCGCTGCCACCAGCGGCAAGATGGCGTCGAAGTCCACCACGCCCGCGCCGCAAGGCCGCATCTGGTACTCGATACCCTCAGGACCCAGCGCGACCAGCGCGTCCTTGATGTGCGTCTGCCGCACATAGGGTGCCACGCGCCGCGCGGCGTACACCGGGTGCTCGCTGCGCTGCAGCACATTGGCCGTGTCCAGCACCACACCCACCACGTCCGGGCCCACAGCCTCGACCAGGCGCACGATTTCGAAGGTGCTGGCCTCCTCGTGCGTCTCCAGGTTCAGGTGCAGCCCCAGGTCGCGCGCCATGGGCGCGAGCTTGCGCAGCAAGCGTTCGCTGGCGGCCAGCTGCTCGGCCCAGGTCACGTCGGTGCGGAAACGGTCCGTGGAGAACTTGCCGACAAAGGCGGTCTTGTAGTTGGCCAGCGCCACCCAGAGCTCGCGGCAGCCGACCTCGGCGCACGCCCGCATCATGCGTTCAAACCCCAACAGCACGTCGCCGCCGCCAGCAATACGGACCTCGGGCGTCTCCGGCAACGCATAGGGATTGACCTTGCCCAGTCCGGTTTCCACGTACATGCCCAGGCTGTCGGCCTTGGCGCGGATGTCACGCAACAGGCCCAGGTCCAGCGTGGGACTCATGTCGAGCACCGTGCGAAAGAACAGGCCCTCCATGCCCAGCGCTCGCGCGTGGTCGAAGCTGGTGATGGGCCCGCGCCGCGCGGCTTCGGGCATCTTCTTGCCGTCGATTCCAAGTTTCATGTCTGTGCTTCCATGCCGGCGCCCTGCTGCGCCAGGCTGTTCAATCGATGGAGCTTGCGGCGCGCGCGGGCGACCTGCGGATCGGGAACGGGCACCGCAGCCAGCAGCGCCTGGGTGTAGGCATGGCGGGGGTGTTCGAAGATGCTTTCGCGATCGCCCGACTCCACCATCTCGCCGTGGTGCATCACGTAGATGCGCGTGCACAGGTGGCGTACCACGGCCAGGTCGTGCGCGACGAACAGGATGGTCAGTCCCAACTCGCGCTGCATCTCCTGCAACAGGTTGATCACCTGCGCCTGCACCGAGACGTCGAGCGCCGACACCGGCTCGTCGCACACCAACAAGCGCGGCCGCATGGCCAGCGCACGGGCAATGGCGATGCGCTGACGCTGCCCGCCCGAGAACGAGTGGGTGTGCCGACCCATGGCGTCCGGCGTGAGGCCGACCATGCGCAACGTCTGGGCAACGCGCTCGCGCCGGCGCTCCGCATGCGGCTCCAGACCGTGCACGAGCAGGCCCTCCCCCACGAGTTCCTCCACGGTCATGCGCGGGTTGAGGCTGGCGAACGGGTCCTGGAACACGAGCTGCACCTCGCGCCGAAACCGCTGAAGTTGCTGGCGTGTGGCCGCGGCCACGTCCAGATCGTCGTAGCGGATGCGACCGCCGTCTGGCGGCACCAGGCCCAGCGCACAGCGGATCAACGTGGTCTTGCCCGACCCTGATTCGCCCACCAGGCCCACGGATTCGCCCGCGCCCACGCCCAGCGAGATGTCGCGCAGAGCCGCCACGCGCTGGCCACCCGGCGCCGCAAAGTATTTGCTCACGCCTTGCAATTCAAACAGCATGTCCGGCTCCCAGTTCTTCTGCGCGATGGCAGGCGACACGGCGCATGCCGAAGCTTCGCATGGCGGGCACCTCGCTCGCGCACTGCGCGGTGGCCAGCGGGCAGCGCGGATGGAAGGCGCAGCCCGAGGGCCGCGCGCTGGGCGGCACAGGCAGGCCGGGAACGGCCACCAGTTGGTCCAGGTTGCGGTCCACGCGCGGAATGGCCTGTAGCAGGCCTTGGGTGTACGGGTGAAATGGCTGGGCGAACAGCGCATCCACGGCGGCGTCTTCCACCAGGCGACCGGAGTACATGACCAGTACCCGTTCGGCGAACGAGGCCACCACGCCCATGTCGTGCGTGATGAGCAGCACCGAGAGCTTGCGCCGCTCGGCGATCTCGTCGAGCAGATTCAGCACCTGTTGCTGGATGCGCACGTCCAGCGCGGTGGTGGGCTCATCGGCAATCAGCAGTTGCGGCTGTGCGATCAGTGCCATGGCCAGCACCACGCGCTGGCGCATGCCACCGGAGAACTCGTGGACGTAGGCGCCCAGGCGCTCCTGCGCATGCGCCACGCCCAGCTCCGTGAGCACTTCGATCGCACGCTGGCGCGCCTGCGCCGCCGGCACGCCGCGCAGCACGAGAGGCTCCATCACCTGCTTGCCGATCGGCATGATCGGGTCCAGGGCTGTCATGGCGTCCTGAAACGCCATGCCAATGCCCGCACCGCGCACGCCCGCCATCTCGCGCTCGTTCAGCGCGAGCAGATCCCGACCTTGCAGCAACACACGGCCTTCAATGGCAGGGCGCGCATCCAGGCGCAGGAGTGCCCTGGCCGTGACGGATTTGCCCGATCCGGACTCACCCACAAGCGCCACGCGCTCGCCGCGGACCATGCTGAAGTCGACGCCCAGCACCAGCTGGACCCGACGCCCGGGGGGGCCGACACGGATGGACAAGTCTTCAACGCGCAGCAGCGTCTGGACATCGCTTGCGAGCATCGCCGGCGAAACGGCTGGAACTCCAACGCTCATGCGTCTCTCCTCAGCGTGGGATCGCGCTGCACCTGCAGCATGTCGCCCAGCAGTCCGAATGCAATGGCGGTCAACGCGATGGCGGCGCCCGGCGCGGCCACGGCCCACCAGGCGTTGGATACGTAGCCCTTCGCGTCGGCAATCATCGCGCCCCATTCGGCGCTGGGCGGCTGGGCGCCGACGCCGATGAAGGACATGCCCGCGAGCACCAGCACGGTGGCGCCCATGTCGCCCGCCCACTTGACGATGAGCACGTCCAGCGAGTTGGGCAGCACGTGCCGCGTCATCAGGCGCCAGCGCGAGACACCCAGCACCTGCGCACCGACCACGAACTGCGCCGCCATGGTCTGTCGCATGATGCCGTGCAGCATGCGCGCCGTGACCGGCCAGCCGGTGATGGCCTTGGCGATGACGGCCGATTCCAGGCTCGGTCCCATGGCCGCGGCGAAGCCCAACGCCACCACCAGGCCAGGCAAGGCCAGGCCGATGTCGGTGATGCGCATGAGCAGTTCGTCGAGCCAACGAGGCGCGATGCTTGCGAGCGTGGCAATGGCCACGCCGAGCAGCGAGTACGCCGTCACGATCAAGGCCGAGGCCAGCAAGGTGGTGCGCGCGCCCACCACGACACGCCAGAACACATCGCGCCCCTGGTCGTCGGTGCCGAACCAGTGCTGCGCACTCGGCGGCTCCAGCGCGCTGCGGATGTCCGACAGATACACGCCAGTCGGCGCGAGGAATGGGCCGAAGATGGCCACGGCGACGAGCAGGCCCACCAGCAGCAGGACGAACTGGTCCAGCAGCGGCGCGCCGCGGTAGTAGCGCAGGGACGCAGTCAGCGCGGTCATGCTCCGCGTCCTTTCAACTGGCTGGCCCGTACGCGCGGATCGAGCGCGAGCTGCAGAAGGTCTACCAGCAGGTTGACCACACAGACGATCGCGCCGATGAACAACACGGCACCGAGCACGGCCGCCGTGTCTTTCTGCGCGACGCCGTTGGCCAGGTAGGCACCCACGCCCTGGCGACCGAAAACGCCTTCGACGAGAACGGCCGAGCCGATCATCATGCCCAGCTGCATACCGAGCAGGGTGATGGTGGGCCCGACCGCGTTGGGCAGCGCATGGTGCAGCATGATGCGTTGAAAGCTCGCGCCCTTGGCGCGCACCGGCGCAATGAAGTCGCTCTCCAGGATCGCGATCAGCGACGCGCGCAGGGTGCGAAACAGCTGCGCGCAGAAGAACGCGGCCAGGCACACGGTCGGCAACACGATGTGCCGCACGGCGTCGAAAAATGCCGGCAGATTGCCCGCCAGCAGCGTGTCGACGAGGGGCATGCGCGTGACCTGTGGCACGGCGAACTCGAAGGATTGCTGGCCCGAGATGGGCAGCAGGTTCCAATGGGCACCGAACAGATTCTGCGCCAGCAGTGCCAGCCAGAACGCGGGGATGCCGGTGAGCACCACGGCGACCACGCGGCTGCCCACGTCCAGGCCGCGGTCGCGCCGCGATGCGGCAGCGATGGCGCCGCCGGCTGCCACCAGAAGACTCAGGACCATGGCCAGGGCCACGAGCTCCAGCGTGCTGGGCAGAACCTTGCCGATGTCCTGCACCACCGGCTGCAGCGTGCTCACGGAAGTTCCCAGGTCGCCCTGCAGCACGCGTCCGAGAAAGCGCGCGTATTGCTGCAACAAGGGCTGGTCCAGTCCGAGCCGCTGGCGCACCTGCGCGACCTGCTCGGGCGACGCCTCGGGTCCAGCCGCCACCTGCGCCTCGTCGCCGGGGATGAGCTTGATCATGAGGAACACCAGCGTCATCAACCCGAGCAGCGTCATGAGCATCACGGCGATTCGCTTGAAGAACAGGCGCACGAAGGGCCCCGCGGATCGCCAGGCCACGGGTGCGCGTGGGGACAAACCCATGTTGCTCATGGCTTGCGCACCAGACGCAAGTCGGCCGGCGCCAGCGGAAACACCACGGGGCTTGCCTGAGGCAGCACGATCTGTTGTGGCCGGTAGGGCACGGGACGGCCCACCGAATAGAGCGGCATCAGCGCGGAGTCTTGCTCCAGCATGGTCTGCACGCGCTTGTACAGCTCGCAGCGCTGCGCGTCGTTGGTTGTGGTCAGGGCTTGGTCGAGCAGCTTGTCCACCGCAGGGTTGGCGTACGCACCACGGTTGGTGCCCACGGCTGTGGACTTGTAGCCGCGCAGCAGAACGGCGCCGGGGTCGGGGTACTGCGCGAAATCGTCCAGCAGCATCATTTGCGGAATGGTCTCCACCTTGGCCGTGCTGGCCAGGTAAGCCGCGAAGGAGATCGGCTCCAGCTTCAAGGTGACGCCGATTTCCGCCAGATTCGATTGCAAGAGCGTCGCCTCCAGGCGCTGCACCTCCACCGTGGGCTGAAAACGCATGGTCAACTGCATATTTTCCTGGCCTGCCTCCTTGAGCAGGCGCTTGGCTTCGGTCAGATCGCGCCTGACCTGGGGCAGATCAGGCCGGCAAGGCATGCCCACGGGCAGCGGGCCATTGGCCAGCGTGCCATTGCCCAAACGGATGCGCGAGAGGCCTCCCTCGTAGTCGTAAGCCAGCCGGATGGCCTTGCGCACGCGCGCATCGGCCGTGGGTCCGGTGCGCGTGTTGAAGAAGATGTTGGTTTGCAGCGCGGGCTTGAGCCGCGCGTCCTTCACGCGGCCTTCCTTGTCCATCAGGTCGGCATCGCGATAGCCCATGCCCAGCACCGCCAGGTCCACATTGCCCGCGCGCAGTTCATCGCGCTGCGTCGCGCCTTCGTCGATTCGGCGGAACACGATGGCGCCGGGTCGGCCTGCAGCAGGCTCGCGGTACTTCGCAAACAGCGTGACCACGGTACTGGCACCGAAGGGAGCCCCAAGTTCATAGGGGCCGCTGCCGGCCGCATGCGACTGCAACCAGGTCTGGCCTTCATCCGTGCCCGCATTCGCGGTGACGAGCCTGGCATTGACGATGTAAATCTTGGAGAGCGCGCCCAGGAAGATGGTCGACGGCTTGGCCAGTCGGATGGTGAGGCTCAGGTCGTCGTGAACGACGGTCTTGTCATACCCATCGATCTGGCTGGCCACGCCCAGGCCCAGGCGCTTGAGCCGGTCCAGCGTATAGGCCACATCGCGCGCGCTCAGGCGGCCACCGTCGTGAAAGAGCACATCGGGCCGCAGCTTCACGGCAATCGACATCGCGTCCGGCGCCAGCCTGGCCGACTCGGCCAGACGCCCCACGACGTTGGCATTGGCGTCGTAAGTCACCAGCGTTTCGTACAACGTGCTGGCGATGAAGTTGGTTTGCGCATAGTCCGAACGCATCGGATCCAGCGTGGCCACCACGCCGCCATTGGCAAAGATCACGCTGTTGGCGCGGTCGAGCCGGGGCTGCGCAGAAGCCGCCGTCGCCAGCACCAGACAGGCGCATGCAACCAGTCGGGCCAGCGGGCTATACGCGTTTTGAAAATTCGTCTTCACTGTAGTCTCCATATCTTGGAATGCCGCGTCAGCACGGCATGTCTGCACACGATAGCGCTGCAGGTACCGCGAGGGAATCCTTTGGCGTCGTGTGCATTGCGGCCATGGCTTTGAGGGCTTGGCGTTCAGAAGTTGTGCCGGATGCCCAGGTCGATGCCGGTAGTTGCCGCGCCGGCCGGCCCGGTCGCGCTGCCGCCCACCGGCAACAATGCCGTGTTGCCGTTGTTGATGCGCGCATAGGTGGCGTACAGCGCTGTACGCTTGGACAAGTCGTAGACCGCACCCAAGGCAAGCTTGCCGGCGCGTGGCATGCCCGCGCGATCCACCTTCCATGTGGAATAGGCGACCCTGAACCGCACGGCCCCCATGGGCACTTGAACGCCAACCAGATAGCCCTTTCCGGTGCTGCGCGCACCCGCCACCTCATAGGACTCGCGCGTGACTTCGGCCATGCCGCGCAACACGCCGAAGTCATACGACGCGCCCAGGTTGGCGCTGCGTATGTCCGGCGCACCGGCCGTCGTGGGATGCGAGCCCGCGCTGGTGGACATGGCCACCGCGGTGTTCAGCGGCCCGTTCGCATAACCCAGGCGCGCCCCCACAAAGCGGCCTTGTTGGCTGCCCGCGGCCGATTGCTCGTGCAGCGCGTACTGCACCTGGCCATAGACGCCTCCCAGAGTGCGCGGCAGAAAGTAGGCAACGCTGTTGCTGGCTCGGATGTAGTTGGGGTTGTTGGCGCCGAACCCTGGAGCGAACAACATGCGCCCCGGCAGGGTGGCAGTGCCACGCGCCTGGTTGATGATGTTGCTGCCCGCGCCGGACGCGCCAAACGGGTCGAAGATCGCGTCGTTCCAGAACGTGGGCGTGAAATCCCGGCCCAGGCGCACCTCGCCCCAGGGTCCGCCCAGGCTCACCGTGGAGCGGCGCATGAAGTTGAAGCCGTTGGGCGAGCCTTCGTCGTTGGCCACGGCACCTTCCAACCAGAAGCCGGTCCACAGCCCCCCACCAAGGTCCTCCGTGCCGCGAAAGCCGAGCGCGCTGTTGTTCAAGCCGGAGTTGGCCAGCACGGTCTGTGAAGGGCCGCCTTTCACGCTGTAGCGGCTGAGAGTGGCGTCGAGGGTGCCGAACAGCGTCACCGACGACTGCGCCTGTGCAGTCGATGCGGCGACAAGGCCGATGGCCAGTAAAAATCTTGCTCTCATGTTGTCTCCAGAATCGTTGTCGTGATCTCTCGGGCGCAGCCGTCCTCCGGCCTGCCCCATGGCAGGTCGACTGCAAAATTTCGAGTACGGGGGGAGCTACGCCATCTCCGCGCGGTCGGGGCCGGTGGGAAACAGCAACGAAAGCGGCGGGCGGTGGCGGGTGGTCAAGCGTGTCTCCTCGGGACGATTCGCGGCGTGTGTGCGAACCGTTGGGCAGACTGTAGGAGGCTCGAAAGTGGCCGTCTAATGAAAGAAACGGCCCGATGTATAGCCGAGATGAATACGTACCGCCGGTGCCACTACGCGGCGGTCGACTCTTTCCATTCCTGCGCCACCTGGCGGAAGGCCCGCAGCAGGCGCTGCGTGGCCGCGGTGGACTGTCGGTCGGTGCAGACGGTATAGCCCACGCTGCCAGGGGCATTGGCCATGTCCAGCGACAGGATGGTGATTGCACCACCGCGCGCGAACTGCTCCGCCACCAGACGCGGCACCAGCGCAATGGCCCGCGACTCCACCAGGAGCGCCATGTTCGTCAGAAAGCACACCGACTCGATGACCTGGTGCGGCATGCCGACACCCAGCGCGTCGAAGAAGAGCTGCACGGACCCTTTTACGTCGGACTCCGGTGCAGGAATGATCCACGGGTACTCGCGCAATTGCGGCCCCGCCACGGCAGGCAATCCAGCGAGCGGGTGGCTGCTCGCCGCCACCGCGCACAGCGCCTCGGTGTAAAGCGGAACATGGGTCAGCCCGGCGGGAAGGTGGCCTTGCGGCAGCAGTCCGACGACGACATCCAGGTGTCCACGCCGCAGTTCGGGGAACAGGACGTCGTTGGAACCCACGCGAATTTTCACGGAAACCTTGGGCGCGGTCTTCAGCAGCAGGGCCAGGGCCTGTGGCAGCAGCCTGGCCGATGCCGACAACAGGGTGCCGATGACGACTTGACCAGAGGCGCCGTTGCTCCACGCATTCACGTCGTCGGCCAGCAGCCGCAGCTCCGCGGAAAGGGTCTGCGCATGGCGCTCCAGCAAAACACCGAACTCGGTCAGCGAGACGCCGCGCTTGCTGCGTGTGAACAGGGCTTCACCGAACTGGGCTTCCAACTCCTGAATCGACTTGCTGACGGCAGGCTGCGTCATGTGCAGCTCTCGGGACGCGGCCAGAATCGAGCCACACTCCACGACCTTCTCGAAGATGGCGATCTGTTGCAACTTGAGGCGGCGGGCGAGAGATAGTCTGGAGTGCTCCATGGTCCTACAAGCCGCGCTGAGGTCGGCCATGCTGTCTTGAGTGTAAGCGCCGCTGCGCGGGCAATGTCGGCACAACCGCCGCGGGATCGTGACAGCGGAGGGGGCTACAGCAACCACTCGATCGGCAACACCGAGAGCAAGCCGATCCAGGCGCGCTGCCCCAGCGAACTGCCCGGCTCGCGCGTGTGGCGGATCTCCTCACCGTCGCGGCGCTCGATCCACACCAGATCGCCCTTGTCGTCCAGACGCACCGCGTAGGCTACCGCGCGAATCTCGGTGTCGAACGCACCCCCGACCGCCTGCGCCAGGGACGGGCTGTCGATGATGAAACCGAGTTCGGTGTTGAGGTGGGCCGAGCGCGGATCGAAATTCATGGAGCCGACGAACACGCGCTGGCCATCGATGCCGAAGGTCTTGGCGTGCAGGCTGGAGCCCGAACTGCCGAACACGCCGGCTTTCTCCGGTGCCACCGCGCCGCGGCGCATCTCGTACAGCTCGACACCGGCGCGCAGCAAGTCCTTGCGGTAGCGCGCATAACCCGAGTGCACGGCGGACACGTCGGTCGCTTCCAGCGCGTTGGTGAGGATGCGCACGCGCACACCCGTGGCCGCCAGCCGGCTGAAGACGTCCACACCCGCGGTCGTGGGCACGAAATACGGCGAGATCAAGTCGAGCGAACGCACCGGTGGACGGGCCAGCACTTTCGCCAGCTGGTGGGTCAGAAGGCCTTCCTTTTCCGCCAGGCCCAGGCCTTTGCGGGGATCGTCGCTGACCATCTCCACGCGCCCCCACTGGGGCGCGAGCCCACCCGAGAGCAGATCGGGCACGAAGCGCGACTGGCGCAGCGCTTCCAGGTAGCGCGTGGCACGCGGGTCACTCTCCGCATGCGCCACGGGGGTCGGCGCCGCGGCGTCGGCCGGGACGATGCGGTCGATCGGGTACGACGACGCGCTGGCCCAGTAACGGTCGAAATCGGTCGACAGGTCGGGCACCACGGCGCCGATGGCGAGCACGTCGAGGTCGGCGAACAGCACGCCGTCGGTGGCGCCGAAATACTCGTCGCCCACATTGCGCCCGCCCATGATGGCGGCCTGGCTGTCCGCGATCAGCGCCTTGTTGTGCATGCGCCGGTTGGCGCGGCTGAAATGCGTGAGGTAGCCCAGCGCCTTGGGCCGGCGGATGGAGAACGGGTTGAACAGGCGCACTTCGATCTTCGGGTGCTGGTCCAGCGCGAGCAGCTTGGCGTCCATGGCCACGCCGTTGTCGTCGAGCAGCAGGCGCACGCGCACGCCGCGCTCTGCCGCTTGCCGCACGGCGCTGAGCAACAGGTTGCCGGTGACGTCGTCGCGCCAGATGTAGTACTGCACGTCCAGCGTGCGCTCGGCCGCGCGCACCAGCAGCACCCGCGCCGCGAACGACTCCAGCGCATCGGCCAGCGGCAGGATGCCGGACTCGCCGGAGTGGGCCTGCGTCCGCGGCGCCAGTGCGCGGCCGATCGTGGTGCTGGCCGCGTCGGCCGGCGACAGCGCGCGGGATTCGCTGCGCCCGTCCAGCGGTGGCAGCGCGCAGCCTTGCAACAGCGTGGACAACAGGGCGGTCATCCAGAGGACGTGCCAGCGCAAGGTCACAGGCGCCTCAAGCCATCAGCAGGGCCGCGCAGATGATGAAGATGCCGATGCACAGGTTGACGAACACCCAGGTGCGGATGGACGCCATGGCCGCGCCGCCGGCCGGCCAGTCGCTCGCGGCCACCGCGCGCGTGAGGCGCTTGAACAGCGCGAAACGGATGTGGCCGAAGATCGCGACCATCACGATGCCGAGCGTGGCCATGATGGTCCAGTCCAGCGGCATGTTGAAACTCAGGCCCGCTTGCACCGAGGTCTTGGCCGCGTTGCCGATCATCCAGATGCCCGAGGCCAGCACCACCAGCGCGGCCCAGGAGACCGCCGAGAGAAAGCGCTTCATCACGGCCTGCAGCAAGCGCAGGCGCACCGGGGGCTCCAGCGTCTGCACCGAGGGGCGCAGGAAGAAGTGCGCGAAGGCCATGCCGCCGACCCACAGCACAACGGCGAGAACGTGGACGAGCTTGAGGAGGGAAAAGATCATGGGCGCGGCTTTCTTGTGGGCGGTGGGGTTCAGGCGTCGGTCAGCACACCATCGACGCGGCGCTGCAGCCGGTAGGGCGGCAGGCCCTTGAGCATGCGCCGCCCGTACGACTGGCGCAGCAGACGGGCATCGTAGCAAACGACCACCGCTTCGTCGGTCTCGGTGCGCAGCGCACGGCCGGTCCACTGCAGCAGGCGCGCGCCGGTGGCGGGCACCACGAGTTCGCTGAACGGGTCGCGGCCCTGGCTCTTGAGCCAGTCCGAGCGCGCTTGGCCGACCGGGTCGCTCGGCGAGGCGAACGGCAGCTTGGTGATGAACACCCACTCGCACAGCTCGCCCGGCAGATCGAGCCCTTCACCGAACGATTGCAGCCCGAACAACACCGAAGGCTTGCCGTCGGCCACGCGCTCGGCGTGGCGGCGCAGCAGCACGGTGCGCGAGGCCTCGCCTTGTACCAGCACGCGGTCGCGCAGCGCGCCGTGTTCGCCGCGCTCCAGCAGCGCCTGCGCCTGGCGCATCTGCGCACGCGAAGTGAACAGCACCAGCGCGCCGCGCCGCACGTCGCGCAAGTCGGCCATGAGTGCCGCAAGCATTTCGCGCGTGTAGCCGTCCACGTCTTTCGGATCGGCCATGGTCTGCACCACCACCAGGCGGCCCTGGCGCGCGTGGTCGAACGGGCTCTGCACTTCGCGCGCGGCCACCGCGTCGTCGTACGCCAGACCGGACTCGTGCAGGAAGTGGTCGAAGGTGCCGCAGGTGGTGAGCGAGGCCGAGGTGACGACCGCCGCGCGCACCTGGTTCCACAGGTGGTTGCGCAAGAGGCTGCCGGGTTGCAGCGGGCAGGCGTGCGCGGTGAGCGTGACGAGACCGTGGCTCACGCCGGCTTCGAGCCACTTGGCCAGCGGGGGTTGGCCACCATCGCCGTCCTGCAACCAGAGGGTGGCCGTTTCCTGCGCGCTTTGCAGGCGCGGCGCGAGCACGCCCAGGCGGCTGTAGAGCTTGGCGCAGCGCGCGGCGTCGCCCGGGTTCTCGCGCGCGCTGGCCTTGAGCTGCGTGGCGAGGGACTCGAACACCTTGAGCAGACTGCTGGCGTTGGCGTGCAGCTTCTTCAGGACCTCGAGCCAGTCGGCGGGCAGCACGCCGCCATCGAAACGGTCGACCACGGGCGCGCCCGCGTCGTTGAAACCACCGCCCGTGCGCACCGGCGCGCGGGCGGATCGACCGGTGAGATCCAGCCACGCCGGCAAGGAGCCGATGCGCGCCATGGCCAGCCGCGCGAGTTCGGTCTGCGCGCTCTTGAGATCCTTGGCATGTGTGGCGACGTCGACCGTGGGCGTGTGCTGGATCGCCTCCGCCACTTCGCTCACCGCGCGCGGCAGCTTGTCGAGCCACTGGGCGCGCATCAGGTCCATGGACGCGGTGAACTGCCCTTGCGCCACCGAGCCCAGGTGGTGCGCCTCGTCGAACACGACATAACAGTCCTGCGGCGCGGGCAGCGCGTGCAGGCCGAGCGTGGAGAGCAGCAGGTCGTGGTTGACCACGATCACCTGTGACTGCGCGAGTTTGGCGCGCGCGCGGTAGTAGCTGCAGCTGTTGTAGGCGGGGCAGTGGCGCGCGGTGCAGGTGTGGCGCTCGGCGGCCACGGGGCCCCAGAGCGCGCCCTCGGGCGGGTCGTCGAGGCGGTCGCGGTCGCCGTCCCACGAGCCATCGTCCAGCGCGTTGGCCCAGGCGGTGTACTGCACGCCGCGCTCCTGCCAGCGCGCGGCGGCCGCGGCGGAGGACACGGCTTGCGCCGCGATGCCGGACGCGCTGGTGTCGGCGGGCGACGTGTCGTCGCTCTCGAACAGGTCCGCACTGGCCGCGTCGCCGCCACTGAGCTGGTCCAGCTTCAGGCGGCACACGTAGCGCCCGCGCCCTTTGGCCAGGGCGTAGGTGAAGGGCTCGGGCAGCGTCGCGGCGAGCGCGGGCAGGTCCTTGGCGATCAGCTGTTCCTGCAGCGCGACGGTGGCGGTGCTGATGATCACGCGCTTCTGCTGCGCCAACGCGAGCGGGATGACCGTGGACGCGTACGCCGCCGACTTGCCCACGCCCGTGCCGGCCTGCACCACCGCGATGCCACGCGCGGGCAGCGCCGCGTCGCTGGCCACCGCGCCGTCGCCCAGCGTCACGCCCGAGAGCGTGTGCGCGATGTGCGCGGCCATTTCGCGCTGGCCGGGGCGAGCGCGGTAGCCCGCGGCGTGCGCCACCACGTGGTCGAACGCGGCCAATGCCAAGGCTTCGCGCGCCAGCGGGCCGGCCACGGGCTCGGCGGCGGCGGTGTCGTTGTCGGGAGAGGGCTCGAGGGTGGTGGCGGACATGCTGGACGCGGAGGCAAAGCGCGATTGTCCCAGACGGGGGCGACATCGTCCGCCGCTTGGTGGGACAGCGCACAGACACCAGGGTGCGTCGGTTCTAGCTTCAAAAGCCCCATCTCCGAACAACAAGGAGGCTTCCATGATCTCCGCCCCCCTCGTCACGGCCCCGCACGCCTGGCATCTGTCCCTCCTCATGACCGCCGCGCTGATGCTGAGCGCCTGCGGTCACACGGCCAAGCTGCCGGTGGAGAGCGGCTACGGACCCCACCCCGAACTGCCCGCGCCGGCCAAGCGGCTGATCCCCACCGTCAAGGTCGCCACCGCCCAGCCCTGGCAGGCCGGGCAGATGCCCACCGCCGCCAGCGGCACCACGGTGCGCCCGTTCGCGGGCGGGCTCGATCACCCGCGCTGGCTCCACGTGCTGCCCAATGGCGACGTGCTGGTGGCCGAGTCCAACGCACCCGAACGCCCGCTGCGCGCCGAACTGCTCGGCATCCGGGGCAAGATCATGGGCCGGGTGATGCAGCGCGCCGGCGCCGCCACGCCCAGCGCCAACCGCATCACCTTGCTGCGCGACGCCGACGGCGACGGCATCGCCGAGATGCGCTCGGTGTTCCTGGACAACCTCAACTCGCCCATCGGCATGGCGCTGGTGGGCAATGAGCTGTTCATTGCCAACACCGACGCGCTGGTGAAAGTGCCCTACCAGGTCGGCGACACGAAAGCCAGCGGCCCCGTGGTGAAGGTCGCCGGCCTGCCCGGCGGCGCGCTGAACCACCACTGGACCAAGGGCTTGATCGCCAGCGCCGATGGCAGCCGGCTGTACGTCTCCGTGGGCTCGAACAGCAACGTGGCGGAACACGGCATGCAACACGAAGAAGGCCGCGCGGCGATCTGGGCGTTCGACCGCGCCACCGGCCAGGGCCGGCTCTTCGCCACCGGCCTGCGCAACCCGGTCGGCATGGCGTGGCAAGGCAACACGCTGTGGACCTCGGTCAACGAGCGCGACGAACTCGGCTCCGACCTGGTGCCCGACTACATGACCTCGGTGCGCGACGGCGCTTTCTACGGCTGGCCGTACAGCTACTACGGGCAGACCGTGGACACACGGCCGCAGCCGCCGCGCCCCGACCTGGTGGCCAGCGCCGTCAAGCCCGACTACGCGCTGGGCAACCACACGGCCTCGCTCGGCCTGGCCTCCGCGCGCGGCAACACCCTGGGCGGGCCGTTCGCGGCCACCGGCATGTTCGTCGGCCAGCACGGCTCGTGGAACCGCAAGCCCCCCAGCGGCTACAAGGTGATCTACGTGCCCTTCACCGGTGACCAGCCCAGCGGGCCGCCGGTGGACGTGCTGACCGGTTTTCTGGACACCGACGGCAAGGCCCGGGGCCGGCCAGTGGGCGTGGCGATCGACCGCCAGGGCGCGCTGCTCGTGGCCGACGACGTGGGCAACGTGGTCTGGCGCGTCACAGGCCCGCGCTAGCCGCACCAAGGGCGGGCGGTCCCGCGCACCGGATGGCAGCTTCCGATGCCCATCGGCCGCTTGTTTTGGTGCATGTCCCCGCATCCGTCCGCAAAAACAGCTGGCACGCTTTCTGCTGCTGAAGAAACAGCAAGAAGAGCGATCTGGGGTC
Source organism: Hydrogenophaga sp. 2FB (assembly GCF_005503365.1). GTDB lineage: Bacteria > Pseudomonadota > Gammaproteobacteria > Burkholderiales > Burkholderiaceae_C > Hydrogenophaga. The sequence continues at coordinate 28,989 of NZ_SCML01000058.1, forward strand.
CGTCCCGAGACAGCTCGACATTCAGGTGCACTAGGGTTCCGATCACGAGATGGCTCGTGGTGTCTGGTCCGAGAGTGTGCCGGCCTCATCGCAGGCTCCACGGAGGGATAAAAGCCCGGGAGAACGATCACAGATCGGTTCTTCCTGCGCGTCCCACCAACCCATGGAGTCCCCTGATGAAAAGCACCGTTCTCTCTGCATCCACCAGCCTGCGCTCCACCTCGCGGCGCAACCACTTCCTCAAGCCCGTCCTGGGCCTGGCCCTGTCGTTGGCCACCACCGGTGCGTTCGCGCAAGCACCGGCCCCGATGAAGATCGCCACGGTGGTGTGGATCGGCTATGGCCCGTTCTACGTGGCCGAGGCACTGGACCTCTACAAGAAGTACAAGCTCAAGGTCTCGCTGCAGGTCTTCAACGACCCAGCGCTGATCCCGGCGGCCATCGCTTCGGGCGCGGTGGACGGTGGCATGCTGACCTATGACCAGGTGGTGGGCCAGGTCGCGGCGGGCCGCAACATGAAGGTGGTGATGCCGATCGATTATTCCAACGGCGGCGACGCCATCGTGGCCGACAGCAGCATCACCAAGGTGGCGGACTTCAAGGGCAAGAAGATCGGCTACAACCCGCTGTCACCGAGCGACTTCCTGCTCTCGTACGCGCTCAAGACGGTGAACCTGAGCGAGAAGGACATTACCGCTGTGAACATGACGCCCGAAGCCGTGCCCGCGGCCATGGCCTCGGGCCAGTTGCCGATCGGCGTGACCTACGAACCCAGCCTCTCGCAGATCCTCGGCCAGGGCGGCGGCAAGAAATTCAAGGTCGTGTTCTCGTCGAAAAACGCGCCCGGCCTGATCGCCGATGTGCTGGTGTTCGACGACAAGGTCATCAAGGCCAAGCCGGCCGACATCACCAACATCATGAAGGCCTACCTGGATGGCATGGCCTACATGAAAGCCAAGCCAGCCGAGGCACACAAGATCATCGGCAAGTTCATGGGCGTGTCCGCCGCCGAGGTGAAGGAACAGCTCAGCGGCGTCTACAACATCCCGCTCGCCGAGATGCCCAAGGCCTTCCTGCCCGCGAAGGAAACCACGTCGTACTACGCCAGCGGCGACATCATCGGCCAGCTGCTCAAGGCCAAGGGCCAGATCACCGCGGTCCCCGCTATCGAAGCCACCTTCGACGCCGGCCTCGTCAAGGCCCTCGCCGCCGCCAAGTAAGCCCCGGGGCCGCCGTGCCGGCGCCACGCAGGCGCTGGTGCGGTGCGTGCGTGGTTCGAACGAAAGCAACTCCATGAAACCGATATTCCGTTATGAAGACGGCGTGTGGCCCAACGTCGCGGCCCTTGCCTTCACCGTGCTCGGCTGGCCCGTGGGCATCGCCCTGCTCGGTCAGGCCAACGGCTGGCTCAACACGCTGGGCGTGCTGCTGGTGGCGCAGACACTGGTGTGGTCGGCCTACTTCATCCACGAGTTCGCGCACAACGCGATTTTTCGCACCGCGCAGGCCAACGACCGCTGGGGCACGCTGATGAGCTGGATCAACGGCAGCTGCTACGCCAGCTTCGCCGACCTGCGCCGCAAGCACATGCGCCACCACGTCGAGCGCGCCGACGTCATCACCTTCGACGCGCAAGCCTTCCTGCGCGCGCACCCCATGGTGCGCCGCGTGGTGCTGGCGCTGGAATGGGCCTACATCCCGGCGGTGGAATTCGTCATGCGCGGCTTCGTGATCGCCATGCCCTTCATGGGCGACAAGAAGAAGGCAGCGCGCGGTCGCGTGGTCGGCATCGCGCTCATCCGCATTGCCGCGCTGGCGCTGCTCGGCTGGTGGTCGCTCAAGGCATTGGCGCTGTACTTTGTGGCCTTCCTGGTCTTCGTGACCGTGCTGCGTTTTGCCGATTGTTTTCAGCACACCTACGACGCGTATCCGATCCTGGACGACACGCCGATCCCGAAAGACAAGGTGCGCGACCGCGCCTACGAGCAGGCCAACACCTTCAGCGACGTGGTGAGCCTCGACGCGAAATGGCTCAACCTGGTGTGGCTCAACTTCGGTTTTCACAATGCCCACCACGAGCGCCCCACCGCGCCCTGGTACCGCCTGCCGGCCTTCCACCGCGAGCTGTACCCGAACGACTACGCGCAGGTGGTCACCGTGCGCGAGCTGCTGCGCAGCTTTCACATCAACCGCGTCAAGCGCGTGCTGGCCAGCAACTACGGCAGCGTGCAGCCACCGGGAACGCCGGGTCGGGCCGATGGGTTCCTCGGTGCGGTGGGCGTCTCGTTCCTCACCGCTGTTTGACATGGCCGCGCTCAGCTACGGCCTGCAGGGCAAGACCGTGCTGCTCACCGGTGCAGCCGGTGGCATCGGCAGCGCGTTGGCGCGGGCCTTTGCGGCGCAAGGCGCGCGGCTGATGTTGCTCGACCGGGCCGACACGAGCCTGTCCATGCTCAGCGCCGAACTCGACGCCACCGCGGCCGTGTGCGACCTGGGGGACGCCACGCAGATCGCGCGCATCGCGATGCAAGTGCGCGAGCGGTGGGGCCAGCTCGACGTGCTGATCAACAACGCCGGCACCGAGTACCCCACACCACTTTCCGACGAAGCGCCCGGCGCGATGGCGCGCTGGTCCAGCCTGCTCGACAACAACGTCGGCTCCATGGTGCGCCTCACGCACGCGCTGTTGCCGCTGCTGCCCCGTGGCGCGAGCGTCATCAACCAGTCGTCCATCTGGGGCCGCATCGGCGTGGCCGGGTTCTCGGCGTATGCCGCGAGCAAACACGCGGTGGTCGGCCTCACGCGCTCGCTCGCCCTGGAGCTAGGCCCGCGCGGCATCCGCGTCAACGCGGTGTGCCCCGGCTGGGTGCGCACCGCCGCCGCGCTGCGCTCGCTCACCGCCATGGCGCAGGAGCAGGGCCGCAGTGAGGCCGAGGTGGAACGCGAGATTCTGTCGAAGCAGGCCATGCCCGTGATGCTCACGCCCGAAGACCTGGCCGGCGTGTTCCTCTTCCTCGCCAGCGACGGCGCGGCCCCGCTCACCGGGCAATGCCTGGTGGCCAGCCATGGCGAGGTGATGGCATGACCACGATCTCTCTGCAAGGCAAGACCGCGCTGGTCACTGGCGCGGCCACCGGCATCGGCCGCGCCACCGCGCTGCTGTTCGCGCAGGCCGGCGCGCGCGTGGTGGTGAACCACCTGCGCCAACCCGAAGCCGCGCAGGCCGTGGTGACCGCCATCGTGGCGGCGGGTGGAGAGGCCTTCGCCATCGACGCCGATGTAAGCCACGCCGCCGATGTGCAGCGGATGGTGGATGAGGCGGGCGAACTCCACATCCTCGTCAACAACGCCGGCATCATCCAGGAGAAGCCGTTCCTCGACACCACCGAAGACGACTGGGACCGCATGCTCGGCGTCGACCTGAAGTCGGTGTTCCTCACCGCGCGCGCGGCACTTCCCGGCATGGTGGCGCGGGGCAGTGGCGTCATCGTCAACCTGGCCTCCGACCTCGGCATCCTCGGCCGCGAGAACTACGCGCCCTACTGCACCGCCAAGGCCGGCGTGATCGGCCTCACGCGCTCGCTGGCGCGCGAGTTCGCACCGCACGGCATCCGCGTCAACGCCATCGCCCCGGGCCCGGTGAACACGGCCATGGTCTCGCTGGAGAACATGAGTGCCGAGTGGATGGAAAAGGAACTCGCCATTCCGCTGCACCGCGTGGCCGAGCCGGAAGAAATCGCGGCCACCGCGCTGTTCCTCGCGTCCGATCTGTCGCGCTTCTACTGCGGTCAGGTGTTGGGGCCGAACGGCGGCTCCGCCATGCCTTGAACGGTCGCCGCATGTCGCTGTTCGCCAACCCTTCGGACCGCCTCGCCACCGGCGTGCTGCTCTTCTCCGCCTCGCTCTGGGGCCTGTCGTGGATACCGCTCAAGTGGTTCATCGCGCAGGGACTGAGCGGGCCGGTGGTCTCGCTCGTGTCGTACGGTGCGGTGGGCCTGTGCGCGCTGGTCTTCATCTGGCGCGAGCGCGCGGCGTGGCGCGCGCACTGGGGTTTCCTGCTGGCGCTCGCGCTGGTCGGCGGCTGGGCCAACACCTCGTTCGTCAACGCGCTCATGGCGGGCGACGTGGTGCGCGTGATGTTCCTGTTCTACCTCTCGCCGGTGTGGTCGGTGCTGGGCGGCTGGTTGTTTTTGAAGGAGCCCATTCCACCCACGCGCTGGGCCGCCGTGCTCGCCGCCATCGTCGGCCTGTGGATGGTGCTGGGCGGGCCGGGCGCGGTGGATCTCACGCTCTCGGTGTCGGACCTGCTCGCGCTGTCCGCCGGCCTGGCCTTTGCGGGCAACAACCTGATCGCCCGCGCCGCGCAGCGCGTGCCGATGCAGAGCAAAACCTTTGCCGTGTTCGTGGGCTGTGGCGCGATCTCGCTCATGCTCACCACCGCGCTCGGCCATGGCGTGCCATCCATGCCGGCAGGCGTGTGGCTCGCGGTGCTGGCGTATGGATTCGTGTGGCTGCTGCTGGCCACCGCCACCTGGCAGTTCGGCGTGACGCACCTGGAGAGCAGCCGCGCCGGTGTGATCCTGCTGGCCGAACTCGTGGTGGCCGTGCTCACCGCGCTCTGGTTCGGCGGCGAAACACTGACCCCGCTGGGCTGGGCCGGCGGCACGCTCATTGCAGTGGCTGCGCTGGTGGAAGCGCTCGACAGCGGCCGCACACCGGCGCCCACAACACAACCCGCGACGACAACAGGAGGATGAAAACATGAACAACACCGTGTGGATGAACCAGCTCTCGTGGGTGGACTACCAGACCCGCGTGCAACAAGACCAACCGCCCGTGCTGCTGCCCGTGGGCGCGCTCGAACAACACGGCCCACACCTGCCGCTGGGCACCGACGGACTGCTCTCCAGCGCCGTCGCCGCCGACACCGCCGCGCTCGTCGGTGGCCTGGTGGCGCCGACGCTGTCGTACGGCTACAAGTCGCAGCCCAAGTGCGGGGGCGGACAACACTTCTGCGGCACCACCAGCGTAGACGCTGCCACACTGATCGGCCAGGTGCGCGATGCCGTGCGCGAGTTTGCGCGGCACGGCCTCACGAAACTCGTCATCGTCAACGGCCACTATGAAAACCAGTGGTTCCTGATCGAAGGCATCGACCTCGGTCTGCGAGACCTCGGCCCCGACGCGAAGCTGCAGGTGATGCGCCTGGAGTACTGGGACTTCATGACACCCGACACCCTGGGCGACGTGTTCCGCGACGGCTTCCCCGGCTTTGCGCTGGAACACGCCGCCGTGCTGGAGACATCCATGATGCTGCACTACCACCCGAATCTCGTGCGCATGGACCTGCTGTCCGACGACGGTCCGGCCGACTTTCCGCCCTACGACATGTACCCGCCGCGCACCGACTGGGTGCCCGCCTCGGGCGTGCTCTCATCGGCCAAAGACTCCGATGCGGTCAAGGGAAAACTGCTCGCCGACGAAGTGGCGCGCCGCATGGCCGAGGCCCTGCGCTCCGGTTTCGAAAGACCTGTGCAATGACCGCGGCGTTGATCGTCATCGACATGCAGCGCGACTTCTGCAGTCCCGGCGGGTATGCCGACACCGCGGGCATGGACGTGCAGCGCTTGCGCCAACCCATTGCGCACATCCAGCAACTGCTGGTCGCTGCGCGCGCCAACGGCCTCGTGGTGGTGCACACACGCGAAGGCCACCTGCCCGACCTGAGCGACTGCCCTTCCGCCAAGCTCGCGCGCAGCGTGGCGGCGGGCGCGGCCATCGGCAGCGAAGGGCCGCTCGGCCGTTTGCTGGTGCGTGGTGAACAGGGCCACGATTTCGTGGATGCGCTCAAGCCCGCGCCGGGCGAGTTCGTGATCGACAAGCCGGGCTACGGCGCCTTCCACCAGACGCGCCTCGCGCCACTGCTGGCCGAGCACCACGTGGACCGGCTCATCCTCTGCGGCGTGACCACCGAGGTCTGTGTGCACTCCACGCTGCGCGAGGCGGTGGACCGGGGCTTTGTCTGCACGGTGGTGAGCGACGCCACGGCCGCGAGCAACCCCGCGTTGCAGGCGCCCGCGCTGGCCATGATCGACGTGGAAGGCGGCATCTTCGGGCGCGTGCGCAGCACGGCTGAGGTGGTGGACGAACTCACGCCTGTGCGAGCTGAACCTGTGTCCGTGCGCGCTGATTCGGTCGAAACCTCGCCCACACCATGACGACCGCATCGCACACCTCCGTCCCCGATGCGTACCACGGTGTGTGGCAACGCACCCTGCTCGAAACCCCCGAGGGCCGGGACACCACCACCTGGGTGCACTGGCTGCAGACGGGCCTGTGGCACGGCGACCTGCGCGTGCCGGCCGATGCACACCGCACCTCACCCACCGGTCTCGCACAACAACAAGGCTTTGGCGGCACCACCGCGATCACGTGGCCCGACCCCGCGCTGCCCGAGGTCTGCACCTGGCAACGCACCATCGATTTCCAGCCCCCGCGCAGCACGCCCGATGCCGGCCACATGGTGTTCGAAACACCCGAGCGCGTGATCGAAACAGGCATCCATGGCATCTACCTCGAGGTGTGGGAACGCCTGCCCGGCTCGGTGGGCCAGCGCATTGCGCTCGCCGCGCTGAACGCGGCCGGTGAACCCACGGCCGAGCGCTTGCTGGTGAGCGGTCGGTACCTGATGCACCTGCGTCCGCGCGCCGCAACATGGCCCGCCGACACCGCGCCCGACGACACGCTGGCCGAGGTGGTGCAGCGCCATCCGGATGCGGCCGAAACGCTGCTCGATTTTGCGATCGCGTTCGGCGTCTGGAGCGACAACGTGTGGACCATCGAACGCGCGACTCAGCCCGCGCTCGAAGGCCGCGCCATCGACTGCACGCTGCAGCGCGCGAGCCATGCGGACGCGTTGGTGAAGTGCCACGGCCTGCCGCACGACTGGCGCGTGCTGGAGTGGCACGCACCCGACTGAAGCGCAGCAACGCACCGCGCCCGTGCGCGCCCCGGCGCATGCACCTTGCTCGAAGCGGGTGGATTTTTTGCGCCCCTGCACATGAGGTTCTCCTGGTTTCCGCTTCACCCAACACCGCGCGCGTGGGCATGCAAATTGCGCTGAAGAGAAAGCACTCGACACCAACGTCCCTTCATCCTTCAGGAGCTTCACCATGCCATCCACCACCCCGTTCAGCCGACGCGGCGTGCTCGCCGCCTTGCTGCTCCCGCTCGCCCTGTGGGCCGGCACGGCGCAGGCCGCCGACCTCGCCGAGATCAAGAAGCGCGGTTACCTGGTCGTCGTCACCGAAGACGACTTCAAGCCCTTCGAGTTCATCAAGGACGGCAAGCCCGCCGGCTTCAACCACGAGATGGTCGACGCGCTGCGCAAATACGCGCCCTTCGAGATCCGCCAGGAAATCCTGCCCTGGCCCGGCATCCTGGCTGGCGTGGCAACGGGCAAGTACGACATCGCGATCAGCGCCATCCTCATGACCAAGGAACGCACACAGTCGCTCGACTTCAGCAGCCCGATTGCCGACGCCACGCACTACTACGTGAAGCGCAAGGACGACAGCAGCATCAAGTCCATCAAAGACCTGAACGGCAAGACCGTGGGCGTGCAGACCGGCAGCGCCTTCCTGAGCCGCCTGCCCGAGCTGCAGGCCATGCTGGCCAAAGACGGCGGCAAGATCGGCAAGGTCGTGGAATACGCGTCGTACCCCGAGGCCTACCAGGACCTCGCGCTCAAGCGCACCGACTACGTGATCAACACCGTCATCAACCTCAAGGCACTGGCGGCCGAGAAGCCGGCGGTGTTCGAGCTGGGCCAGGCGGTGTCGGGCAACGCGTACCCGGCCTGGGCCATGAAGAAGGGCAACACCGACCTGCAGAAATTCATGAACGAGTTCATCGCCGCGCAGAAGGCCAACGGCGTGATGCCAGCGTTGCAGAAGAAGTGGTTCGGCGAATCGTTCAACCTGCCGGTGAGCTACACGCCCACGAACTGAACATGAGTTCCGCCGATGTCCTGACGATCTTCAGCGGCGCGTGGACCACGCTGCTGCTGTCGATCGCCGGCATCGCGCTCGGCCTGCCGCTCGGGCTGGGTCTGGCGCTGTTGCGCTGGGGAAAAGTGCCGCTGCTCAACCAGGCGGTGGCGGTGACCGTGAGCCTGCTTCGCGCCACGCCGCTGGTCACGCTGGTGCTGCTGCTGTTCTTCGCGCTGCCCAGCGCCGGCATTTCGATGGGGCCCATGACCGCGGGCCTGCTGGCCCTCACGCTCAACACCGCGGCCTTCAACTGCGAGGTCTGGCGCGCTGCGTTGCTGGACTTGCCGAAAGACCAGATCGAGGCCGCGCAGTCCGTCGGCATGGGGCGCGTGCTGCGCCTGCGCCGCATCGTGCTGCCGCAGATCGCGCGCACCGCCATGCCGGGGCTCATCAACGAGATGTCCTTGTTGATCAAGCTCACGCCCGTGCTGGCGGTGGTGGGCGTGGTCGACATCACACGCGCCGCCGTGCGCGTCGGCGCGCAAACCTACGAACCGCTGCCGCCGTTGATGGTGGCGTTGGCGATCTACATCCCCATCATCTTTGCGCTGGTGAGCGCACAGCGCTGGGTGGAGCGCCGCATGGCGCGGCGCGAGGCCGCCGCATGATGAACGACTTCATCACCGTGTGGTCCGAGCGCGGGCTGTTGCTCTCGGGCCTGGGCAACACCGTGCTGTTGTCGTTGCTGGCTGCGCTCGCCGGGCTGCTGCTGGGCTCGCTGCTCTCCACGCTGCTGATGAGCCCGAGGCGGTGGCTGTCGGCGCCCGCCAAGCTGTTCGTGGACGCCGCACGTTGCACGCCCTTCCTGCTGTTCGCCTACATCGTGTACTACGGCCTGCCCTCGCTCGGCCTGCAGTTCGACGCGTGGAGCGCGGGCCTGTTCGCGCTCACGGTCTACCACGCGGCCTACATGGCGGAAATCCTGCGCGCGGCGTGGACGTCACAACCGCGCGCAATCGTCGAAGCCGGCATCGCGTTCGGCTACAGCGGTTTCGGCCTGTTCCGCCGCATCGTGCTGCCGCCGCTGGCGCTGTCGTCGGCGCCGGTGCTGGGCAACCAGGTGATCCAGATCATCAAGGACAGCGCCTTCCTCACCATCATCACGCTGCCCGAGCTGACCAACGCGGTGAACTCCATCCAGTCGCGCCACTTCATTCCGTTCGCGGCCTTCGTCACCGCCGTGCTGCTGTACTGGGCACTGTGCCTGGTGGTGGAGGTCGGCGTCTCGGCCGTCGGGCACCTGGCCGAAGCGCGCCGCTGAGTTCTTTCACCTCTTCAAGACCGGTCGACCATGTCCACGCTCGTTCCCCTCCTCAGCGTCGTGTCGCTCAACAAGAGCTTCGGCAGCCTGCGCGTGCTGGAAGACATTTCCTTCAGCGTGCAACGCGGCGAGACCGTGTGCCTGCTCGGGCCCTCAGGCTCGGGCAAGTCCACGCTGCTGCGTTGCATCAACTGGCTGGAGCGTCCCGATGGTGGCCGCGTGCTGCTCGACAGCCAACCCGTCGGCGTCACCTCGGGCGGCGTGGTGATGAACGACAAGCAGCTCGCGCAGGTGCGCACGCGCATCGGCATGGTGTTCCAGCAGTTCGCGCTGTGGCCGCACCTGACCGTGTTGCAGAACGTGATGGAAGCGCCGCTGCACGTGCAGCACCGCCCCAAAGACGAGGTACTCGCCGAAGCCGAAGCACTGCTGCAGCGCGTGGGCCTGTTCGACAAGCGCGACGTGTTCCCGGCCCGACTCTCGGGCGGTCAGAAGCAGCGCGTCGGTATTGCGCGTGCGCTGGCGATGAAGCCCGCGTTGATGCTGTTCGACGAACCCACCAGCGCGCTCGATCCCGAGCTGGTCGGCGAGGTGCTGGCCGTGATGCGCGACCTGGCACGCGAGGGCATGACCATGGTGGTGGTGACGCACGAGATGGCGTTTGCGCGCGATGTGGCGAACCGCGTGGTGTTCATGGACCGGGGCGTGGTGGTGGAGACCGGGACGCCCGAGCAGTTCTTTTCCGCGCCGAGTACCGAGCGGGGGCGGCAGTTTTTGCAGCGGTTTGCCGACGGCCGGGCGGTGGCCTGACGCCATGCGAACGCAGCTGGCATCAATATTGCTGAGTCCAAACCAGAGAGGCGCTGTGCCCAGCACACCGCCAGCCTTGAAGACCGCTAGGGTTCCGGGCTTCGCGACCGTCAGTTGAACGACCACCACCAACTGACCGAAACGAAGCTGTCTGGTCCGAGAGCAGTCGGCCACGATCGTGTGGCTCCACGGAGGGACAAAAGCCCGGGAGACGCTTGCGCTGCAAAGCACATGCCTCTCCGCCTTTTGTTCCCCGTTCAGGAGCCCGCAGCATGTCGTCGCCCTCTTCCCTTCACGCCCCACCCTTGCCGG